>NZ_JAULSF010000001.1:2302500-2677500 GCF_030518355.1 Agrobacterium sp. V1
CTTTCCCGTCTTAACCGTTCCTCCCGGGCACGCATCCGCCGAGCGACATTGCGCTTATAGTTGAATGCGACCGATACGCAGGGAAGAACAATGAGCCGACGTATTTTACCCCTATTTGCTTCTTTGTGTGTAACCGCGGTCCTGGCAGGATGCAGCGATGGCGGCGAGAGCAGCCAGACCGCCGGTCAGGGTGCCGAGCGTCCGCCGTCTCCGGTCAGCATCATCATGATGAAGAGCAGCGAATATCCTCTGACAACAGTGCTTCCCGGTCGCGCCAGCGCGTTCCAGACGGCCGAGATTCGTCCGCGCGTCACCGGCATCATCCGCGAAATTCCCTTCAAGGAAGGCAGCGAAGTCAAGCAGGGCGACGTTCTCTACCAGATCGAAGACAACACCTATCTGGCGGAAGTGGCGCAGGCCAAGGCAAGCGTGGCGAAGGCCGAAGCCAGCGTTCCAAGCGCCGAGGCGAACCTTGCCCGCTACGAACGGCTGGTCAACAGCGGCGCAACGCAGATCGAATATGAAAACGCCAAGGTTACGCTGCTGCAGGCACAGGCCGACGTGGCCCAGACCAAGGCGGCGCTGGAAACGGCTGAAATCAATCTCGATCTCACCAAGGTTCGCGCGCCTTTCGATGGCATCACCAGCGCCACCGCTTTCAGCATCGGCAACGTGGTGACGGCAAACCAGACGACGGCTTTGACGACGCTACGCCGCATCGATCCGATCTATATCGATCTGATGGAATCCAGCATCAATCTTCTGCGTCTGAAAAATGCGATTTCGTCGGGCCAACTCGGCGGCGATACAAAGGAAACCGGCATTCATCTGACGCTGGAAGACGGCACCGAATACAAACATGACGGCAAGATCGACATGTCGGACATGGCGGTGAGCGAAACAACCGGCACTTTCTCCATTCGCGCCCTCTTCGACAATCCGGATGATCTTCTGCTTCCCGGCACCTATGTTCGCGCCACGCTGACCATCGGCAAGGAGAAGGGCTTCCGCATTCCTCAGCGCGCGGCAAGCCGCAATGCCAATGGCGAACTGACCGCAAAGTTCGTCTCGGCGGAAAACAAGGTGGAAACCCGCACCTTCCCGTCCAGCCAGCAATCCAACAACGCCTGGCTGGTGATGGAAAACGTCAAGGATGGCGACAAGCTCATCGTGGACGGCTTCCAGTGGATTGCCGACGGCGCAACTGTCGCGCCGGTGGAAGTAACCATCGACGATCGCGGTATCGTTGTTCTGCCGCAGCAAGCTCCGCCTGCCGCCGCCCCCTCGAAATAAGCATGAGCACGAAACCCTCGGTCGAAGCTCGTAAAAGGTAAGGCAGGACTGCCATGGCCCATTTCTTCATCCGGCGCCCCGTTTTTGCATGGGTTATCGCCATCGTCATCATGCTGGGCGGCGCGTTGGCAATCGCGACGCTCTCCATCTCGCAATATCCCGATATTGCACCGACGACGGTGCGCGTCAGCGCGACCTATAACGGCGCCAGCGCCGAAACAGTCGAAAAATCGGTAACGACGATCATCGAGGACGGCATGACCGGCCTCGACGACCTCACCTATATGACGTCGTCTTCCTCCACCGGCAGCGCCGAAGTGACACTGACCTTCGGTAACAGCATCATGCCTGACATCGCGCAGGTTCAGGTGCAGAACAAGCTGCAGCTCGTCCAGTCGCAGTTGCCTGATACCGTGCAGCAGCAGGGTATCCAGGTCAGCCGCTCCACATCGAGCATCCTGATGGTGGGGGCGCTGATCTCGACCGATGGCAAGCGCAATTCGGCCGATCTTGGCGACGTGTTCTCCTCACGCGTCGAAGACCAGATCAAGCGTCTGGAAGGTGTGGGCAGCATCAACGTCTTCGGCTCTGAATATGCGATGCGCATCTGGCTGGATCCGTTCAAGCTCAACAAATATCAGCTGACCACGGCCGACGTCACCGGCGCCATCCAAAGCCAGAACACGCAGGTGTCAGTCGGCTCGCTCGGCGCGGTGCCTGCCGTCAAGGGTCAACAGCTCAACGTGACGGTAACAGCGCAGAGCCAGCTCACCACGGTCGCCGATTTCGAATCGGTGATCCTGAAAGTCGAAAAGGATGGCTCGACTGTCCGTCTCAGCGACGTGGCCCGCATCGAAATCGGCCAGGAAACCTATGGCGGTGATTCCCGCTCCAACGGCCGGCCTTCTGCCGGTTTCGCGGTCAATCTTGCCACGGGTGCGAACGCGCTCGATACGGCGGCGCGCGTAAAGTCGGCGCTTTCCGCCGTCGAGGGTTCGCTGCCCGAGGGCGTCTCAATCGAATATCCCTACGACACGACACCCTTCGTGAAGCTTTCGATCGAGAAAGTGGTGCATACGCTGATCGAAGCGATCATCCTCGTCTTCGTCGTGCTTCTGGTGTTCCTCCAGAACCTCAGAGCCACCTTCATTCCGATGATTGCCGTGCCCGTCGTGCTTCTCGGCACCTTCGGCATCCTTGCGCTGACGGGATACTCCATCAATACCCTCACCATGTTCGCCATGGTTCTGGCAATCGGCCTTCTCGTCGATGACGCCATCGTCGTTGTTGAAAACGTCGAGCGCATCATGTCGGAAGAAGGCCTGTCGCCGGTCGAGGCAACCGAAAAATCGATGGGTGAAATCACTGGCGCGATCATCGGCATCGCGCTTGTATTGACAGCCGTGTTCATTCCGATGGCCTTCTTCGGCGGATCGACGGGTATCATCTATCGTCAGTTCTCGATCACCATCGTTTCAGCCATGCTGCTTTCAGCGGTGGTCGCCATCGTTCTGACGCCGGCGCTCTGCGCCACGATGCTCAAGCCCATCGACCACCATAAAAAGCAGCGCGGTCCGGGCGCGTGGTTCAACCGCGGCTTCGGGAAGACGACGGACGGCTATGTCTCCTCCATCGGCTACCTGCTGAAACGCCCCCTGCGTGTGATGATCCTCTTCGCAATCGTCATTGGCGGCTGCGCCTGGTTCTTCAGCAAGCTGCCAAGCTCGTTCTTGCCGCAGGAAGACCAGGGCGTGCTTCTGACGATCATTCAGACGCCGACCGGTTCGAACATCGAACGCACCAACGAGGTGGTGAAGCAGGTCGAGAGCTACTTCCGTGAAAAAGAAGCCGCCAATGTCGAATCGGTTTTCGGCGTGCTTGGCTTCAGCTTCAGCGGCTCGGGTCAGAACAACGCAATCGTCTTCACCAAGCTCAAGGATTTCGGCGAACGAACCGCGCCCGATCAGCACGCTGCCGCCATCGTGCAGCGCGCCATGGGCACCTTCTTCGGTTTCCGCGATGCGCAGGTCTTCCCGCTTCTGCCGCCAGCCATTCAGGGCATGGGTACATCGAGCGGTTTCTCGATGTATCTCGTGGATAGCGGCCGCAACGGCACTGACGCCCTGACTGCTTCATCCAAGGAACTGATCGCGCTTGCCACCGGCAATCCGAAGATCAGTTCGCTTCGAAGCGACAGCCAGGACAATGAAACGCAGATGAAGATCATTCTCGATCAGGAAAAGATGGGAGCCATGGGCGTCGATCTTGCCTCCGTGAATCTCATGCTGACGACGATCTTTGCCGGCCGGGATGTCAATGACTTCACGCTCAACGGCGAACTCAAGCCCGTCTATGTCCAGAGCGACGCGCCCTACCGCATGCAGCCGGACGACCTCAAGTTCTGGTATGCCCGCAACACCAACGGCGAAATGGTGCCCTTCTCCTCCTTCAGCGAGGTGAAGTGGATCAACGCCCCGCCGTCTCTGGCACGCTACAATGGTACGGGCGCAATCTCGCTTGAAGGTACCGCCGGGACGGGTGTCGCCTCCGGTGACGCCATGGACGAGATGGAGCGGCTGACGGCAAGCCTGCCGGGCGGCTACACCGTGGCGTGGCAGGGCATTTCCTACCAGGAACGTCTGTCCGGTTCGCAGGCGCCCATGCTTTACGCTCTGTCGGTGCTCATCGTGTTCCTTTGCCTTGCCGCGCTTTATGAAAGCTGGTCCATCCCCTTCTCGGTCATCATGGCCGTGCCGGTGGGTGTGCTTGGCGCATTGACCGCAGCACATTTCTTCGGCCAGTCAAACGACGTCTACTTCAAGGTGGGCCTGCTGACGACCATCGGCCTTGCGGCGAAAAACGCGATCCTGATCGTCGAATTCGCCAAGGAAAGGCAGGAGCACGGCTTAACTTTGCTGGAGGCGACACTGGAGGCTGCCAAGCTGCGCCTGCGTCCGATCATCATGACGTCGCTCGCCTTTATCCTCGGTGTCGTACCTCTTGCGATTGCAACCGGGGCAGGTTCCGCGGCGCAAAATGCAATCGGTATCGGGGTGCTGGGTGGTATGCTTTCTGCAACACTGCTCGGAATTTTCTTCGTTCCGTCCTTTTTCGTCATCATTCGTCGCCTTTCAAGGCGTTAACAAAACAAAAATGGGCTGTGCCAACCGTTAATACGCTGCTAGAAATGTTGCCGATTTGGCAAATGCACGTTTCTACGGCATATCGACCGCGCAGCCCATTTGTCAGCAAGCCGCGCTCGGTAAGCCAACCTAGAGAATTGGGAAAATTATATGCTGTCTATTCGCGCTACTCTTCCCCTGACAATGCTGCTGCTCTCAGGCTGCGTTGTTGGACCCGACCACAAGACGCCGGAAGTTCAATTGCCGGGAAAGTTTGCGGAAGCCGGAAAAACCAGTAATGGCGACATCAGCAGCGTTGCATGGTGGACTGCCTTCAACGATGGCCGCCTGAACGGTTACGTTTCCACCGGCCTGGCGCAGAACCTGACCGTGATGCAGGCGATCGAACGTATCAATCAGGCGCAGGCCCAGGTGATCGTGCAGGGCGCCGGCGGCCTGCCAAGCCTGACGGGCAGCGGCAGCCACACGACCAGCGGAACCAAGGGCAGCTACCGTGACGTTCCCGTCACTAACGTGTCCAACGGCGGCCTCAGCGTTTCCTGGTTCCTCGACCTGTTCGGCCGCTACCGCCGGGCAACGGAAAGCGCCAATGCGTCGCTCGATGCCGCTTATTCTACCGTTGATGTTCAGCGCCTCACACTGATTTCGTCAGTCGCCGCAGCCTATATCGACGTGCGTTATTATCAGGAGCGTCTGGCGATTGCCCGTCAGAACCTGTCTTCCCGCCGCGAAACGCTTGATCTGACCAAGTTGCAGCTCGAAGCCGGTGCGGCCTCGCGTCTTGACGTCGTCCAGTCCGAAGGTCTGGTCAATTCCACGCTGTCACAGATCCCTGGCCTTGAAACCAGCTTCCGCAGGGCCGCGCATCGCATCGCGACCCTGCTCGGAATGCCGGCCTCATCGCTTATTACCGAACTGCAGAAAGGCGCACGCCAGCCTGTTGCGCGCGCAATTCCCCGCACCGGCATCCCGGCCGACCTGATCCGCAACCGTCCGGACATTCGCGTCGCCGAACGCAATCTTGCCGCTGCTGTCGCCACGATCGGTGTAAGCGAGGCTCAACTTTATCCGAGCATCGAGCTTGGTGGCGCGATCACCCCGAGCTACAATTTCCTGAGCGGCGGCGGTAGAGGAACGGCCAATAGCTGGTCCTTCGGTCCGAGCCTCACTCTTCCGATCCTTGATGGTGGCCGACTGCGCGCCAACGTCGACATCGCCAACTCGCAGGCGCGCGAACAATATCTCGTCTGGAAATCGACCGTTCTTAACGCGGTGGAAGAAGTCGAGAACGCCCTGGCCGCCGTCAATCGCGACCAGCGTACCGTCGATGCGCTGAGAAAGACCGTCGCCTCCTACCAGGAAGCGCTGCAACTCTCCACCGCCAGCTATCGTGATGGCGCATCGTCCCTGCTGGATGTTCTGGATGCTCAGCGCTCTGTCTCGGATGCGCAGGCAAACCTTGCCACGGCGATCCAGACGACTGCACAGGACTACGTGTCGCTGAACGTGGCGCTCGGCGGCGGTTATGCCGTTGGCCAGCCAGCCCCGAAGAAAGCAGCCGGCCCGACCCGGACCGCAGCGAAGGCCATGTAAGAAACGCCACAAGGCAAACGAAAAAGCCCGCGTTTCGACGCGGGCTTTTTTATTGTTCCAGACATAAAAAAAGCACCGGTCACCCGGTGCTTTTTGTTTAACCCGTCACCAGGCTCAGTTCTTGGCGCGTTCCACGTAGGAATTGTCTTCCGTGGCGATGACCACGCGGATGCCGGCATCGATATGCGGCGGAACCATCGTGCGGATGCCGTTGGAAAGGATTGCCGGCTTGTAGGACGAAGAAGCCGTCTGGCCCTTCACAACCGGTTCCGTCTCCATGATTTCCAGCGTCACGTGGCGCGGCAGTTCAACAGCCAGCGGGTTGCCTTCGTGGATGGAAAGAACGCAGGTCATGCCTTCCTGCAGATATGCCTTCTGGTCACCCATCGTCTCGACATCAACCACGACCTGGTCATAGTTTTCCGGGTTCATGAAGTGGAAGCCTTCGCCGTCTTCATAAAGGAACTGGAAGTTCAGGTCTTCGACGAAAGCGCGCTCGACCTGTTCGGTGGTGCGCCAGCGCTCGGAGACCTTCGTGCCATCAACGATGCGGCGCATGTCCACCTGCGTAACCGGCGTGCCCTTGCCGGGGTGAAAGTTCTGCGCGGTAAGAACGACGTAAAGCTTGCCGTCCACGTCGAGAACATTGCCCTTGCGGACGGATGAGGCGATAACCTTGACCATATGACTTCCTTGTAACTCGATGAAATGCGTCGTAAAGGACTGCGCGGCAGCACCGGCCCCGGCAGACATTTTGTCTTTTTTCTGGGGCGCAACTACCTTAAATCCGCGCGAATTGCCAGCCTTCTACAGCAATTCGCGGAAGAGTGCCTAGCGGTTTTCCGCCCGGAATTGCTTTAAATGACGCGATCAGGCGTTTTGCGGGCCGTTTATCCGCAACAGGCGCCGCAGAGAAGACGGAAAAGAAGAGAAGATGCGTGCAAGCAACGAGACAATGTCGCCCTGGTGGACGCCCGACGTCCATGCCGACCGCCGCGCTTTTCTCATTGGCCGCAACGCGATCCAGTCGGCATTTCGCAGCCACTTTGCCCGCGCCGATTTTCTCGAGGTCGATACCGCCACCCTGCAGATTTCCCCCGGTAACGAGGCCCACTTGCACGCCTTTGCCACTGAGGGCCTGACGCCGGGCGGCGATGCCGTACCGCTCTATCTCCATACCTCGCCGGAATTCGCCTGCAAGAAGCTGCTCGCGGCCGGTGAAAAACGTATTTCCTGTTTCGCCCATGTTTACAGGAACCGGGAAAGAGGCCCCCTGCACCACCCGGAATTCACCATGCTGGAATGGTATCGGGTCGGTGAAACCTATGAGAGCTTGATGAAGGACAGCGCCGATCTTCTGGCACTGGCCGCTGAAACCACCGGCACAAAAAACTTCACCTATCGTGGCCGCAGTGTCGATCCGTTTCTGGAGCCCGAACGCCTGAGCGTCGCCGAGGCCTTCGAGCGTTATGCGGGAATAGATCTTCTGGCCACAATCGCCCGAAACGGCGAGACCGATGAGCGACATCTCGCCGCCAGCCTCACCCATGCCGGTATCCGCATCGCCGAAGATGACACCTGGGCGGATATGTTCAGCCGCGTCATCGTCGAGCGGGTGGAGCCGGAACTGGGTTTCGGCCGCGTCACCATTCTCGATGAATACCCAACCAGTGAAGCAGCCCTTGCCCGCAAGTCCGCGAAAGATGCGCGGGTGGCGGAACGTTTCGAGCTTTATGCCTGCGGCGTGGAACTTGCCAATGCCTTCGGTGAATTGACCGACGCTGCAGAGCAAAGACGGCGCTTCGAAATGGAAATGGCCGAGAAGCAGCGGGTCTATGACGAGACCTATCCGCTGGACGAGGACTTTCTGGCGGCTCTCGCCATCATGCCGCAAGCCAGTGGCATCGCGCTCGGTTTTGACCGGCTGGTAATGCTGGCAACCGGCGCTCCCCGCATCGATCTCGTCATGTGGGCACCCGTTGCGGAATATGGACGATGACAAGGCTTGAAACCATCAAGACACCGGAAGCGCTTGTCGAAGCGGGGCTGATCGAGGCCAGCGCGCTGGAAAGCCTGCGCGCGGTGACGCAGCGTTACGCGCTGGCGATCACGCCACCAATTGCCGACCTCATCGATAGCCGCGACCCACAGGATCCCATTGCCCGGCAATTCGTGCCGGATACGGCCGAACTTATCCACCTTCCCGAAGAACGGGACGATCCGATCGGCGACGACGCCCATAGCCCCGTGCATGGCATCGTTCACCGTTATCCCGACCGGGTTCTTTTAAAGGCAGTGCATGTCTGCCCCGTCTATTGCCGTTTCTGTTTCCGTCGCGAAATGGTCGGCCCGCAGGGCAACGGCATGATGAGCCCGGAGGAGCTGGACGCCGCATTCGACTACATAAAAGCCAACCCGGCCATCTGGGAGGTGATCCTCACCGGCGGCGATCCGCTGGTGCTCTCGGCGCGACGCCTGTCCGATCTGATGAAGCGGTTAAAAGACATACCGCATGTGAAGATCGTTCGTTTTCATACCCGCGTGCCGGTCGTCGATCCTGAGCGCATCGACGGGCCGCTTATCGAAGCCCTGAAAGCCAGCGGCAAGACCACCTATGTGGCTCTGCACGCCAATCACGCACGCGAACTTGGCGACGAAGCCAGAAGCGCCTGCGCGCGGCTGATTGATGCCGGCATAGCCATGGTCAGCCAGACGGTGCTTCTGAAGGGCGTCAATGACGACCCCGCAACTCTGGCCGAGCTTATGCGCGCCTTCGTTGAGACCCGCATCAAGCCCTATTACCTGCACCATCCAGATCTTGCGCCCGGCACCAGCCATTTCCGGCTATCGATCGAAGAAGGCCAGCGAATCGTTTCCGCTCTGCGGGGAAATCTCTCCGGTCTCTGCCAGCCGACCTATGTTCTCGACATACCCGGAGGCCACGGCAAGGCGGCAATTGGCTCAAATGCGGCCGAAAAAACCCGCGATGGCTGTTATTCCATATCCGATTTCAACGGAAACGATCATATTTACCCGCCGCGGACAGCTGGCAGCAATTAAAAAAAACATAAAAAGCCCGCTGTGCCGGGCTTTTGCGGGCGGCCCCCAACGAAAACAAAAATTTCACAATTCCGCCCCTCTCCTGTCATCATAAAGAAAAATATTCTACCTATAACAATCAGCATTGATTTTCATGCGGGTCTGGATTATCAGTGTGTAACTGGAGAACGAGTCTCCTGATTCCGGACCAACACCAATTACAGGGAGTGTGTCATGTCAAAATATATCAACATTAACGCAATCCTTGGTCTTGTGTCCTGGAATGCTGGATTTAAATCCACGTGTTCCCGCTGCTGTCGAATGTGACTTAACGGTCTCAATTTCCTGAAATTCAGTTCGACAACATGCTGTGAATTAGCCACAGCGGGAGTATATCTATGCAAAAGCAAGTTATTGAATTCGCTGGCGAACCCGTCGGCATCGTCATACCGGACAACGACCGGTTGAAGTTCATCGCGGTGAAGTTCCACGTTCACGATCTGGACGAACAGAAGTTCGACAGTGCCGATGACGTGCGGATCGCAATCCGTGATCTCGTGCGCAACCGGAATCTGGCCGCGGCCTGATGCCGGAAAACCATCGCCTGCTCACAGAACCGTCAAAACCAGAGCGCGCCAAATATCGGACCCCAAATTGCGGGCCGATGGCGCGCTTTTATTTTGCATGACAGTTTGCTGCAGGGTGTATCAAAACACTCCCATCCGCTGATCCGAAAAGCCCCGATAAGGCCTTCCCGTAAACAACACATCTAGATTCGATGAAGCGGCGCGCACCCCCGGGCAGCCCGACCACCGCCTTCACAGCGATGATATCCATGCATGCATGAATGCTTATCTGCGTCAGAACGCGGTGAAGGTCAGTGTCGTCAGCGAGCGGACGATCCCTGGAATATTGACGATGTTCTGGTTGATGAACTTGCCAATATCCTCTTCCTGCGGAAGATAGATTTTCAGCAGCAGATCATATTCGCCGCTGGTGGAATAAAGCTCGGAAACCAGTTCGGTTTTATAGATGGCGTCGGCGACATCATAGGTCTTGCCGGGCTCACATTGAAGCTGAACAAAAATGGGCTTCACGGACATCTCCCGTATTGGAACTTTCGGTGTGTGGCATCTGGCGCCACGCGTCATGGCGCACTATTGGCTGAGCCGCAGCAGACTTGCAAGACCGCCCGCCGGTTTACGCCGAAAACGCTCCCGGCCCAATTGCCGCCTCGGCAACGATCCAGCGCCGGAAGCTCTCAAGCGGCGCATAACCGGCGCGATCAGGCATGCAGGCGAGGTAATAGGCCTCTTCGCTTTCCACTTCCCCCGCAACAGCCGCAACCAGACGCCCACTTCGCAACTCCTCCTCGATCATGAAGGAAGGAATGAGCGATACGCCGAGCCCCGCACCTGCAGCTTCGGCAATGGTGGTGAACTGATCGAAGAGCATGCCGTGCACATTGTCAAAACGCACATCATGGCCGCGAAACCATTGTTCCCAGGCATCCGGCCGTGTCGTCATGTGCAGCAGCGGCACCTGCAACAGATCGCCCGGCCTTGAAAGTTCATGGCGCTCCCTGAAGGCCGGGCTGCATACCGGAACGACCTTTTCCTGCATCAGGAAAACCAGCTCGGTGCCCGGCCAGTGTGGCAGACCGAAATGGATCGCCGCGTCGACGGTATCGGTCCGAAAATCGAACAGTGACGACCGCGTCAGAAGATTGACCGAAACACCCGGATGCCGGGCGATGAAATCGGGAAGGCGCGGCACGAGCCAGCGCGTGCCAAAGCTGGGCAAAACGCCAAGATTGAGCGTGCCGCCATCCGGATTGGCGCGCAGATTAAGCGAAGCCGTCGAGATCCGTCGCAGGGCCTCGCGAATTTCCCGCGCATAACCCTCCCCCGCCCTTGTCAGCCGGATCGTCTGCCGCTCGCGAACAAACAGCGCCACGCCAAGCTGTTCTTCCAGCGCCAGGATTTGCCGGCTGACCGCGCCCTGCGTCAGGCCGAGTTCCCTCGCCGCAGCGGTAACGCTGCCCGCCCGCGAAGCGGCTTCGAAGGCCGCCAGCAGCGAAAGCGATGGCAGAAAACGGCGCGGCGGCAGAACCATATTCCCTCCGGGAATGAACTATTGATGATATGTCGATATTCAACAGGTACGACCGCTTGTAAAGTCTCATAAACAAGGGCTTGTCACTCATACGAAAAACAAATGAACTGGCCCGGAATATGGTGGAACGATGTATAATGATCCCCGCTCGCACGGCCTCTGGGAAAAGACCGCGCCGCAGCCGCCCGTAACGCCCGCCTTGCAGGGCTCGACGGTTGCCGATGTTGTCATTGTCGGTGGCGGTTTCACCGGGCAATCCGCCGCCCTGCATCTTGCTGAAAGAGGCGTGGACGTCGTCCTTCTCGAGGCTAAGGAAATCGGCTTCGGCGGCGCAGGCCGTAATGTCGGCCTCATCAATGGCGGCATGTGGGTCATGCCCAGGGAATTGCCGGGTGTATTGGGCGAGGTTTATGGGGAACGTCTTCTCGGCCTTTTAGGCGATGCGCCGCTGCTCGTCCGCACACTGGTGGAAAAACACGAGATTCCCTGCGAGATCGAAAAAAACGGCACCTTACATTGCGCCGTCGGCGAGAAGGGCCTCACCGAGATTCGCGAGCGTTGTGAACAATGGGCTGCGAGGGGGGCGCCCGTGTGTGTTCTCGATGCCGACGAAACGGCAAGGCGCACCGGCAGCACGGCCTATTCCGGCTCTCTTCTGGACACCCGCGCCGGCACGATCCAGCCGCTTGCCTATGTTCGTGGTCTCGCCATCGCCGCACAAAATGCAGGTGCAAGGCTGCACACCGCAAGCCCCGTGGTGGCGACCGAACGCAGCGGTGGACAATGGGTGGTGAAGACGCAACAGGGATCGGTAACCGCCAACTGGATCGTCGTGGCCACCGAAGCCTATAGCACCGGCCCGTGGCAGATTGTCCGTGACGAACAGACCTACCTGCCCTATTTCAACTTCGCCACGAAGCCGCTCGGCGACAACCTTAAAAAAAGCATTTTGCCGGGCCGTGAGGGCTGTTGGGATACGAAGGAAATCCTCTCATCCTTCCGCATGGACAAGGCCGGCCGACTGGTGTTCGGCAGTGTCGGCGCCCTGCGTGGCACCGGCGGCGCCATTCACCGGGCCTGGGCGAAACGCTCGCTGAAACGGCTTTTCCCGCAGCTCGGGGATACGGAATTCGAATGTGAATGGTATGGCCAGATCGGCATGACCGACAATGCCGTGCCGCGCTTTCACAAATTCGCAGACAATGTCGTCGGCTTTTCAGGCTATAACGGCCGCGGTATTGCGCCCGGCACCGCCTTCGGTAAGGTAATTGCACAGCATATTCTGGGTGACATAACCGAAAGCGACCTGCCCCTGCCGATAACGGAACCCAAGGCACAGGCTTTCCGTGCGGTGAAGGAAGCTTACTACGAAGCGGGCGCACAGATCGCCCATTTCGCCGGCGAACGTTTCTGATCGGATATGCGGGCAGTTATGCCTGCGATGTCGGGCACAGGTCAGAACATGACGAATGACAAGTTCTCGAACTTTTTTCACTGACCGCGCCAGCCAAAGCTGCGGCCTTTTCCCCCAACCCATCGATATATTCTTGAAAATATAATGATTGCCCTATAGGCCTATCGATATATTCACCAGAATATCTCGAAACGGGGGTAACAGACCATGAGACTTTTGCGTCGCAGCTTCTTCAAAACCATTGCCGCCGCCACCTCCTTCTGGGTGGCAGCTTCCTTTGTGGGTGTTCCGGCCCATGCCGCCGAAAAAGTTACGGTCTTTGCTGCCGCGAGCATGAAAAACGCGCTCGACGCCATCAATTCCGAATGGGCAAAGGAAAGCGGCAACGAAGCGACCGTTTCTTATGCCGCAAGCTCCGCGCTCGCCAAGCAGATCGAGCAGGGCGCACCGGCGGATATCTTCATTTCCGCTGACCTTGCATGGATGGACTATGTCGCCGAAAAGAAGCTGATCAACGCTGACAGCCGCTCCAATCTTCTCGGCAATCGCATCGTTCTCGTCGCTCCCGCAGACAAGGCAAAGCCGGTCGATATCAAGCAGGGCTTCGATCTTGCTGCTCTCGTGGGTGAAGGCCGTCTGGCCATGGGCGCGGTGGATTCCGTTCCCGCCGGCAAATACGGCAAGGCCGCTCTTGAAAAGCTCGGCGCCTGGTCTTCGGTTGAAAAGAAAGTCGCCGGCGCTGAAAGCGTGCGTGCCGCCCTGCTGCTCGTCTCGCGCGGTGAAGCACCCTACGGTATCGTTTACCAGACCGACGCAGCCGCTGATCCGGGCGTAACGATTGTCGGCACCTTCCCGGAAGACAGCCACCCGCCGATCATCTACCCGGTCGCCATTCTCTCAGAAGCAAAGTCCCCGGCAGCAAAGGCCTATCTGGACTTCCTGAAGTCGGCCAAGGCAACGCCCTTCTTCGAAAAGCAAGGCTTTACCGTTTTGAAATAAGCTTGTCTCAGGCCCACCTCCCGGTGGGCCATGAAACTTGACGATTGCAGGATATGGCATTGCATTGGTGGACACTCAGCCCTGAAGAATGGACGGCGATCAGGCTCAGCCTGTGGGTGTCCTCCATCGCCATGCTTGCCAGCCTGCCCTTTGGCATTGCGGTGGCCGTGGCGCTGGCCCGCGGTCGCTTCTGGGGCAAGTCGCTGCTGAACGGCATCGTCCACCTGCCACTCATTCTGCCACCCGTCGTCACCGGCTTTCTGCTGCTCGTTCTCTTCGGCCGCAGGGGCGCCATCGGGCAATTTCTCGATACTTATTTCGGCATCGTCTTTTCCTTCCGCTGGACCGGTGCAGCGCTCGCCTGCGCCGTCATGGCCTTCCCGCTGATGGTGCGCTCCATCCGCCTCTCCATCGAGGCGGTGGACCGCAAGCTGGAGGAGGCAGCGGGTACCCTCGGGGCAAGCCCGTTCTGGGTGTTCCTCACCGTCACGCTGCCCCTGACGCTCCCCGGCATAATCGCCGGCATGATCCTTGCTTTTGCCAAGGCCATGGGCGAATTCGGCGCGACCATTACCTTCGTTTCAAACATTCCGGGCGAGACCCAGACGCTTTCCGCCGCCATCTACACCTTCACGCAGGTGCCCGGCGGCGACGCCGGCGCATTGCGACTGACCATCGTTTCCGTCGTGATTTCCATGCTCGCCTTGCTTGTCTCGGAGTTTCTGGCCCGTATCATTGGCAAACGGGTGAGCATGGAATGACGCTTTCGGTCTCAACTCACCACCGCCTCGGCTCCTTCGAACTTGACGCGTCATTTGCCTCCGAAGGCGGCGTGACCGCACTCTTCGGGCGCTCCGGCTCCGGCAAGACATCGATGATCCGCATCATTGCCGGCCTGCTGCGGCCAGATGAAGGAAAAGTCTCGCTCGACGGCGAAGTACTGGCCGATAGCGGAAACCGGCTGTTCCTGCCGGCCCACAGACGCCGTTTTGGTTATGTCTTTCAGGAGGCGCGGCTCTTCCCGCATCTCAGCGTGGCACAAAACCTGAATTATGGCAGATGGTTCACCTCAGACAAAACGAAGGTCGCACAGGATGACCGTATCGTCGACATGCTCGGCATCGGCCATCTCTTACAGCGCCGTCCGAACAAACTCTCAGGCGGCGAAAAACAGCGCGTTGCCATCGGCCGCGCCCTGCTTTCTTCCCCCAGACTGTTGCTGATGGACGAACCGCTCGCCTCGCTGGACGAACAGCGCAAGGCCGAGATCATTCCCTACCTCGAACGGCTGCGCGACGAGACGAAAATTCCGATCGTTTATGTCAGCCATTCCATCCAGGAAGTCGCCCGCCTTGCCGACCGCATCGTGGTGATGAAAGACGGCAAGGTTGAAGCGCAGGGAAATGCGGCCGATGTGCTGGGGAGACCCGATTTCAGCAGCCATCTGGAGCGGCGGGAAGCGGGCAGCATCCTGTCAGGACACATCGAAAGCTTCGATGCACGGCACGGGCTTGCCGCCGTCAGGCTCAGCACAGCGCTGCTTCAGGTTCCGGCAAAAATGGGAGCACCCGGCAACCCTGCACGGGTGCTTATACCGGCTCGCGATGTCATGCTGGCTTTGGTGAAACCCGAAGGCCTCAGCGCGCTCAACATTCTCGAAGGCCATATCGCAGATATCTCGGTCAGCGAGGACGGTATGGTGACCGTTCAGGTGGATTGCGGTGGCGATATCATCCAGTCGCGCATCACCGACCTCTCGCGAGAACGCCTGCAACTGGAGCCCGGCAAACCGGTGCACGCAATCATAAAATCGGCGGCTCTCGATCCCTATTGACGGCACCCTCGGGATTGCGGTTGGCCTCCAGCCACTCAATATCCTGACGCAAGACCTCGGTCATTCGCCTTTCCATGCCGCGATAGCGCTCGAGCAGTTCCGTGCCGAAGGCAGTCAGCGCCGCCCCGCCACCCTGCTTGCCGCCGCGCTGCGATTCGATCACCGGCTGCATGAACATATGGTTCAGCGCATCGACCAGCAGCCATGCGCGGCGATAGGACATATCCATGGCCCGCCCGGCGGCCGAGATCGAGCCTGTCTCAACGATCAGCTCCATCAACTCGATCTTGCCATGTCCAAGACGTTCTCCGGGGGGGAAATCGATGCGGAGGACGGGTTTCAGCGGTACTCTCGTTTCGTTCATCGCTCAACGGTCCTGCCCATGAAGATCGCGATAGGCTTTTTGCGCGCCCGCCACCGGCAGTGCCGTCGCCGCATGGACACCGCGCGCCACCGCTCGCGCCATCACGATTGTGGCGAGATAGCAGAGTTCGGCGAAATGAACGCCGCCTTCAAGCGGTTTGTCGCCGGTCGCAGCCGCGAACATGGTGTCGCCATCGCTCGGCAAATGGGCAGGCAGAACCGCACGCGCCAGCCCGTCATGCGCCATGATGGAGAGGCGATGCGCCTGCGCCTTTGTAAGTGTCGCATCGGTCACGACAGCGCCGATGGTCGTCGCGGTGAGATTGACCCCCTTGAGCCGCAGCGCGGTATGGTCCGGTTCGAAATGCTCCGGAAAACCGCAATCGCCGAATTCGCCCTGCATTTCAAACGGCGCGGACCAGAAATGACGGCTTGTGCCAACAGTCGCGGAACCCAGCGCATTGACCGCGACGATGGCCGCCACCTTATAGCCGCCGGAACTGATGGCGCTGGCCGAACCGAGGCCACCCTTGAAGGTGGCAGTCGTCGCGCCCGTTCCTGCGCCCACCGTTCCGAGTTCGAAAGTCTCGCGACCTGCCGCCTTGAAGGCCGCATATCCCATCTCGCGATAAGGCGAATGCAGACCCCACTCCTTGTCACCACCATTCAGCAGATCCATGAGAATTGCCTGCGGCACGATGGGAACGCGGGTGGAACCTACCTGCAACCCACGACCGATCTCACGCAACCCGGCCTGAACCCCGCCCGCCGCATCCAGCCCGAAGGCCGAACCGCCGGAAAGCACCAGTGCATCCACGGTTTCAACCGTCATCGCTGGATCGAGCAGGCCAGTATCGCGCCCACCGGGCGCACCGCCGAGAACCGAGCCGGAGGCGATGGCAGGCTTTTCGAAAACAATCGCCGTGACGCCGGAGCCGAGGGAGAGATCGGTGACATTGCCGACCGAAACGCCGTCGATATCCGTGAGAAGATTGTTGCGTGTCGCCATGCCGTTCCCCTTTTCTCCCGGTATCCCGCCGCGGCCGGGCACTGTCAACGCAAAAAGGTGACATGCCCCGCCTCTGGCAAAAGCCGCAATCAGGAGAAAACCGCTGTCCCGATAACAGGTGTCGAGGGAACGGCCATATCCCGTGGTTCCAGCGGCCCGGACAGAAATGCCCGGTGGCCAGCCTCTATCGCGCGGGCAAAAGCCTCCGCCATACCGACTGGTTCACGTGCCCCGGCAACCGCCGTATTGAGCAAAACAGCGTCATAGCCAAGCTCCATCACCGTCACCGCATGTGACGGCCGGCCGATACCGGCATCGACGATCAGCGGCACATCGGGAAACCGCGCCCGCATCGATTTCAGTGCCGTCAGATTGAGCGGTCCCATGGCGCTGCCGATCGGCGCGCACCAGGGCATCAGCACCCTGCAGCCGGCCTCCAGCAGCTTTTCGCCCACGACAAGATCATCAGTCGTATAGGGAAAGACCTCAAAACCCTCGTCACAGAGGATTTTTGCCGCCTCCACCAGCGCAAAGACATCGGGCTGCAAGGTATCGTGATGACCGACGACTTCGAGCTTGATCCAGTTGGTACGAAACACCTCACGCGCCATCTTCGCCGTCAGCACCGCTTCCTTCACGGTGTGGCAACCGGCGGTATTGGGCAGGACATGGCGGTCCAGTTCGCGGATCAGCTCGAAAAACTGACCGCCTTGCTTGCCGCCCGCCATTTCCCGGCGCAGCGAAATCGTCAGAATATCGGTATTGCTGGCCCGCACTGCATCGGCAAGCACGGCGGGCGACGGATAACGCGCCGTACCGAGCAGAAGACGGGACGAGACCTCGCGGCCATAAAGCGTCAGCATGGCCTCAGCCTCCCTGCATCGGCGAGAGGATTTCGACACGGTCGAAATCCTTCAGCAAATAATCGGCGCGCTCTTCCGAATGCACCAGATCGCCATTGACCGCCGTCGCCAGCCACTCGCCCTCATATTCGAGGCTGGCAAGCAGACCGGCCAGCGTCTCGGCGGCAAGATCAAGCTCGTCGCCATTCACCAGAAGTTTCATGATCCTGTTCCTTTTGAATAAGAGTTTGGCAGACGATCCCCGCCGCCTGCCGTGCCATCGCCGGCGAGAGCAGAAAGCCATGCCGGTAAGCGCCGTTGATGAAGATGGTCCGCCCGTCCTCGGTCACGTCAGGCAGATTGTCGGGATAGGCGGGGCGCACGCCCGTGCCGGTCTCGATGATTTCCGCCTCCGCAAAGGCCGGATGCACGGCATAGGCGGCATTGAGGAATTCCATCATCGAACGGGCGGAAATGGCGCCCGCATCCTCCGTCTCGATCATCGTCGCACCCACCATGAAGCGGCCGGGCTCACGCGGCACGATGTAAAGCGGAATGCGCGGATGCAGCAGCCGGACGGGACGGGAGAGGGAAATCTCTGGCGTGCCGAGATAAAGCATCTCTCCCCGCACACCGCGGAGGCTGGACATCGTTCCTACCGCCGCAGACCCGGTGCAATCCACCACCCGGTCGAACCGCTGTTCATCCACCGAAACGCCCATATGAAACGGCACACCCATGGCGCAAAGCCGCTCATGCAGCGATTTCAAAGCAAGACGCGGATCGAGATGTCCCTCGCCCGGGAAGTAAAGTCCGGATCGGAACCGGCCGGCAAGATCAGGCTCCAGAGCGGCGATTTCGCCCTCATCCACCCAGCGATAGCCACTGGTCCGCGATGCGAAACGAGACAGCTCCGCCTTGTCGCGGGCAGGCGCGACCACCAGCGTGCCGTTACGGACTACAAGGCCGGGAGCCGCTTCGTCCCACCAGTCAGGCGCCACCTTACCGAGCGTCAGAACCGCCTCTTGAGCACTTTCACGCTCGCACCAGGGCGCCAGCATGCCGCCTGCATAGAACGACGCCCCGCGCGAAGGCTCGGAATTGCGCTCCGACACCTCGACAATAACGCCGCTCCGCGCCAGCTCGAAGGCCGCCGTCAATCCGGCGACCCCCGTTCCCTTGACAAGGACGCGCATTTTATTCGGCATTCGCAGGCGTCGGAAGCGGCATATAAAGCTCGCCGCCTTCCTTGAAGCGCGCGGCCATCGCCTCCAGCCCCTCCTTCTGCGCCTCGGCGCGGATATCATGGGAAATCCGCATCGAGCAGAATTTCGGCCCGCACATGGAGCAGAAATGCGCAACCTTGTGCGCCTCTTTCGGCAAGGTCTCATCATGGAAGGACCGCGCCGTATCCGGGTCGAGCGACAGGTTGAACTGATCTTCCCAGCGGAACTCGAACCTTGCGCGCGACAGCGCATCATCCCGCACCTGTGCCGCCGGATGGCCCTTGGCAAGGTCGGCGGCATGGGCGGCAATCTTGTAGGTGATGACACCGACCTTCACGTCGTTACGGTCGGGCAGGCCGAGATGTTCCTTGGGCGTGACGTAGCAGAGCATCGCGGTGCCGAACCAGCCGATCATCGCCGCACCGATGCCTGACGTAATGTGGTCGTAACCGGGTGCGATATCGGTGGTCAGCGGTCCAAGCGTATAGAAGGGCGCCTCGCCGCAGGTCTTCAGCTGCTTGTCCATGTTTTCCTTGATCTTGTGCATCGGCACATGGCCGGGGCCTTCGATCATCACCTGGCAGTCCTTCGCCCAGGCGATCTGCGTCAGCTCGCCCAACGTCTCCAGCTCGGCGAACTGAGCCGCGTCGTTGGCATCGGCAATCGAGCCGGGGCGCAGACCATCGCCCAGCGAGAAGGAAACGTCATAGGTGCGGCAGATGTCGCAAATCTCGTCGAAATGCTCATAAAGAAAGCTCTCGCGATGATGATGCAGACACCACTTGGCCATGATCGACCCGCCGCGCGAGACGATGCCGGTAACGCGGTTGACGGTGAGCGGAATGTAATGCAGCCGCACGCCGGCATGGATAGTGAAATAATCCACCCCCTGCTCCGCCTGCTCGATCAGGGTGTCGCGAAACACCTCCCAATTCAGATCCTCGGCAATGCCGTTGACCTTCTCCAGCGCCTGATAAAGCGGCACCGTGCCGATCGGCACCGGCGAATTGCGGATGATCCATTCGCGGATATTGTGGATGTTGCGCCCGGTCGAAAGGTCCATGACGGTATCCGCACCCCAGCGGATCGCCCAGACCATCTTCTCCACCTCTTCCGCCATGGAGGAAGTGACGGCGGAATTGCCGATATTGGCGTTGATCTTCACCAGAAAATTGCGGCCGATGATCATCGGTTCAAGTTCCGAATGATTGATATTGGCAGGAATGATGGCCCGACCCGACGCCACTTCCTGCCGAACGAATTCGGCCGTCACGTAGTCAGGGATATGCGCGCCAAAGCTTTCGCCATCGCGCACCAGCTTCTCCTTGGCCGCCTCGCGCCCGAGATTTTCGCGGATGGCGATGAATTCCATTTCCGGGGTGATGATGCCGGCTCGCGCATAGGCAAGCTGTGTCACCGCTTTGCCAGCAGTCGCCCTGAGTGGCTGGTGGCGCACGGAAAATTCGGGCGTCAGGCGCTCGCCGGTGGCAAAGCCGTTATCCTCCGGCTTGACGTGCCGACCCTCGTAAGCCTCGACATCACCACGTGCCACAACCCAGTCATGACGCATTCGCGGCAAACCCTTTTCGATCAGAACGGGATGCGTGGGATCGGTATAGGGGCCGGAGGAATCATAAACCGTTACCGGCGGTTCGCCTGCCGTCGGGTGGACGGCGATCTCGCGCATCGGCACGCGGATATGCGGATGTAAAATTCCTGGCTTGTGGATTTTCGTGGAGGCGGCATGCGGCCCGGTGGTGACCGACAGCGGGATATTCTTGGCAGCGATATTCATCTTGAGGCTCCAAAGTTTGACAGTGGAGACCCAGTTCGAGCCGGAATGATGGAAAATACCGCAGCGCCGACAGCGCAATGCACACGCCAGCCGACATCAGGTTTTTGCACCGTCCCTACGCCAGTATGAACTGGATCAGGTTCAACGGGTCACTGCGCATGAAAGCAGAATCTCAGCCCCTTGACGGGACACCCCTGGTGAATGGCCACAGGAAAAAACACCGGCCGCCTTTTGTCAAGGCCGCCGATCAACGCTTGGCAAAGGTGCGGGAATGGCGCATGCTGCCGTTAGTTGTAATTAACCTAACGGTTTAGGTGAATATTATCGTTTGCGACATAACGATAAGCACAAACCTTCCTAATGTTAATTTCATTGGAGATACGTCGGAATGAATGCGACTATTCGTGAAATACTGGCAAAATTCGGCCAGCTTCCCACCCCCGTCGATACGATTGCAGATGAAGCAGATCTTTATGCGGCAGGCCTTTCTTCCTTTGCATCGGTGCAACTGATGCTGGGTATCGAAGAAGCATTCGATATCGAGTTTCCCGACAATCTGCTGAACCGCAAGTCCTTCGCCAGCATCAAGGCCATTGAAGACACCGTTAAGCTCATTCTGGATGGTAAAGAGGCTGCCTGATGAACGTGACCGTAGCGCCGCAGGATGAAACGCTGTCCGCGCGCGCGGGCCGTGTCGCGACCGTTGCCGCCAAACATGCGGATGAGGTGGATGTCACCGGCCGCTTCCCGCAGGAAGCTGTCGATGCGCTGAGGCAGGAACGCCTGCTGGGCATCCAGGTTCCCTCCTCGCTGGGCGGTGAAGGCGCATCCCTGCAGCAAATCGCCGATATCTGCGCGCGGCTCGGCCAGGCCTGTTCGGCAGCGGCGATGATTTTCGCCATGCATCACATCAAGCTTTCCAGCCTGGTGGAACACGGCGAGGCAAGCGCATGGCATGCGGGCTTCATGCGCCGCATCGCCGGCGAACAGCTTCTGCTCGGCTCCGCCACCACCGAAGGCGGCATTGGCGGCAATCTGCGCAATTCCATCTGCGCAATCGAGGTCGATGGCGATAGCTGCCGGCTGGAAAAGGATGCCACCGTCATTTCCTATGGCAGTAATGCCGATGCGATCCTCATCACCTCGCGCGCCCATAAGGACGCAGCGCCTGCCGATCAGGTGATGACCGTTTTCCTGAAAAACCAGTACACGCTCGAAAAGACCCATATCTGGGACACGCTCGGCATGCGTGGCACCTGTTCGGACGGTTTCCTGTTCCGCGGCGAAGCGCCGGCGGCGCAGATTTTCCCGAAGCCTTTCGCGGAAATTGCTGCACAATCCATGCTTGCAAGCTCGCATCTCCTGTGGAGCGCCGTATGGTATGGCATCGCCTCCGACGCGGTGCTGCGCGCGCAATCCTTCGTCAGAGCCGCGGCCCGCAAGTCACCCGGCACCGCCCCTCCCGGCGCGATACGGCTTGCCGAGGTCTCCACCAAGCTGCAGGTGGTGAAATCCAACATCATTGCCGGCATCAAGGCTTATGAGGACACCAAGAGCGATGCCGAAAAGCTGATGTCCATGGCTTTTGCTGTCGCCATGAACAATGTGAAGATCTGCTCTTCGGAAACCATTCTCGAGATCATCGATCACGCCATGCTGGTCTGCGGCATCATGGGCTACAAGAACGGCACGCCCTACAGCCTCGGCCGGCATCTGCGCGACGCGCATTCCGCCCGCCTGATGATCTCCAACGACCGTATTCTCGGCAATTCCGCCAATCTCCTGCTGGTTCACAAGCAGGACACCAGCCTCTTGGGATAAGACCATGGACATGCAAACATCGTTCCTCGATCGACTGTTCGAAGAAGGCCTGCTGATTGAAACGGGTGTGGACGGTCTTTATGGACGCAGCGGCCAGTTCGAGGACGTGATTGCCGCATTCGAGCGGCTGATCGACCGCACGGGCGCCGCCGATGGCGCCGAGGCGATCCGTTTTCCGCCCGGCATCAACCGCGCCTATTTTGAAAAAAGCGGCTACATGAAAAGCTTCCCGCAGCTGGCCGGCACGGTCCACTCCTTCTGCGGCTGCGAGCTTGACCATGTCAGCCTTCTGAAATGCTTGGATGAGGGTGAAGACTGGACCAAGGACCAGAAAGCCACAGACATCGTGCTGACGCCGGCAGCCTGCTATCCGCTTTATCCGACGATCGCCAAGCGCGGCGCGCTGCCCGCCGGCGGCGGTCTCTATGACATCCAGTCCTATTGCTTCCGCCACGAACCCTCCAAGGATCCGGCGCGCCAGCAGCTTTTCCGCATGCGCGAATATGTTTGCATGGGCACAGAGTCCGACGTCACCGAATTCCGCCAGACCTGGATGGATCGCGGCGTCGAGATGATGAAGGCGGTCGGTCTAGACGTCACCATCGACGTCGCCAACGATCCTTTCTTCGGCCGCGCCGGCAAGATGCTCGCCAACAACCAGCGCGATCAGAACCTGAAATTCGAACTGCTGATCCCGGTCACATCGACGACCAACCCGACAGCCTGCATGAGCTTCAACTACCATCAGGATGCCTTCGGCCAGAAATGGGGTCTGAACCTCGCCAACGGCGATGTCGCCCATACCGCCTGCGTCGGTTTCGGCCTTGAGCGTATCGCTCTGGCGCTGTTTGCGCATCATGGTCTGGATGTGAAGAAATGGCCTGCAAAGGTCGTGGGAACCCTCTGGGGCTGATTATCCATGCGGCAGATTTTTCCGGGCCTTGATCCCAAGAACTATGTGCAACATCCGCTCCATTCTTCCGAAAGAATGTGGCCGGAAACCAATTGCTACATCGATTTGTGGATCGAGGTTCTGGCCTCGAAAGGCCTGCCGCCGGAAGCCATGTTCGGTTTCACCCTGACGCAGGACTTTGAGGGTGACCAGTTCACCTTCTTCAAGGTGCCGCTGGAAGATCTCGAAGCGCTTTATGGCGTTCGCGCCACCGAACTGGCGATCTTCGACCGGGTGGAAAACCACATCGAGGCGCAGCTGGAACGCGGTCGCATCTGCCTGGTCGAGATGGACAGCTTCTATATGCCCGACACCCATGGGGTGGGCTATCAGAAGGAGCACGGCAAAACCACCGTCGCCATCAACCGGCTCGATCTGGCGAACCGGGAACTAGACTACTTCCACAATGCCGGCTTTTTCCATCTGTCGGGCGAGGATTTCGACGGGTTGTTCCAGCACCATCTGGCCGAGACCGACCCACCCTTCCTGCCCTACACCGAATTTGCGAAATTCGCAGAAAGCAATCCTTCGTCGGCCCATATTCGCAAGACGGCCGAGCGATTGCTGAAATTTCATTTTTCGCGGCGTCCATCCGCCAATCCTGTCAGGGCCTTTTCAGCCATGTTTCCGGCGCAGGTGGAAAAGGTTGCCGACAGGCCTTTCGGCTTTTTCCACAAATATGCCTTCAACACGCTGCGCCAGCTCGGCGCCAATTTCGAACTGGCGGCAAGCCACCTCGAATGGCTGGACAGGGACGGTTTTTCTGAAGCAAGAGACCACGCGCTGCGTATCTCCGAGGTCGCCAAGACCGTGCAGTTCCAGCTTGCCCGCGCTGTCACCCGCCGCAAATTCGATGCGCTGGCATCCGTGCTCGATCCGGCAGCGGACGCATGGGATGGCTTGATGGAAAGCCTTGCGGCGAAACTATCTGACGCCAGCGAGGCCGCGTGAGGACTTATTTTCCGGGCGAAAGCGAGGAGTTTCTGAGTGAAGGCTGGACGCTGACACTGACGCCCGCCGATGCCTGCGAAACCCCGTCTGACATCCCCGCAACGCTTGAAAGCCTGCACGTCTCCGTGCCCGGCACGGTGGCGCAGGCACTGGAAGATGCCGGGAAATTCGATCGTCTTGCTCCTGTCACGCTCAACGACAGGGATGCCTGGTATCGGCTGACGATGATTTCCGATGTGCGGGAACGGGCCACACTGCGCTTCGACGGCCTCGCAACCATTGCGGAAATCTTCTTCAACGGTGAGCTGATCGCCGCCAGCCAAAGCATGTTCGAAAGGCTGGAAGTGCCAGTCACGCTCACAGGCGCGGACGAACTTTCGATCTGTTTCCGGGCGCTTGCACCACGGCTCGAAAAAACCGGTCCGCGCGCCCGCTGGCGTCCGCAGATGATGAACACACAGGGGTTGCGGCTGATCCGCACCACCGCGCTCGGCCACATGCCCGGCTGGTGCCCGGAAATCCATGCCGCTGGCCCATGGCGACCCATCAGCCTCATCAAGCAGGAAAGCGTGCTTTGCACCCTGCAATCTTCGCTTGACGATACCGGCACGGGAAAGGTCAGTATCGATCTCGAAGCGAACCGCGACATCCAGTCCGCACGGGTGATTTGCGCGGGTTACAGCATCAATCTTTCAAAGGGCGAAGACGGCAAACTCCTCGGCGAACTGCTCATACCCGGTGTCGAAATCTGGTGGCCGCACACCCATGGCAGACCCGCGCTGCACGACATCATTCTGGAGTTGGACGGCAAGCAACACAGGCTCGGGCGCACGGGTTTCCGCCAGGTGGAGATCGATAACGACGAGGATGGCAACGGTTTCGGGCTCAAGGTGAACGGCCAACCCGTCTTCTGCCGCGGCGCAGTCTGGACGACGGCCGACATCGTGCGCCTGCCGGGAACACGGCCGGACTACGAGCCATGGCTCAAAAAAGCAGCCGAAGCCGGCATGAACATGATCCGTATCGGCGGCACCATGGCCTATGAGACGCCGGAATTCTTCGCGCTTTGCGATGAACTGGGCATCATGGTCTGGCAGGACGCCATGCTTGCCAATTTCGATTACCCGGCAAAGGATGACGGCCTGCGCCAGCATATTGTTACGGAAATCTCGCAGTTCCTCGAGACAACAGCGCTTTCCCCATCCCTCACCGTTTTCTGCGGCGGCAGCGAGATGTACCAGCAGGGCGCCATGCTCGGCCTGCCGGAACACATATGGAAGGCGACGCTCACCGAGGAGATTATTCCGGATGTGCTGGCTGAGAAACGGCCGGATGCGGCCTATGTCACCAACTCCCCCTCCGGCGGCGCGCTGCCATTTTTCCCCAATGCCGGGGTCGGTCACTATTATGGTGTGGGCGCCTATTGCCGCCCGCTCGAAGATGCCCGCCGCGCCGATGTACGCTTTGCCGCCGAGTGCCTGGCCTTTTCCAATATTCCCGAACAGGAAACGCTGGACAAATATCTTCCCGGCGTGGCCGTGCACGATCCACGCTGGAAAGCCCGCACGCCGCGCGATCGCGGCGCGTCCTGGGATTTCGAAGATGTTCGCGACCATTATCTGAAGCTGCTTTACGACGTTGAGCCGGACGTTCTGCGACGCGAGGATGGCGGGCTTTATCTCGACATGTCCCGTGCAGCAACGGCCGAGGTTATGGAAGCGACCTTCGCCGAATGGCGGCGCAGCGGTTCCTCTTGTCGGGGCGCGCTGGTCTGGACCCTGCAGGATCTCGTTCCCGGTGCTGGCTGGGGTATCATCGACGCCACCGGCCGACCCAAATCCGTCTGGCACGCGTTGAAGCGGGCGTTCCGCCCCATCCAGCTCAGCCTTTCCGATGAAGGCACCAACGGGCTGAACATCCATCTCATCAACGAAACCAGCGAGAGCTTGGACGCCATGCTGGAACTGACATGCCTGCGCGACGGCATGCAGCCAGTCGTGCACGCCAAACGCCCGCTAACGCTCTCGCCGCGGCAGAGCCAGGTAATTGCCGCGACCGATTTGTTCGGCGCCTTTTTCGATACGACCTATGCCTATCGTTTCGGCCCGCCATCCCATGATGTCACGGTCGCCCGGCTTCGTGATGTCGCAACCGGGCTTGTTATCGCCGACGCCTTCCATTTTCCGCTCGGCCGGAAAAAAGCGCTGCATGCTGCCAATTTGTCTTCGGGTATCAGCGAAACCAACGGCAACTGGTCGCTCGAAATCGGTACCGACCGGCTGGCGCAATCCGTCCATGTGTCGGCGGAAGGCTATCGTGCCTCGGAAAACTGGTTCCATCTCGCCCCCGGCGAGAGCAAGACAATCAATCTTGTGCCGGAGGCCGGGACAATCGAAACGCCACCGTCCGGAGACGTGGTATCACTGGGCTCCGGCCGGCGTTTCTCCTTTTAGAGCCAATCGCGTCACCGCATCGATGAAGATCGTTTTCGCTTCCGGTGTCGAAAGATTGTGGTCGGCATCGGCAATAATTGTCAGCGACACATTCTGATAGACCGAAAGCCCGCGACCGTCGGCATCGAAATAATAGCGAAAATGCTCAAGCCCGTCGTCATTGTCGCTATAGAGCAGGCTGACAGCGGTGCCCTTTGCCTTGAGTGAATCGAAAGCATGGTAAACGGCGCGCCCTTCTTCGCTGCCCCGGCGGAACAGCCTTGCCGTTTTTGTCGAAAGCTTCTTCATCGTTGCCTTGACGATATTCAGCCCGGCACTGATGACATCCACATCGCCGCTGAAGAGACGCTTGAACGTTGCCCCCTGGCGAAAACGCTGGCTGTACTCCCCAAACGAACGCGGCCGCTTGTGCAAGGCTTCATCGACCGAGCGGCCTTTCTGCCAGTGGAAGACGACCGGGTTGACCGCAGCGACTGCGCTGATCCGACCATCCGCAAGCGCGCCGTTGAAAGCGAGATAGGCGCCGCTGCACCGGCCGGCCGCGATGAAGGGACCTTTACCGCGCCGCTCGAGAAAATCGAGAGCGGCAGAGACATCGTCATTCTGCGAGACATCGTAAAGAACCTGATCCGGCACGTTTTTGACCGGCGGGCTGTCGGCAATATTGGCGGCATCGAAGCGCAGCGAAGCGACACCGGCACGCGCAAGGGCACGGGCGGTCTGCACGGAAAGCCTGCCCCAGCCCGCATGCCGGTCATAGGCCGCGCCAAGCAGAAGGACCGAAGAAACCGGTTGGCGATGGTCCGGCTCGCAAAAGATGCCGAAAAGCCGTCCGCCCTCGCCAAATTGCACCGGCTGTTCGAAAAAACCCTGGCCGCGCTGCAGCGCGTTGATGGTGAAATCTTCAGGGAATGTAACCGGGTTCCCGGCATGGGTCTGTGACAAGACCCAATCCACCAGTCGGTTCACGACATCGCCGGATATTTTCGAAAGCGTCGGGCTGGAAACGAGATCGTCATAACCCGAAAACGCCGCCTCTTTCACCTCACCGCCAAGCGCCGCGAGATGTCTGGCGAGATCACTGTCGGTCACACGACCGGCTCTCGCAAGCACAAGGACATTGCGGGCCGGAACAGTTTCAAGACCGGAGAGATTGATCTTCTTGATCGTATCCGCAACACCAACAGGCATGGTCATTCCGGCGATCGCCCCGGGCTGTACTGAGCGTTGCGCGGGCAACAGACCAAGACCATCGTCAATCATGGAGGACCACATCGCCAGTTCACGCAGATAGGCGCGACCGGAGACGACCGGCGCCAGAAGAGCCATGGAACCGGCGGGTGCAGTGCCGGCAAGTGCCTGAGCTGCAATCGCGCAACCGAGGCCCTGCGCCACAACGACAACCCCGGAACAGCCGGAAAGACGCTTCAGATACTCAAACGCCGCGCGCGTGTCGGAAAGCCAGTCCGCCGCCCGACCCACATCGTCCGGATCGAGCGCGTCGCCTGAGCCAAGATAGTCAAATCGCAGGCTGGCAACGCCGGAAGCGGCCAGCCGCTCGGCCAGAACGCGCTGAAACTTGCGGCTGCACAGCTCTTCCATGCCCCACGGGCTGACGAAAAGAACCGCATGATCCCGCTGCACATCTTTGCGCGCCGGATGAAAAATACCGGCAAGCCCTTCAAAAGAAACGGGATGCGCGATCATTCCATCCGCTGCAATGTCGAAACGCTGCCGTGACTCAAGGGGAGGTTCGCCGCCTGCACGCTCTGAAATATCTATCGCCATCGACCTTGCCACTATTGCGCCAGCGTCTGGCTCAACCACTATGGGATCACTATACCCAAGTGTCTTAACGCCTGTTCTACACTAAAAACAATAACATTAGAGAATTCTAAAAATACTGTCGCATTTATATGGATTGCGACACATGGGTTGCAAAAACAATCTTTCAGTGTGGCGGGTAAGCCTCGATGCGGATGCTATTTTGCTCGAAACCGCTTGAATATACTGATAAATAGCGAGTCACGTACCTATTTGCAGGAGGAGCTTGCGCCACCCGCCCACCGGATCGTCTAGACACCGCGCAAACCAACACCCCGGGCTTGCCCCGACAGGTCATAGAAGTTTTATATGGAACAAAGCCTTACGCGTTATATCTGGTCGCACACGAGGCGGCAGCAGCTTTTCATTCTGCTGATCGTGGCCCTGTCCATGATCCCCTATTTCCTCGCCTTCGATCTGCCCAAGCAGATCGTCAACGGCCCCATTCAGGGGGATGGTTTCGAAGGGGCGAACGCAACACAGCTTTTCATGCATCTCACGGTCGATATCCCTTATTGGGGCACCGTGACCTTGTTCCCCGGGCTCGAACTCAACCGCATGTCGATGCTGATGGCGCTCAGCCTGACATTCCTTGCGCTTGTCGTCATCAACGGGCTTTTCAAATATTACATCAATACCTTCAAGGGGCGCCTTGGCGAACGGCTTCTCCGGCGCGTCCGCTTTGAGCTGATCGACAGGATCCTGCGCTTCCCGCCCAGCCATTTCAAGCGGGTCAAGGGCGCTGAGATCTCCAGCATGGTGAAGGACGAGGTTGAACCGCTAGGCGGTTTTACCGGCGACGCCTTCGTGCAGCCAGCGCTTCTCGGCGGTCAGGCACTCTCTGCTCTCTTCTTCATCCTCGTGCAGAATTTCTGGCTGGGTCTGATCGCTGCATTCATGGCCGCCATTCAGGTCGGCATCATCCCCAAGATGCGCCGCCGCCTCATTGAACTCGGTCGCCAGAGGCAGTTGAGCGCGCGCCAGCTTGCCGGGCGCATCGGCGAAATGGTTGACGGCATCGGCACCATCCACGCCTATGATACGTCCAATTTCGAGCGCGCCGACGCCTCCCACCGGCTCGGCGACATCTTCAAGATCCGCTACGATCTCTACCAGTGGAAGTTTCTGGTCAAATTCATCAATAACTTCCTCGCGCAGCTTACGCCCTTCTTCTTTTATGCGCTTGGCGGTTATCTCACCCTCAAGGGCAGCCTCGATGTTGGCCAGCTGGTCGCCGTCATCAACGCCTACAAGGAATTGCCCGGACCGCTGAAGGAACTGATCGACTGGGATCAGGCACGTCAAGATGTGCAGGTGAAATACGAGCAGGTCTTCGAACAGTTCAATGCCCCGAACATGATCGAAGAGAACGTGCAGAAACTGTCGCCGGGAACCGTCGCAGCCATCACCGCACCGATCGTCATCACCAATCTGACACTGGAAGACGACAGCGGCAGCCGGCTTCTGGAGCAGGCATCGCTGAAGATCGAGCCGGGTGAAGTCATCGCCATCGTCGGCGGCGCGGGAGGCGAAGCGCTTGCGGATGCGATCGGTCGGACACTCTGGCCGGCCTCCGGCAAGATCAGCATCAATGATGTCGACATACTGGAACTGCCGGAATCACTGACGGGACGGCGCATCTCCTATGTCTCCTCGGACAGTTATTTTTTCCATGCCAGCCTGATGGACAATCTGCTCTACGGCCTGAAACACGCCCCGCTCGCAGACAAAAACTATGAGGGTGCGGCTCTGGAACACCGCAAGTGGGAAATCCGCGAAGCCAAGATGGCTGGCAATCCGCTGATCGACATAAACAGCGAATGGATCGACTACGCTTCCAGCCCGTCCGGTGACGGCAAACCGGAAAATCTCATTCGCGCAATCCTGGCCGTGCTCGACAGCGTGGAGCTGTCGCAGGATATCCTCGAATTTGCACTGCGCTCGTCGATCGACCCCCTGACCGACCTGCATCTTGCCGCCCGCATCGTGGAACTGCGGCATGTGCTGCGCGCCGAATTGGAAAAAGAGAACTTGAGCGGCCTCATCGCGCCTTTCGAGCTTGAGAGCTACAACAGCGAAGCGACGGTCGGCGAAAACCTGCTGTTCGGCACCATGCGAGACTCTTCCCAGACGATCCGGACCATCATCGAAAGCGATTATTTCCGTTCGCTGATGCGCGAAACCGGTCTTGTCAAAACCCTGTTCGAGATGGGTTACACGATCGCCGAAAACATCGTCGAAATCTTCGCCGATCTGCCGGGAGACCATCCCTTCTTCCAGCAGCTCACATTCATGACGCCCGATGACATTCCGGTCTATCAGCAGATGTTGCAGCGCCTGCAGGGCCGTGGTTTCGATGATGCCAATGAGAGCGAAAAACGCGCGATGCTGCGGCTGAGCTTCTTTTACATCGAGCCCCGGCAGCGTTTCGGCCTTTTGTCGCCGGAAATCATGAACAGGATCGTCGAAGTCCGGCACATGTTCCATGAAAACCTGCCCGACAGCCTGAAAAACATCATCGAAATCTACGATCCGACGAAATATATGAGCGCCACCAGCCTGCTGGACAATATTCTCTTCGGCAAGGTCAGCCATCGTTATACCGATGCCTCGCGGCGTATCACCCACATCGTCGCCGATGTCATGCGCAAGCAGGGCGTCTACGAGCGTGTTTTGGCGGTCGGCCTCGATTTCAACCTCGGTGCCGGCGGCAAGCGGCTTGGTCCGCTGCAGCGTCAGAAGCTCAATCTTGCCCGCGCGCTGATCCGCAAATCCGACTATTACGTCTTTAATCGCCCCCTTCCCGGCCTCGATCCCCGACAACAGGAGGAAATTGTCGAGCGGGTCATCACACTCCTGAAACAGAACAACAATAACCCGTCAATCATATGGGTTCTGTCGAATGCAACGCTCTCACGCATGTTCGGCCGGGTCATATTCGTCCACCAGGGACTAATCACCGCCGACGGAAGTTACGAGACTCTGGCGCAGGAAAACGGTACATTCAAGGACATGGTCGCAACATAAGTCCAAGAACGTGGCCGAGGTGGAACAAGAATAGGGTAAGGCAATGCTCTTCAAAGACGAAATTCAAATGCTGAAACGCGTCCCGTTTTTTTCGGAAATGGAACCGTCGAAGCTCAAACTACTCGCTTTTGCATCGGATCGGGTGTCCTATCATACGGGTGACGTGCTGTTCCGGCAGGGGGATGTCGGCGATGCGGCCTATGTGGTTCTGACCGGCAAGGTGGATGTTCTGGTCGATTCCCCATCAGGCACATTGAAAGTGGCGGAAATGACCGGCAACGCCATCGTCGGCGAAATCGCCATCCTCTGTGACAGCGTCAGAACCGCAACCGTGCGCGCCTCCACCAATGTCGAAGCCCTGCGGATCGGCAAGGAGCAGTTCTTCAAGCTCATGTCCGATTTCCCGGATATCACCATAAAAGTCATGCGCGTTCTTGCCGAACGCCTCACCCAGACGACGACGGAACTGAGCAAGGCGCGCGCAAGCGCCAGAACATGAGTGGCAATTCCTTGCTACCCCGACGGGCGATATTAGAAAAATAAATGTCGCACCATTGCAATATAAATGAAATGCTGACTGAATAAGAGGTAAAGGCATCCGCCAGAAGGCGGATATAAAAATCTGTAGAGACAACGGGCTTCATGGGGGAAGCGTGTAAGATTCCGTTGTTATTGGGGTGTGTCATGGCGTTCGATTCCGACACAGCAAGTCGGGAAAGTAATAGAAATTTTCGGGTAAAGATCTGGGGCGCGCGGGGAACGCTTCCTGTTTCAGGTGAAAACTTCCGAAAATATGGCGGCAATACCATCTGCATCGAGGTAAGATGCGGAGATCATGTCCTTTTGTTCGATGCAGGGTCTGGGCTACATCCCGCCGGTCTGGCGTTGCGGGCGGAAGGCATTACCAACGTCGATCTGTTCTTCTCGCACTGTCATTACGATCACATCGTCGGCTTCCCCTACTTCAAGCCGTTTTACAACAGCTGCAACGACGTCGCTATTTGGTCCGGTCACCTGGCCGGCATCATGACAACGCGGGAAATGCTCAAGGATTTCATGAGCCCACCCTGGTTCCCCGTGCCGCTGGAGGTTTGCTGCGCAAAAATGGTGACGCGGGACTTCATGCCCGGCGACACGCTCAACCCGCGCCCCGGCCTTTCAATCAGAACCGGAATGCTCAATCATCCCGGTAATGCCATCGGCTACAGGCTGGACTGGGAAGGAAAATCCCTCGCCATCATCACCGATACGGAGCATGAGCCGGGCAGCATCGACGAAACCGTGCTCGATCTGATCAGGGATGTCGATCTTTTCCTCTACGACGCCATGTTCACCGACGACGAAATGGGCCTTTATCGCGGTTATGGCCATTCGTCCTGGCAACAGGCGATCCGCCTTGCCAAACTGGCCGATGCAAAAAATGTCGGTTTCATACACCATGCCCCAAGTCGCAGCGACGAGGAGCTGGACAGTATCGAAAAACAGGCGAAAGCCCAGTTCGGTGGTGCATTCGCTGCCATGGACGGCCAGATAATCGAACTCTGATCGCGGTCACCGCAACCTCCTGGTCACGGCGAAAGTTTGGGTGCCTGGCAGCGTCCCCAAGTCGCGATTGCGATCGTGCGTCCAGAAAATTTCCAATAAAATGCGCAGCGGTTTTATGTCCGGACGATGCGTAAAACAAAGGGCGAGAGCATACCGAACGGCTCCTTTTTAAACAGGACATGCGCCGGCGACATTCGAACACGCACAATTGACCGTTGCCAGCCTTTTGCTCCACGATATTGCCACGAGATTCCCTGCACTAAGGACGTCACGGCTTATTAAATGATGATTCTGCGCTGAGCGACCACATGATGGGATTTGCATGATCCGTTTCTTTTCGGAGACCAATTTGAGACGGGCCCGGATTTTATCCGGTCTCATCATATTTGCTTTTGTATTTTCCCATCTTTTCAATCACTCCCTTGCACTCATCTCCATAGACACCGCCGAACGGGCCCGAAAATGGTTCAGCCTCATCTGGCTCAACCCCATCAGCAGCCTGCTTTTTTATGGCTCGGTTCTGGTGCATGTCTGCCTTGTTCTGCGCTCGCTCTATCTGCGCAGAACATTGCGCATGCCGTTGCGCGAAGCGCTTCAGGTCATTTTCGGCCTGTCGATCCCGTTTCTGATCATCGGCCACGCCGTCAATATCCGCGTGTCGCATATGATTTATGGCATCGATGTCGGCTACTACTCGGTCATCCGCAGGCTGTGGATCAACAACCCGATACAGGGCGCGTGGCAAAGCCTCGCCTTGATCGTCATCTGGGTCCACGGATGCATCGGCCTGTATTTCTGGCTACGTTACCGCGACTGGTACCCGCGCATAGCCGGGCTGTTCATGACGGTGGCGGTGATGCTGCCGCTTCTGGCGCTGCTGGGCTTCAGCGATGCCGGCCGATGGCTGGCGGAGATCGACGAAAAATATGCGCTTCCTCCGGGGCTCGTCGACAATACCATTCAAAAAGACGAGTTACCGCTGCAACGGGAAATGGAGACGCAGATTCGGTTCATCACCGGGACGGCGGAAACGTCGTTTATCGGCGCGGTAATGCTGGTTTTCGTCCTGCGCGGCGTGCGCAGCTGGCGGCAACGGTTGACGGCCATCGAAATCCGCTACGAACATGGCGCGCAGGCGCGTGTGCCGGCCGGGCTGAGCATTCTGGAGGCCAGCCGGCTTGCGGGCATACCGCATTATTCGGTCTGCGGTGGCAAAGGGCGCTGCTCAACCTGTCGGGTCAAGATTCTGAACAGCAAAGGCCCGCTTCCGCCGCCCGGAGACATAGAGCAAACCACATTGCGACGCATCCATGCCGATTCGGATGTGAGGCTCGGCTGTCAGCTACGCCCCACGAGCGATCTTGGTATCGCGCTTCTCGTTTCGCCGCCCCAGCAGAGCGACCTGCCGGTCGATGCGCAGCTGGCCCGCCCCGGCCGGGAAGAGGAAATCGCCATCCTCTTTTGCGATCTGCGTAACTTCACCACGCTGTCCGAGGCGAAGCTGCCCTATGATGTTGTCTTCCTCCTGAACCGTTATTTCACCATCGTTGGCCAGGCCGTCGAGCACGCGGGCGGCCATCTCGACAAGTTCATCGGCGATGGAGCCATGGCCCTTTTTGGACTTGGAGAGGGCGAGGAACATGCCTGCCGCAATGCGATGAAGGCGGCTGCCACCATATTGCGCGATATCGCAATCTTGAACGAGGGGCTGGAGAAACAATTCGCCGTCCGTCTCGAAGTTGTGGTCGGCATTCACGCCGGCCCAAGCATCGTCGGTGTCATGGGATATGGCGCCGCAAAAACCCTGACGGCCATCGGCGATACCGTCAATGTCGCAAGCCGGCTCGAATCCAAGGCCAAGGAATTCGGCGCAGCCATCGTTGTTTCCGAACCGGCGCTAACGCAGGCAGGGCAGGATATCGCCGACCTTCGCAGCGAACAGATCACCATCCGCGGACGGAACTCACAGATGAAAGTTTTCCTGCTCTCGAAGGAAGAGAGCGAACGTTATCTCTAGGACAAGGCCCGGGCGGTTGCTGTTTACCTGCGCAGGTTCAAATCTTGCGATAGAGAAAATAGCGGTCCCTTGGCACGCTTTCCGGCACCGGCAGCGGGTTCAGCAGGGGATGCTCCAGCGGCAGACCGCTGACGGCGATGCCGCCTTTCGCCAGAACGCCCGCGGCAAGATCCGGCAACCACGTCAGTGTAACCGCGTCCTTTTCCGGATAGCCCGTGCCGATATCGGCATGAACCATCGCCGCATCTGCACCGATGAAGGCAGGCGCGGTCTCCGAGATTTCACCAATAACAAGATCCTCAGGGGCCGGAACCGACGAGGCATGCGCACCCATGGCCCTGTCGAAAGCGATGATACGACGGCTGGGAAACAGTTCGTGCAGGTGATTGAAAGTGCGTCCGTTTCCGAGACCGATTTCCATCAGTGCACCCTCTTCTGGCAGATCGAGATCAGCCGCGAGGTGGTTGAGAATATCCCGCTGCGCGGTCAACCGGCGAATAAAACTGTCCAGTCTGCTCATGGTCCGTCCGTATCAGGCCTTGATGATGTGTTTTGCAGCAATATCTCGCCGCGCAAAGACATTTCGCGTGTCGATGATCAGCGGCGCCCATTCACTGAGCGCGGCATAATCAACATTGTCATGGTCGGTCGCCACGAGAACGGCATCGAAAGCGCCGATCGTCCGACTGTCCCATGGCACCGATTTCATGCCCATTAGGTGGCTGTATTCCCGGGTTTTCGGGATTTCCGCCACATGCGGATCATAATAGGCGGCCTCGCCACCGCGCTCCTGGATAAGTTCGATGAGCTTCAGCGAGGGGCTTTCGCGAATGTCGGGCACGTTCTTCTTGTAGGCGAGACCGACAACCAGAACCTTCGAACGGCTGAGCGCCTTGCCGGAATGAATATCGAGCGCTTCCGCAACCCGCCCGACGACGTGACGGGGCATGCCGGTGTTGATTTCCCCGGCAAGCTCGATGAACCGCGTCGGCAATTCATATTCGCGTGATTTCCAGGTGAGGTAGAACGGATCGATCGGTATGCAGTGGCCGCCAAGGCCCGGACCGGGATAAAACGGCATGAAACCAAAAGGCTTGGTTTTTGCCGCGTCGATCACTTCCCATATGTCGATGCCCATGGCCTCGTAGACGACCTTGAGTTCATTGACGAGCGCGATATTGACGGCACGGAAGACGTTTTCGGTGATTTTCACCGCCTCGGCCGTGGCGTTTGTCGAAACGGGCACGATCTTTTTGACAACCGATCCATAAAACGCGGCCATCAGTTTTCCAGCCGCTTCGCCATCACCGGCAACGACCTTCGGAATGGTCGAAGTCTCGAAATCACGATTGCCGGGATCTTCCCGCTCGGGCGAAAAGCCGATGAAGAAATCAACGCCGGAAACCAGCCCGCGGCTCTCCAGAATGGTCTTCACCACCCCATCGGTCGTGCCGGGATAGGTGGTCGATTCCAGAACCACGAGCTGTCCTTTGCGCAGATGCGCGGCAATATCCCGGCAGGTCTTTTCGACATAGGAAAGGTCCGGCTCGCGATATTTTGTCAGCGGCGTCGGCACACAGATGGCGATCACATCACATTCGGCCAGTCGGGCAAAATCGGCCGTCGCGACGAAGCCGTCGTCCTGCCTGACACTTGTGAGCACCTCATCGGATACCGCCTCGATATAGCTGCGGCCCGCATCGATCGCGGTAATTTTACCGGGGTCGATATCGAAACCGACGACCTTGAACCCGGCCTTGGCGACCGTCATGGCGAGCGGCAGGCCGACATAACCAAGGCCGATCACACCCGCCTTGGCGGTTTTATTTTCGATGCTGGAAAGCAGGTTCTGGGAAATGTCAGAAAAAGTCAAAGCGTGTCACGCTCCGCGCATGTGCAAAAGATGCCTTTCAGTTGGGCAAGAATGGCCGGGCTGTCAAGGCTCGGCCCTTTCAAATTCCGGTTGACGCAGGAACCGCCGCCAACGCACAACCATCGGCATGAAGATCGCTTTTTATTCGCCGCTCAAATCGCCCAACCATCCCGTTCCCTCCGGAGACCGGTTGATGGCCCGCCTGCTGATGCAGGCGATGACGATGGGCGGCCACTCGGTCTTCGTTGCTTCCGAACTGCGCAGCTTTCTTAAACAGGCGGATGACCCGGCACGAACCTCGCTTGCCGATGCAGCCGAGCGTGAAATCGAGGCGATTACCAAGCGCTGGAAACTGGAAGGCGCGCCAGACCTCTGGTTCTGTTACCACCCTTACTACAAGGCCCCGGATTTGCTCGGGCCGGAACTCGCCAGACGGTTCGATATTGCCTACGTCACCGCCGAGGCCTCCTATTCGCCAAAGCGCAATGCCATGGGCTGGCAGGCGATACAGGATGAATTGCTGGCCGCATTGAACGCGGCCGCGGTCAATATCTGCTTCACCGCGCGGGATCGCGAAGGGCTTTTGCGCGCGTCTCCAACCCTGCACTCTGCAATGTTGCCACCCTTTATCGATACCGAAAAGTTTGTTGCGAATGCCCCAAACCCGAAGCCGGGGAGGCTCATCACCGTCGCCATGATACGGGCGGGCGACAAGCTGAACAGTTATCGCGCGCTTTCCGAAGCACTTGCTTTGTTACCGCAGGATCTCGACTGGACACTGGATATCATCGGCGACGGGCCGGAACGCGCAACTGTACAGGCGATGTTCAACACGTTTCCCGAAAATCGTCTTGTCTGGCACGGCGAAAAAACCGCAACCGACATCGCCGCACTTCTTTCAAAAGCATCTCTCTATGTCTGGCCCGGCCATGGCGAAGCCTATGGTCTTGCCTATCTTGAGGCACAGGCCGCCGGCTTGCCGGTGGTAGCCGAAAAAGTGGCTGGCGTTCCCGAAGTGGTAAAATCCGGCACCACAGGATTACTGACACCGGAAAATGATACAGCCGCCTATGCCGACGCGATCAAGACCCTGCTCGGCAATGACAGGCAGCGCGAAGAACTGGCAAAAGCGGCCCGCCAGTTCGTCGTCAATGAACGATCCCTGGAAAACGCCGCGACAGAGCTGAACCATATCCTGCTGCAAGCAAAGGCGCGAAGATCATGAGTGTGGAAAAACTGGTTGCAGCGCTGGATGAATGCAGCCGGCGCGGCATGACCGCCGATCTCTGGCTTCGGGACGACGATGCCGTGGAGCCGACATCCGCGCTCGATACGCTGCTTGATCTTTGCCGCGGCTTTTCCGTTCCGGTAACCCTCGCCGTCATTCCCGAAATGACGACGGACAGGCTCGCGCAATATCTGGATGCGTCAGATATTGCCCATGTGGCCGTGCATGGCTGGTCGCACACAAATTATGCCGGGAACGGTGAGAAGAAACAGGAACTTGGCGCTCACCGGGAGCTTTCCCTTGTTCTCGACGAATTACAATCCGGACTGGATAAACTCCACGACCTGCATGGCACACGTTTCGTGCCGATGCTCGTGCCGCCATGGAACCGCGTGGATGGCATTATCGTCGATGGACTGGCGGGTCTCGGATATCGCGCCCTGTCCGTTTTCGGCCCGGAGAAAAACACCCTGCCGCCCCGTCTGAACACCCATGTCGACGTGATCGACTGGCACGGCAGCCGAGGCGGCCGCAACGACGATATCCTTTTCGCCGAAACCGCTGCCCGCATCCTGAGGACCGCCGAAGACGGCGGCACCACCGGCATCCTCACCCATCATCTCGTGCATGACGAGAATGTCTGGCGATTTCTGGGGCGGCTTTTCGAAGCAACCAACAATCATCCCGCAGCTCGATGGCGCTCTTCCGGAGACCTCGTAGACGAAATCTCACCATGATTTCCAGGCGATCAGCAACCCATTCATCTCGTTGAGCTTCTGCCGGAGCGCTTCGACCACCGCAACCGGCGTATGATCGGCAAGAGACGCCGCAACGAACGACGCCGGTGCAAGGCTGATGCTTCCCTCCCGGGCGATGACGGTAAAAATCAGCGGTCCGGTTGACCACCAGGCCGGTGCGCGCGGCATTTCCTGGAGGACACCGGGAAACGCCTCCAGCATCCTGCGAAAAACCGGATGGCCTGCCGGGGAAGCAATGAAGGAATTGGCAAGCAGCATGCTGCCCTGCCCCGTATCACGCGGCGTTTTTTCATCGAATGCCGTCAGCCCCACCAGAGGCAGGAAAGCCTCGAAGCTCACATCGTCCCGCGCCGGATACCAGTCGCAGTCTAGATAGATGCCGCCAAATCGTTCCAGCACAATATAACGGGCCACGTCCACCGCGCCCGGATAATCTCCCTGATCCAGCATGGTCTTGAAGACGGCGTCTGCAAACACGCCTTCCCGCTCAAGATCAGCCTCCCGCCAGAGACGGTAGCCATATCCGTGCCTCGCGGCATGAGCTGCCCAGGCGCCCACCGATACCGGCGGGGCTTTTTGACCGATCCATATCTGGTGGATGAACCGCGGCACATCCTCCCTGCTTTTGAGATTGATCGTGCGGCGCTCTTCCGGTGAAAACTGTGCATATTTCGCCAGCACATGAGGCGGCGGCACCAGCGTATACTGGTAACCGATCCTGGCGACCATATCGCCTTCCGCCTTGGCAAGACGCAGCCGCGCCGCATGCAGCCGGCGCGGCAGACCGAGCACCGTCCGCTCACCCATCAGGTACCCGTCTTTTGCCGCAACCAGAGATAGGAGAAGCGCATGCGCTTCCGCATATTGGCCGTCATTTTGCAACTGTCGGGCTTTCTCCAGCTGCGCGTCATAATATTTCTTGTCGGACATGGATCCTCATCCAGAAACGCTCGTTAACATATCGCCAAACAAGAGCCGTCAGGCAAGCCATCGCGTTTCAGAAGCCGGCTTTGAATTTGCTGCACAATTCGATGTTTCAGAAGCATAGACAGACAACAAACCCTGCGATAACGTGCCTTTAAGCCCTCCTGAGCAAATTGTCACAAGGCAACGATAAAGAGACGGCAAGGAACCCTTTGGCATGAGCGCAGGCGCAGATTTGCTCCGTATTGAAAACCTGCGGGTCTCGTTTTCTCTTATGGGCGGCACCATTGATGCCGTGAGGGGCACAAGCCTTCGTATCCTTCCCGGAAAAGTCACGGCACTTGTGGGAGAATCCGGCTCAGGCAAATCCGTCATCGGCCAGACCATCATGGGCATCCATCCCAAGACGGCACGGGTGAACGGCCGCGTGCTCTTCACAGATCCGGAAAATGCCGCAGCCGGCCCCGTCGATCTGTTGCAGTTGCCAAAAGACGGCCGGGAAATCCGCTCGATACGCGGAAATCGCATCGGGCTGATTTTTCAGGAGCCGATGACCTCCTTTTCGCCGCTGCACACCGTCGGTAATCAGATCGATGAGGCGCTGCGCATCCACAGCATCCTGTCGCCGGCGGAACGCGCGGAAAAAATGTATGAAACGCTCGACCTTGTAGGGTTTTCCAACCCGAAGAAGGTCGTGAACATGTACCCCTTCGAATTATCCGGCGGCATGCGCCAGCGCGCCATGATCGCCATGGCGCTGATCTGTCGTCCGGCGCTGCTGATCGCCGACGAGCCGACGACAGCTCTTGATGTGACCATCCAGGCGCAGATCCTCAAGCTGCTGCGTGATCTGCAGAGCCGGCTGAATATGAGCATGCTGCTCATTACCCACGATCTCGGCGTGGTGGCAAACATCGCCGATGAAGTTGCCGTGATCTATCAGGGCGAGATCATGGAAGCCGGAACTGTCGACGAGATTTTCAAGTCGCCAAGCCATCCCTATCTCAAGGGCCTGATGGCAGCCGTGCCGCATTTCGACATGAAGCCCGGCGAGAGACTTAAGGCGCTGCGCGAGATCAAGGTTGATCACGAAAGCCTTGTCGGCAAAAAAACCGCTGCGGTGAACAAGACCCCCGGCCCGCTTCTGACAGTGGACAATATCAGCAAGACCTTCACGACCCGTAAGTCCAGCTGGTTCCGCAAAGGCGATGCCAACGCCACCAAGGCCGTCAACAGCGTCAGTTTTGAAATCCGCCGTGGCGAATGCCTCGGGCTGGTGGGCGAAAGCGGCAGCGGCAAGACCACCGTCAGCAAGATCCTCATGCGCGCCGTTCGCCCGGATGAAGGCTCCGTCACCTTCCACCGTCCGCAGGGCGACATCGACGTTCTCAACGCCAAAGACGGCGACCTCAAGGAACTGCGCTCGAAAATACAGATGGTCTTTCAGGACCCCATCTCCTCGCTCTCGCCACGCATGACGGTCGGCAATATCCTGAGCGAGCCGCTGGAAATCCACGGGCGGGGTGATGCGAAATACCGCGCCGAAAAAGTCCGCAATCTCGTCAAGGCGATCGGCCTTGGAGAAAGCGCGCTGAACCGTTATCCGCACAGCTTCTCCGGCGGCCAAAGGCAGCGCATTGGCATTGCGAGAGCTTTGGCGCTTGGGCCAGAACTGCTGATCTGTGACGAACCCGTTTCCGCGCTCGATGTCTCGGTTCAGGCGCAAATTCTCAACCTGCTTAAGGATTTGCAGAAAGACCTCGGTCTCACCTACCTCTTCATCTCGCACAATCTGGCAGTGGTGGATTATATGGCCGACCGCGTGGCCGTGATGTGTGAAGGTCGCATCGTTGAGTTGGCGCCGCGGGAAATCATGATGCGCTCCCCCGTGCATCCCTACACGAAATCGCTGCTGGCGGCCGTGCCCTTTCCCGACCTCGACCGTCCGCTTGATTTCCGCACCATTGGCAAGATCAGCGCGACGGGCAAATTCGACTGGGGCAAACAGTTTCGTGACGAGGGTGATGGCGACATGATTTCCGCCGATCTGGGCGACGGCCATTTTGTTCTCGCAAACGGCAACGTCGATATCCGGGAGCTTCGCCCTTGATAACGCGCCGCACCACTCTCGCCCTCATGGCCTCCGTCTTCCTGCCGGCCTATGCGCGCGCCGCCTATACCGACCCTGATTATTTCAAGGAAAAGCGGGAAAAGGGCGAGTTGCCCGACGTTGCGGAACGTCTGCCGAAAAACCCCCGCGTCATGAATATGAAATCGCTCGGCCGCGAGCCGGGAAAACATGGCGGCTCCGTGCGCATGCTCATCGGCGGCCAGCGCGACATCAGGCTGATGCCGATCAGCAATTATGCCCGGCTGGTCGGTTATGACGAAAAATTCGAGCTGCACCCGGACATTCTGGAAAGCTACGACGTTCAGGAAGAACGCATCTTCACCTTCAAGCTGCGCGAGGGCCACAAATGGTCCGATGGCAGCGACTTTACCTCGGAGGATTTCCGCTATTTCTGGGAGGATGTCGCCCTCAACAAGGAAATCCATAAGGGCGGTCCGCCGATCGAACTTCTGGTCAACAACAATCCGCCCCTGATCGAAGTCATCGACCAGCTGACCGTGCGTTACACCTGGGAAGGCCCGAACCCGGATTTTCTGGCGAAACTTGCGGCTGCCTCGCCGGCGAGACTGTTCCTGCCCGCCGCTTATATGAAGCAGTTCCACATCAAATATCAGACTGCCGAAAATCTCGCCAAACTCATCAAGAAGAACAAGGCGGATGACTGGAGCGGGCTGCATATCAAGATGTCGCGGCAGGTGCGTCCGGAAAACCCGGCTTTGCCGACGCTGGACGCATGGCGCAACACGACCTCGCCGCCGGCCGAACAGTTCGTATTCGAGCGCAACCCCTATTATCACCGTGTCGATGAAAACGGCCTGCAGCTGCCCTATCTCGATCGCTTCCTGCTGAACGTCACCTCCTCCGATATCATCTCGGCCAAGACGGCATCCGGCGACAGTGACTTGCAATATTTCGGCCTCGATTTCGCCGACTACACCTTCCTGAAGGATGCCGAAAAGCGTTTCCCCTTGAAGGTCAACCTGTACAAGCGCTCGCAGGGATCACGCGTTGCGCTTCTGCCGAACCTCAATTGCGCCGACCCGGCATGGCGGGGTTATTTCCAGGACGTGCGGGTGCGCCGTGCACTGTCCCTTGCGATCAACCGTCATGAAATCAACATGGTCTGTTTTTACGGGCTGGCGAAGGAAAGTGCCGACACGGTTCTGCCGGAAAGTCCGCTCTACCGGCCGGAATTTGCCGAAGCCTGGAGCGCCTTCGATCGCGCGACAGCCAACAGGCTGCTCGATGAAGTGGGTCTCGACAAGCGCGACGATGCCGGCATAAGGCTCCTTCCAGACGGTCGTCCGGCCTACATCATCGTCGAGACGACAGGCGAGAGCACGCTTGAAACCGATGTGATGGAACTGGTGACGGATCACTGGCGGCATATTGGCATTGCGGTTTCCGTCCGCCCCACCCAGCGCGACGTCTTCCGTAAACGCGCCATGGGCGGCGAGGTGATGATGTCGGTATGGATGGGCATGGACAATGGTGTGCCCACGCCGGACATGCTGCCTTCCGGCCTTGCGCCCACCGGTGACGACCAGTTGCAATGGCCGGTCTGGGGCATCCATTATCTTTCCGGCGGCCGCGAGGGCAAGGAGCCCGATTTGCCGGAGGCGGCACATCTGCTCGACCTCCTGAAAAAATGGCGCCGAAGCGTCACCGAGGAGGAGCGCGAGGCCATCTGGCTGGAAATGCTTGGCATCTATACCCAGCAGGTGTTTTCCATCGGCATCGTCAACGGCGCGCTTCAGCCTGTCGTCCATGTTAAACGCATGCGAAACGTGCCCGAAAAGGCGCTTTTTGGTTATGAGCCCACATCGTATCTCGGCGTCTACCTGCCGGATGCCTTCTGGTACGACGGGGACGCCTGATATGCTGCGATATGTTCTCAAGCGCATCCTCGTGATGATCCCCACGCTGATCCTGATCTCGATGCTGGTCTTCACCATCATCGAACTGCCGCCGGGCGATTATTTCGAAAGCTATGTCGCCGAACTGCGCGCCATGGGCGAGACGGCCAACCTTGCCGAAATCGAGGAGCTGCGCGTCCGCTACGGTTTCGACCAGCCTGCTCCGATCCGCTACTTCCGCTGGGCGACCGGCATGCTGGTTGGCGATTTCGGTTATTCCTTCGAATATCAGCTACCCGTCAGCGATGTCGTTGGAGATCGCCTCTGGCTCACGGTTCTGGTGTCGTTCCTCACCATCATCGTCACCTGGCTGATCGCCTTTCCAATCGGCATCTATTCTGCCACGCATAAATACAGCTGGGGCGATTATGGCCTGACCTTCCTTGGCCTGCTCGGCATCGCCATCCCCAACTTCATGCTGGCGCTGATCCTGATGTATTTCGCCAATATCTGGTTCGGCATCTCCATCGGCCATCTGATGGACCGCGAATATCTGAACCAGGCGATGAGCTGGGCGAAGTTCAGATCGATCCTCGAGCATATCTGGATACCCGTCCTTATCATCGGAACGGCCGGCACAGCCGGCATGATCCGCCGCCTGCGCGCCAACCTCCTGGACGAATTGCAGAAACAATATGTCGTCACCGCCCGCGCCAAGGGCCTGCACCCCTTCAAGGTTCTAACCAAATATCCGCTGCGCATGGCGCTGAATTTCTTCATCTCGGATATCGGCTCGATCCTGCCCGCCATCATATCAGGCGCGGAAATCACCGCCGTCGTCCTGTCGCTCGAAACCACCGGTCCCATGCTCATCCGGGCACTGCAGAGCCAGGATATGTATCTGGCCGGTTCGTTCCTGATGTTCCTGGCTTTCCTGACGGTGATCGGCGTTCTGGTGTCGGATATCGCCCTTGCCATACTCGACCCGCGAATCCGCTTCGGAGGTGGTAACGTCAAATGACTTCATCCATCCCGAAAGCAGGCGAAGCACTGCCCCATTACGTTTCGACCGCACCTTTCGATCCATCCCTGATCGAACCGAACACATCCGGAATGGCAGCCTTCAGCAAGGCGTCACAGCTGAAACTCATGTGGTGGCAGTTCCGCCAGCACAAGATCGCCGTCTGGTCCGGCGCGTTTCTGGTCGTGCTTTATCTTTCGATCCTGATCAGCGAGTTCCTCGCGCCCTACAATCTCCATACCCGCAATATCGAGCATATCTACGCTCCGCCGCAGGCCATTCATTTGTTCGACAACGGAAAGTTTGTCGGGCCCTTCGTGTACGGTCGGGAAATGACGCTCGACATGGACAATCTGCGGCGTGTCTATCGCGACGTGCCGACGGATGTTCAGCCGCTGCGTTTCTTCTGCAAGGGCGATACCTACCGTTTCTGGGGCATGTTCGAAGGCAGTACCCACTTTGTATGCCCGGCTGAAGGCGGTGAAATGTTCCTGCTCGGCACCGACCGGCTCGGACGCGACGTGCTGTCGCGCATTATCTACGGCGCACGCATCTCGCTCACCATCGGCCTTCTTGGCGTCGCCATGAGCTTCGTTCTCGGCATTGTGATCGGCGGTCTCGCCGGTTATCGCGGCGGCACCTTCGATTTGATTGTCCAGCGCATCATTGAGGTCCTGCAATCCATTCCGAGCATTCCGTTATGGCTGGCGCTTGCGGCAATCATGCCGGTGACCTGGAGCCCTATCCTCGTCTATCTCGGCATCACCATCATTCTCGGCATGCTGGACTGGACGGGGCTGGCGCGTGCCGTGCGCTCGAAATTGCTGGCGCTTCGCGAGGAAGACTATGTTTTGGCTGCACAATTGATGGGTGCGGGCACACCGCGCATCATCGGCAGACATCTTATTCCCGGCTTCATGTCGCATCTCATCGCCTCGGCCACATTGACGATACCGGGCATGATCCTCGGTGAAACTGCGCTGAGCTTCCTCGGCCTTGGTCTGCGCCCGCCGATCACAAGTTGGGGAATTCTGCTCACGGAAGCGCGCAGCGTCAGCGTCATTGCGCTATATCCGTGGCTTCTCATACCGACGATCCCGGTCGTTCTCGTCATTCTGGCCTTTAATTTCTTCGGTGACGGACTACGTGATGCTGCGGATCCCTTCAGATAAAATGGAACACGCCTTGATGAACTGCCTTTCCGCCATCGCCTTTATCGTGAAAGGCAACAAGAGGTGTGGCCCATGACCTCCCGTTTGAACGACGCGCGTATTCTCATGTACAGCCACGATTCTTTCGGCCTCGGACATCTGCGGCGGTGTCGCACGATCGCACATGCACTGGTGGAGGATTATCGCGGCCTCAACGTCCTCATCATTTCGGGAGCCACCATTGCCGGCGCTTTCGATTATCGCGCCCGCGTCGATTTCGTGAAAATCCCGAGCGTCATCAAGCTGCGCAACGGCGAATACACCTCGATGGACAGGCATATCGATCTTCAGGAAACCCTGAAGATGCGCCGCTCCATCATTTATCATACGGCCGAAAGCTTTAAGCCTGACATCTTCATCGTCGACAAGGAACCCATGGGTCTGCGCGGTGAAGTGGAGGAAACCCTCGCTTATCTCAAGGGACAGGGAACCAAGCTCGTCATCGGCCTGCGCGATGTCATGGATGCGCCGCAACTGCTCGAAGCCGAGTGGAAGCGTAACAACGTCATGACCAAGATCGGCCAGTTTTATGACCACGTCTGGGTCTATGGCCCGCCGGATTTCCACGACCCGCTGACGGGACTGGATGTTCCCGAAAATGTTCGTGACAAGATGGATTTCGTCGGCTTCCTGCAGCGATCCAAAACGCAGGCAGAAACCGTGGCGCATCGGCCGGAAGGCGATTACCTTCTCATCACCACCGGCGGCGGCGGCGATGGTAGTGAATTGATCGACGATGTCATCAACGCCTACCGCCATGATCCGGAACTCACCCACAAGGCACTGGTGGTTCTCGGCCCCTATATGCCGGCGGATCAGCGTCAGCGCTTCATGAGCAGCGTCGCCGATATTCCGCATATCGAGATCATCGAATTCGACAATCGCATGGAAGATCTCGTTGCCGGCGCCCAGGCCGTCGTATCGATGGGCGGCTATAACACCGTCTGCGAGATTTTGTCCTTCGACAAGCCCGCCCTCGTCGTGCCGCGCACCGTGCCGCGGGAAGAGCAGCTGATCCGCGCCAGCCGCGCCTCGGAACTCGGCCTTTTCGACATGCTTTTGCCGGAGGATGCCGAAAACCCCGCAAAAATGGCGGAAGCTCTCAAAGCCCTGCCCGGCCGTGCACCACCCTCCGTCAATTCGCGGGAGCTGAAGCTCGACGGTCTGGAAAATATATCGAAACGGATCGCCGAATGGCTGCCGCCCGAGGGCGAACGGACGCCAATCACGCTCTCCGCGTGACCGGCTCCCCGACAACCACCGCTTCAAAAAGAGACACGCGCAACGTGACCGATACAAAAAAAATCGTGGTGCTCCTCAAGGGCTATCCGCGCCTGTCCGAGACTTTCATCGCCCAGGAACTTCTGGGACTTGAAAAGGCGGGACTGAAACTTGAACTCATGTCCATGCGCCGGCCGACAGACAAGAAACGTCACCCCGTTCACGATGAAATCCGCGCACCCGTCACCTACCTGCCGGAATATCTGCATGAGGAGCCGCTGCGCGTTCTGAAAGCGCTGTGGGCCTGCCGCAAGAAACCGGGCTTCACCAGCGCGCTCCGCCGCTTCTTCAGTGATCTGCCACATGATCTCAGCCGCAACCGCCTCCGCCGTTTCGGTCAAGCCGCCGTGCTGGCGCATGAATGGCCTGTGGATGCCGAGTGGCTGCATGTCCATTTCATCCACACCCCCGCTTCGGTCGCTGCCTATACCCATCTGATCACCGGCACACCCTGGACGATTTCCGCCCATGCCAAGGATATCTGGACCTCGAATGATCGCGACCTTGCCGCCAAGCTGCAAAGCGCCCGCTGGGCCGTGACCTGCACTGCCGGCGGTTTTCAGCATTTGCAGACCCTTTCGGGGGCGAAGCAGAACGTGCATCTCAGCTATCACGGGCTCGATCTCACCCGCTTCCCGCATTTCGAAACATCGCGACCGGCAAGAGACGGATCGGATGCAGATGATCCGGTTCGGATTTTAAGCGTCGGTCGGGCAGTCAAGAAAAAAGGCATCGATATTCTGCTGCAGGCGCTGGCTTCGTTGCCGCAGGATATCCATTGGCGTTTCACCCATATCGGTGGCGGCGACGAACTTACGGCACTGAGGAAACTCGCCGACGAGCTTGGCATCGCCGGCAGGATCGTCTGGACCGGCGCCATGGACCAGAAACAGGTGCTGGAAAACTACCGGGAAGCTGATCTCTTCGCACTTGCCTGCCGCATTACCAGCGATGGCGACCGTGACGGCCTTCCCAATGTGCTGGTCGAAGCCGCCAGCCAGGCGCTGACCTGCATTTCCACCAATATTTCAGGCATTCCGGAATTTTTCGTCTCTGGCGAAAACGGTTTGCTGACGGAACCGGAAAATCCGACCGCCTTCGCGCAGGCTCTGCGCAGCGCGATCACCGATCCGCAATTGCGCCAGCGTCTGGGCAGTGCCGCCGAGAACCGTGTGCGAACCGCTTTCGACCACCGCACCAGCATTAGCGAGCTGAAGGCCCTGTTCGAGACCGAGTGGGAAAAAGCACCATGAGTGAACCGGAAAAGCGTCCTTCCGTCTTTTTTTACGTCCAGCATCTTCTGGGCATCGGCCATATCGCCCGCGCCAGCCGCATTGCCAATGCCCTGCAGACGAATGGTTTCGATGTCGTTCTGGTCACAGGCGGCACCCCGGTTCCGGGCTTTCCGGGCGAGGGAATCCGCCATGTCGAGCTACCACCGATCGCCGTCAGCGACGGCAGCTTTTCCGGTCTTGTCGACAGTTCCGGCAAGCCGGTGGACGACGCCTTCAGGAAGCTCAGAACCGATATGCTGATTGGCGCCTATCACGGTGCAAAACCCGATATCGTCATTATCGAAGCTTTCCCCTTCGGCCGCAGGCAGGTGCGGTTCGAATTGCTGCCGCTGCTCGACGAGATCGAGGACAGCGAACCGCGCCCGCTGGTCATGACATCGCTGCGCGACATCCTGCAGGAAAAAACCAAGCCGGGCCGGGACGAAGAAACCGTGTCACTGGTGAAAAAACATTTCGATGCCGTGCTGGTGCATGGCGATCCGAATTTCGCCCGGCTGGAAGACACCTTCCCCTTTGCCGGCGAGATCAGCCAGCGCATCGTCTATACCGGCCTTGTTGCCCCGCTTCCACCGCCGCAACCGGCGGAGAAATTCGATATCGTGGTATCCGCCGGCGGTGGCGCGGTCGGTGCAGCACTTGTCCGGGCAGCCCTTGAGGCCGCACCGCTGCTGGACGACATCGGGAACTGGTGCCTCGTCACCGGCCCCAACATGCCCCAGGTGGATTTCGACGCGATTTCGGCTGAGGCACCGGAGAATGTCTCTGTCTTCCGTTTCCGCAAGGATTTCGCGAGCCTGCTCGCCGGCGCGCGGCTTTCGGTTTCACAGGCGGGTTACAACACCGTCTGCGATATTCTTCAGGCCAAATGCCGCTCACTCCTCATACCCTTCGCAGTCGGTGGCGAAACCGAACAGAGCGCCCGTGCCGAGCGGCTCGCGCGGTTGGGGCTCGCGCAGGTTCTGGAGGAAAAGGATATCTCCGCGCAATCCATGGCCGATGCCATCACGGCGGCATTGGCCCTGCCGGGACCGGACGCAATCCACCTTGATCTCGATGGGGCGGCCGGTACGGCTAGAGCTTTGCGCCGCCTTTATGATGAGCGCTAAGCATCGCCTTTAATTCGCGAACCGCCGCCTCATCCGTGCCCTTGCGCCCATCGCCGGTGAAACCGAGCTTCGCCACCCGGCTTTCCGGGTCGTAAAATGGGACGGCAGAACAGGATGCGTGGATTTCCGTAATCGGAAAGCGATCCAGCAATGCCTGCACGCTCTGCGGACGCACGCCGGCACCCGGCATGATGACAATCCGACCGGCTGCTTTCTCGGATAGATGCGCCAGCGCCTCTATCCCTTCAAGCGCCGAGCGCGCGCCGCCGGAGGTCAGAATTCTCGGGAAACCAAGCGCGATGGCCGCCTCCAGCGCTTCATCCATATTGGGAACGACATCGAAGGCGCGGTGCAGCGTCATATCCAGCCCATCGGCGTGACGGCGCAGTTCCTCGAGCAGAGCGATATCCAGCGAGCCATCGACAAGCGATGCGCCAAGCACCAGGCCGGAAAGGCCTGCCGCACGTGCCGCGTCGATATCGCGTTTCATCACATCGGCTTCATCGCGCGTGAACACGAAGTCACCGGCGCGCGGCCTGATCATCACGCTGACGGGCAATCCACAGGACGCCGCCCGTTGCATGAAGCCGGCAGACGGCGTTACACCGCCGCCGGAAAGCGCAGCGCATAACTCGATCCGATCGGCTCCGCCCCGAACCGCCGCTTCCAGACCGGCCACATCGTCCACGCAAATCTCGAGAATCATCCTAACCTCTTTCATTTGAACGTGCCCTGTTTACGCACTGGACCATTTGAAAACCGCCACACTTTTGGGTTCGACGCTCTACCTGCGGCGACCCGTCCCATCAAGCGTGTAGAGCATATAAACACCGCCAAGACCCACGATGGCCCCCAATATCGAGGTACCCGAATAGGTGGAGACCATCGTTCCCAGAGCAAAAATCAAAGCGCCAAGACCTGCGCCGAGGAAGATATTGACCGCGATCAGCGAGCTTCCAAGCCCCGGCCGGTCCGCGATCAACTCCTGCAGATAAGTGATGGGGATGCTGATGATGGCAGCAGCCCCCAGCGCGCTGATGAACGTCTGCGCGTAGATATGCCAGGGTTCCGTCGCAAGCCCCTGCAGAATGAGGTAGGCCGCATAAAGCACCGCTCCCGCCGCCAAGGTCAGGGTTTGCGGCACCTTCTTTTCGATCCAGCCCCATAAGAGAATGAAGACGATTTCCAGCGCAGCAACGATGCCCGCCACGATGCCGATATCCGCCACCGTGCCCTTCGCCTGGCCCGTGATGATGAGCGAACGTATCGAATCATTGAGATGCAGCATCGAGCAGATGAGCGCGATTGCGATGATCCGCAACAAAACCCGCCGTGATCCGATTTCCGCAAGCGAGGCACGCAGACCGAAACGCGCTTCCGTATTCACCGCCGCCGGCGTGGCGGCCCGAGGCAGGCAGAAGGCGACGAGCAGAAAACAGACGAGTGCGCAGAGGCCGGAAAACAGGAAGGCCGTCAGCATATTGCCGGAACTGATGAGAAAAATGCCGACGATGCCCGGTACCAGCACCCATGACAGCGAGATTGTCGCCCGCATGATCGAGTTCACGGCAATCATGTCGCCCGTCGAAAGATTGCGGGCATCGGCGCGCACATGCGCGAAGATCAGCGAGTTCATCGCCCCGAAAATCGGCAGGAGAATGAGCTTCGCGCTCACAAAGGCCGTGGCATTCCCCGCCAGATAAACCAGCATATAACCGCTGACACCGAACAGCGCGATATAGAGCATGGGTTTGCGATATTCGCCCAACCTGTCAGCGACAATGCCCATCAGCACGCTGGCGCTGACATTGATGATGGCGGCAAACAGCATTAGCAGGGAATAAACGGTGTTGCTGAGCCCGATTTCGCGAATGCCGATGACCGCCTGATAAGGTGCGGTCGCCGCATTCGAAAATCCGAAAAACAGGATGGCGAGCGCCCCGATGCGGATCGACGGATTGTTGATGACGATGGAAAGAGCCGACGGCATGGATATTCGCCTGAGATGATCCGGCCCCGCCGGATCGCTGGATAAAAGCTACCGGACCGCTGTCATCGCCAGCGGGCCGAAAGAATGGGTTCGGGCATATAATCGAAATGCGGCTTCCATGGGTAAAAATCCCCGTCCCGACGGCGGTTGGGAAGGTTTTCGATATCCTGATTGATAACGCCTTCTGTCAGCGCCATCAGGTTGGGATTGGCGATCGGCGCAAGCTCCGGTGAAAGATAACCCGATTTGACGACCAGCAGCTTCATCGCCTTCGGATCAAAACCGAGACGCGTGAAATCCGAAATCATGTGATAGGGCCTGCGTCGCGCCGCCAGAATGACGGTGATGCCGCCGATACCTACCACCGCCTGCCGCTGATCCGCAGCGCTGGAATCATCCAATTTCAGGACCTTGGCTTCGACAGTGACCGAAGGGCTTTGCGGATCGAGACTGCCGCCGATCTTCAGGGAAAGGCCCGCCCCCTCGCCTGCCGCAAAGCAGGCTTCGACCGCCGGTCGGTCGGTTATGCCGCCCAGGAGAGCACCCTGCCAGTTGCGCGCAATCAGCGCCGCCAGAACATCGGCACGATCGCCGACCCCGCCACCGGTTGGATTGTCGCCTGAGTCAGCGAGAATGATCGGGCCGGTAGCCGTCTTTTCCGCAATATCCAGAATGGCCTCAAGCGGCTCGGTCACAGGACCGAAACGAAAATTCTGCCGGGCATCCCAGTAAGATTGCGCGATTTCGGCCGCAACGGCCTGTGCGGCCTCTCGGTCCGATCCCGTCACCACCGCGCAGGCCGTCGCCCGTGGCTCATCAGCCCAGACGTAACCGATCATGAAATTCGCGTCCCAAATGCCGGGCCGGGTGTCATAGCCCGGCAGAACCTCATAAAGGCTTTTGGCCGGTTCATCTTCGGTGGACGTCTTTTCACCGGGCAGGAGAACGGGAATTTTCGCCCAAGCCACACCGGGCTTTTCACCCGTTTTCAGGGCCTTGAGCAACATCGTCCAAGCCCGCACCATCGTCTCGCGTACGTCGATATGTGGCGCAGTTCGGTAGCCGGCGAATATATCCAGCTGATCGACGATCGTCTGGCTGACATTGCCATGCAGGTCGTAGCTCGCGGAAATGATCACATCCGGCCCGACGACGGCGCGAGCGCTGGAAATCCAGTCCCCTTCCGCATCATCCATGCCTTCGACATTCATCGCGCCATGCATGGCGAGATAAAGCCCGTCGAGCGGCGGGCAAGCCTTGAGACGGTCAAGAAACTCCGCCTTGAATGCATCATAAGCCACCCGTGACACCGGACCGCCCGGCACCGCACGAGCGTGCAGAAGCGGCAGCACTTCCGCCCTGCCTTCGCCGAGAAAATTGAAGTATTCGGCCTCCAGAAGCTCCGCACCGCGAAAGACGCGAAAATCCTGCTCGCCCATCAGCACCGGCGAATAGGTGCTGCATTCGGTATGGATTCCACCAACGGCAATACGCATGGCACCTTCCCCTTAATAAACCGGGCTCAAGGGAACGATGGCGGAGAACCGCAGCCAGTCCTTCTGCGCCTTCGGCGTCCATGCCGCCTCGGCAATGGCGGGTAATCTCGGGAAAACCAGATGGTTGAAATAGGCGCGGTTGAGGAAATGTTCCGACCAGATGCAGGCCTGAACACCTTTCATCCGCTCCTTCAATTCCTCGGGAAATTCGCCGACGGCCTCATAGGCATAGGTATGCGAGGGCGGAACGGTGCCGGCCCAGCTTGCACCCGGCTCCTGCCAGGCTTCATCCTGCACCATGTCGAGATAATAGGCCTGACCCGGTGTCATCACCACGTCATAACCCTGTTTTGCAAGCTCAAGACCGACTTCCGGCTTCTGCCAAGCCATCAGCAATGTTCCAGCCGGATCAACAACGCCACCATGGGAAACTTCGTCCCAGCCGGCAAGCTGGCGGCCACGCTCATGCAGCATCCCCTGAATACGCTTCATGAAATAGGACTGGATGCCGAAGGTGCCGTCCAGTCCCTCCTTTTCCATCAATGCCTTGGCAAGCGGCGAGGCCAGCCATGAACCATCCGCAACCTCATCGCCGCCAATATGGATCAACCGCGACGGGAACAGCTCCACCATCTCGTCAAATATCTTGCCGAGGAACTCATAGGTCGGCTCGATGGCTGGGTTGAGCGCGTTGTTCGGATATCCCTGCACCGAGCGATAACTGTCGGGCGCTTCCTGCCCATCCGTCAATTCCGGATAGGCGACGAGAGCCGCCGTGCTGTGGCCGGGAATATCAACCTCCGGCACGATTTCGACATTCAACGCGGCCGCGTGAGCAACGACCCTGCGCACGTCGTCCTGGGTGTAATAGCCCGAAACCGGCTCAGCCCCGTTGCCAAGCTGCGGCAGAAGCGGTGCATCCGGACCACGGGTCGCACCCACGGTGGTCAACAGCGGATAGGCCCTGATTTCGAGACGCCATGCCTCGTCATCCGTCAGGTGCCAATGGAAACGGTTCATGCGCAGCCATGCGAGAATATCGATGAGCCGCACGACATCGCCGGTCGGATAAAATTGCCGCGAGACATCCAGATGGCAGCCGCGCCAGCTGTAACGCGGCGCATCGCTGATGCTGCCGGACGCCGGGAACCGGAATTTGGGATCGACGCGCGCGCCATGCAGCAATTGCGCCAGAACCGTCAGGCCATATTGCAGACCGGCAGCGGCCGAATACTCCACGACGACCGCATCTTCGGAGAAGGTGATGCGATACCCTTCCGCTTCCAGCCCGCTATGTTGCTTGAAATGAAGCGGCTTTCCCTCATGAACCGGCGCAAGGCTGAAGGGCACATGACCGACGGTAAAAAGCCTGCGGAACAGGGAAAGCACGGTTTCCACCGCAAGAACCTCTTCCGTGCTTGCGTCTTCCGTCGGGAAAAGCGCGACAGGAAAGCCCTCGCCCGGTTCGGCATTGATTTCAGCGGGCCATGGCTGGATGGCGAAAGGCAGATCGAGCTCGCCTTCCGGAAGCAGCACTGGTGCCGGCTCGCTATGACGCCCATCCAGCATCAAATCGCCGACATCAACGGCGCGATGTGTACCATCGGCAAGGCTGACATAGGCGGATTTCGCCCCGTCGGTGCGATGCCGGGCAGGCCTCAGGAGGCCATCGACGGTGAAGCGCCAGGATTTCCCCGCTTCGAGCACGAAACCAGCTGGCGGCGCAAACTCATGGAAATTGGCATTGCGGCGCAGATAAACGGCATTGCCGCAAACCGGCTTGTCCACCGTCCGCGTCAGCGAGGTGTAGACGATGCGAAAATCCTTCAGCGGTTCGCGGGAAAGATTGACCAGCGTGAACGTAAAGCCGCCGGATGCGGACTCTGCGAGCGGATGCCATGAATTTTCGAGACGATAATTTGCGAGCGCCATGATGCTGCCCTTCATTGCGTATTGAGCCCCTGAGAGGGCTTCGATCAGTAGTGTTCGGATTGCGAAAAAGTCCGGGCCAGCGGCGCCTGCCCCGCCGTCAGCCCGCAATCGACCGGCAAGCACACGCCGCTGATGGCCTGTGCCTGCGGACCGGCCAGAAACGCGACGGCGCTGGCCACATCTTCTGGCCGCACGATCCGCTGCAGCGGATACCAGTGCTTCGCTTCCTCAAAGACCTGCGGATTGCTGGCCGCCCGAGCTTCCCAGGCCTGGGTGCGCACGGTTCCGGGCGCCACGGCGTTGGAGCGGATGCCGAATTTTCCGTATTCGACGGCGATCAGCTTCGTCAGATGGATCAGCCCGGCCTTGGCCGCGCTATAGGCCGGATGGCCGAACACCGCCATGCCATTGACGGAGGTGATATTGACCACCGACCCTTGTGTCCGCTTCAGCGCTTCCTCAAAAGCCCTGAAGCACAGAAACGGCGCTTCCAGATTGAGGGCATTGTCCTTGCGCCATATGTCGGCGGTCGTGTCGTGCAGACTGACGGCCCTTGCAGCACCCGCATTGTTGACGAGGGTCGCGACATCGCCCAGTTCCGCAAGCTCGGCGGCCAGCCGCGCAAGGTCCTGTGGATCGGTGACATCACAGGACTTCGCGACAAAGCCGGGGCCGGAAAGCTGGGAAAGCGCATTGGACAAGGCATCGGCATCGATATCGACGAGCACCACCTTCGCATGACTTTCAGAAAGTGCTACCGCAATCGCCCGACCAATGTCACCTGCCGCGCCGGTAACGACGGCAAGCTGGTCTTTCCTGTCCTTCATCTCCTACCACTCCCTTGAAGCTTTCCAACCCGCCACGGTGCGGGATATCAGGCAATGCAGCCCTGTTTTTTCATTGTCCTTGCTCAGTCACCGAGCAATTGCTTGTCATCCGAATCGCGATGTTCCACGAGCTGCTGCTTGATGTGACGCAGCGTCACCATCGACCTTTGCCGGTGGTGATAAGCGGCAAGTGTCGCCAGAATATCGACGGCCGCCAGATAGGCGTAACGCGATGAGGTCGGACGGAAGATGTTGTTTCCCTCGGGCACATTGACGGCCACGACGATATCCGCAGCCACGGCAAGCGGCGTGTCACTCTGGGTCAGCGCGATGGTGGTCACTCCCATTTCCCGCGCCAGCCTGAAACACTTCACCAGTTCCATATTGCGACCGGAAAAGGACGAACCGATGATCACGTCTTCCTTGCGTGCGGCGGCCGTCATCATCAGTTGCATGCTGTGATCGGCACTGGTGGAGACACGCAGACCAAGGCGGAACAGCCGGTTCTGGATTTCCGAGGCGATCATCGATGAATTGCCGCCGGCACCGAAGGCATAGATCATGCCGCCATTGGCGATCTTGATCGCCGCTTTTTCGGCAAGGGCGGGGTCAAGCGTCTTGTGCAGCAGGAAAAGCGCTTCCTGCGCCTTGGCAAGCACCTCCTCGGCAACATCGGACGGGCCGGTGCTCGATGGTTCCGAGGTGAGATAACGAATGCCCACATAAGCCGTCTTGGCGAGGCTGACCTTGAAATCCGAAAAGCTCAGACAACCCACACGACGGCAGAAACGTGTCACCGTCGGCGGAGAAACCTCGGCGCGAGCCGCAAGCTCGATGATCGAGGCATTGACGGCGAATTCGAAGTCCGAAACCAGAATATCGGCGATCCGCCGTTCCGATTGCGAGAACTGCCCCCTGTCTTCCTGTATTCTTGCGAAAATATCCATGTTCACCGGTCTCCGTTCCGCCAAAACTTAAGGCTTGGCCCCGTTACCGATGCATCCTAATCCAAGACGCCCGTCAACCGTGCATACCCATGAATCGACCATCTTCCGTCCCGATGACGACACGCCGAATATCCTTGATTTGAAAATGATTTTCTTTGTTGATTGCGAGATGAGCATATGCCAACAATCTGCGCCAGAGAAATCTCCAAATCCTGAAAATAATTTCAACAACGGACCACAACCATGCGCGATCCATTCAAAAACCCCTTTACCGAAACAGACACAGCCCGCCATTCGATCTGGGAAATGCTGGTGACGCGGGACATCGATGCCTTCCTCGCCGCCGACTGGTCGCAGGTCGCGGATGATTTCGTCGAGGACGGCTTTCTCGGCATCAACGCCAATCGTGAGACTAATCCGGACAATTGGCGCCTGTCCTTCCCGTCGCTCGCCGCCTATCGCGACGAGTGGCTGAAACAGGCCAAGGATTTTCAAACCCAGCAATTTGCCGAAGACCCAAGAGGCGCCATCTTCACCACCACCACGCTGGAAGAGATCGAAGTGGAAGGCGAAACGGCGCTGGTTCGCAAGAAGTTCGACGGCGGGCTTCGTAAGGCTGATGGCAGCTTCGACGTCATGAAATGGCAGACGCTCTATTATTGCCGGCTGCACGAAGGACGCTGGAAGATCAGCGGTTTCACCGGTTACATGCCCAATCCCATGCCCTGATAGAGCAGACATGCGGGAACGTTGCGAACGCCGGGCCGAAAGCCCGGCGTTGTTTTTTCGTCTGGCGGCGACGGCAGAAAACCGCCGCAGATGCATCGCGTCAGAAACAGCCGGGCACGGGAAAACAGATTTCATGGCCCGGTTCCTGCCCTTTATTGGATCAGCTTGAGGACGGAAAGGTCGACACGCCGTTCGAGCGCAATGCCGCTTTCATCGAACAGGTGGCAATCCGATGCCTTGATGCCGGTGATGATCGGTTCATCAACGACGACAGGCGCGGAACCGGAAAGCAGCGCGCAATAGTTCTCACCCGTCGGGGCAATCCCATAAGCGATCGTGTTCACTCCCAGCCGCTCGATGACGCTGGGCGCGACCTTCACATTAAGGTCAGCCGTTTCAAGGCCTGTATGTTCCGGGCGAATGCCAAGCGTCAGTTGCCTGCCTTCAAGGCCAGCGCGAGGTTCCACCGGCACGGTGATTGTCTGGCCCTCATATTCCACAGTCACGCCCTCGGCGCTGGCCGCTTTGCAGGTGACCTTCAGGAAATTCATTTTCGGGTTGCCGATGAAGCCGGCCACGAACAGGTTAGCCGGCTTGTGGTAAAGCTCGAGCGGAGCACCGACCTGGGCGATTTCGCCGGCATTCAGCACCACAATGCGGTCAGCCATGGTCATGGCCTCGACCTGATCGTGGGTGACATAGATCATCGTCGCCTGCAGCGTCCGGTGAAGATTGGTAAGCTCGATGCGCATGTCGGCGCGGAGTGCCGCATCGAGGTTGGACAGCGGCTCGTCGAACAGGAATATCTTCGGCTCACGAACGATGGCGCGGCCGATTGCGACACGCTGGCGCTGGCCGCCGGACAACATGCCGGGACGTTGCTGCAGGCGCTGGTCGAGTTGCAGGATCTTGGCAACCCCCTCGACCTTTTCCTTGATCTTGCTCTCTTCCATCTTTTCGACGCGGAGCGGAAAAGCGATGTTTTCGAAAACCGTCATATGCGGATAGAGCGCATAGGACTGGAAGACCATGGCAATGCCGCGTTTGACCGGCGGCAATTCATTGACCTTCACGCCGTTAATGACGACGTCGCCGGCGGTAATATCCTCAAGGCCGGCGATCATGCGCAGCAATGTGGATTTGCCGCATCCCGAAGGGCCGACAAAAACGACGAACTCGCCATCCCTGATGTCGAGCTGAACGCCCTTGATGACTTCGAAATGTCCATAGTTCTTGCGGACGTTATTGAGATAAAGCTGACCCAAAACTTGCCTCTCCCGTCACCAGCCGACATCAGGCTGCGTTCAGAGACGTTCCGAGACATGGGGAAAACCGCGTCTTACCGGAACCGTTGAAAAACATGAGAAGCCCGTTCCATCACAGCGGCGGGCATTCTCGCGGCGAATTCATGAGGTTGCGGGCGACCTTCGCCCGCAACCGTCGCATTGTGGATTATTTATACTGCTCGAGCGCGGCGGAGGCCTTCTTCGCGGCATCCTCCGGGGTCGCCTTGCCGGTAACGACAGACTGCACCATCTCGATCATCGTATCCTGGAAGCCCTTGTAGTCGGTGAAGAGCGGCTCGGGACCACCATAGGCGATACCGTCGATCAGCGGCTTCCAGAAGGGGTCCTTGGCGACGAATTCATCAACCTTGGCCGACGGACGCAGCGGGGTGAGGCCAGCGCCGCCCTGCAACTCGTATTCGCCCTGCGGGCCGGGCGAAGTGATGAACTTGGCGAATTCGGTCGCCTTTTCTTCCACGCCGGTTCCCTTGAAGATCGCAAGGCTGTCGGTGATGAGCAGCGTGCCGGGACCCTTGGCTTCAGGGCCGAGCGGCAGCGTGGCAATGCCCCAGTTGATCTTGGTTTCCTGCAGGCGGGTTGCAGCACCCGAACCGGCCTGGATCATGCCAACCTTGCCATCAAGGAAGATGGCGCGGATTTCGTTCTGCTCGTAGGCCGTGGGACCTTCGACGGAATAAGGGGTGATGTCCTTGTAAGCCGTGAGGGCTGCAACGACCTGCGGGCTGTCGACGGTGATCTTGTCGCCGTCGATGACCTTGCCGTTATTGGTATAAACCCAGTGCATGAACTGGTGCATGGTGTTGTCGAAGGTCTTGGCGGGCAGGCCATAACCGGCAATGCCGGTCTTTTCCTTGATCTGCTTGGCGAAGGCGATTTCTTCAGCCCAGGTCTTCGGCGGCACTTCCGGGTCGAGACCGGCCTGCTTGAACAGATCCTTGTTCCAGTAGAGCGCCTTGGTCGAGAAAGCGACCGGCACGCCCCACTGCGTGTCCTCGAAGGTCACCGTGTCGACGATGTTGGGGTAATAGGTCTTCTTTTCGTCTTCCGTCATCGGCACCGGAACGATGAGATCGTTCTGCGCGAACTGCTTCAGCGTGCGCGAACCGACATAGGCCATGGCGACCGGGGTGCCGGCGGCAGCGAGCGTCGTTGCCTTGTCCTGGCACTGCGCCCAGCCCACGACCTCCGGAACAACCTTGAAGCCGGCATTCTTGCCTTCCCATTCCTTGATGTATTTTTCATGGATGGGGTCCATCTTGTCGCCGCAATAGATCCAGCTGATCTCCTTGTCGGCGGCATGTGCCGTCACCGTGGTAAGGGCAGTGGAACCGGCAAATGCGAATGCGCAAAGCGCCAATCCGTAATGTTTCAGTGCCATAATTAGTCTCCCGTTTTGGTGGTCGTTCCGGTTGTTGTTTATTTCACCGCGCCGGCGGTGAGCCCGCTGACGAGATATCGTTGCATGAAGAAGATCACGACCATGGCCGGCGCGATGCCGACGAAGCTGGCCGCCATCAACTCATTCCAGATGACTTCCTGACGACCGAAATAGGCAAACAGGCCGATGGGCAGCGGCATATATTCGGTCTTGGAATTGAAGGTGAGCGCGAAGATGAACTGCTGGGCGTAAGCACCGATGAAGGTGGTGATGGAGACGACGGCGATGCCCGGCATCGCCAGCGGCAGGATCACCCGGCGGAAAGTGTAGAAATAGCTCGCGCCGTCCACATAGGCCGCCTCTTCCAGCTCCCGCGGAATGCGCAGCATATAGGTGCGCAGCAGCCAGATCGCGGTGGGGATCAGGAAGGCAGCGCCGGGAATGATCATCGCCAGATAGGTGTTCAGCACACCCATGTTGCGCATCAGCCGGTAAAGCGGGATCAGCAGAACGGCGCCCGAAAACATGTTGATTGCGAGAAACGCACCCAGCAGCTGTCCACGCCCGCGAAACTGGAACCGGGCAAAGGCATAGGATGCCGGCACCACCAGCAGGAGCACGATGATGGTTGAGATCGTCGAGATGAAGAAGGAGTTGAAGACATACCGGGCAAAACCGGGAACGCTGACCCACATGGTCCGGTAGGCCTCGAAGGACCCGTTTTGCGGCCAGAACTTGTAGGGCGAGGAAAAGAGCAGGCTGAGCGGTTTCAGCGAAACCAGAAAACCTTCCACGAAGGGCGCCAGCACGAAGGTCAGGAATACGGCAATGCCGCAATAAATCCCGACCATTTCATACCACCTGTAGCGGTTGATCATCGCATTTTTGTCGGTCATCGGCTGGCCTCCTGCGAGATACGGCTGGTGATGCGGAAGTAGAAATAGGTGAAGATCGACAGGAAGATGCAGATCAGTACGGCGCGGGCCGCACCTTCACCGTATTTGTAAGAGCCGATCGCCGTTTTATAGGTATCGATGATCATGGTGGTCGTCTGGCCGGTCGGACCGCCCTGCGTCAGGATCCAGATGATATCGAACGAATTGAAGGTCGAAATCAGCGAGATCATCGACATGGTGATCATGGCGGGCAGCATCAGCGGCAACGTGATGCGGCGGAAGCGGTAAGCACGGCTGGCGCCGTCCGTCCACGCCGCCTCATAGAGGTCCTGCGGGATGGCCTGAATTGCCGCCAGCAGATAAAGCGTCACCATCGGCACGCCGATCCACACGTCGGTGATGATCGTCGCCCAGAAGGCCGTGTTGCCATAGGCAAGGAACGCGACCGGGCCGTTTACCAGACCGAGATTCTGCAGCACGCCGGAAATCATGCCGAACTGGCCGTTATACATCCAGCCCCACATGAAGATGCCGATAGCCATCGGCACGATCCATGGTGGCATCGTCAGGATACGGAACAGCGCCCGGCCAGGAACGGCCGAATTCAGGAGCACAGCACCAAATGTGCCAATGATCATCTTTATCGAGACAGAAAAGAACGTCCAGACAAAGGTCCGCGTGATGACATCGGCAAAGGTCGCGTTGAAGATTTTCTCATAATTGATGAAACCCACCCAATTCGTCGTTTTTCTGAGCGACGCATCGGTAAACGACAGGATGAAGGTATCGACGAGCGGATAAGCAACGATAACCGTGATGTATAAAAGCGCCGGCAGAAGAAGAAGCCAGGCGAAGATGACCGCGCTGCGTTTCGCATCCATCGCAGCGCCCCCTTAAGCCGATTTCACGGCGGAGGATTTTGGCTGCCCATGGAGCGCCAAGTCATATTCATCCCAGACCGGCTTGAGGTCCACCACCTTGCGGCCGTGACGTGCCTCGTCCATGGCAAGCGCCAGAATGCCGGCCTCGATCGCATCGAGCGCGGAGACCGGCAAGGGCTCGCCCTTGACGATATGGGCGATCACATCCTCTGCCATCTGCTCGTCGGCGCCATAATGCTGCGAGAGGGTGGTGGCTGCCGAATAGGTCTTGGCCACGGTCTTTTCGTTGGTCCGGGCATTGTGCACGTTGAGGAAGCCGCGCACAAAGTCGCCCTCCGCCATGCCCTTGGCGCCGATCACGCAGAAGCGGCGGAAATCGTCGGGAACGTTGAGATTGGTATGGAACGCAAGCGACGCGCCATTTTCATATTCAACGATCGCCGTCTGGTAATCGATGATGTCGCCGTCGCTGTCGAAGACCTTTTCGGAACCCATCCAGCCGCTCGGCTTGCGATGGTAGACCTCCATGTCATTGATACCGTCATTTTGCGGGGCATTGGCAAGCGTGAAGCTCTTGCGGCCACCGAAGCTCGATACGAACCGCGGCCGCGCACCGACGACACCATTATAAAGATCGAGATCGTGGCAGCATTTTTCCAGCATGAAGGAGCCGGAATAATGCTCATAGCGCCGCCAGTCACGCATGAAGAACGCGCCGTGATAGGGCGGAATATGTTCCGAGGCCTCGATGGAGACGACATCGCCCAGCTTGCCTTCGGCCTGCGCGGCCCGCAGATCGCGGTAAAGCGGCGAATAACGCAGCACAAGGCCCACCAGCAGCCGCTCGTGGCCATGCTTGTTGAGCAATCGGGCAAGCTCAAGGCTCTCCTCGATGCTGACGACGATCGGCTTTTCACTGAAGATGGTGCAACCGGCTTCGAGCCCGAGGCGGATATGCTCCAGATGCATATGGTTCGGCGAACCGATCATCAGAAGATCGAATTTTTCGTTGGCGATCAGCTCCTCGGGGCTGTCATACGCCTTGCCGACCGAAATGCCCTTTTCCTGCAGACCCGGCAGACCAGCCGGTGCGGGATCGACATAACCGACGATCTCGAAATCCTTGTCGATTTCATGAAAAACGTAGCCCAGATAACCGAGACGGAATCCGAGTCCGATAATTCCCACTTTCATGAACTTGTTCCCTGTTCATTCGTAATTCATTTTCGCAGAAGCGACCATTTCTACGTTGGCCATTCAGTTATCTGCGATAATTGCCTGCCACGATGAAATTAATTTTCACGACGGTCAAGTTAAATTCGATTTCGCACGCCCAACCCAGGGCCGGAAGCCGATTTTTCCCAGCGATACGGATGCGCAACAGGGCGCCACCGATCACCGTTGCGAAAACAATACCAAAAAAATGCCAATCGTCTAGAGCAATATCTGCAACCGGAAAATTTTTTTGGTTAATGGATGAATTTCATGCATAAGGCCTCATTATTCGGCAAACTATCGAATAAAACCCTTATTAATCGTACAAATTCGTTAATGGTTCTATTTTGGTATTGCCGATTATGGCGCGTATGGTATAGCCAGAATTGGCACATTAGGTGCGACAGAGGTTATGGATGAACGGGGCAGTGCTTAATCTGGATGACCTGCAATCGGGAGGCGGCGGCCCGCTCTACCTGAAACTGCGTCAGACGATTGAAGACGCCATCAATGGCGGCCGCCTGAAACATGGCGACGCCCTGCCGCCCGAGCGTGACATTGCCGAAAGCGCCGGTGTGAGCCGCGTTACGGTGCGCAAGGCGGTGGATGATCTGGTGCGTGACGGCCTGCTGGTCCGCAGGCACGGCTCCGGCACCTTCGTCGTCAAGCCCATCACCCGCATGCAACAGCCACTCACCAAGCTTACCTCGTTTACGGAAGACATGCGCCGGCGGGGAATGGCCGCAAGCACGCGCTGGCTGGACAGGGGTCTGTTCTATCCGACCGGCGACGAGATGATGGCGCTCGGCCTTTCCCAATCCGCCATGGTGGCGCGGCTTACCCGTCTGCGCCTTGCCAATGACCAGCCGATTGCGCTCGAAGTGACGAGCCTGCCCGGTGATCTCTTGCCCGACCCGCAGCTGGTCGAGAACTCGCTTTATCTGGAGCTTGAGAAAAACGGCATTCGCCCCGTCCGTGCCATTCAGCGCATTTCCGCCCGTAATCTCACGGATGAGGAAACGCTGCTGCTGGGCGTTCCGCCGGGCTCCGCCGCGCTGTCCGTTCAGCGCATGGCCTATCTGGAAAGCGGGCGGCTCATGGAAATATCCCGCGCCCTTTACCGCAGCGACGCCTATGACCTCGTCGCCGAATTGACGATGACCTCAGAGTGAAACACACCGATCAAGGACACGAAACGATGACAACCCTGATGCGCCAGGAAATCAACGAGATTCCCGATGCCGTCGCCCGTCTGCTGGACAATGCGAAAAATGATTTTCAGGAAGCTGGCAGCCAGCTGAAGGCCCGCGATCCAGCCGTTATCGTCACAATTGCGCGGGGTTCTTCCGACCACGCCGCGCACTTCCTGAAATATGCGATCGAATTGCAGACCGGGCTGCCGGTTGCGTCGCTTGGGCCCTCACTCGCCTCCATCTACCAGACGAAACTGCGGCTGGAACGGGCGGCGGCCTTCGCCGTGTCTCAGTCCGGCAAAAGCCCTGATATTGTTGCCCTGGCGGAAAGTGCCCGCAAGGGCGGTGCACTCACCGTCTCTCTCGTCAACACCTTGCCCTCTCCGCTTGGCAATGCAGCCAATCAGGCCATCGACATCCAGGCAGGACCGGAAAAGGCTGTTGCCGCCACCAAATCCTTCGTCAACTCCATCGTTGCTGGCCTCGCAATCCTTGCCGAATGGACGGAAGACAACCTGCTCGCCAAGGCCGTCAGCGCCCTGCCGCAGAATTTCGCAAGAGCCGTTGCGCTCGACTGGAGCCAGATCGCCGAGGCGGTGAAGGGCGAAGAATCGCTTTATATGCTGGGCCGTGGCCCTGCCCTTGCCATTGCCGCAGAAGCCGCGCTGAAATGCAAGGAAACCTGCGAACTGCATGCCGAAGCCTATTCGTCGGCGGAGGTCATGCATGGCCCGGTCTCGCTGGTCGCACCGAAATTCCCGGTCATCGCCTTTGCCGCACGCGACCGCGCCGAGACTTCGGTGACGGATATCGCCGCAAATCTTGCCCATAAGGGCGCAAATGTTTTCGTCACATCCGCAAAAGGCAGCCCGGCCAAGCCCCTGCCCTTCGTCGAGACCAACCACCCGCTGACCGATGCCCTGTTGCTGATCGCACCGTTTTACGGCTTCATCGAGCAATTGTCGCGCGCGCGCGGCTTCAACCCGGATGCACCGGTGGCATTGAAGAAGGTAACGGAAACCCAATGAGTGGCATAAAGGCATTTGTCGGCGCCCGCATTTTCGATGGCGCCGCCTGGCATGATGGCAAGGTACTGCTGACCAGTGACGGACATGTCACCGACATCTCAGACAAGGTGCCTGCCGAAGCCGAAGTGATTGATGCGAACGGGTTGCTGATCGCGCCGGGCTTCATAGACCTTCAGGTCAATGGCGGCGGCGGGGTGATGTTCAACAACCAGCCGGATGTGAATGGCATCGCCCGGATATGCTCCGCCCACGCAAAATTCGGCACCACGGCGCTGATGGTCACGCTCATCACCGACCGGCCGGATGTGACCTCCAAAGCAGCACAGGCGGGTATCGCCGCCGGCAAAGCAAATGTGCCGGGTTTCCTCGGCCTGCATTTCGAGGGTCCGCATCTTTCCGTCGCACGCAAGGGCACCCATGATCCGGCGCTGATCCGCAAGATGGAGACAACCGATCTTGAGGTTCTGACCCGTTGCAAGGCCGAACTTTCCTTCGTGCTGACCACCATTGCCCCGGAAAACGTGACCAAGGAGCAGGTTGCAGCGCTCCGAAAAGCCGGCATCGTCGTCAGCCTCGGCCACACCGACACAGGCCTCGATGTGGCGACGGCCTATGCTGATGCCGGCGCTTCCATGGTGACCCATCTCTTCAACGCCATGAGTCCGCTTGGCCATCGTGAACCGGGGCTGGTGGGAGCCGCACTCTCGAACGGAAAACTGGATTGCGGGCTGATCGCCGATGGTTTCCATGTCGATCCAGCCGCGATCGGCATTGCGCTGCGCGCCAAGAACGGCCCGGCCCGCATCTTCCTTGTCACCGATGCCATGTCCACAATCGGCACGGATGATGACGGCTTTGAACTGAACGGCCGGCGCGTCTATCGCAATGGCGGACGCCTGACGCTTGCCGATGGCACGCTGGCGGGGGCGGATATCGATATGCTGTCCTGCATCCGCTTCATGCATGAGAAGATGGACACGCCGCTGGAGGAGGCCTTGAGAATGGCCTCCGCTTATCCAGCAGAAGCCATCGGTGCGGCGGCCAAGGGGAAACTCCTGCCCGGTTCCGATGCGGATTTCGTCGTGCTGACACCTGACCTTCAAATGCATTCCACATGGATCGGCGGAGAAAAAATCCACGATGCCGCGCGTTCCGGAGCCTGAACAATGATCGTTTGTTTCGATATTGGCGGAACGACCATCAAGGGGGCCATTGCTTATGCCCCGGATGATATTCGCCCCGTGCCGCGCATACCGACACCGAAAACCAGTTTCGAGGACTTCGCGGCCGGCCTCAAATCCGTCATCGACAATAGCGGCGGCACACCCGCCTGCGTGTCGCTGTCGATTGCCGGCGTCATCGATCCCGAAACCGGCAAGGCCACCGTTGCCAATATTCAGAGCATCCATGGCAGGGTGCTGAAGGACGAGTTGGAAAAGGCGCTAAACCTTCCCGTCATCGTATCAAATGATGCCGATTGTTTCGTGATCGCCGAATCGGAAATCGGCTCCGGACAGGGCCATCGCGTCGTCTTCGGCGTCATTCTCGGGACGGGTGTCGGCGGCGGGCTGGTCATCGATGGCAGGCTCATCAACAGCGATGGCGGCTTCGCCGGCGAATGGGGACACGGGCCGGTGGCCGCGACCCTGGCCGGCAATCCGCCGGTAGCACTGCCGCGTTTTGAGTGCGGCTGCGGCCTCACCGGTTGCATTGATGCCATCGGCAGCGCCCGTGGCATGGAAAAGCTGCATCTGCATCTTCACCAGCAGGATATGACCAGCGAGGACATCATCTCCGCCTGGCAGGCGGGCGATGCGCAGGCCGCAAGAACCATCGATATTCTCGTTGATATTCTCGCCTCGCCACTCGCTATGGTGATCAACGTCACCGGCGCAACCATCGTGCCTGTCGGCGGCGGGCTTTCGAATTCGAGAGAGCTTCTGGCCGCTCTGGACGAAGCGGTCAGGGGCCGCGTTCTCCGGCGTTTCAACCGCCCGCTGGTCGTGCCTGCCATTTGCCGGATCGAGCCGGGGCTGATCGGTTCAGCCGTCATCGGACTGAAATACGAGAAGGAAATCGCCGTCCCTGCCTGAGCGGCCTTACGTCTCGATCTTTTCCCGGCGAAAGCCCAGCCCGACCAGCCGCCCAGTCAAATGGGCAAGAAGCGGAAATCGCATGAGCGCCAGCACAAGCGCCGGCGGACCTTTCGGCTTTTCCGCCTCCGCCGCCTGCCCCTTCTTGCGGCCGATGCGCATCATTCGCTGCAGAAATTGCGTGGCCTTGGTCGGGAAGGATCGTCGTTTCTCGATTGCGGCAAGATCATCGTCACCAACGGGCCGGCCGGATAAAAATACCGGCACGAGTACATTGGCCGCAGCAACGGCATCCTGAACGGCCAGATTGACGCCGACACCGCCAACTGGGGACATGGCATGGGCAGCGTCCCCGATGCAGATCAGGCCGGGCTTCCACCAGCGCTTCAGCCGGTCGATGCGAACGGTCAGGAGATGCACGTCGTCCCAGCTGGTAAGCTCGTCCAGCCTCTCGCGCGGGAACGGGCAGATTTCCGCCACCCTCTCCCTGAACGCCTCAAGTCCCTGCAGCTTTATGTCCGCGAAAAAGCCCTTGCGAACCACATAACCGCATTGCCAGTAATCGCCGCGGTTGATCATCACGAAACCCTGTCGCGAGCCGACATGACCCATGGTTTCGGTCGAATCGCCCGGCTGTTTTGAAAGGCGCATCCACAGCACCTCGGTCGGAATACCGAACCGCTGGATTTCCAGCCCCGCCGCTTCCCGGACGATGGAAGTGCGGCCATCCGCGCCCACCACCAGATCGGCGGCGATCTCGATCACACCATCCGCTGTATTGACGATCAGACCACCGACACGCCCGTCTCGCTCGATCAGGCCGGTGACCGGCGCATTCATCAGCAGCCGGAAGTTCTCATATTGCCCGGCCTTGCCGACGATGAAATTGAGAAAATCCCATTGCGGCATGAAGGCGATGAAACGATGACGGACCGGCAGCCGGGAAAAATCCGCGATCGTGATACGCTCGCCGCCGATAACCGCGTTCAGCCGTGGCGCACGGGTATGCGGCAGGCTGAGAAACTCGTCGATGAAACCCAGCTGCTCCATCAGTTCGAGCGTGGACGGGTGGATGGTGTCGCCGCGAAAATCGCGCAGGAAATCCCCATGTTTCTCGACCACCGTCACATCGATACCGCTGCGGGCAAGCAGCAGGCCAAGCATCACACCCGCCGGGCCTCCACCGGCAATGGCAACGGAGGTGCGGATGTGTTGAACCGCCTTACCGTCATTTTCCGGCGCGACTTTCGCTTCTTCCATCACATCTCTCCGTTTCCGCCCCGTTCAACGTCCCTATCGCGGATCCGCTACCGGAAGATTTGCATTTTTCGGCTGCGGCCAGCCATAGGCATCGAACCGAAACAGCATTTCGGACCGGGCGAAAATAAAAGCGAAGGCCATGGCCGTCCACATGCCGAGCAGCAGCCCGGCGGCAACGTCGCTTGGATAATGCGCGCCAACGATGACACGCGAAACGCCAATGACAAGGGCGAACAAAAGAAAGGCCCAGCGGAAGCGCGGCATCAGCATCGCAAAAACACCGAAAAACGCGCCGGCAGCGGTCGAATGGCCGGAAGGAAAGCTCTCATAGAGATTATCCCCGGTAAACGGGGTGAGGCTATAGGCGCCCATTTCCAGGAAAAGCTCCGGCCGCGCCCGTCCGATCAGGAATTTCAGCGTATGGACGAGAATGCTTGCCGTTCCGATCGTCAGGAAAAAATAGGCGAGAAGCCGCCACGCGGTTCTCAAGCGCCCGGCATAGGTCTGCGCCTGCAAAACCCGTGCGCCGACATAGGCAAGAATGGCTAGGGCGCCCGTGGAATAGAGCATCCAGCTGAAGGTTCCGAAATCGGTGATGGCGCGATTGAAGGAGACGATCGTTCCGGGCAGGGCCTGTGCGCTTTCGGAAAGACGTGGATCGAGAGGAATAAAGACCAGCACCAGCACAAGGCTTGCCGCAAAAATCCATCCGCTGGAAACCAGGAAACGTCGCATCTAAGTCCTCTCATCGTTTTTCTTGCATATGGCTTTGCCATCCGCAGAAACAATAGCCGGGCTTTATCCTTGTTATGGTTGATTTTCACGAGTAGAGGCTAATGCATGTCACCGAAACTGCGCAGCGGTTTCGCAAGAATGACATGCTCCAAAAGGTGCGAACCGCACGATACTGACGGACCGAAGATGACGAATGCCAGTGAAATGCCACGCAAACTGACGATATTGGGTTCCACCGGTTCGATCGGCACCAGCACGCTGGATGTCGTGCATCAGTTGGGCGGCCGCGAGCAATTCCAGATCATGGCGCTAACCGGCGCGGGAAACATCGCACTTCTGGCAGAGCAGGCGCGTCAATTCGGCGCACAGATGGTGGTGACGGCCGAAGATGACAAATATGAAGAATTGAAAGCCGCCCTTGCCGGCACCGGCATAAAAGTTGCGGCTGGCAAATCCGGCCTTGAAGAAGCGGCGTCGATGGATGCCGGCTGGGTGATGGCGGCGATTGCCGGGACGCCCGGCCTTGCCCCGACGCTGACAGCCGCCCGGCGTGGCGCCGATATCGCCCTTGCCAACAAGGAATGCCTCGTTTCAGCCGGTGATGTTTTTCTACGCACGGTCAAACAGGGCGGCGGCAGGCTGATCCCGGTCGATAGCGAACACAGCGCGATCTTCCAGTGCCTGACGGGCGATCACAAACAAGCGGTGGAGCGCATCGTGCTGACGGCCTCCGGCGGACCATTCCGCACCTGGTCACGCGATGAGATGGCCAATGTCACGGCCGATATTGCCCGCGCCCATCCCAACTGGTCGATGGGGCTGAAGGTCTCCATCGGCAGCGCCTCCATGTTCAACAAGGGGCTGGAAATGATCGAGGCGAAATACCTCTTCGATCTCCGGCCCGATCAGGTGGAGGTGATCGTCCATCCGCAATCGATCGTGCATTCGATGGTCGGTTACAGCGACGGTTCCTATATCGCCCAGCTCGGCTCTCCCGACATGCGCACCGCCATTTCCTATGCTCTTACCTATCCTCAGCGCGGCAATCTGAACGTTGAGCGGCTGGATTTCGCAAAACTGGCGCGGCTCGATTTCGAGGCGCCGGATGAAACCCGCTTCCCCGCGCTGCGGCTCGCCCGTATGGCGCTGGAGCGTGGCGGTCTGCAGGGTGCCGCCCTGAACGCAGCGGAAGAAACCGCCTTTCATGCCTTCGTCGCGGGCGGCATCGGCTTCCTCGACATGGCCGAAATCGTCGAAACGGTCATGGACCGCATGCATGACGGCCGCTCAGCCGCCACGATGGAAGATGTCTTCGCAGCGGATGAGGAAGCCCGACGCCACGCCCGTGAATTGATCTCCACCAAAGAAAAGGCCGCGTAAACGCGGCCCGATCTGCTTTTATTTGAATTAAGGCCTCACGCCACCGCCCGCGCCAGTGCGCAATGCGACCAGAGCTGATGCAGCGCACCGACCAGCTGCTCGATATCGGCATCGGTATGCAGCGGCGTCGGGGTAATGCGCAGACGTTCTGTCTTGCGCGGCACGGTCGGGTAATTGATCGGCTGCACATAGACACCGTGACTGTCGAGCAGAATATCCGAAATCCATTTGCACTTGGCGGCATCGCCCACCATGACAGGTACGATGTGGCTCGGATTATCCATATGCGGAATACCGCGAGCATCGAGAAGCCCGCGCAGCTTGCGAACCCGGTCCTGATGGCGGGCGCGCTCGAAGGGGCTTGCCTTCAGATGCTGGATCGAAGCAATGGCACCGGCGGCAAGCGACGGCGGCAGGGCCGTGGTGAAGATGAAGCCGGAGGCGAAGGAGCGGATGAAATCGCAGACCGCCGTAGAACCGGTAATATAGCCGCCCATGACGCCGAAGGCCTTGCCAAGCGTTCCCTCGATGATCGTCAGGCGATCCATCAAGCCTTCGCGCTCGGCAATACCGCCACCGCGCGGACCATACATGCCAACGGCGTGAACTTCATCGAGATAGGTCATGGCGCCATAACGGTCGGCCAGGTCACAGATTTCCTTGATCGGCGCGATATCGCCATCCATCGAATAGACGGATTCAAAGGCGATGAGCTTCGGCGCGTTCGGATCGGCAGCCTTGAGCTTTGCCTCGAGATCTTCAAGATCGTTGTGCTTCCAGATCACCCGCTCGCAACGGCCATAACGAATGCCCTCGATCATCGAAGCATGGTTCAGCGCATCGGAGAAAATGATGAGGCCCGGAATCTTCTGACCGAGTGTGCCAAGTGTTGCCCAGTTGGACACATAACCCGAGGTGAAGATCAGCGCCGATTCCTTGCCGTGCAGATCGGCAAGTTCCTGTTCAAGAAGGACGTGATAATGGTTGGTACCAGAAATATTCCGGGTGCCTCCCGCACCCGCGCCACAGTGATCGATCGCCGCTTTCATGGCTTCGATGACTTTCGGGTTCTGGCCCATGCCGAGATAGTCGTTGGAGCACCAGACCGTTACGTCCTTGCGCTCGCCATTAGCGTTATACCGTGTCGCGCGGGGAAAATTGCCCTGCTGGCGTTCGATATCCGCAAAAACGCGATAACGTCCCTCAGAATGCAGGCTTTGCAGTTCCGTCGTGAAAAATGCCTCGAAGTCCATGCCATGCTCCAGAATTGACCAGACCGTTTTCCGCTCCGACACCGGGACCGTCAACCCTTTTGGGCCACTTTAACCGCGTCTGCGTCAATTCGCCGTTGTTTTGAACCATTCCAATAAACCGTTTATAGCCGCCGATGAAAAGTACAAAATTGATTCACATCAAAAAACCACGAATTTTGGAACCTTTTTCGCGTAGCGCCGTTGTCTGGCACGCAATCGATTTACGCGCGGAGGAATCCCCGAAACATGAGGCTTCCCTTAACGGCATCGAATTGTTAGTTATCTGTGGCGGTCGGAGGTAGCAGTCGCCGCAGATAAATATGGGACGCCTACCGAGCCGAAGAGCTCATTGTAACGTTGGAGAGAGTTTCATGAAAAAGGCAATCATATTTGCGCTGGTCGGCCTGTCGCTTGCAAGCTGCACGCAGACCGAAAAGGGTGCTTCGATCGGTGCCGTTTCCGGTGCGGTTCTTGGCGGCGCTATCACGGGCAATGTTCGTGGCGCGGCAGTGGGTGCAGCCATCGGCGGCGTAGGCGGTGCCTTGATCGGCAATGCTTCCGAGCCGGGCTATTGCTATTATCGCGACCAGTACGGTCAGCGTTACACGGCGCGTTGCCGTTAATCGCATTGCGAAATACCGTTGCACAGAAGCCCCGGTCACCCGGGGCTTTTTGCGTTAAGGCCGGCAAAACGCAAGCCAAAGGGTCCTCAACGCCGTTTATTTATGATTAAATTGCAATGTTAACGGACAGGAAACGGGTTGGAGCCAAAATAAATGCTCAACCATAAAGCAGCTTATGCAAAGAACACGAACTAAGCCGAAGACAGGTATTGCGTATCGGAAAGCTGGCACCGCACTTGCGGTTGCTTTCACGTTCGCCCTGTATCCGGTGTTTACCCGTGACGCCTTTGCCTTCAAACTGTTCGGCATGCGCCTCTGGGGTTCGGAAGAACCCGAGGTCGAGGTTATCAATCCCGTCAAATACGCCGTGACACTTGATGCAGGTGATGCAGACAAGTCGTTGAAAGGCAGCCTTGAAAACAGCTCGCTTCTTCTCGCCGACAAGGACAAGCCCGCCTCCGGCGATCTCGGCCTTCTGATAAAGGCGAGAGACGACAGGGACAGGCTGATCGCCGCGCTTTATGAAAACGCCCGTTACGGCGGCATCGTCAAGGTCACCGTCGCGGGCAGGGATGTAGATGCCCTGCCGCCCAATCCCGTCTTTGATCACAGCGCACCCGTACCGGTGGTCATAACGGTGACGCCAGGGCCGAAATTCACGCTCGGCAGCGTCCGGCTCGAAGGTGACGTGACGGGCCGTAACCTCGAGGAATACGGCCTCGTCACCGGCGGCGATGCCGGGTCTCTGGCGATCATCCGCGCCGGCAACAAGCTGATCGACGATCTGAAGGCGGAAGGCCGGCCGCTCGCAAAGCTGACGAAGCGCGAGGCGGTCGCCAATCACGCGACGAACACGGTCGACATCACGATGGCAGCTGAAGGTGGGCCTGTTGCGCCGCTGGGCGAAGTCACCGTCACCGGCGAAAAAACCGTCGACGGTGATTTCATCCGCCGTTATTCGCGCCTCAATGGCGGCGAACCCTATTCGCCGGAAAAGCTGCGCAAGGCCTCGGACCGGCTGCGCCAGCTGGGCGTCTTCTCCAGCCTGACGATCAAGGAAGCGGGCACGCTGGCGCGCGATGGCACCATTCCGCTCACCATCGAAGTGTCTGAAGGCAAGCACCGTTATTTCGGTGTCGGCGCGCAATATTCCACCACGGAAGGCATTGGCCTTCAGGGTTACTGGGGTCACCGGAACCTGTTCGGACAGGCGGAATCGCTGCGTATCGAAGGCTCCGTCTCGCGCATCGCCGAGGCATCCAGCGTCAAAGGCATGGATTATTCGGCTGGCATTACCTTCACCAAGCCCGGCATGTTCAACCCGCGCACCACCTTCAAGACAAGCCTGATCGCCAAGACAGAACATCCCGACACATACGATGCCAAGACGGTGACGGGCACGGCCGGCTTTGCCTATGAGCTCAACGATACCGACACCGCCGCCGCGGGCCTCGAAGTACAGTGGGCCGATACCGAAGACGCCTTCGGCAAGAACGAATATCTGACGACCTCCATCCCGCTGGAATTCGTTCGCGATACGCGCGACGACAAGCTCAATCCCACCGAAGGTTTTCGTGCTTCGATAGCCGCCAAGCCCAGCTACGAGGCGCTGAACGGCACGTTCTTCTCGTCGTTCGAAGGCTCGATCAGCGGTTACAAGGGGCTCGGCGCGAAAGATCGGCTGATCATGGCCGGAAAGCTTTCCGGCGGCGTGCTCGTCGGCGGCAGCGACCTGCAGGACATCCCCACCACCCGGCGCTTTTATGCCGGCGGCGGCGGATCGGTGCGCGGTTACAGCTATCAGGAAATATCACCCTATAATGCAGCAGGCGACGCAACCGGCGGCCGCTCTTATGTGGTAGGGTCCGTGGAAGCCCGCATCAAGGTCACCGATACGATCGGCATCGTACCTTTCATCGATGCGGGTGTAGTCTCGGAAGATGTGGCGCCAGATTTTTCCGATATCCGGGCCGGCGCCGGCATTGGCCTGCGTTACGCAACGCCCTTCGGGCCTTTGCGTCTCGACGTTGCCATGCCGCTTGATAAATATGATGGCGGTAACAGTTTCGGCATTTATGCTGGCATCGGCCAGTCTTTTTAAACACCGCCATCGAACACCCTTAAAGCAGAGTGTAGATTACCTTTGATGAAAACGTTGATTCGATTGCTGAAATGGCTGGGCTACGTTGCCTTGTGCTGCGTGGTGCTGGTGCTGCTTGCGGTTCTGTTCGTCGGGTTTACACCGATGGGCGCCAGAATTGCAGCAAAGCAGATTTCAGCACTTGTATCGACGCCCGATCAGACAATCGAGATTTCCCCCCCGAGCGGCCTTTTGACCGGCCGCCTGCGGCTCGACAACGTCACCCTTTCGGACCGGCAGGGACCCTATGCCCGCGTGAACCAGATCGCCGTCGACTGGTCACCGCTCTCGCTTCTTGCCAGAACCTTTCATGCCGACCGGGTCTCGGCCGGATCGATCGACGTCGAGCGTAAACCGCTAGCCTCCGAGCAGACGACGACCAAAAGCTCCGGCAGTTCTTCGCTGCCGATTGAAGTCGGCATCGATAATTTCAGCTTTCCAGATATCAGCCTTGGGCAATCACTTCTCGGCAGCCCTTTCGAGTTGACGGCCGAAGGCAATCTCAAGGCCGCCCGTGACGATATCAGGCTGTCGCTTACAGCCCATCGGATGAATGCGGTGGATGCCGCCGTGAATGCCGACATCGCCTTCCTGCCGAATGAAAATGTGTTGAAGCTGAAAGCGGAGATGAAAGAGCCCGAAGGCGGGCTTCTCGCCACGCTGCTTTCGCTGCCCGGTACGCCCGCAGTGGCGATCGATGTGAACGGCGAAGGACCGCTTTCCAACTGGACCGGCACGCTGCGCGGCAATGTCGCCGGTAACCCCGTCGTCAATGTTAACGGCCGCCATATTCTGGGCGATGACGGCACGCGCCGTATCGAGATCGCGGGCGGTGGTCAGCCGGATCTGCTCCTCCCCCCCGCCTTCCGCCAGCTTTTTGCCGGTGAGACGAAGCTCGATGCAAACGCCACGCTCTCACCGCAGGGCCGCATCGAAATCGGCAGCAGTACGCTGGAGACCGGCGCATTGTTGCTGACCGCTTCCGGCACCATCGATCCGAACGGTCAAAACGATCTCGCCGCCAACCTCATCGGCACCGCCGGTCCCGTTGATTTCCGCTGGCCTCTCAGCAATGGCGAAGTTCAGGCCCTCATCAACGGCCTCGACCTTTCCCTGAAGGGCAACGCGGATGCCGCGCATCTGAAGACCACGGCATCATTGCGCAGCCTTGCCCTGCCGCAGGGCCGGCTTGACGACATCAAACTGACGGCCGAAAGCACCGACCTCAACATCGCCAGCCGCAGCGGCACCATCGCCACCGTCCTTTCCGTTACGCAATCATCCTTCGTCAGCCCTGATATCGACCGGCTGGTGCGTGCGCCACTCACCATCAAGGCACCACTCAGCTTCACCTCTTCCGCCATCGGCTTTGACGGTGCAACGCTCGAAAGCGCCAGTGTCGGCGGAACCCTGAACGGCAGTTTTGATCTCGCCAATAACCGCCTGACCTCCAGCGTGCAGCTCTTCGCCCTGCCGGCCACCCTGCCGCCGGCGCTGGCAGAAAAATTTGATACTACAATCGCCCTGCAGGGCGATATCGACCTGACCATTGGCGGGCGCATCAGCGTTGAGAACCTCGCCGTCAAATCCGGAACGATCGAGGCGGCGGGCAATGTCAGCCTGGAAAACGATGCGTTGAACGCCAGCCTGACCGGCAAATTCCCCGCTCTCGAAAAGCTGACACCGCAGGCAAAGGGTGTCGCCGAGTTTGCAATCGATGCCACCGGTGCAATTTCCGCACCGGATTTCAACGTCACCCTGAGTTCTGAAAGCGCAGTTCTCGCCGGACGAACCCTCGAAGCACTGAAAATCAATGCTGCAGGCAAGGCGGATCCCGCAGCACCGCAGGCGAAACTCACCGCCAGCGGCAGCCTCGACCGGCAGAAGATCGACGCCAACGCCAATGTGGTGCAAACGGAAAACGGTACGGCGATACCTGAGCTGCATGTGGCCGTCGGCCGCAACCTGCTGAACGGGCAGCTGCAATTCTCGCAGCAGTTCCTGCCGACAGGCAATCTTTCCTTCAATTTCCCAGATCTTGCCCTGCTGGCCGCACTTGCCGCGCAGCAGGCGGATGGCGATATTGCCGGCGATATCGCGCTGAGCAACGCCAATGGCCGGATCGCCGCAACGATAAAGGCCAATGGCGGCAGCATCCGTCAGGGCACGACGACAATCTCCAAGCTCGCCGCCGATATCTCCATCGACGACCTGCAGGCACTCGCCATCAATGGCAAGGTCAGTGCCGACAGCGTCAATGCCGGCGCCGCCTCGATTTCCGGCCTGAACGCCACCATCGGCCATTCCGGCACGACAACGCAATTCGACGTCAACGGCCGTTACGACAATGCACCGCTGGTGGTGAAGGGCAGCGCCGATACCGGCGGAACGCCGATGACGGTAAGGCTCGACGCCTTTTCCGCCGCCCCCAAGGGCATTGCCGTGCGGCTTGAAAAACCAAGCACCATTGCAATCCAGAATGGCACGGCGCGCATCTCCGATCTGACCATCATCACCGGCGACGGGCGCATTGAGGTCAACGGCACCGCCGGATCGGCACTCGACATCAATGCCGACATCCGTTCGCTTCCCGCCAGTCTTGCAAACGCCTTCGCTGCCGGGCTGGATGCGGCAGGCAGCATATCCGGCACCGTCAGCGCCAAGGGCGCGGCATCCGACCCATCGGTCGATTATAATCTCAATTGGGCGAATGCCGAGGTCTCACAGACCCGCGCCGCCGGGCTTGCAGCGCTTGGCATCAAGGCGAACGGCCGTTTCGCCGGCGGCACGCTGCAGATCGACACCAACGTGACCGGCCAGGGCGGCATGGCGCTCTCGGGCGGCGGTTCTCTCGGCATCGCCGGCAATCGCCCGCTCTCCATGGCCTTTACCGGAAGGCTGCCTTTTTCAGCTGTCGCGGCGCAGACCGCCGCCCAGGGTCTTGATGTGGACGGCACGGCTGCCATCGACGTAAAAATTTCCGGCAGCGCCACAGCACCTGTTATTACCGGCAGCATCACCACCGATGGCACACGTCTGACCGACGTGCGCCGCAACCTGACCGTCAACGGACTGGGTGCAACCATCACCTTCGATCGCGACCGCGCTGTCATCTCCCGATTGACGGGTAAGCTGGCAGGCGGCGGAACGATTTCAGGAACAGGCAGCGTCGGCATTGCCGGCGGGTTGGGCTTCCCGGCCGATATTTCGATCACGCTGGATCGTGCCGGCTATAATGACGGAACATTGGTAACCACGGTGGTGAGCGGCACGCTGACGCTGAAAGGTCCGCTGCTGAACTCGCCAGTTCTGGGTGGCAACCTGACGCTGGATAGAAGCGCCATCACCATTCCGGAAAAACTCCCGGCCTCGCTGACTGAAATCGACGTCAAGCACAAGAACGCCCCGCCAAAGGTCCGTGCGCAGGCGAAAGCGCTAGGGGGCGATCAGGGCGGCAGCGGCAGTTCCTCCACCATCAATCTCGATCTGCAGGTGAATGCACCAAGTGGCATCTTCGTGCGCGGTCGCGGCATCGATGCGGAACTGACCGGCAATCTGACGATCCGCGGCACGGCGGCCGTTCCCGTCATTTCCGGCGGCTTCGAAATGCGCCGCGGCCGGCTGGAAATCCTCACCCGTCGTCTTGATTTCACCACCGGCAACATCAGCTTCGGCGGTGGCCTCATCCCGGTTCTCGATATGAAGGCGGACTCGACGGTTGGTTCAACCACCGTCACGGTTGCGGTTTCCGGCAATGCCAACGACCCGACATTCGCGTTCTCCTCGTCCCCTGCCCTGCCGCAGGATGAAGTCATGGCGCAGCTGATCTTTGGCCAGTCCATGTCGAAACTCTCCGCCCTGCAGATCGCCCGGCTGGCAGATGCCGCAGCCCAGCTGGCCGGCGGTCGCTCAACCTCGCTGTTCGACAAGCTCAGAAGCAATCTCGGCGTCGATGATCTGGATATTTCCACCGATTCAGAGGGCCAGGCCCGTGTTTCCGCCGGCAAATATCTGAATGAGAGAACCTATCTCGAACTGCAGCAGAGCGGTGAATCCGGTGCCAAAGCCATCATCAACCTCGATGTCGGGCGCGGCGTGAAACTGCGCGGTGAGGCGGGCGGTGATGGCGAAGGTGCAGCCGGTATATTTTACGAGAAAGAATACTAAGCACGCCAGTAAAAATGCGCAGCGGGTTTACGTCCGGACAATGCGTAAATCAAAAAGAGAGTGTTTTCGCGATTCGAAGAAAACGAAAACACTTCAGAGCCGTTCGCATTTAGGTTTGCGAAACCATCTCATGTTACGAATCTTCCATTGAAGACGGAAATAGTATTTCCGGCTGTTCAGGCACCAGGCAGAACGCCAAATCCGCATATGCAAGTGTCGGTGCACTTGCGCCGGCCTCCACAGCGAGCATTGGGAAGAATTCTGATGGCAATGATAAACTCTACCAATTTTGGCGGTGAGACGCTGGAAATCATCGCGTTCCGCCTGCACGATCAGGAATTCTGCGTGAAGACGACGACTATCCGCGAAATTCGCGGCTGGGCGCCTTCCACGCCTATTCCCCACGCGCCGAAAGACGTTATCGGCGTCATGAACCTGCGCGGCTCGGTCATTCCGATCATCGATCTGGCCCACAAGCTCGGCATGAAGAGCACCGTCGCCAATGAAAGAAGCGCCATCGTGGTGGCCGAAGTGCACAACATGGTCATCGGCATGCTGGTTGACCGCGTGTCCGACATCCTGACGATCCCGGCAAACCAGGTTCAGCCGGTTCCGGAAATCTCCGCTTCTTTCGACAAGTCCTATTCCGAAGGCATCATCGCCAACGAACATGGCATGATCTGCTTCCTGAACCTTGCAAAGATGTTCAAGGGAACGGAAGCGGAAGATCTCGCGGCTTAAGCCCGCCTACTGGCGGGCTTCCCCTCAAAGGTTTGCATTCTGACGCAGACAAAAGAGACAAGCCCGTTTCGCTCCAGATATCGACAATCAGGCCAGACCGCCGGAGCATCGCCCGGCGGTTTTGTTTTTTCTATTCCTGCGTTTTGTAAATAAGAACATTTTAATATTATAGATATCTAATATTAAAAGCTGAAAATCAGTACCGCACCGACACGCATCTCGCGGGTCCGATACCTGACCTAGGCCGACAAGACGCAAGTGCCTGCATTGCCGCTTTTGGCGGCAAACCTGTTCGTTGTTCAACATGATACGGCGCGGAACGCATCCTCTTATGCGGCTGGCCGCGCTGTGGCCGATATTCGGGGGACGTCCAATGCTGGGGTTAGGGAAAAGCGCACATAACCGAAACATGCTCGATGCGATCTCCAGATCGCAGGCGGTCATAGAATTCGATCTTAAAGGTAATATTCTCACGGCAAACCGCAATTTCTGCGCGGCGCTGGGTTACGATCTTGCCGAAATCACCGGCAAGCACCATCGCATCTTCTGTGACGGCGAATTCGCCGCATCGCGTGCCTATCAGGAGTTTTGGGAATCTCTCGCCCGTGGCGAGTTTCAGGCCAAGGAATATCGGCGTATTCGCAAGGATGGCGCGGTTATCTGGATCGAGGCTTCCTACAATCCGGTTTTTCGTTCGGGCAAGCCCTACAAGGTGATCAAGATCGCCACCGATATTACCGCCAAGAAGATCAAGGCCGCAGAAGACGCAGGCAAACTGGAGGCGCTCTCCCGCTCGCAGGCCACCATCGAGTTTTTTCCCGACGGCACGATCATCACCGCCAATCCAAATTTCTGCGCCACCGTAAATTACGACCTCAAGGAAATCGAGGGCAGGCACCATCGCATGTTCTGCGATCCGGCCTATGCCGCCTCGCCCGCCTATGCCAGTTTCTGGCAGCGGCTGGCAGCGGGAGAATTCATCTCGGATGAATTTGTTCGCTATGGCAAGAACGGCAAGGAAATATGGATTCAGGCCGCCTATAATCCAGTTCTGGATGACGCCGGCAAAGTGGCAAAAGTGGTGAAATTTGCCACCGACGTAACGCCACGCATGAGCGCCATCACTGTTCTTGCCGATGCCCTGCGGGCCCTGGCCGATGGTGATCTTGTGCAGCGCCTCGACAACAGTTTCGTGCCCAGCATGGAGAAGTTGCGCCAGGACTTCAACGAAGTTGTCGGCAAACTTCAGGCCACCATGCAGACGATCGCCCATAATGCCTCCACCATCGCATCAGGCTCGGGCGAAATCCGCATTGCTGCCGATCAACTCTCGCAGCGCACCGAACAGCAGGCCGCCTCGCTGGAAGAGACGGCAGCGGCCTTGGAAGAAATTACCACGACAGTAAGCGATGCCAGCCAGCGCGCCGGCGAAGCTGGCAAACTGGTGCTGCGAACGAAAGATCATGCCGAACATTCGGGCGAAATCGTTCAGCAGGCGATTTCCGCGATGGACGCCATTTCGCGTTCGTCCGGCGAAATCACCAACATTATCGGTGTCATCGATGACATTGCCTTCCAGACCAATCTTCTCGCACTGAATGCGGGCGTTGAGGCCGCCCGCGCCGGTGAGGCAGGCAAGGGTTTCGCCGTTGTGGCGCAGGAGGTCCGCGAGCTTGCACAACGTTCCGCCGTGGCCGCCAAGGAAATCAAATCCCTTATCAACACCTCGCGCGAACAGGTCGCCAATGGTGTGGACCTCGTGGGCAGAACCGGCAGCGCCCTCAAGGATATTCAATCGCAGATGGGCGAAATCGACGTCAATGTTTCGGCCATCGTCGAGGCATCGCGCGAGCAGGCCAACGGGCTGAGGGAGATCAATCAGGCCGTCAACGTCATGGATCAGGCAACCCAGAAAAACGCCGCCATGGTGGAGGAAACCACCGCCGCCAGCCACGGCCTCGCCAATGAGGCGGAAAACCTGCACGAACTGCTGCGGCAATTCACAATATCAAATGAGACCGCGGCAGCACCCGTTCGTCCAGCCGACAGGAAACCGGCCATGGTTACCAGATTGCCGGCACCACAGGCGCGATATTCCGCACCAAGGTCTCACGGAAACGCAGCAGCAGAATGGGCGGAGTTTTAGCCCCCTGAAACCGCAAGGCCGCTAAGGGACGTGGTCTTAAATGTCAGAAAACAATCCGATCCGCGCGGGTGAAGATTTCAAAGTCTTCACCCCGCACCAGCGCAATGAGGGTGACGCCCGCCCTATCGGCCGTTTCAATGGCAAGCGCTGTGGGCGCAGAAATCGCCGCCAGAACGGCACTGCCGAGGATCGCCGTCTTCTGGACCATCTCTACCGACAGGCGACTGGTGACAGCCACCATGCCAGCACCGGAAGATATGCCCGCATTCATGACCGCACCTGCCAGTTTGTCGAGCGCGTTGTGGCGGCCGACATCTTCACGCACCGCCAGCAATCCCTCGTGAACGCTATAAAACCCCGCACCGTGAACAGCCCTTGTCTCCCGGTTGAGGCTTTGTGCGTCAGTCAGCGCCTTCATCGCGGCAACGATATGATGGGCATCAACGGAGATTTCTACCTCGCTCACATCCGGCACCACGCGAACCGCCTGCTCTATGGATTCGATGCCGCAAAGACCGCAACCGACCGGACCTGCCATGCTCCGTCTTCTGGCTCGCAGGGCATCGGCATTGGCATCCTGCAGATCCACCTGAACATCATAGCCTTGCGCGGCCTCGATCACTTCGATGGAACGGATTTCGGCACGCGACGATATGATGCCCTCTGTCAGGCTGAAACCGACGGCGAAATCGATGAGGTCGGCCGGACTGGCCATCATCACGGCATGCGTACTACCGCCGTATGAAAAGGCGACCGGCACTTCTTCCGGCACAGAGCGCTCGCCCTCGATTATGAACCCTTCCCGCCGCGCGGTTCGCGTGAACCTTCGGTAACTTGCCTCTGCTGACACGGCTATCATTCCTCCATGGCCAAAACTGCCTCGCCTCACTCCCGATCGAAAAGCAGCATTTTTCTCCAACATCACATCTAGCCCATAGCGGTGAAAACCGGAATCAATTTCCCAAGCATCACCTGCTGGAACAGACCCGGCGGCCACGCACCGCGTCTTTGCTTTCGCCGATTTTCCGGCAGAGCAGTGATCTGCTTTCTGCTCGAGTGCTCCAGAGAGGTCAAACGGCTCGCAACACGCGCCTGAAAAAGAAGAGACGGCCTTTTCTCCTCAGAGAGGGGCAATAGCCGAAAACAAAAAAGCGACCAAAGGCCGCTTTTTGTTTTGAATATTGTGTGGGCAGTCATTCTTTCGAACCCGCCCGGTGCTTTCAAGCGGCGACGAGAACCTCATGCAGGTTCGTCAGTTCGTAAAGGTGCTTTTCAAGCTTGGTCAGATGCTCGTGGTGGTGATTGCCCTCTTCGATTTCGGCCTTGGCCGCATCAATACGCTTCTGCAGCGTGTCGGGGGACATATCATCGGCCGAAACGGCGGATTCCGCCAGAAGCGTACAACCGGTCGGGAGAATATCAGCAAAACCGCCGAAAACGACGTATTTATGCGTCTCACCGGAGGCGAACTTCACCGTCACCAGACCCGGCTTGATCGTCGTCATCGTCGGAGCGTGATTGGCCAGAACCGTCATCTCACCCAGCGTTGCCGGGATGACGACTTCCGTAACCGTTTCGGAAACGAGCAGACGTTCCGGGGAAACGAGATCGAATTTGAAACTGTCAGCCATGGCTATTCACTTCTTTTCAATTACGCGGGCGTCACGGACTTCATTGCTACAACGCCGGCATCACCATTCTGGTTTCGCCACCGTTGCCGGCAAGGCGCGCAGTTGAACCACGCGCCCGCCAATTCATTATCAGGCGGCTTCGCCAGCCAGCTTCTTTGCCTTTTCGATGGCTTCTTCCATCGAACCGACCATGTAGAAAGCTGCTTCCGGCAGGCTGTCATATTCGCCGTTGACCAGACCCTTGAAGCCCTTGATCGTGTCTTCGAGCGCAACGAGCTTGCCCGGCGAACCGGTGAAGACTTCAGCGACGAAGAACGGCTGCGACAGGAAGCGCTCGATCTTACGGGCGCGGGCAACCGTCAGCTTGTCTTCTTCCGACAGCTCGTCCATGCCGAGGATGGCGATGATGTCCTGAAGCGACTTGTAGCGCTGCAGGGTCGACTGAACCTTACGGGCAACTTCGTAATGCTCTTCGCCGACGATCATCGGGTCGAGCATACGCGAGGTGGAGTCGAGCGGGTCAACAGCCGGGTAAATACCCTTTTCAGCAATCGAGCGCGACAGAACCGTCGTTGCGTCAAGATGCGCGAACGAGGTTGCCGGCGCCGGGTCGGTCAAGTCGTCGGCGGGAACGTAAATCGCCTGAACCGAGGTGATCGAACCCTTGTTCGTGGTGGTGATGCGTTCCTGCATCTGGCCCATGTCGGTTGCCAGCGTCGGCTGATAACCCACGGCCGAAGGAATACGACCGAGCAGAGCCGACACTTCCGAACCAGCCTGCGTGAAGCGGAAGATGTTGTCCACGAAGAACAGAACGTCCTGGCCTTCGTCACGGAAGTTTTCAGCGATCGTCAGACCGGTCAGAGCAACGCGAGCGCGGGCGCCCGGCGGTTCGTTCATCTGGCCGTAAACGAGCGCAGCCTTGGAGCCTTCGCCGCCGCCGAGCTTGTTGACGTTCGATTCGATCATTTCGTGGTAGAGGTCGTTACCTTCGCGGGTACGTTCACCCACGCCGGCGAATACCGAATAACCACCATGCGCCTTGGCGACGTTGTTGATCAGTTCCATGATGAGAACCGTCTTGCCAACGCCGGCGCCGCCGAACAGGCCGATCTTGCCGCCCTTGGCGTAAGGAGCCAGAAGGTCGACGACCTTGATGCCGGTGACGAGGATCTGCGCTTCAGTCGACTGCTCGACGTAAGACGGTGCATCCTGGTGGATGGCGCGCTTCTTGGCCGTGGTGATCGGACCAGCTTCGTCAACCGGCTCGCCGATGACGTTCATGATGCGGCCGAGCGTTTCCGGACCGACCGGAACTTCGATCGGTGCGCCGGTGTTGGCGACGGCCTGACCGCGGACGAGACCTTCGGTCGAGTCCATGGCGATCGTGCGGACGACGTTTTCGCCGAGATGCTGCGCGACTTCCAGAACGAGGCGGTTGCCGTTGTTCTCGGTTTCGAGCGCGTTCAGGATCGGAGGCAGTTCGCCTTCGAACGCCACGTCGACAACAGCGCCGATAACCTGGGTAACCTTGCCCGCGCCGTTCACCGCTGCGGTTTTCTTGGGGGTAGCTGCCTTAGCCATTATCCTTACCCTCTTTCCTTACCTCAGAGCGCTTCCGCGCCCGAAATGATTTCAATGAGTTCCTTGGTGATCTGAGCCTGACGCTGACGGTTGTAGGAAAGGGTCAGCTTGTTGATCATCTCACCGGCATTGCGCGTTGCATTGTCCATCGCGCTCATCTTGGCGCCCATTTCACCGGCAACGTTTTCGAGCAGAGCCCGGAAAACCTGAACCGAAATGTTGCGCGGAATAAGGTCTTCCAGAATAGAAGCCGCATCCGGCTCATATTCGTAGACGGCGTTCTGCGTCGTCTCATCCGCTTCCACAACAGGCGTAGCGGCCGGAATGAGCTGCAGGCCGGTCGGGATCTGGCTGATGACGGACTTGAATTCCGAATAGATCAGCGTGCAGACGTCGAATTCACCCGCGTTGAAGAGCGAGATCACCTTCTTGGCGATCTGGTCGGCATTTTCAAAACCGACCTTCTTCACTTCGCGCAGTTCGACGCGCTCGATGATGTTGGCTGCAAATTCGCGGCGAAGGCTGTCGTAACCCTTCTTGCCAACCGTGATGATCTTGACCGTCTTGCCTTCCGAAATCAGCTTGCGGGCATGATCGCGGGCAAAACGGGAAATCTGCGAGTTGAAACCGCCGCAAAGACCACGTTCAGCCGTGCAGACGACGAGCAGATGCACGTCGTCCTTGCCGGTGCCGGTCATCAGCGCCGGAGCAACGTCTGCCTCGACCGCCGAGGCGATGTTGGCAAGAACGGCGCTCATGCGCTGAGAATAAGGCCGGGCGGCCTCCGCAGCTTCCTGGGCGCGCCGAAGCTTCGCCGCGGCGACCATTTTCATCGCCTTGGTAATCTTCTGCGTCGCCTTCACGGAGGCAATGCGGTTTTTCAGATCCTTTAGTGAAGGCATCCGTTATCCGTCCGAGTAAAAGAGCCCTGATTTAAGAGAAAGACTTGGCGAAGGTATCAAGAGCGCCCTTGAGCTTGCCCTTGGTATCGTCGCTGATAGCCTTTTCCGTGCGGATGGTGTCGAGGATCGCCTTGCCTTCCGAGCGGAGGTAGGAGAGGAAACCCTGCTCGAACTTGCCGACCTGTGCGACCGGGATCTTGTCGAGGTAGCCGTTGACACCAGCGAAGATCACCGCAACCTGCTCTTCCGTCTTGAGCGGAGAGAACTGCGGCTGCTTCAGAAGCTCGGTCAGGCGGGCACCGCGGTTAAGCAGGCGCTGCGTGGACGCATCAAGGTCCGAGCCGAACTGGGCAAAAGCGGCCATTTCGCGATACTGGGCGAGTTCACCCTTGATCGAACCGGCAACCTGCTTCATCGCCTTGATCTGAGCGGCAGAACCAACGCGCGAAACCGACAGACCGACGTTAACGGCCGGACGGATGCCCTGGTAGAACAGGTCGGTTTCAAGGAAGATCTGGCCGTCGGTGATCGAGATCACGTTGGTCGGAATAAAGGCCGAAACGTCGTTACCCTGGGTTTCGATGACCGGCAGAGCCGTCAGCGAACCTGCGCCCATTTCGTCGGAGAGCTTTGCAGCGCGCTCGAGAAGACGGGAGTGAAGGTAGAAAACGTCGCCCGGATAAGCTTCGCGGCCCGGAGGACGACGCAGCAGAAGCGACATCTGACGATAGGCAACGGCCTGCTTGGAAAGGTCGTCGTAACCGATGAGAGCGTGCTTGCCGTTGTCACGGAAATATTCGCCCATGGCGCAGCCGGCAAACGGAGCGAGGTACTGCATCGGAGCCGGATCGGAAGCCGTTGCGGCAACGATGATCGAGTACTGCAGCGCGCCGCGCTCTTCCAGAACCTTGACGAACTGGGCAACGGTCGAACGCTTCTGACCGATAGCGACGTAGACGCAATAAAGCTTGTCGCCGTCAGGGCCATTGTCGTGAATGGCCTTCTGGTTCAGGATCGTGTCGAGAATGATCGCGGTCTTGCCGGTCTGGCGGTCGCCGATGACGAGCTCGCGCTGGCCACGGCCAACCGGGATGAGCGCGTCGATAGCCTTGAGGCCGGTCGACATCGGCTCATGAACCGACTTGCGCGGAATGATGCCGGGAGCCTTGACGTCAACGCGCGAACGCTTGGCGGCATTGATCGGGCCCTTGCCGTCGATCGGGTTGCCAAGCGCGTCAACGACGCGGCCGAGCAGTTCCGGACCAACCGGAACGTCAACGATAGCGCCAGTCCGCTTTACGGTGTCGCCTTCCTTGATGTCACGGTCCGAACCGAAGATAACCACACCGACGTTGTCGGCTTCAAGGTTGAGTGCCATGCCGCGGATGCCGCCGGGGAACTCGACCATTTCACCGGCCTGAACATTGTCGAGGCCGTAAACGCGGGCAATACCGTCACCGACGGAAAGCACCTGACCGACTTCCGAGACTTCCGCCTCGTTGCCGAAATTTTTGATTTGATCTTTCAGAATTGCGGAAATTTCCGCGGCGCGGATATCCATCAGCCAACCTCTTTCAGTGCAAGCTTAAGGGTGGAAAGTTTGGTGCGAAGAGACGTATCGATCTGGCGGGAACCGACCTTGACGATCAGGCCGCCGAGGATCGACGGATCGACGGTAACGGAAATCGTCACATCCTTGCCGGTAACGCTCTTCAGCGCCGCTTTCAGTTCAGTTTCCTGCGCCTCGTCGAGCGCATGTGCCGAGGTGACCTCGGCGGTGATTTCGCCGCGGTGGGCGGCGGCAATGGTGCGGTAGGCGCGGATCATGCCGGGAACGGCAAAGAGACGGCGGTTACTGGCAACGACCTTGAGGAAATTAACAGCAAGACCGGCAATGCCGGCCTTCTCGCAGATCGCGGTGATTGCCTTGAACTGATCCTCGGCGGAAAATACCGGGCTCGCAACCAGACGCTTCAAATCGTCGCTTTCGTCGAGAAGTGCACCGAACTTGTCCAGATCGGCTCCAACCGCTTCAACCGCACCCGCTTCCAAAGCAAGCTCGAAAAGCGACGACGCATACCTTTCCGCTACACCGGATGTTCCCTGGGAGGTGTCTGCCACGGGCACTTTTTCCCTGCTAATCATCCAAGATCATCAGCGAGGGGGCTCCACCGCATCAAATTCTTGAAATCGTTTCAATTTCCCCGAAAAAGACCGGAATTCCCCCCTGCCTTTTCCCAATTTCGCGGTCCGTCTAGCATAGGACGCCGGGACTCGCAACACGCGTAATAGCGGAAAGCGCCGTTTGGGCAAGGGGGAATGCGTTTAAATTTTCCGTTTTCGCTCAGGATGCGGGTTTGGTGCGGCACAAAAGCCCAAAAGCCCGCCTCAGACCAGCCCGAAGACGTAGCTCAGCGAGAGCGCGGACAGCAGAAAGTGTACAACCAGGAGTATGAAATTCCGCATGGTTGCGCCTCCATCCGAGAGAATGGAGAGAATGCCGCCGAATACGCTGAGACCGAAAGCCGCACCGAAAGCGAGATAGACCATGGGCTGCGCCAGAAGCAGGGCGGCAGCGCCGAGACCAAGATAAAAGCCGGCAAGCGACGAACGCACAAGCGCATAGCCGTCCCTGCGCTCACCAGCCGGCAGAAGACCGAAAGCGCGCAGCGTCATCCCGGGTGCGAACATGAAAAAAAGGCCGATCACGGCCGACACCGCTGCCGCACCGAAGGCCAGCTGCTCGCCGAATTCGGCAGGAAAATAAAACTCCATCTCGTTCCCCAAATCATTCTTTTCGCCTGCTGCGTTATGACACGGTCATGACAGCGGGAAAACGCCTTGATTGGCAAAGTTCAAAGGAAACTTTGCGGATCGATATCAAGCTGCACATGCACGCTGCCCCGTTCCTTGGGGCCATTGGCCAGCAGTGTTCGAAGAAAGGACTGCATGTCGGAATTGCGTCGCCCGTGCACCAGCAGACGGAAACGATGGCGGCCACGGATCAGCGCCAGCGGCGCTTCCGCCGGGCCAAGCAGCATGATGCCCGTCACCTGCGGGGCAGCCGCCCTCAAACCCCGCGCATGGGTTTCGGCATCTCCGCGCGTATCGGCGGAAACGATGATCGAGGCAAGACGTCCAAAGGGCGGCAGAACGGCCTTTTCCCGCTCAACGATCTCTCTTTCATAAAAGGCGGAGGCATCACCCGAAACGATTGCCTGCATGACGGGATGCTGTGGCTGGTAGGTCTGCAGCAGGCCATGGCTCTTCAACCCTGTGCGCCCGGCGCGCCCCGTCACCTGCGAGAGCAGCTGGAACGTTCGCTCCGCCGCGCGTGGGTCACCATTGGCAAGGCCGAGATCGGCATCAACGATGCCGACTAGCGTCATCAGCGGAAAATTATGCCCCTTGGCGACGAGCTGCGTGCCGATGACGATGTCCGCCTCACCCTTGACGATCGCCTCCAGCTCCAGCCGCAGGCGCTTGACGCCCATGAGATCGGAGGAGAGCACGATGGTGCGGGCCTCGGGGAAATGTTTCTCCACCTCTTCGGCAATGCGCTCTACGCCCGGCCCGCAAGCCACCAGATGATCGAAGGTGCCGCACTCCGGGCAATGGTCCGGCGTCGGCTCATTGTGGCCACACTGGTGGCACTGCAACTGATTGCGAAAGCGGTGCTCCACCAGCCAGCTGGAACATTGCGGGCACTGGAAACGATGGCCGCAGACCCGGCAAAGCGTCAGCGGCGCATAACCGCGGCGATTGAGGAACAGCAGCGCCTGCTCACCCTTCTCTATGGTCTTGCCGATGCCACGCAGCAGGACGGGTGAGAGAAACCCTCCCCGCTCCGGCGGATGGCGGCGCATATCAACGAGATGCAGGTCTGGCATCGCCGCATCGCCGAAGCGCGTGTGCAGGTGGATGGTATTGTAACGCCCCGAACTGCCATTGACCTGGCTTTCCACCGACGGCGTTGCCGACACCAGCACGACAGGAAATTCTGCGATCCGCGCCCTGACGACGGCCATGTCACGGGCATTATAAAAGACGCGGTCTTCCTGCTTGTAGGCGGGGTCGTGCTCTTCATCGACGATGATGAGACCGAGATTGTCGAAGGGCAGGAAAAGCGCCGAGCGCGCGCCGGCCACCACCTTCACCTCGCCCGTCACCGCCTGCCGCCAGACCTTCTCGCGCATGCGCGGCGACAGGTCCGAATGCCATTCCGCCGGTTTCGCGCCGAAACGATCCTGAAAACGCTCAAGAAAGGCCGCCGTCAACGCGATTTCAGGCAAGAGGATGAGAACCTGCTTGCCCTGCCGGAGCGTCTCGGCCACCGCCTCGAAATAAACCTCGGTTTTACCCGAACCGGTCACACCATCGATCAGCGAAACATGAAAGCCGCCCTTGCGCACATCTTCAAGGATTTCCGAAGCGGCCTGTTTCTGCGGGCCTTCCAGCCGCGGCTCGACATAATCGGGATCAGGCTCGGCCACGACAGGCGGCGCCGGCAGAAAAACCGTCTCGAACACTCCCTGCTTGACGAGACCGTCGATGACGCTGGTGGAAACGCCGGCGGCATGGGCGAGCCCGCTCTTCGTCCAGCCATGCCCTTCCGCCGCCAGTTCCATGACCCGTTCGCGGGCGGGGGTCAGGCGTTCTGGCCGGCCTTCGGTCAGCCGAAGCCCCTCGATCATCGGTTCTGGATCGAAAGCGGCAGGCGCTCTGAGCGCCATGCGCGCCACCAGGCCGGGCGGCGAAAGCGTATAGGCGGCGACCCAGTCGACGAAGCGGCGCATCTCCGCCTTCAGTGGCGGGCATTCGAAACTCTTGGTGATGGGCCGCAGCTTCTTCGGATCGACACCCTTCTCGCCGGCATCGTCCCACACCACGCCGAAGACCTGCCGGGGCCCGAGCGGCACCTGAACGACGGAACCGGTCTCCACCACCATATCTTCAGGCACGGCATAACTATAAGGCCCGGGCGCCGGCATGGGCACGAGAACGGGCACCGTGCGCACGGGCGCCGGCGGGTCAAACAGAGCTCCAAACAGATTGGACGAATCTTTTGCCATGATGTGGCGACCATGCCCCGGCGAAATGAAAAAGGAAACCGCCCGCATGTAGTGGGCGGGCTTTGCAAAGTCCACCTCTTAACCAAATGCTGACCATAAGAGCATAGCGTTCAGACACGGAATGGAGCGCTGCGTGACTGAAATCCTGACATTTGCCGAACCCGATCTGTTGAACGAACGCCAGTCCTGGCTTGCAGCACTTGCCGGTGAACGCCGTCTTTCTGACAATACCGTGGAAGCCTATGAGCGCGACACCCGCCAGTTCCTGACGTTCCTTACCGGCTACATCGGCAAACCCGCCGCCATTGCCGATATAGCCGATCTGCGCCCGGTCGATCTTCGCGCCTTTCTGGCCAACCGGCGCAAGGAAGGTGCCGGCGCGCGTTCACTCGGCCGGCATCTGGCGGGGCTGCGCTCCCTTCTTCACCACCTGCAAAAAAAAGGCCTCGTCAATGCGGCCGGCGCCACCGCGATGCGCGCACCAAAACAGCCGAAATCGCTGCCGAAGCCGCTGACCGATCGACAGGCCCTGAAGATCACCACGGCCGAGGCACAGTTGAACGAGGAACCGTGGATCGCCGCCCGCAATGCGGCAGTCCTGTCGCTGCTTTATGGCTGCGGCCTCCGTATTTCCGAGGCGCTCGGTCTGACGCCGGCCGATTTTCCGCCGGGCGCCCGCAGCCTGCGCATCACCGGCAAGGGCAACAAGACGCGCATCGTGCCGCTGCTGGCAGTGGTGACGGAAGCGGTCGATGCCTACAGGAAGCTTTGCCCCTATGCTCTGGCGGCGAATGAACCGATGTTCCTTGGCGCACGCGGGGGGAAACTCCAGCCCGCCATCATCCAGCGGGAAATGCAGAAGCTGCGCGGCGCTTTCGGCCTGCCGGAAAACGCCACGCCACATGCGCTGCGCCATTCCTTCGCCACGCATCTTCTGGCCGGCGGCGGCGATCTGCGTACAATTCAGGAACTGCTCGGCCATGCCAGCCTTTCCACCACCCAGGTCTATACCGGTGTCGACACCGCAAGACTGCTGGAAATCTACGACAATGCCCACCCGCGCGCATGACGCAGGAAATGGTTAACCATAAAAATTAACCAGACATCCAAACCGCCGTTCTATAAGCGAACAAGAACCGGATTGGACCCATGCACAGCCTGATAAAGCCACAAAACTTCACCGCCACCCTGATGGGCAAAACCGGCGACGCCCTGCTCTGGCTGCTGGCGGCCCTGCATGTAACTGCCATCGCCATCCTGCTCATGACGTTGCTTTCGCTGGGTGAAGCGGAAGCCGCAGAGCAACAGATCACCTGCACCGGCAGTGATATTCTCGTGGACATGCGCAAGACCGATCCGCAGGCTTTCGCAAAGATCGAACAGGAAGCGGCCGCGATCCCCAATGGCAAGGGCAATTTCTGGCGCATTGAAAAGGCCGGAACTGAGCCGTCCTATCTTCTTGGTACGATGCATGTCACCGATCCACGCGTTCTGGAAATGCCTGCCGCTGCGACACCTGCCTTCGAAAGAGCCGCAACTGTCATCGTGGAATCGGACGAAATCGTCGACGACAAGAAGGTCGCGACCTCATTGCTGAGCAAACCCGAACTCACCATGTTTCTGGATGGCAAGTCGATCACCGATATTTTGTCACCCGAAAATGTTGCGCGTCTGGAAAAGGGTCTGAAGGAGCGTGGCATTCCGCTGAATGCCGTATCGCGCATGAAGCCATGGATGCTCTCAAGCTTCGTCGCCCTTCCGGCCTGCGAGTTCGCCCGCAAGGCAACCGGCCTTTCCTTTCTCGACAAGAAACTGGCCGAAGATGCGCTCGCAGACGGAAAACGTCTCGTCGGGCTGGAAACGATGGTCGAACAGTTGACGGCCATGTCAGAACTGCCGATGGAATTTCATCTCCAGGCTTTGATCGAAACGCTGGAACTCGGCGATCGCATGGATGACGTGATGAAGACCATGACCGATCTCTACGTCGCCGGCGATATCGGCATGACCATGCCCATGCTGAAAAGCCTGGATCCCAAGAAGGCAGTGGCAGAAAGCGAACAGGGTTACGCTGCCTTCGAGCAACGCATCATCACCGATCGCAATCACGTCATGGCGGATCGAGCTACCCCCGAGCTTGCCAAAGGCAATGTCTTCATGGCCGTCGGCGCGCTGCACCTGCCGGGTGAAGAAGGCGTGATCGAATTGCTGCGCGCAAAGGGCTTTACGCTCACGCGGGTCGACTGACGGTCTCATCCCTAATCTTGACGGGCCGAACATTGGTGCAAAACGGGCGCATCGTCGCTGGCACGATGCGGCGATGAAACGGCCCCACCACGAGAATGTAAAGCCGCCCAAAGACATTCTTGCGCCTGACGATGGTGGTGACATTCACCAACTGGCAGTTAGGGCCCCTTTCGAGATCGACAACGATCCGGAAATCGAGATGGTGATCATCGAAGCCGAGAACTGTCCGCTGCGGCGTGGATGACAGAACCGGAAAACCGCCCGCCGAGATGCCTGCCGCCAGCTCGACCGTTTTCAAGCCGAAAAGCAAGACGATGCGGTTTCGAAGCGCCATCAGGCTGCTGATCCATGCCGGGGGATGATCGAGAAGAAGCCTGCTCACATCCAGTGACGACGCTTCCGGCGTCACCATCTCGCCTTCAAAACAATCCCGCCAGTCAGCGCCCGGCAATATGTCTTCGCTATATTGCATTCCTGAACCCCAGCCGCACGATGCGCTGGAGTTCACCATCTGCTTTTTCAGCCGGACAGAAAACGCGACAAACCGCCGCTTGGCATTTCCGAAAAAAATATGAAGCCTGTCCTAGCCGTGTGTCATTCGTTTCAGAACATTGGTGCGCCAGTAGAACTGGTGAACCAGAACAGCTGCGACGTGACCGACGATCAACACCCACATCAGCACCTTGAAGGGGCCGGAATGTAACTGCCCTGCCGGCTGAGCACCGAAGTAATAGGCGGCTATACCGGACAGAGGCAGGACAAAGAAAAGGGCGTAAAAGGTGAAATGCGCCACTTTGGCGGCGATCTGGAATGGCCGGGGTTCCTCGGCAGGATGCGGCGGCACACCCTGAAAAAAGCGCAGACAGAGGCGCAGAACCGCAAGCAGCAGGACTGCAAAACCAACATAGGCGTGAATATTCGCCGAAGAAATCTGCTCCGGCGTCAACGTCCCACCCTGCCGCATCAGCCGATAGGCATGAGCCATGGCGTCGGGAAACAGCAGGTTGAAGAAGATCAGAAGCGCCATCGCCCAGTGAAGGACGCGCTGCGGAACGGAGAAGGAAACTTGACTGGAATACGCCATTTTATTGCCTTTTATCAAAAGGTTAGACAGGCTATGGCGCAAGTATGAAAAACCCCGGCCTGCATGGCAAGCCGGGGTTCAGCAGATGACTGAAATTTAATATTTGAGCGTCAGGCTCAAACACCAATCACATGTGGATCGGCTTGAAGAACGTCGCAAGCGCTGCTTCCTTCACGGCTTCCGACATTGTCGGATGCGCATGGCAGGTGCGGCCAAGATCTTCCGAAGAACCGCCGAATTCCATCAGCACGGTGATCTCGTGGATCATTTCGCCAGCACCGAAGCCGACGATGTGGCCGCCGAGAACCCGGTCGGTTTCCTTGTCGGCAAGAATCTTCACGAAACCATCCGTCACCTGCATGGCGCGGGCGCGGCCATTGGCGGTGAAGGGGAACTTGCCGACCTTGTAAGCGACGCCAGCGGCCTTCAGTTCTTCCTCGGTCTTGCCGACGGACGCGATTTCCGGCTGGGTATAGACGACTGCCGGAATGACGTCGTAGTTCACATGGCCGCGCTGGCCGGCGAGGATTTCCGCAAGCGCAACGCCCTCGTCTTCCGCCTTGTGCGCCAGCATCGGGCCCTTCACCACGTCGCCGATCGCGTAGATGCCATCGACATTGGTCTTGTAGTGGCCGTCGATTTCGACGCGACCGCGGCTATCGAGCACAACACCGGCTTCCGCAAGGCCGAGGCCTTCGGTGTAGGGCTTGCGACCGGTGGAGATCAGCACGACATCAGCTTCGAGCGTTTCGGCAGCACCACCCTTGACCGGCTCGAACACCACCTTTGCGCCGGTGGCGGTCTTTTCAACGGCCGTTACCTTGGCACCGAGCTTGAAATCAAGGCCCTGCTTGGCCAGCAGACGCTGCGACTGCTTGGAAACTTCGCCATCCATGCCACCGAGAATATTGTCGAGATATTCGACGACGGTCACCTTCGCACCAAGACGCGACCAGACCGAACCAAGCTCGAGGCCGATGACGCCACCGCCGACAACAATCAGCTTTTCCGGAACCTTGGAAAGAGCGATCGCGCCGGTGGAGGAGACGATGACGTTTTCATCGATATCGACCTGAACACCCGGAATGCCGGCAACATCAGAACCGGTGGCGATGACGATGTTCTTGGCTTCGATTTCCTGGCTCTCGCCCTTGTCGTTGGTGACGGAAACCTTGCCGGCGGAAACCACCTTGCCGGTACCCTGGAAGGCATCGATCTTGTTCTTCTTGAACAGGAAGGCGACGCCATCGACATTGGCCTTCACTACGCCGTCCTTGTGGCCCATCATCTTTTCAAGGTTCAGCTTCGGCGCGGCGACTTCGATACCAAGCGAATCGACGCCATGGGCAACATGGGCAAAGGTTTCGGACGCGTGCAGCAGCGCCTTCGACGGAATGCAGCCGACATTGAGGCAGGTGCCGCCATAGGTCGCACGCTTCTCGATGACAGCGACCTTCAAGCCCAGCTGTGCCGCCTTGACCGCGCAAACATAACCGCCGGGGCCCGTGCCGATTACAACTACATCATATGCCATGTTCGTTTTCCTGATTGATGTCGGGCAAGATACCGGATCATTGCCCTGCTTGCGTTTGACCTGAAATTCAGGCCGCTTTTTCCGTTGCGAGTTTTATACCGAGTGCAATGAAGACCACGCCGCTGGTGCGGTCGATCCATTGGCTGGCGCGCTGAAATGCGGCGCGCATGCGTGGCGTCGTCATGAACAGGCTGACGCCGACGAACCACAGGATAAGGCAGCTCGCCATGACGAGACCATATCCGAATTTGATGGCGACCGGCGTATGGGCATGAACCACCGTCGAAAAGATCGACAGGAAGAAAAACACCGGTTTGGGATTGAGCGCATTGGCGGCAAAACCGAGCGTGAACGCCTTCAGTGCCGTCTGGCTGTTTTTGACCTGAGCGCCACCCTCGCCTTCAGCCGACGGTAATTCCGTCTTGCCGGCGCGCAGCGCCTTGACGCCGATATAGATCAGATAGGCGACGCCAAGCCATTTGACGATGTTGAAGAGATAGATCGACTGGGAAATGATGAGACCAAGTCCGAGGATCGTATAGGTGACGTGGAACATCAGCGACGTTCCCACACCGAAGCTGGTGACGATGGCCTGCCTGCGCCCATGCACCATGGCCTGGCGCATGACCATCGCAAGATCAGCGCCGGGCGACACGATCGCGAAAGCGAAGATCGCCATCAGGGATGCAAGTTCGATCAAATACTGATGCATCTGAAACAAGCCTCTAGAACATCAAAACGAAAAGCATCAGGGCGAGGCCGAGCACGGAGCCGAGCCAGACCAATGAGCGGATATAAGGCACGCCGGCCAGATAAAGCGGTATGTAAATCACCCGGCAGATCAGCCATATCCAGGCGCCGGTCAGTGCCAGTCCGGACGGATCGCCGGCCATGATGACGCCGAAGGCAAGTGCTATGAAAGCGGGATAGGTTTCCCGGAAATTTTCAGACGCGCGGGCTGCACGGCCGGTAAGCCTGCCTTCCGGTTTCTTCTCCGCATCCCGCGGGCCGGCATTCCAGTCCAGCCCCAGTTCCCGCGTCGCCGTCATGGCTTGCAGCATGATGTGCACAGCAAGCAACAGGACGCTGAGACCGATCAGCGGTAAAAAGGGGGAAGCGGCAAGAAATGTCGGCTGCACTTTCGCTCTCCTAATGCGATTTCAGCGGGACCTCAGTTGAAATCCCGCTGAAAGGAAAAGCAAGACCGATTAGAGATCGAGAACCAGACGTTCCGGATCTTCCAGGCTTTCCTTGACGCGAACGAGGAACGTCACGGCTTCCTTGCCGTCAACGATACGGTGATCGTAGGAGAGTGCCAGATACATCATCGGGCGGATGACGACCTGACCGCCGATGGCGACCGGACGCTCCTGGATCTTGTGCATGCCGAGAATACCCGACTGCGGCGCGTTGAGGATCGGCGAAGACATCAGCGAACCGTAGACACCACCATTGGTGATGGTGAAGGTGCCGCCCTGCATGTCGGCCATGCCGAGCGAGCCGTCACGCGCTGCCTTGGCGAGGCGGCCGAGTTCCTTTTCGACGCCGGCGATGGAGAGCTGATCGGCATCACGGATGACAGGAACAACGAGACCCTTGTCGGTGCCGACAGCCATGCCGACGTGACAATAGTTCTTGTAGATGATGTCCGTGCCGTCGATTTCAGCGTTGACAGCAGGCAGTTCCTTCAGCGCGTGGGTCACGGCCTTGGTGAAGAAGCCCATGAAGCCGAGCTTGACGCCATGCTTCTTCTCGAACACGTCCTTGTAGCGGTTGCGCAGGTCCATGACCGCGCTCATGTCCACCTCGTTATAGGTGGTGAGCATGGCGGCGGTGTTCTGTGCATCCTTCAGGCGACGGGCGATCGTCTGGCGCAGGCGGGTCATCTTCACGCGCTCTTCGCGAACCTGATCCTGCTCGGCGGAAACCGGACGGGGAGCAGCAGCAACCGGAGCCGGAGCGGCGGCAGGTGCCGAAACGCCCTTGGCGACAGCGGCGAGAACGTCGCCCTTCAGAACCTGGCCACGCTTGCCGGAACCATCGACCTGATCGGCAGACAGGTTGTTTTCAGCAAGCAGCTTGCCGGCGGCAGGTGCCGGCGGCATGCCGCTGGCGGCGGGCGCAGCAGTGGTTGCTGCGGGTGCCGGTGCGGCAGCGGCGGCAGGCTTTGCAGCCGGTGCGGCGGTTGCAGCGCCGGCAGCACCTTCGGCGATCTGGCCGAGAAGCGCGTCAAGACCAACGGTCTCGCCGTTCTGTGCAACGATTTCGGTCAGCACGCCGGAGGCAGGCGCCGGGACTTCAACGGTAACCTTGTCGGTTTCCAGTTCAACGAGAGGTTCGTCGGCCTTGACGGTATCGCCGACCTTCTTGAACCAGGTGCCGACGGTCGCTTCGCTGACGGATTCGCCGAGGGTTGGTACGCGGATTTCAGTGGCCATGATCTAGTTCCGTTATTCAGGTGTCTTTTTTGCGGGGCGATGCGGGAGAGTTCTCACTCTCCCAGCGCGTCTTCCAGGAACGCAGCAAGCTGCGCCAGGTGCTTGGACATCAGGCCGGTCGCCGGAGAGGCGGCAGCCGGACGGCCCGTGTAACGGACCTTCTGGTACTTGGCGTCGATATGCGCCAGAACCCATTCCAGGTAAGGATCGATGAACGACCACGAACCCATGTTCTTCGGCTCTTCCTGGCACCAGACCATTTCCGCGTGGCGGAAACGGGAAAGCTCGTTGATGAGCGCCTTTGCCGGGAACGGATAAAGCTGTTCGACGCGCAGCAGGTAGATGTCGTCGATACCGCGCTTTTCACGCTCTTCGAGAAGATCGTAATAGACCTTGCCGGTGCACATGACGACACGGCGGATCTTCGAATCCTTCTGCAGCTTGATCGGACCATCCTTGATGACTTCAGCATCGTCCCACAGGAGACGGTGGAAAGAGGACTCGCCGGCCAGCTCCGCCAGCGAAGAAGTGGCGCGCTTGTGACGCAGCAAGGACTTCGGCGTCATCAGGATCAGCGGCTTGCGGAAGTCACGCTTCATCTGGCGGCGCAGAATGTGGAAGTAGTTGGCAGGCGTCGTCACATTGGCAACCTGCATGTTGTCTTCCGCACACATCTGCAGCCAACGCTCCAGACGGGCCGACGAATGCTCCGGACCCTGACCTTCATAACCATGCGGCAGAAGGCAGACGAGACCGGACATGCGCAGCCACTTGCGCTCACCCGACGAGATGAACTGGTCGAACACCACCTGCGCGCCGTTGGCGAAGTCACCAAACTGGGCTTCCCACAGCGTCAGCGCATTCGGGCGGGCAAGCGAGTAGCCATATTCGAAACCAAGAACGGCTTCTTCCGAAAGCATCGAGTTGATGACTTCGTAACGGGCCTGCGTCGGGGCGAGATTGGCGAGCGGGATGTAACGCTCTTCGGTCTCCTGATCGTACAGAACCGAGTGGCGCTGCGAGAATGTGCCGCGTTCGCAATCCTGGCCGGAAAGACGGATTTTGTGGCCATCAACGACAAGCGAACCGAAAGCCAGAGCTTCCGCCATCGCCCAGTCGATGCCTTCGCCCGTCTCGATCATCTGCGAGCGGTTTTCCATGAAACGCTGGATCGTGCGATGCGCGGTGAAACCTTCAGGAATGGTCGACAGCTTCTTGCCGATTTCCTTCAGCTGCTTCATCGGCACGCCGGTCTTCCCACGACGCTGCTCATCGGCATTGTCGGCAGCGCGCAGGCCCGACCACTGACCATCCAGCCAGTCGGCCTTGTTCGGCTTGTAGGACTGACCTGCCTCGAATTCCTGCTCGAGATGCGCGCGCCAGTCGGCCTTGACCTTCTCGAAGTCACCTTCGGTGATCAGGCCTTCCGCGATCAGGCGGTCGGCATAGATGCGGGCAACGGTCTTGTGGCCACGGATGACCTTGTACATCTTCGGCTGCGTGAACGCCGGCTCATCGCCTTCGTTATGGCCGAAGCGGCGGTAACAGAACATGTCGATGACGACAGGCTTGTGGAACTTCATGCGGTATTCGGTCGCAACCTTCGCCGCATAGACAACCGCTTCCGGATCGTCACCGTTGACGTGGAAGATCGGTGCTTCGATCATCTTGGCGACGTCGGACGGGTAAGGCGACGAGCGCGAGAAGGCCGGGTTCGTCGTGAAACCGATCTGGTTGTTGATGATGAAATGCATAGTGCCGGCAACGCGGTGACCGCGCAGGCCGGACAGGCCGAGAATTTCAGCAACGACGCCCTGACCCGCAAAAGCGGCATCACCGTGCAGCAGCAGCGGCAGCACCTTGGCGCGTTCGGAAAGCGGAATGATGTCGCCGTCCCACTGCTTGGCCAGCTGGTCCTGCTTGGCGCGCGCCTTGCCCATGACGACAGGGTTGACGATTTCAAGGTGCGACGGGTTGGCCGTCAGCGACAGGTGAACCTTGTTGCCGTCGAATTCGCGGTCGGAGGAGGCACCCAGATGGTACTTCACGTCGCCCGAACCCTCGACATCGTCAGGCTTGAACGAACCGCCCTTGAATTCGTGGAACACGGCGCGGTGCGGCTTGCCCATGACGTTGGTCAGGACGTTCAGGCGGCCACGGTGGGCCATGCCGAGAACGACTTCTTCCAGGCCTTCCTGGCCGCCGCGCTTGATGATCTGTTCGAGCGCCGGGATCAGCGATTCACCGCCATCAAGGCCAAAACGCTTGGTGCCCTTGAAACGCACGTCGAGGAACTGCTCGTAACCTTCGGCCTCGACCAGCTTGGACAGAATGGCCTTCTTGCCCTCAGGCGTGAAGTCCACACCCTTGTCCGGGCCTTCGATGCGTTCCTGAATCCAGCCCTTTTCTTCCGGGTTGGACATGTGCATGAATTCGACGCCGAGCGTCGAGCAATAGGTGCGCTCGAGAATCTCGACCATCTCGCGCACGCTCGCATATTCGAGGCCGAGCACGTTATCGATGAAAATCTTGCGGTCGTAATCGCTTTCCTCGAAGCCGTAGGACTTCGGCGAAAGCTCATTGTAATCTTCGACGGCGCTGGCGATGCCGAGCGGATCGAGCTTGGCATGCAGGTGGCCGCGCATGCGGTAGGCGCGGATCATCATGATGGCGCGAACGCTGTCACGGGTCGCTTGCAGTACTTCCGCTTCGCTGACGGGCTTGCCGGTCGCGGCGCTCTTCGTCTCGGCCTTCGCCTGAACCTTTTTCTCGATGGCCTTCTCGACCGTGGCCCAGTTGCCGTCGAGTGCGGATACCAGTTCGCCATTTGCCGGGATCGGCCAGTTGGCGCGCTTCCAGGAGGCGCCTTGTGCGGCCTTCTTCACGTCTTCCGGATTATCGGACAACGCCTTGAAGAAGCTCTGCCACTCCGGCGACACGGAAGAGGGATCCTCTTCGTACCGGGCATAGAGCTGCTCGATATAGGCTGCATTCGCGCCGTCCAGAAACGACGTGATCTGAAACTGCTCGTTCGCTTCTTGCCTTGCCATTGTGTTCCTGCGGACTTGTCCGTCCGCCTCCTCGATGCCGTTAGGGCCGTTTCACCGGCCTGCCGCTTTGATTATTGCTGTCTGCCACAAGGGCGGTATGCCGTTCTGTCTATCGTCTTTGCGGCATCGGGCAGCGCAGCGATAAAGCCGCGCCGCCCGTTACCGGTCTCATGTGGTCTCAGCCCTTGAGGACTTCAACCAGCGTCTTGCCGAGGCGCGCCGGGGAAGGCGATACCTTGATGCCGGCTGCTTCCATGGCAGCGATCTTGGACTCTGCATCGCCCTTGCCGCCGGAAACGACAGCGCCGGCGTGGCCCATGGTGCGGCCCTTCGGAGCCGTACGGCCCGCGATGAAGCCGGCCATCGGCTTCTTGCGGCCCTTCTTGGCTTCGTCGATCAGGAACTGCGCCGCATCTTCTTCAGCCGAACCACCGATTTCGCCGATCATGATGATCGACTGCGTCGCTTCGTCGGCGAGGAACATTTCCAGGATGTCGATGAACTCGGTGCCCTTGACCGGGTCGCCGCCGATGCCGACAGCCGTCGTCTGGCCGAGGCCTTCGTTGGATGTCTGGAACACGGCTTCATAGGTGAGCGTGCCGGAGCGCGAAACGATACCGACCGAACCCTTGCGGAAGATGGAGCCCGGCATGATGCCGATCTTGCATTCTTCCGGCGTCATGATGCCGGGGCAGTTCGGGCCGAGCAGGCGCGACTTCGAACGGTCGAGGCGGGCCTTGACGCGCACCATGTCCATCACCGGAATACCTTCGGTGATGCAGGTGATGAACGGGATTTCCGCTTCGATGGCTTCGATGATGGCGTCAGCGGCACCTGCCGGCGGAACGTAGATCACGGATGCGTCTGCACCGGTCTTTTCCTTGGCTTCAGCAACCGTTGCGAAGATCGGCAGGCTTTCGCCCTTGGAGCCGGTCCAGGTTTCGCCACCCTTCTTCGGGTGAATACCGCCGACCATCTGCGTGCCGTAATAGGCAAGCGCCTGTTCGGTGTGGAAGGTACCGGTCTTGCCGGTCAGACCCTGAACAAGGATCTTCGTGTCTTTATTAACGAGAATAGACATTATTTCCGGTCCCTCAATTAGCCGTTGATCGCCGCGACGATCTTCTTGGCTGCGTCGTCCAGATCGTCAGCAGCCGTAATCGCAAGGCCAGATTCGTTCAGGAGCTTCTTACCAAGTTCGACATTGGTGCCTTCGAGGCGAACAACGAGCGGAACCTGCAAACCGACTTCCTTCACCGCGGCAATCACGCCTTCGGCGATGACGTCGCACTTCATGATGCCGCCGAAGATGTTGACGAGGATACCCTCGACCTTCGGGTCAGCCGTGATGATCTTGAAGGCTGCCGCAACCTTCTCCTTGCCGGCGCCACCGCCGACGTCGCAGAAGTTAGCCGGCTCTTTGCCGTAAAGCTTGATGATGTCCATCGTCGCCATGGCAAGACCTGCACCATTGACCATGCAGCCGATGTTGCCGTCGAGCGCCACGTAAGCGAGGTCCCACTTGGAGGCTTCGATTTCCTTGGCGTCTTCTTCGGTCTCGTCGCGCAGCGCCTTGACATCGTCATGGCGGAACAGCGCGTTGCCATCGAAGGACATCTTGGCGTCGAGAACGCGCAGATGGCCATTTTCCATGACGATCAGCGGGTTAACCTCGAGGAGAGCCATGTCCTTCTCGTTGAAGGCCTTGTAGAGGATCGGGAACAGCGACTTTGCGTCTTCGGCTGCAGCACCCTCAAGCTCGAGAGCCTTGGAGATCGCGGCAACGTCAGCGTCGCTCACACCCTTTTCCGGGTTGATGGCGATGGTATGGATCTTTTCCGGCGTATCGTGGGCGACAGCTTCGATGTCCATGCCGCCTTCGGTGGAAACCACGAAGGCAACCTGACCGACGGAACGGTCAACCAGCAGCGAGCAGTAGAGTTCGCGTGCAATGTCGGCGCCGTCTTCGATGTAGAGGCGGTTGACCTGCTTGCCGGCGTCACCCGTCTGGGCCGTTACCAGCGTGTTGCCGAGCATGTCCTTGGAATGGGAGACGACTTCCTCGATCGACTTCGCCAGACGAACGCCGCCCTTGGCGTCGGGGCCGAGTTCCTTGAACTTGCCCTTGCCGCGGCCGCCAGCATGGATCTGGCTCTTGACGACGTAAAGCGGGCCGGGAAGCTGCTTTGCGGCAGCTTCGGCTTCTTCGACCTTGAGGATGGCGACGCCTTCAGCAACCGGCGCACCGTAGCCCTTCAGAAGAGCCTTGGCCTGATATTCGTGAATATTCATGGAATAATCCCTGTTTGGAGCCGCTTGGAATATTACTTCAGCGACGGAGCGATGTTGACGCAGGCTTCGCAAAGACCAGCGACAGCGCCGACGGACTTCTGGAAGGCGGCTTCTTCTTCCTTGTTCAGTTCGATCTCGATGATGCGCTCGATACCGCCGGCACCGATGATGGTGGGCACGCCGACATACATGTCGTCAACGCCATACTGACCCGAGAGGTGGGCAGCGGCGGGCAGAACGCGCTTCTTGTCCTTGAGGTAGGATTCAGCCATTTCGATCGCCGAAGCGGCCGGCGCATAATAGGCCGAACCGGTCTTCAGCAGGCCGACGATTTCAGCACCGCCGTCGCGGGTGCGCTGGATGATCTGCTCAAGGCGCTCGGCGGTCAGCCAGCCCATCTTGACGAGATCTGTCAGCGGAATGCCGCCAACGGTGGAATAACGTGCGAGCGGCACCATCGTGTCGCCGTGACCGCCAAGAACGAAGGCAGTGACGTCCTGAACCGAAACGTTGAATTCTTCAGCCAGGAACAGGCGGAAACGCGCGCTGTCGAGAACGCCGGCCATGCCGACGACCTTGTTCTTCGGCAGGCCGGAGAACTTCTGCAGCGCCCAAACCATGGCGTCGAGCGGATTGGTGATGCAGATCACAAAAGCGTTCGGGGCATATTTCTTGATGCCGGCGCCGACCTGTTCCATGACCTTGAGGTTGATGCCGAGAAGATCGTCGCGGCTCATGCCGGGCTTGCGGGCAACGCCGGCAGTGACGATGCAGACGTCTGCGCCTTCGATGGCGGCATAATCGGAAGCGCCGGTGAGCTTCGCATTGAAACCTTCAACCGGGCCGGACTGGGCAATATCCAGACCCTTGCCCTGCGGAATGCCGTCGGCGATGTCGAAGAGGACGATATCGCCCAGTTCCTTCAGGCTGGCGAGGTGTGCCAGCGTGCCGCCGATCATGCCAGAACCAATAAGTGCAATTTTTTTGCGAGCCATCGAATGCTTCCTCTTGAGCTTCAATTCAATTTCACCGCGCCAAACCGGCAGCCAAATTGTCGCACTTCGATTAGCCCCATTGGCCAAAATTGGCAACAGATTCTTTTGTGATGAATATTTTCAATCGTTTAGATCATTATTTTCTTACGTAAACGTAAGAAAATACGTCACGAAAGTGTCAAACTTTCTGCCGTTTTTCGTGATGCAGCGCGAGATAATCCGCACTGCGCATCTCAAACAACCGCGAGGCCGTGCGATCGAACTCGAAACCTTCCGTCCCCTTACGCTTGCCGAGCAGGTCCTCCGGCATAGCCGCGGCGGAGGCAAAAAGCCTGACACTGTGGTCATAAAGCGCATCGATAAGGATGATGAAACGTTTGGTCTCGTTCCGCTTATCCGCGTTGAGCAGCGGGATATGATCGATGAAGACCGTATCGAACCGGTTGGCGATGGCGAGAAAATCGGACGCCCCGAGCGGCTTTTCGCAAAGGTCGGAAAACGAAAAACGGGCGACCCGGCCGCTGGCTCGCGGCACCACAATGGAACGGCCCTTCATTGGTATTTCCGTCGGCGCAACGAGATGGCCGGCAGTCATGTGCCGCCAGGCCATATCCATTGCCTGATCCGCCGTACCATCGAGCGGCGTGACATAGACCGGCAGGCTTTGCAGCTTTTCCATCCGGTAATCGGTCGGGCTATCCAGCGTCACCACATCCACATATGTCTTCAGCAGATCAACGAAAGGCAGGAACAGGCCGCGATTAAGGCCGTCCTTATAAAGATTGTCGGGCACGACGTTGGAGGTCGTCACCAATGTGCAGCCATTGGCAAACAGCTCGCTGAACAGCCGGGCAAGGATCATCGCATCGGCAATATCCGTGACGGTAAACTCGTCAAAGCACAGGAGTTCGGCTTCCGCCAGCAGCTGGGCGGCAACGGGCGGAATGGGATCAGCCTGTTTGGTTTCGCCATTTTTCAGCTTCTGCCGGTGCGCGTGCACACGATTATGCACGTCGGCCATAAATTCATGAAAGTGGCAGCGGCGCTTGGAGGAAACCGGCGCCATTTCATAAAACATGTCCATCAGCATCGTCTTGCCGCGGCCGACGCTGCCATAGACATACAATCCCTTGACGGGGGCGGCAGGCCCGGCCTTGCGCGCGAACATCCAGCCGAGCGCACTTTTTTTCTTGGCCGGCTTGCGCGCCTTCAGATCAGCAAGAATACGATCGAGATGCGTCGCCACGCCAAGCTGGGCGGCATCGGCCTGCAAAGTGCCAGCTGCCGTCAATGCGTTGAGTTGCTCAACGACACTATGATTGTAATCAGGCAATGGCTTCATGGAAAAGCGCTCCGGTCGCGGAAGCAGCACAGCACCCGCGACGAATGGAATGGCTCAAAACGAGGAAAGCAATCCGGATGCACCGGAAATGCTCATCGGCTGAGGCTGAGCGGCTGGCCGCTATTGGTCGTTCCGTCAAAGCGCGCATCGGCGCTCTTGTAGACGCGGCCGATCGTATCACCTGCACGGTTCTTGAAGAGAACCATCTTGCCGGACACTTCCCAGGACCCCATCGCCGTCAACTCGCCGGAGCATCCGCGGGTGCCGCCGCGCGAACCGCTGCCGAGATTGGTGAGCGTCAGGAACATGTCGCAATTGGCGCCGCCATTGGAAACGCGCCAGTTGCCGACCATGGATTCCTTGGTGACGTCGAGCGCGGTCGTCGGCGGAGCCGCAGAAGCGATATCGGTGCCGCCAGGCGTTGCCGAAGCGGGTGCCGACGGGAACTGGCTGCCCGAAGCGCCACCGGGCGGCGGCAGGGCACCGGACTGAACGGAGGGAACCGGCTGCGCCTGCAGCGGCGGCGTATAACCGGGATTATTGCTGCCGTTGTTGTTGTAATCGTAGGAGGTACGTTGGCAACCGGCAAGGCTCATCACAACCGCAAGGCCCGTCACCACATATCTGAATTGCATATCAAGCTCCCGATTCTCTCGCTTCCGGAAAGACCATGATCGAACAAGAAGGCTGAATTATTACTAAAGCCTTACCTTGCGCAAGCGATGGCCGGGATAATTACCATTTCGGTCAATTTTTACCGAAATTTCCCAAGCCCGGTTGTAAAAAGAGCCGCGGTGGATACCGCGGCCCGGATAAATTGCCGTCGCCAGCGAATCGCCTTTAGACGCGGCGTTCGACCATCATCTTCTTGATTTCCGCGATCGCCTTGGCCGGGTTCAAGCCCTTCGGGCAGGCCTGCGCGCAGTTCATGATGGTGTGGCAACGATAAAGGCGGAAAGGATCCTCGAGATTGTCGAGACGCTCACCGGTTGCCTCATCGCGGCTGTCGATCAGCCAGCGATAGGCCTGCAGCAGAACGGCGGGACCGAGATAACGATCGCCATTCCACCAGTAGCTGGGACAGGAGGTCGAGCAGCAGGCGCACAGAATGCACTCATAAAGACCGTCCAGCTTCAGGCGGTCTTCATGGCTTTGCTTCCATTCCTTGGCCGGCGTCGGCGAAACCGTCTTCAGCCAGGGCTCGATGGAACGATGCTGGGCGTAGAAGTTCGACAGGTCAGGAACGAGGTCCTTCACAACAGGCATATGCGGCAGCGGATAAACCTTCACCGTGCCGTTGATCTCTTCCATGCCCTTGGTGCAGGCAAGCGTGTTGGTGCCGTCGATATTCATGGCGCAGGAGCCGCAAATGCCTTCGCGGCAGGAGCGGCGCAGCGTCAGCGTCGGGTCGATGTTGTTCTTGATGTAGAGAAGCGCATCGAGAACCATCGGGCCGCAATCGTCGACATCGATATAATAGGTATCGATGCGTGGGTTCTGGCCGTCATCCGGGTTCCAGCGATAGATGCGGTATTCGCGCACATTCTTGGCACCGTCAGGCTTCGGCCAGACCTTGCCTTCGTTGATCTGGGAATTCTTGGGGAGAGCGAGTTCAACCATGTCCAGTTCCTCAAATCAGTAGACGCGCGCCTTCGGCTCGATCTTTTTCGGATCGATGCCGTCGGCGATCAGGTCGGTGTGAACCGGGCGATAGTCGAGTTTGACGTCGCCTTCGGGACTGACCCAGGCAAGCGTGTGCTTGCGCCAGTTCACATCGTCGCGACCGGCGAACGGACCATCGACGAAATCCTCACGGGCGTGCGAGCCGCGGCTTTCCTTGCGCGCTTCCGCGCCATAGACCGTGGTGATCGCGTTGGCCATCAGATTGTGCAACTCAAGCGTTTCGACCAGATCGGAATTCCAGACCATCGAACGGTCGGTGACCTTGACGTCAGGCAGCTCCTTCCAGATGGCCGACAGTCGCTGGCAACCGCTTTCCAGCGATTCCTGCGTGCGGAACACCGCCGCATCGTCCTGCATGGCGCGCTGCATCTTGTCACGCAGCACCGCCGTCGGCGTGGAGCCGTTGGCATAACGCAGACTGTCGAAGCGTTCCATGATCTTGTCGCAGGCCGCAATGTCGAGCGCCGGAACCGGCGCATCACGGTCGATGACCTGGGCAGCGCGAATGGCGGCGGCACGGCCGAAGACCACAAGGTCGATCAGCGAGTTGGAGCCGAGGCGGTTGGCACCGTGAACCGAAGCGCAACCGGCTTCGCCGACAGCCATCAGGCCGGGTGCGATACGTTCCGGGTTATTGGCATCGGCATTCAGCACTTCACCCCAATAGTTGGTGGGAATGCCGCCCATATTGTAGTGAACCGTCGGCAGCACCGGGATCGGCTCGCGCGTCACGTCAACACCTGCGAAAATCTTGGCGCTTTCGGAAATGCCCGGAAGACGCTCATGCAGGATCGCCGGATCGAGGTGATCGAGATGCAGGAAGATGTGATCCTTGTTCTTGCCGACGCCGCGGCCTTCACGGATTTCCATCGTCATGCAGCGCGACACCACGTCACGCGAGGCAAGGTCCTTTGCGGAAGGCGCATAACGCTCCATGAAGCGCTCGCCTTCGGAGTTGACGAGATAACCGCCTTCGCCGCGTGCGCCTTCAGTGATAAGGCAGCCTGCGCCATAAATGCCGGTCGGGTGGAACTGTACGAATTCCATGTCCTGAAGCGGCAGGCCGGCACGGGCAATCATGCCGCCGCCGTCGCCGGTGCAGGTGTGGGCCGAGGTTGCGGAGAAATAGGCGCGGCCGTAACCGCCGGTCGCCAGCACCACCATCTTGGCGGAGAAGCGATGGATCGTGCCGTCATCAAGGTTCCACGCCACGACGCCGGTGCAACGACCGTCTTCCGACATGATGAGGTCGAGCGCGAAATATTCGATGAAGAATTCCGCATTGTTGCGCAGCGACTGGCCATAAAGCGTATGCAGAATGGCGTGGCCTGTACGGTCGGCAGCGGCACAGGTGCGCTGCACCGGCGGGCCTTCACCGTAATTCTGCATGTGGCCGCCGAACGGGCGCTGGTAGATCTTGCCCTCGGCATTGCGCGAGAACGGCACGCCGTAATGCTCCAGCTCATAGACCGCCTTCGGCGCTTCCATGGCGAGATATTGCATCGCATCAACGTCGCCCAGCCAGTCGGAGCCCTTTACGGTGTCGTAAAGGTGCCACTGCCAACAGTCAGGCGTCATGTTGGTGAGTGATGCCGCGATGCCGCCCTGCGCCGCAACCGTGTGGGAGCGCGTCGGGAAGACCTTGGTGATGCAGGCCGTGCGGAAACCCTGTTCCGCCATGCCGAGCGTTGCGCGCAGACCCGCGCCGCCGGCGCCTACCACGATCACGTCATAGGAGTGATCGACATAGGTGTAAGCCTTGCCATTCTGGGAAGGTGAACTGATCGATGCCATGGCGGATTATCCTGCGAATGCGATTTTCAGAATGGCGAAGATTGAGAGGCCGCCAATGAGAACCGCGAAAAACGTATTGAGCATCAGAAGAACGAGCTTCGAAACCTCGGCGTGGACGTAGTCTTCAATGATGACCTGCATGCCAAGCTTCATGTGAATGAGGCCGGAAACCAGCACCAGACCCATGATAACAGCAACAAGCGGGTTGGACAGCGCCGCGACGACTTCCGGATAGGGCGCGCCGGCATATTTGATGAGGAAGACCACGAAGAAGATCAGCAGCGGAACGTTGGCGACTGCCGTCAGGCGCTGGCGCCAGAAATGGTCGGTGCCTTCCTTGGCGGAGCCGAGGCCGCGAACCTTTCCGAGAGGTGTACGCATATCCATGACAGGCTTCTCCTTAGCGCACGATCAGGGCAATGACCCAGATGAGCGCGGTCAGACAGATCGACGCTACAAAGGTCGCCTTGGCGAGTTTCGTGTTGAAGTTCTTCTCAAAGCCGTGGCCGAGATCCCACATGAAGTGGCGAAGGCCACCCAGCAGGTGGTGAACCAGAGCCCAGGTGTAGCCGATCAGGATGAGTTTACCGATGATCGTACCCATCGCCCAGCTGACCCAGTCGTAATAGGCCGGACCGGAAGCAAGCGCGATAAGCCACCAGGCGACCAGCAGCGTTCCGAAATAAAGGGCGGAACCCGTGATGCGGTGCACGATGGACGCGACCATCGTCGGAATCGGCTTGTAAATTTGAAGATGCGGCGACAAAGGCCGGTTATTTGTCAAATTCGCCATCAGAACCTCGCGGCGTTTTCCCGTGCGCCCATCAAACCGGACGCCCCCAAGCAATTGCACATGACGAAAGAATGTGCATTGCACCAACCGCGACGTTTAATCACATGGGGGCGTCACGACAAGCATATTTCAAGAGCGATTCGAATTTAATCGATTGGTTCACGAATTTTTTTTGGATTTTTTTGCCTCAAAATAAAAAATCGAGCATTTCCAAGATTTACACCCTTGAAATATTTACCTTTACGTAATTCATAAATCGTGTAATTTACCTTTTATTAACCAGGAAAATCCGGAGAATGAGGCTCATGTTACAGCGCCGAATCGCCGCTCTGACCATGATGGTCGCAGGCGTCATTTTCACCGTAATGCCACCCGCAGCGGCAGAGGATTTCCGTGGCCGCCAAGATTATCGGCATCAACAATCACAGGCAAGTTTCTCTACGGACGGGCTGCCCTCCACCCTTCCCGGTGGTACCTATGTAGGGGCGATATCGGGGCTTCGCATACGCGGCAACGGCAATTATTTCGCGGTCGGCGGCCGGCTTGCGCGAAACGGCGCAGGTGTAACAACAGCCGCGCCGTTTGCGCCCAAGGCGAAGATAATAAATGTCCGCGCCGAAACCGCCAGCGATGCCTGCGCCTACGAGCATGGCGTCTGCATCATCCGGCCCTGAATCAAACAATCAGACGAAACGCCAAACCGTGGTCTTCTTGACTTCGCTGTCTTCCAGAGCCCGCGTCACCGGAACCTGATAGGTCGCCTCGGCGAAAAGCCGCTGTTTGGGCAGATAGGCCCGCCCCGGATCGCCGACAAGCACGCGCACGCCCTTCGACGTCAATTCCAGAAACCATGGCAAGAGAAGGTCGGCGAAGGCGCGGTCGTAAAACACGTCTCCCGCCAGCAGAACATCCGCCTCTACCGGCTTGCCAACCAGATCAACGCCGCTAAACCCTATATCCACGCCGTTGAGCGCCGCGTTCAACCGAATGGCGGTTTCCGTCCACGGGTCGATATCGGCTGCGAGAACCTTGGCTGCGCCGGCCTTTGCCGCAGCGATGGCGACTAGCCCGGAGCCGCTGGCGAAATCCAGCACGCGCTTGCCAGAAACGCTTTCATGATGATCGAGAACATAACGGGCAAGCCCCTGCCCGCCGGCCCAGGCAAAAGCCCAGAAGGGTGGCGGCAGACCGATCTCCTCCAGCTCCTCCTCCGTCTTCAGCCACAGCTCATGGGCTTCAGTGGCAAGATAAAGACGCAGTTCCGGCACATGCGGTGGATGCATGATGGCAGCATTGTCGAGAATGAAGCGTTCGGGATCGGTCTTCACCGAAGGATCAGTCCGGTGATTTCGGCGGATTGGCGAGGTTGCCCATGCGGCAGACCTCGAGATATTCCTCTTCCGTCACCGGCTGCACGGAAAGCCGCATGGAGGTGACGAGCGACATCTTCTCCAATTTGGGGTTGGCCTTCACATCCTTCAGCGAAACCGGCTGCGGCATATCGCAGACAGCGCGAATATCAACGCAGTCCCACTTCAGATCGCCTTCGGCGGTCGAGTCCGGATGCGACAGCGCGCAGACTTCGACGATGCCGACGACATCCAGCCCCTCATTGGAATGATAGAAGAAACCCTTGTCGCCAATCTTCATGGCGCGCATGTTGTTGCGCGCCTGATAATTGCGCACGCCGGTCCATTCTTCGCCCGCCTCGCCCTTGGCCTTCTGCATCTCCCAGGACCATTTGAACGGCTCGGACTTGTAAAGCCAGTAATTCGCCATGCCCGCTCAAGCTCCCGGATTGTTGAAGACCCAGTTATAGGGCTTCACGTCAACGCTTTCGAACAGGCCGGCCTTGGCATAGGGATCCGCATCGGCGAGCGCCTTGGCCGCATCGATATCGGCCGCTTCCACTATGACGAGGCTGCCATTCGGCTTGCCTTCGGCATCCAGAAACGGGCCGGCAATCTTCAGCGTGCCCTCGGCATTCAGCTTGTTCAGATGCTCCAGATGGGCCGGGCGTGTTTCCATGCGCACGTTCAGGTGTCCGGGCTTGTCCTTGCAGATAAAGGCAAACAGCATTTTCGTCTCCTCAGGGTCGGCCACACTCATTCGGTGGTGATTGGCCGTGTCATCAATTGTTGCATGGCGCTCGCCACATCCAGATTGCCATCGATGATGGCAGCCACCGCTTCGGTAACCGGCATGTCGACGGCATGACTTTCTCCGAGCCGGGCGGCCACGGCAGCCGCAAAAGCACCCTCCACCAACCCGCCCGACATGTCCTTGCCTTCACCCCGGCCAAGCGCGATGCCGAAACGCAGGTTGCGCGACTGGTGGCTGGTGGCGGTCAGCACCAGATCCCCAAGTCCGGAAAGGCCGCGTACCGTATCGGCCTTGCCGCCCATGGCGACGATGAGACGCGACATCTCGGCAAGGCCGCGCGAAATCAACGCCGCCCGGGCGGAATCGCCAAGACCCGCGCCTTCGACGATGCCGGCGGCAATGGCGAGAACATTCTTCAGCGCCCCGCCGAGCTGCACGCCAATACGGTCGGTGGAGGCATAAAGCCGGAAGGTCCTGCCGGAAATCGTGGTCGCCAGCCGTTCGGCAACCGCTGCGTCTTCCGCCGCAATCGCCATGGCGGTGGGCAGGCCGCGCGCGATATCTGCCGCAAATCCCGGACCGGAAAGGACCGCAATCGGATGATGCGGCAGTTCCGCTTCCAGAAGTTCCGTCAGCAGGCGACCGGAGCTGCGATCGATACCCTTGGCGCAGGTGACGATGATAGAGTCGTTAGCCAGATAAGGACCATAATGACGCGCCGCATCCGCATGAGCCTGCGAGGGCATGGCGAAGAGCACGATATTGGCGCCAGCCAGCACATCCGGCTCAGCCGAAAATTCAAGCACGTCCGGCAGTTCGACACCCGGCAGAGCCGCCTCGTGAACACGATCAACCTTCAGATCGGCCATCAACGATGCATCACGTCCGAGCAGGGTGACGTCATGCCGGTTTTCCAGCGCGATGACGACGGCGAGCGCGGTTCCGAAGGCGCCAGCACCGATGACGACAATTTTTTCCCGCTGCATCAGGCCTTGGCTCCCCTTTTGCCGAAACCGATCAACGTCTCCGCATTGCCATCAAGTGGCCAGCGCGAGCGCGGCGGTATCTCCAGTGGATCGGCTTGCCTGCCATCCGCCATGCGCTCCAGTCCCGCCCAGGCGATCATTGCCGCATTGTCGGTGCAAAGCCGGTGTGGCGGCGCAACGAAACGGAAGCCATGCGTATCGCAAAGCGCCTGCAGTGTCTGGCGGATTTCCTGATTGGCCGCAACGCCGCCGGCCACGACCAGCGCCGGTTTGGTTTCCAGCTGCGGAAACTCCTCGCTGAAACGGGCAAGGCCGCGGCCAATGCGATCCTTGAGGGTGCGCGACACCGCCTTCTGGAACGAGGCGCAGATATCGGCAATATCCTGTTCCGAAAGCGGCGCGATGGCGGTCGCCGCCTGCCGCACCGCCGTCTTCAGGCCGGAGAAGGAAAAATCCAAACGGGTTTCGCCGACCATCGGGCGCGGCAGCGGAAACCGGTTCGGGTCACCCTTCGCCGCCGCCCTCTCGACAGCCGGGCCACCGGGATAGGGCAGGCCTAAAAGTTTCGCCGTCTTGTCGAAGGCTTCACCAAGCGCGTCATCGATGGTGGTGCCCCAGCGCTCATAATCGCCGACGCCACGCACCAGCACCAGCTGGGTATGCCCACCTGAAACCAGCAGCATCAGATAGGGGAAAGACAGGCCATCGGTCAGCCGCGCCGTCAGCGCATGGCCCTCCAGATGGTTGATGGCGTAGAGCGGCTTATCCGCAGCCATCGCAATCGCCTTGCCCGTCATCAGCCCTACCAGCAGGCCGCCGATAAGGCCGGGGCCAGATGTGGCGGCAATGGCATCGATATCGGCAAGCGTCACACCCGCCTGCTCCAGCGCTTCTTCCACCAGCGTGTCCAATGCCTCGACATGTGCGCGCGCGGCAATTTCCGGCACCACGCCGCCATAGGCGCTGTGTTCCTCAAGCTGCGACAAAACGACGTCGGAGACGATCTCGCCACGCCCGTCCGCATGCCGAACCACAATGGATGCAGCGGTTTCGTCACAGCTTGTCTCTATGCCGAGGATACGAAGAAAGGGGGTCATCAAATCTGTTCGTTCATTGCGATCATGCGCTGAGTTGGTCTAAGACAACTCCGGTAACAATGGATAGACGCGGATGCAAACAAAACCTTTCCGAATCGGCACGCGCGGCAGCCCTCTGGCGCTCGCACAGGCTTATGAGACCCGCAGCCGGCTGATGTCGGCGCATGGCCTTCCGGAAGATATGTTCGAAATCGTCGTGCTATCCACCAAGGGTGATCGGATAACCGATCGCGCTCTGTCGGAGATCGGTGGCAAGGGCCTGTTCACGGAGGAACTGGAAAATCAGCTTCTGTCCGGCGAACTCGATATTGCCGTGCATTCCTCCAAGGACATGCCGACTATTTTGCCTGAGGGCCTTTATCTTTCCGCCTTCCTGCCGCGTGAAGACATGCGCGACGCCTTTATTGGCCGCACCGCGCCGAAGCTTCTGGAGTTGCCGCAGGGCGCCGTTGTCGGCTCCGCCTCTCTGCGCCGTCAGGCGCTGATCCGCCGCCTGCGGCCGGATCTGAGCGTCATCGTTTTCCGCGGCCTGGTCGATACCCGCCTGCGCAAGCTCGAAGAAGGCCAGGCGGATGCAACGCTCCTCGCCTTTGCCGGCCTGAAGCGGCTCGGCAAGGAGAATGTCCCGACGGAAATTCTCGACCCGAAGGAATTCCCCCCTGCTCCGGCGCAAGGCGCGATCTGTGTGGAAAGCCGCATCGGCGATACCCGCATGGACGAGCTGCTTGCCCCCATAAATGACAGGCCGACTTTTGACGCCGTGACCTGTGAGCGCGCCTTTCTGGCCGCGCTTGATGGCTCCTGTCGCACGCCGATCGCCGGTTATGCGACCTGCGACGGCGAAGATTTGCATTTTTTCGGCCTCATCCTCACGCCCGATGGCCAGACGAGCCACGGCATCAAAATCTCCGGCAACCGCAGGGATGCGGCGAAACTTGGCCGACAGGCTGGCGAAGAGGTGCGCGCCAAGGCGGGCAGCAATTTCTTCGAAGGCTGGAGCTGAGCCGGTGCGGATCGTCGTCACCCGGCCGCAGCGTTCGGGCGAAAGGACGGCCGCAAAGCTTGAAGCGCTCGGCCACGAGCCGGTGCTTCTTCCGCTGTTTCATCCCGTCCATCATGGTGAACGCGCCATCTCGGCGCTCTCCGGCCCGCTGGCAGCCATCGCGGTAACCAGCGCAGAGGCGGTGCGGGCGCTGGACACATTCGGAGAACGACTGGCCCTGCATCTGTCGAAACCACTTTTTGCCGTCGGCGGAGCGACAGCGCAAGCGGCGGAAAAAGCTGGCTTCGGGCAGATATTCACCGCGTCAGGAGATGCGCTCGGTCTGACTGCACTGGTGACGGAGCACCGCGCCTTTTTTTCCGAGGAACAACCCCTGCTCTATCTCGCCGGCAGACCCCGTGGCTCCGTCTTCGAGGAAGGTCTTGCCGCAGCGGGTATCCCCTTCAGAACGATCGATTGTTACGAGATGCTGCCCTCGGACATCTCCGAAAACATGCTTGAAACGGCCTTTCTCCACGCCACTGTCGATGTAGTCCTGCTCTATTCGTCCGAAGCGGCACGGGCTTTTTTCAGCCATGCGTCGGCGGAAAAATATGTGGGTGCGCTGGCGGCGGTCCAGTTCATCTGCATCAGCCGCAATGTGCTTTCTCTGGTTCCGGAAATTTTCCGCTCAAAGGCCATTGCCGCCGAAGAGCCGAGCGAGGCGGCGATGTTCGAACTTCTGTGCCATTACTCTGGAACCTAATTGGCGTTCGCCCCTTTCCTTTGCCGCCGTCACTGACTAGGTTTAGATTACTGCAGGCAGAAATGAGGTTGTCATGGTATCGGGAAAGCCGCCACGCCACTCCAAGTCCAAAGCCGAACCGGTCACAATCGACCTGGACGCAAAAGACGTGAAAGCAATTTCCGCCGAAGGGGACGCTGCCAGGATGGACGAAAAGCCCGATGACAAAACGCCGGCATCGCCGGTAGAACCGGGTGCTCCGGAAACGAAGCCTGAAGCAGCCGCAACGGACAATCCCGCACCCATCTGGGACCAGCCGAAGAAAACCGCCATCGAGCCCGAGCCCAATGTTGGCAAAGCGGGCTCCGCAGCTGCCGAACCGAAGGCTGAGAGCTCCGGGGACAAACAGAAAGAGCCGGTCTCGCAGACTGCTGTTCCGCCCAAAGCCGACGTAAAACCGACGGCGGATGCAGCCGGAGCGAGCGCCGCCGCGACTGCTGCTGCGGCGTCGAAACCGGCTTTTGGCGCCACAGCCTCCGCCGGCACATCCGGCAACGCCTCTGCTGCCAAGCCCTCGACCACACCACAGCAGGCGGAGCGCAAACAGGCGGCAACCTCCGGCCTTATTGCGGCGGGTATCGTCGGCGGCCTCATAGCACTCGCCGCCGCCGGCAGCATGCAATATGCGGGCATCCTGCCCTCCTCCAATTCCGGAAGAGCCGGAAGCGATGAGATTGCCGCACTGAAAACCGATATCACCGGCCTGCGGCAGCAACTCGCCAATGCCCCGGCAGCGGACACTTCGGCACTGGAGCAGCGCATTGCAGCGCTCGAAGGCGCGAAGGGTGAGGCCCCGCAGGTGGATGGGCTTACGGAAAAAATTGCCGCGCTGGAAACCGCGCTGCAGTCGGAACGATCCGCACAGGCCTCGGCAACAGCAGATCTGACGCGCCGCCTTACTGACGCGGAAACCAAGATCAACGAACCGCGCGACGATATCGAAGTCGCCCGCGCCATCGCCTCGGCCGCACTGAAGGCCGCGATCGATCGCGGCGGTCCGTTCCTCACGGAACTCGATACGCTCTCCAAGGTTACACCTGATGATCCGGCCATTGCATCGCTGCAATCCTTTGCCGCAACCGGCGTGCCGTCGCGTTCGGAGTTGATGCAGAAATTCCCTGATGTCGCCAATGCGATGCTGTCAGCCATCAACCAGCCCGACCCCAATCAGGGCATCATGGAACGCCTGACGGAAAGCGCCTTTTCGCTGGTAAAGGTGCGCCCGGTCGGAAATATCGAGGGTGAAACACCCGACGCCATGATCGCGCGCATGGAAAACAAGCTGCGCAACGGTGATCTGCAGGGCGCAGCACTTGAATGGAACGGACTTCCCGAGGCAGCCAGGACGGCATCTGCCGATTATAAAAAATCTCTGGATGCACGCATCGAGGTCGAAAATCTGGTGGGCGGCACGTTGAACCGCGCCATCACCAGCACCGGCAGGCAGGGGTAAGGGCATGACCAGAATTCTGACTTTCGCCGTTATCGTCCTGGCGCTCGGTTTCGGCTTTTCCTGGCTGGCAGACCGGCCGGGCGTGCTTTCCATCGTCTGGCAGGGTCAGCTGATCGAAATGAGCCTGATGGTCGCCGCCTCGATCATCGCAGCGCTCGTTGCGGCCGTCATGCTGGTCTGGTGGGTCGTCAACGCCGTCTGGACCTCGCCCAATGCCGCCCGCCGTTATTTCCGTGCCCGCAAACGTGACCGCGGTTATCAGGCGCTCTCCACCGGCCTCATTGCCGCTGGTGCAGGAAACGCCATTCTCGCCCGCAAGATGACGGCCCGCACACAAGGATTGCTCAACGCCGATCAGGAGCCGCTGATCCACCTGCTCGATGCGCAGGCCGATCTCATCGAAGGCAAATATGACGAAGCACGCCGCAAGTTCGAAGCCATGGCCCGCGATCCCGAAACCCGCGAGCTTGGCCTTCGCGGCCTTTATATAGAGGCGCGCCGTCAGGGTGCATATGAGGCCGCCCAGCAATATGCCGAGGACGCGGCGGAAAAAGCCCCCTATCTGCCGTGGGCAGCACAGGCGACGCTGGAAAATCGTTGTCGCAACGGACAGTGGGATGACGCGATCCGTCTGCTCGATCAGCAGAAGGCAGCCAGCGTCATCGAACGCGGTGAGGCGGAGCGGCTGAAAGCCGTGCTTCTCACCGCCAAGGCCGGCGAAAAGCTGGAAAGCGATCCGATAGGTGCCCGCGAGGATGCCAAACATGCCCTCAAGCTCGCAAAGAGCCTCGTTCCGGCAGCGCTGATCGCAGCAAGATCCTATCTGCGCGAAGACAATCTGCGCAAGGCCGCCACGGTTCTGGAGCCAGTGTGGAAAACCGATCCGCACCCGCAGATCGCCGAACTTTATGTCCGCGCCCGGAGCGGTGATACCGCCATTGACCGGCTGAAACGTGCCGAGCGGCTCGAAAGCCAGAAGCCCAACAATATCGAATCCCTGTTCGCCGTGGCGCAGGCAGCACTCGACGCCAAGGAATTTGCGAAGGCCCGGGCCAAGGCAAAGGCCGCAGCCCGGATCGAGCCGCGCGAAAGCATCTTCCTGCTGATGGCCGATATTGAAGAGGCCGAAACCGGCGATCAGGGCCGGGTGCGCTACTGGATGGCGCAGGCGCTGCGCGCGCCGCGTGACCCTGCCTGGGTGGCGGATGGTGTCGTTTCGGAAAAATGGCTGCCGATTTCGCCAGTGACGGGCCGTCTCGATGCCTTCGAATGGAAAGCACCGTTTGGCCAGCTCGAAGGTCCTGTCGAAGACCTGACAATCGAAAATGCGATTGCCGCAGCGCCAGCAAGGGCGGAACCGGAACCGGTTGCGAAAACAATCGTCGTCGAAACTGCTCCCGAGCCTCGTGCCGAGCCGAAACCCGTTCCCGCCGCACCGATAGAGGTGGTGCCGGCCGTATCGGTTCCGAAGGAGAATAAGCCCGCCACCATCGAAGCGCCGGTTGAAACCAATGCAGCGGATGAGAAGGCGGAAGCCGTACCCTTCTTCGGCGGCGCGCCGGATGACCCCGGCGTCAAGAAACCCGGAGCGGAAGCCGAACCCAAGACCCGGCTCAAACTCTTCTGACCAACAGGATATCGATGCTCAACCGGATTCAGTCGTTTATTCAAAACCTCGTCGGTCCACATGCGGATGATTTCAGCCCTGATGATTTGAGGGTGGCAGTCGCCGCGCTCTGTTTTCAGGTCATGGAAGCGGATGGCACTGTCTCGAAAAGCGAGCGTGACCGCCTGCGTGAAATCCTGCAGGATTATTACCATCTCGATGCCGGCAAGCTGGACGCTCTTCTCGCCGCCGGTCAGGAGGCCGGCAAGGAAGCCGTCGATTATTACCGCTTCACCACCGATATCCGCCGCCATCTCGACGAAGATCAGCGCGTGGAACTTATTGGCATATTATGGGATATTGTTTACGCTGACGGTGAACGAAGCGAAATGGAAGACCATGTGATCTGGCGAGTCGCCGATCTGCTTGGTGTATCCGTTCGCGACAGGGTTCTGCAACGTCAGCAGGCTGCCACGCGGTCCGGGCCGGCTGAAGAAAGCGAAAACCAAGACGATGCTGTTTGACCCTTCCAGGCAACAGGGAAAACAACCTTCGCTGCTCATTGTCCTGCATCAGGAACGTTCCACCCCCGGCCGCGTTGGCCAGATGCTGGTGGAAAAAGGCTATCGGCTGGATATAAGGCGACCCGCACTCGGCGACGACCTGCCGCAAACGCTGGAAAAACATGCCGGGGCCATTATCTTCGGCGGCCCGATGAGCGCCAATGACCCTCATGATTACGTCAAAGCCGAAATTGACTGGCTGAAGGTGCCGCTGAAGGAAAACAAGCCGTTTCTCGGCATCTGTCTTGGTGCGCAGATGTTGTCCAAACATCTGGGCGGCAAGGTTGAGGCCGACAGGGAAGGCAAGGTGGAAATCGGCTGGTATCCGCTTCACGCCACCGAACATGGACGGCTTTTGATGCCGCATTGGCCGAAGATGGTTTATCATTTCCACAAGGAAGGGTTCGAGCTGCCGCGCGGAGCCGAGCTTCTGGCATCGGGCGAAACCTATCCCAATCAGGCTTATCGATATGGTAAAAATGCCTGGGGGCTACAGTTTCATGCCGAACTCACCCGCGCCATGATGCACAGCTGGGTGGTACGCGGCGCGCAACGTTTCGGCATGCCGAATGCGCAGGTCGGCAGCCAGCACCTTGAGGGCCGCATGTTGTTCGACACGCCGCTCCGCTCGTGGCTCAGCAATTTCCTCGATCTGGTTTTTGAAGGCAAGGCACAGCGCTAGAGCATCGCACCGAAAAGTGCATCGCGGTTTTCTGAAAATCCGATGCTCAAGCAAAAGCCTGAGCGGCGGGACCGATTCCGATTATCTGCCGCCGATCCAAGGCCCATCGCCATCAGTGCGGTGCGTCAAGATTGTCGATCTTGCGCAGCTTCGAAAAACCGAGCGCCCAGATGACCGCGACAGCAAGCGTGCCTGCTCCGCCAATGACGACGGCAGGCACCGCTCCAACAACATGCGCCATGGTGCCGGCCCGGAATTCACCCAGCTCGTTCGATGCACCTACAAAAACCATGTTCACCGCATTCACACGCCCGCGCACCTCATCCGGCGTCCAGAGCGCGATCAGGGTTTCCCGCACATAGACCGACACCATGTCCGATGCGCCCATGACCACCAGTGCGGCAATCGACACCCACGCGGTTTCGGAAAGACCGAATACGACAGTGGAAATGCCGAAGAGGCCAACACCGATAAACATCAGCAGGCCGGCATGGTGGCGGATGGGCCTGAAGGCCAGAATGACGGCAACAGTAATTGCACCAATGCCCGGGGCGGCGCGCAGCAACCCGAGACCCCATGGCCCGAGCGTCAGAACTTCCTTGGCAAAAATCGGCATCAGCGCGACGGCGCCGCCCAGCAGGACCGCGAAGAGGTCGAGCGAAATGGCACCGAGGACGATTTTTTCCTGCGAAATGAATTTGAACCCGGCCAGCATCGTTTCGAGGCTGATGGCTTTCGCCGGGCCGCGCTGTTCCGGCTTGCGGATTGTCACTGCCAGTGTCGCCGACACGATGAAGAGCACGAATGCCACGATATAGGCAACGGAAGCGCCGAGACCATAAAGCAGACCACCCGCAACCGGACCAAGAATGGATGCCATCTGCCAGGAAGAAGAATTCCACGCTATGGCGTTCGGTAAATCCTCGACGGGGACAAGATTGGGCGCCAGCGATTGAACTGCTGGCCCCATGAATGCCCGCTCTATGCCAAACACCACGAGAATGGCGAAGACCGGCCAGGGAGAAAAGCTGTGCGTCAGCGTCAAGCCAAGCAGCGCCGCGGCGCAGCCAGCCGCAATCACCAGGCAAATGGCCATGATGCGCCGGCGATTGTGCCTATCGGCGACTGTTCCGGTAACAAGGATCAGAAGCAGCGATGGCAGAAACTGAAAAAGCCCGATCAGACCGAGATAAAAGGCGTTGCCGGTCACCTCATACATCTGCCAGCCGACTGAGACGCTGACAATCTGGATGGCGAAGGCTGAAAAAAAGCGGGCGCTGAAGAAGCGACGATAGGAACTATGCCGGAATGCACCGAAACGGTTTTCGGCAGAAGGCAGGGACATCGGCTGGGTGCTCTCGAGAGAATATGAGACGTTTGCAATAGAGCGATATCACAAGAATCGCCAGCCCTATTGGCGCAACACTTGCCGGTTCACCGGCGAATGTCTAAATGTCTTGCAACCAAGATACGGAGATATTGATGCTTGCCCTGTTTCAGACCATCGATCTGGCTTTGAACCTCTACACGTGGGTGCTGATTGCCAGTGCCATTTTTTCCTGGCTGTATGCCTTCAACGTCATCAATTCCCGCAACCAGTTTGTGAATGCCATCGGCAGCTTCCTGGTCAATGTCACGGAACCGGCCCTGCGCCCCATCCGCCGCATTCTGCCCAATCTCGGCGGCATCGACATTTCGCCGATCATCCTGCTGCTGATCATCTTCTTCATCCGCTCCTTCATGTGGAACACGCTTTATCCGATGACCGTTTGAGCGGCTTCTGGCAGAAACACGGTGATCATGTCCGCCTGTCCGTTCGCCTGACGCCGAGCGGCGGGAGGGATGCAATTGACGGCGTGGAGCAGGATACGGACGGACGTGCCTATCTGAAAGCCCGCGTCAGCGCCGTGCCGGAAGGCGGCAAAGCGAACAAGGCACTGATTGTTTTGCTGGCGAAAAAACTCAGACTGCCCAAGTCTTCCATCACCTTCATTTCAGGCGAAACAGCGCGCAAAAAAATCCTCCGGATCGACACCGACCCGGAGGATTTCGAAGAACGCTTTAACAAGCTGGCCGACTAAAGCCTATCAGCCCTGCGCCTTGTAGCGCTCGATGGCTTCGACGATCAGCTTCTTGGCGACGTCGACATCCTGCCAACCGCCCATCTTCACCCACTTGCCGGGCTCCAGATCCTTGTAGTGTTCGAAGAAGTGTTCGATCTGCTTCAGCGTGATTTCCGGCAGGTCGGTGTAGTTATGAACCTTGTCGTAACGGCGCGTCAGCTTCGGAGCCGGAACAGCGAGGATTTTCTCGTCCTTGCCACCGTCATCTTCCATGATCATCACGCCGATGGGGCGGACGTTGATAACACAGCCGGGAACCAGCGGACGGGTGTTGCAGATGAGAACGTCGATCGGGTCGCCATCGTCGGACAGCGTGTGCGGCACGAAGCCATAGTTACCCGGATAGGTCATCGGCGTGTAGAGGAAGCGATCGACGATCAGCGCACCGGCGTCCTTGTCCATCTCGTACTTGATCGGATGGCCACCGACCGGCACCTCAACGATAACATTCACGTCATCCGGCGGGTTCTTGCCTATGGAAATTGCATCGATACGCATTCGCTTCCCTCAATTCATCGGGTTGGATTTGGTTTTCGATACTGGGAAAGTCGCCGCATTGCAACATGGCTTTGAGCGGATAAGGCAGAATGCCGGATTTGAGGTTATCGCGATTACGCATGGTGACGGGAAAAGACCGCACCGGCAGGTAATCCATCCGCAGCTTTTGTCAGTTCCAGACGAAACCAACCTTGCGTAACGACTTGCCGCCGAAATCTTCCATGCCTTCCGCAATGTCGCGGCCGCCATGCGAACGGAAGAACCGATTGGCGACGTCGCTGTCTTCGAGACACCAGACGACGATGCCATTGCAGCCGAGCGATGTCAGCAGCCTGCGGGCCTCCGTAAACAGCAGCGAGCCGAGCCCGATGCCCTGATATTCCGGCCGCAGATAAAGTTCGTAAATCTCGCCGTCATGCGGCAAGCCGCGCGCGCGGCTGAGGCCCAGCGTCGCATATCCGGCGACCACACCGGCCACTTCCACCACCAGCATTGTGGCAGAGCCTCTGGTCGCCTTCTTCCACCAGATTTCGCCGCGGCGCTCCAGCATCTGCGTCAACGGCCGGTGCGGGATAAGCCCCGCATAGGCCTGTTGCCACGACAGACGGTGCGCTTCGGAGATAGCGCGCGCATCATGCGGTTCAGCACGGCGAACATCGATGGATAACGTTTTCATAACGCGATTCTGGCCCCGGCCACGGAAACTTGCCAGTCATAAAGGTTAACATCGGCAAGCTTACCCACAGCCTATTCATGTGGACGACCAGCAAAAATTAACGCATCCTTAACCTTTGACACAAGCACCTTTCGACTCATGCACACATAAAAACGAACGCATAAAAAAACCCGGCTCGAAGCCGGGTTCTTTCAAATTCGTAATAACAAGCCGCAATCACACAGCGAGCTTGGCCTTTTCGAAACGCTTGCGATCGTTGGCGTCGAGGAACATCTTGCGCAGACGGATGGACTTCGGCGTCACTTCCATCAGCTCGTCTTCCTGGATCCAGGAAAGAGCGCGATCAAGCGTCATGCGGATCGGCGGCGTCAGCTTGACGGCTTCATCCTTGCCGGCAGCGCGGATGTTGGTCAGCTGCTTGCCCTTCAGCACGTTCACTTCGAGATCGTTATCGCGGGTGTGAATGCCGATGATCATGCCCGCATAGACCTTTTCACCCGGCTCGATGATCATCGGGCCGCGATCTTCAAGGTTGAACATTGCGTAAGCGACGGCTTCGCCCGAACCATTCGACAGCAGAACGCCGTTGACGCGACCGGCGATCTGGCCCTTGAACGGCTGATAATCGTGGAACAAACGGTTCATGATTGCCGTGCCGCGCGTGTCGGTCAGCAGTTCCGACTGGTAGCCAATCAGACCACGGGTCGGAGCGTAGAACTTCAGACGAACGCGATTGCCGCCGGAAGGACGCAGCTCGGCCATTTCAGCCTTGCGCTCGGACATCTTCTGAACGACGACGCCGGAATGCTCTTCGTCAACGTCGATCACGACTTCTTCGATCGGCTCCAGCAGGGTGCCGTTCTCATCCTTGTGCATCACGACGCGCGGACGCGACACGGCAAGTTCGAAGCCTTCACGGCGCATGGTTTCGATCAGAACGGCCAGCTGCAATTCGCCACGGCCGGACACGAAGAACGAATCCTTGCCTTCGGCTTCTTCGATCTTCAGGGCAACGTTGCCTTCGGCTTCCTTGAACAGACGGTCGCGGATAACGCGGCTGGTAACCTTGTCACCTTCGGTACCGGCAAGCGGGCTGTCGTTAACGATGAAGGACATGGTAACGGTCGGCGGGTCGATCGGCTGCGCGGTCATCGCCTCGGTGACGGAGGGATCACAGAAGGTGTCGGCGACAGTGCCCTTGGAAAGGCCGGCGATCGCAACGATGTCGCCCGCATGCGCCTCATCGATCGCGGTGCGCTCGATACCGCGGAATGCGAGAATCTTGGAAATACGGCCGGTTTCGATCGTCTTGCCATCCTGGCCCAGAACCTTCACAGCCTGGTTCGGCTTGATCGAACCGGAGGCGATGCGGCCGGTGATGATACGGCCGAGGAAAGGGTTGGCTTCAAGGATCGTGCCGATAAGACGGAACGGACCTTCTTCGACCTTGGGCTCCGGAACGTGCTCGAGAACCAGATCGAGCAGCGGTGCGAGACCCTGATCCTTCGGGCCTTCCGGGTTGACGTTCATCCAGCCATCACGACCGGAACCGTAAAGGATCGGGAAATCGAGCTGCTCGTCGGTGGCGTCGAGGTTCGCGAAAAGGTCGAACACTTCGTTGATGACTTCTTCGTGGCGGCCATCCGGACGGTCGATCTTGTTGATCGCGACAATCGGGCGAAGACCAACCTTCAGCGCCTTGCTGACCACGAACTTGGTCTGCGGCATCGGGCCTTCGGAGCTGTCGACCAGAACGATCGCGCCATCCACCATCGACAGGATACGCTCGACTTCGCCGCCGAAGTCGGCGTGGCCGGGGGTGTCGACGATGTTGATGCGAACACCCTTCCACTCCACCGAGGTCGCCTTGGCGAGAATGGTGATGCCACGTTCCTTTTCGAGATCGTTGCTGTCCATCACACGCTCGGCGACGCGCTGGTTGTCGCGGAACGAGCCGGACTGCTTCAGAAGCTCGTCCACGAGCGTCGTTTTTCCATGGTCAACGTGCGCGATGATCGCGATGTTGCGAAGTGCCATTGTTCAAAATCTCTGAGGTTGGGCGCTATATTGATGAGAAACGCCAATTTAGTTTGGCGCGCTCATAACCTTTTTTTTGCAAATGCGAAAGGGGGGCCTGTGTCATAAGCCCCCTGCGCTCAGGTTCTAGCTGAGAATTATGACAGTCTCTTATACAAGGCCGCGCTTCAAAAGCATTGCATCCGGGCTCGGCATCTTGCCGCGGAAGGCAAGATAAGCCTCCTCCGGATCCACCGAACCGCCGACGGAATAGATATTCTCCTTCAGCCGGCGCGCCATCTGACCATCAAAGGCATCGCCGGTTTCCTCAAAAGCGGAAAAAGCATCGGCATCCAGCACTTCCGACCACATGTAGGAATAATAACCGGCGGAATAACCGTCACCGGAGAACACATGCTGGAAATGCGGCGTCGCATGCCGCATGACGATGGATTTCGGCATGTTGAGCGAGGAAAGCACCTCACCCTGCACGGCCATTGGATCACCGACGCTGTCGCGGGTGTGAAACGCCATATCGACAATAGCGGAAGAGGTGAACTCAACGGTGCTGAAACCGGCATTGAAGGTCTGTGCGGCCAGAACCTTGTCCAGCAGCGCCTTTGGCATCGGCGCACCGGTTTCATAATGCAGCGCGTATTTTTCCAGAATTTCCGGCACCGTCAGCCAATGTTCGTAAAGCTGCGACGGCAATTCCACGAAATCGCGCGAGACACCCGTTCCAGACACGGAAGGGTAAGTGACATCAGACAACATGCCATGCAGCGCGTGGCCAAATTCGTGAAACAGCGTGCGCGCATCATCCAGCGACAGCAGTGCCGGTTTTCCTTCGGCCGGTTTCGCGAAATTGCAGACATTATAGATGATCGGTATTTCGCCGACGGTGCCGTTCTTCAAGGGCAGCTTGTGCTGTGACTGGAACGAACTCATCCACGCGCCGGAACGCTTGGAAGGACGGGCGAAATAATCGCCGAGGAACATGGCCTTCAGATCACCCTGCTCATCGCGGATTTCGAAAACCCGCACATCCGGATGATAGGCGGCGATGCCTTTCACTTCGGTGACCCGAATGGAAAAAAGACGATTGGCCACATCGAAGCAGGCCTCGATGATCTTTTCCAGTTGCAGATAGGGTTTCAACTCAGTCTCGGAGAAGCTGAATTTCCGCGTCCGCAGCTTTTCGGCGTAATGCCGCCAGTCCCATGGCAAAACTTCGTGGTTCCTGCCTTCCTCGGCAATGATGGCGGCAAGCTCGGCTTCTTCCTCACCAGCGCGAAGAACCGCCTTTTCCCAGACCTGACCGAGAAGGCCATTCACGGCATCGGGCGTTTTTGCCATTGTATCGTCGAGCTTATAAGCGGCGAAATTCGCGTAACCGAGAAGCTTTGCCTTTTCCTCACGCAGTTCGAGTGTGCGGCGGACAATGTCGCGATTGTCGGTTTCGCCGCCATTTTCACCCCGCGCCACCCAGGCCTTGAAGGCCTGTTCGCGCAAATCTCGGCGCTCGGAAAAAGTCAGAAAGGGCTCGATGATCGAGCGGGAGAGGGTAACGGCGAATTTCCCGTCTTCGCAATGCTCGCGGGCAGCACCCGCCATCGCATCGCGCAGAAAACCGGGAATGCCGGCAAGTTCGTCTTCCGTGGAAAGCAGCAGCTTCCAGCTCTTTTCATCCGCCAGGACATTCTGCCCGAAGCTGGCGCCAAGACCGGCAAGCTCCTCGTTGATTGCCGCCAGCCGTTCCTGCCGGTCCTTGTGCAACTTGGCGCCGGAGCGCACGAAACCTTTCCAGTGGCGCTCGAGAACGCGTTTTTCCTCACCCGTCAGCCCAAGCGACCCGCGCTTTTCCCACAATGTGTCGATACGCGTGAACAGGGCCTCATTCATGCCGATCTTCGAATAGTGCCGCGACATTTTCGGTGCGATTTCCCGCTCCAGTGCCTGAATGGCGCTATTGGTATGTGCCCCCGCCTTGTTCCAGAACAGGGCTGAAATGCGAGAAAGCTCGTCGCCTGCTATTTCGAGCGCGGTCACGGTGTTTTCAAAGCTTGGCGCCTGCGCATTGCCGGCAATCGCATCGATTTCCTGTTCGTGCGACAGAAGGGCAGCTTCGAAGGCCGGAGCGAAATCCTCATCCTTGACCGCATCGAATTTCGGCAGACCGTTGTGACCGTTCCAGGTAACGAGTGCGGGATAAAGCGCGGTCTTGGATGGCATTTCATCTTCCTTGTACAATTCCGGTTTAAACCCATATGGGCACGCCTCCACCGCCAATTCAATATCCGGAATTTGGTGTGGAATACGCCAATGTCTCCACGGCAAAGTATTGACCGGAGCCGCAGCGACATGATCTGGTTTATTGAAATAATATCCCATGATGGAGATATGTATAATGGAGATTTATTCTTTAAGGTCCTCTAATAATTTCCTTTTCAGGGACAATTCCAGAAATGCCAGATCCGTGGGTAATACCGATTTCGGCAAGGCGGCCAAATCCGATGCAGGTGCTGGCTTCGAGGAGACGGTGAAGCGCATCGATTTCACCCGCCTCAGCCCGCGCGAATTGCGCGAAATCGCTCAGGAATATTATGATGCGGGGAAAATCGGCCACGATACCTGGCTTGAGCTTTCCTCTGAACTGCCGGTGCAGACACTGAACGCCAATGGCGAGGTAATCGACATATCCAACGTGACCGATGATACGGATTTCGACTTCCTGTCGTATTTTTCCGACCGGGCCGAAATCGCCAGCTCCATCGGCACGACGGATGAGGCGCAAAAAATGCAGGACATCCTGTCTTTCTTTGCTTTGGTGTAACGATCTTCGACTATCTTGCCGAGCATATAACAACCGAACAGACACATACTTTACTCGATTTTCGACAATATGATTTGTGTACCATTGATTATCGCCCGGAATTTAGTAAGGCTGACTTACCAAAAGGCGAAACATGGGCACGAAACGCGAAAAAGATTCATTGGCATTTTTGCTGAACAGCGGCGCACGTCTGCTGAACAGTGCATTTGAGCGCCGCATTTCCGAGGCTGGCCTTGGCCTGACCCCCGGCGAGGCGAGAGCATTGCTGACGGTTGCCGTGGTTGATGGCAGCAAACAATCGGACATCGCCGCCCGCCTCGGCATTGAGCCCATGACGATCTGCGCCTATCTCGACAAGCTGCAATCCCTTGACCTCATCGAGCGCCAGCAGGACCCGCAGGACAGACGTTCCAAGCGCATCGTGTTGACGAAAACCTCCGCCGACATGCTTGAAGCGGTGCGGCAGGAAATCGACCAGCTGGTCCGTCACGCCACCCAGGGCCTGAACGAGGAAGAAGTGGCACTTTTCCGCAGCTTCCTGCAGACACTTCGCAACAATCTGCAGCCGGAACAGCCGAGCCAGAACAGCTGATCGCAATGTCGCCAGAAACAATCATGTCCAGAAAGCGCACGGCAATACTCGGTGCGTTACTGACGGCGCTGGCGCCCATTTCCATGGCGATCTACACACCCGCCATGCCGGAACTGACACGGGTTTTTGCCACCACCGAACCCGCCGTCAAACTCAGCCTGTCGCTCTATTTTGCCGGTTTCGCCGTCGCCCAGTTGATCGCCGGACCGGCATCCGACGCTTTTGGACGGCGAAAGGCCAGTCTGGTCTTTCTTTCAATCTTTCTCGGCGGCGGGCTGCTTGCGGTTTTTGCGCCGACAATTGAAGTCCTGCTCTTCGCACGATTGGTACAGGGGGTAGGTGCCTCCGTCGGAATGACAGTGGCGCGCGCCGTGGTGCGCGACCAGTTCACTGGCGCTGATGCCTCCAGCATCATGAATCTCATCGGCATCATGCTGGCTGTCGGCCCGGCAATGGGACCGACGATTGGCGGGTTATCGCTTGCAGCCTTCGGTTGGCAGTCGGTGTTTTTCCTCATGGCCGGTCTCGGGGCCATCGCCATCTTTTCCGTCGTGGCTTTTCTGCGAGAAACGACAGTCCCGGACAAAAACCTGATCCGCCCCCGCCGTCTCCTGTCTGCCTATGGCACATTGCTGACCCAGCCACGTTTTCTGTTTGCCGCACTCGTGCTCGGCAGTTCCATCGGCGCTCTTTATGCGCAGGCCACGATGCTGACCTTCATTCTCATCAATGAAGTCGGCATGACCCCTACCGCCTTCGGCGTCGGCATGCTGATGCAGACCGGCGCTTATTTCTTTGGCTCCATCACCCTGCGTTATATCGCGCCGCGACTGGGTGACCGCCGCTCCGTCATCCTCGGCCTCTGTTTTTCGGGAACAGGTGGCCTTCTCATTTTCCTGTCGGTCTTCCTGATACCGCCATCCTTCCTCTCGATCATGGGGCCCGTGGCAGTCGCGACAATCGGCATTGCGTTGTTGACCCCCTCGATGGTGACGGCGGCCCTTGCCCCCTTCCCGCATATTGCCGGTTCGGCCTCGGCGATGATGGGCTTCGTTCAGATGGGGTCGGGATTTGCGGGCGGTGCTGCGGCCTCACTCATCGGCTCCCCGCTGACCGGCTTTGGCATTATCATCCCGATAATGGAATTCACAGCAATTGCCAGCTACATCGGCTTTCGCATCGTCTCCAAAAGACATTCATGAAAAAACCCGCCGGCGTCACCGCCAGCGGGTTCCTTTATTATCACGTCAGCAAGATTACTTGCTGAGATTACGCTTGGCGAGCGTGCGAAGACGCAGCGCATTGAGCTTGATGAAACCAGCGGCATCCTTCTGGTCGTAAGCGCCGTGGTCGTCTTCGAAGGTCACCAGCGCGTCGGAATAGAGCGACTTTTCGCTCTCGCGGCCGGTTACCATGACATTGCCCTTGTAGAGCTTCAGCGTCACTTCGCCTTCCACATGCTCCTGGCTCTTGTCGATCAGGGCCTGAAGCATTTCACGCTCCGGCGAGAACCAGAAGCCGTAATAGATGAGTTCAGCGTAACGCGGCATCAGATCGTCCTTGAGATGCGCTGCACCCCGGTCGAGCGTGATGGATTCGATGGCACGATGTGCGGCAAGCAGGATCGTGCCGCCGGGCGTTTCATAAACGCCGCGCGACTTCATGCCGACGAAACGGTTCTCGACCAGATCAAGACGGCCGATGCCGTTTTCCCGACCATAATTGTTGAGCGTGGCGAGAAGCGTCGCGGGCGACATTTCAACACCATTGATGGAGCAGGCGTCGCCCTTGCGGAAGCCGACCTTGATGACGGTTGCCTTGTCGGGCGCCGCTTCCGGGGAAATGGTGCGCATGTGCACATATTCCGGCGCTTCCCGTGCCGGGTCTTCCAAGACCTTGCCCTCGGAAGAGGAGTGCAGCAGGTTGGCGTCAACCGAGAAAGGTGCTTCGCCCTTCTTGTCCTTGGCGACCGGGATCTGGTTCTGTTCGGCGAATTCCAGAAGGTCGGTACGGCTCTTGAACGCCCAGTCGCGCCAGGGCGCGATGATCTTGATGTCAGGGTTCAGCGCATAGGCCGAAAGCTCGAAGCGGACCTGGTCGTTGCCCTTGCCGGTCGCGCCATGGGCAATGGCGTCGGCACCGGTCTTTTTGGCGATCTCGATCAGGTGCTTGGAAATCAGCGGACGGGCAATCGAGGTGCCGAGCAGGTAGACGCCTTCATAAACGGCGTTGGCGCGGAACATCGGGAACACGAAGTCACGCACGAATTCTTCGCGGACGTCCTCGATGAAGATTTCCTTGATGCCCAGCATCTCGGCCTTCTTGCGCGCCGGCTCAAGCTCTTCGCCCTGGCCGAGATCGGCAGTGAAGGTCACGACTTCAGCGCCGAGTTCCGTCTGAAGCCATTTCAGGATGATCGAGGTGTCGAGACCGCCGGAATAGGCGAGAACGACTTTCTTAACGTCTTTCGGAAGTGCCATAATGATGTCCATCTGCATGATGACGGCATCCGCGTACCGCCATTTCCTTGGGATTTCGGCACTTTTACAGTGCAACCCGAAATGTGTGAAGCGCTTTTCCGTGAGATAAGCGACAAAACAATTGATGGAGGCGTCTGGCGACGGGTGATGACCGGCCGCGCCGACGGGAACGAAGCGATTGTCACATGCATTTAGAAAATTCGCGCTTTATCATGAAGCGGCGCGATCGACTTGAAGACCGTGAATGAAGCCACTCAGGTTCAGGCAACGTTGCAAACCGCTGGAAACAGCAGAAACGACGCGAAGGAGAAACCTATGACGACCATCCACCCTGCATTCAAGGAAGATAATGTCGCTGTCATAACAGGTGCGGCATCCGGCATCGGACTTGCCGCCGCCCGTAAATTTGCGAGTTTCGGCATGAGTGTCGTGCTCGTCGATCTCGACGGTGAAAAGCTCGCCGCAGCGCATGCGGATATTCTGACCGTCGCCAGGGACGGCGAAGCGCAGATCGTCGCCATCCCGACCGACGTATCGAAACTCGATGAACTGGAGGCGCTGGAACGCGCCGTGATCCAGCGTTTCGGACGCGTCCACGTCCTCATGAACAATGCCGGCATCCAGCCCGGCAGCGCCATTTTCGGACCACAGGCCAATTGGGAAAAAGTCATCAATGTCAATCTGATGGGCGTTGTGAACGGCAGCCGCGTCTTCGGCCAGGGCATGGTTGCCCATGGCGAGGCGGCACTCATCATCAATACCGGCTCTAAACAGGGCATCACCACGCCGCCCGGCGATCCCGCCTACAACGTCTCCAAGTCAGGCGTCAAAACCTTCACGGAAGCGCTTCAGCACGAATTGCGCAATATTCCTGACGGCGCGGTTTCTGCCCATCTGCTAATTCCCGGTTTCGTCTTCACCGGCCTGACCGCCAATGGCAGGACGGAAAAGCCGCAGGGCGCATGGACCGGCGAGCAGACCGTCGATTTCATGATCGAGAGCATCAGCCGGGGCGATTTCTACATTCTCTGCCCGGACGGCGAAGTAGACCGCCCGACGGATGAGAAGCGCATTCTCTGGGCGGCCCAGGATATCGTCCAGAACCGCCCACCGCTGTCGCGCTGGCACACGGAATATTCCGCAGCCTTCACCAGCTTCCTCAAGAACTGAATAATCAGCCGCCGCACTTTGAACGGTGTGGCGGCTCCCCACAGTCACATTGGGCAACGCGGCTCAAAAACATTGGCAGAAACGCGAAATCGCGTTAAGCAACGGCATCATTTGCCGCTTTCATGGGTGCCGCGATGGATTTCGTTCCAAGCCTGCCAACACTTGTTGCCTTCACCATTGCCATTCTGCTTCTGGCGGTGACGCCGGGGCCAGACATGACGCTCTGGATCAGCCGCTCGTTGCGTGAAGGCCGGGCGGCGGGCTTCATGACGCTGGTCGGAACCAATATCGGCATCACCGTGCATACGATGCTGGTCGCCTTCGGTGTCGCCGCCCTCATCGTCGCCTCGCCGACAGCCTTCATGATCCTGAAAACCGGCGGCGCCGCCTATCTGGTCTGGCTCGCCATTCAGGCGATCCGTAAAGGCTCGGATTTCGTGATGGTGAAGACCAATGGAGAAAAGCCGCAATCCTCGCTCAGATCGGCCTTGCTGAACGGCATATGGGTCAATCTGCTGAACCCCAAGGTCATCATCTTCTTCATGACCTTCCTGCCGCAATTCGTCAGCGCCTCCGACCCACACGTCACCGGCAAGCTGATCTTCCTCGGCATCTGGTCCATCATCGTGGCGCTGCCGATCGGTATCGGCATCGTTGTCGCCGCCGATGTCCTGTCCGCCTGGCTGCAACGCAACCGGAAGGTTCTGCGTGGACTGGATTACACGATCGCCGGCGTCTTTTCGCTTTTCGCCGTCAAGATTATCTTCACCCAGACGCGCTGAGCACAAATAAAAAGGCACCGGAAGGCGCCTTTAAGAATGATCAGCCGATCAAAAGCTCGTCGTCATCCAGCTTCTGGCCGCGTATCTTGCGGAACATGTCGATCAGATCTTCGACTTCAAGATCCTTGCGGCTGTCACCGGACACGTCGAGTACGATTTCACCGGCATGCAGCATGATCGTGCGGGTGCCATAATCCAGCGCCTGGCGCATGGAATGGGTGACCATCAGAGTCGTCAGCTTGCGCTCCGATACCACCTTGCGGGTCAATTCCATCACGAATTCCGCCATGCCCGGATCGAGCGCTGCCGTATGTTCGTCAAGCAGCAGCACATCCGAGCCGGAAAGCGTCGCCATGACAAGCGACACTGCCTGTCTCTGTCCGCCGGACAACAGGTCCATGCGATCCTTCAGTCGGTTTTCGAGACCGAGATTGAGCGAGGCGATACGTTCTCTAAAGAAATCCCGCCTGCCTCGTCCAAGCGCCGACAACAACCCGCGGCGCTCTCCGCGCGACGCCGCCAGCGCCAGATTTTCTTCGATGGTGAGTGCGCCGCAGCTACCCGCGAGTGGATCCTGAAACACGCGTGCCACCCGACCGGCCCGGCTGGCGGTCGGCTTGCGGGTAACGTCGGCACCACCAATCACCACTTTGCCCGCCGTCGGCAGTACGTCGCCGGCCAAGACACCGAGAAGCGTGGATTTGCCGGCGCCATTGGAACCGATGACGGTGACAAAGGAACCATCTTCGATGGTGAGATCGATCTTGGCCAGCGCCTGCTTTTGCAGTGGCGTGCCACGTCCGAAGACGACCTGGATGTCGGAAAGGGAAATCACGATGTTGCTCCCCCACGGCGCAGTCGGGGCAGGATCAATGCGATGGCCACCAATACCGCCGTTACGAAATTGAGGTCGGATGCCTTGAGACCCAGCACATCGCTCGACAAGGCAAGCTGGATGGCGAGACGATAGGCAATCGAGCCGAAAACACAGCCGATGAGCGCTATCAGAATGCCGCGCGCACCGAACAGCGTCTCGCCGATGATGACGGCGGCAAGTCCGACGACGATGGTGCCGACACCCGAGGTCACATCGGCAAAGCCATTGGTCTGCGCGAACAATGCGCCGCCAAGGGCGACCAGCGCATTCGAAAGCGCCATGCCGAGATAGATCTGGTTGCCGGTCTTCACGCCCTGCGCCCGCGCCATCCGCGCATTGGCCCCTGTCGCCCGCATTGCGAGGCCCGCATCGCTTTCAAGAAAACGCCAGACGAGGATGACCGCGATCAGCACCAGTGCGCCGACGAAAAGCGGCCGCACCAGATATTCGGAAAGGCCCAAGCCGTAAAACGGCGATATCATCGTATCCTGATTGAGCAGCGCCACATTCGGCTTTCCCATCACCCGCAGATTGACGGAAAACAGCGCGATCATCGTCAGGATCGAAGCAAGCAGGTTGAGGATTTTGAAACGCACGTTGAGCGTTGCGGTGACCATGCCCGCGGCGGCACCGGCAACCATCGCAACCGCCGTCGCGACCCAGGCATTCAGACCGGCGATGATCAGCACGGCAGCAACAGCAGCGCCGAGCGGAAACGAACCGTCCACGGTCAGGTCAGGAAAATCAAGCACCCGGAAAGCGAGATAGACGCCGATCGCCACGAAAGCGAAGACCAGTCCCAGCTCCACGGCACCCCAGAAGGCGATTTGGCTCACGGTAATGTCCTTGTTATTGCCGCCATCAGGCGGATACGGGCACCGTCTCGTGCCACGTAAAACGGGCGGCGAAATACCGCCGCCCGTAATTCAGTCTGGTTTCGGTTCAGTCGATGACCTTGGTGGCGCGCTTCGTCACGCTTTCGGGGAAGGTGACGCCAACTTTTTCGGCAACCTTCTTGTTGATGACGAGATCGGTGCCGACAGCCACGGTTGCCGGAATTTCACCGGGCTTTTCACCCTTGAGGATGCGGACAACAACGGCGCCGGTCTGTTTGCCAACGTCGAAATAGTTGAAGCCGAGGGCCGCAACCGCACCACGCGCGACGGAATCCGTATCAGCAGCGTAAAGCGGGATCTTGGCTTCGCTTGCAACACCGGCTGCCGCCTCGAAAGCGGAAACGATCGTGTTGTCGGTCGGAACGTAGATCACGTCGGCCTTGCCGACCAGAGCACGGGTTGCGCCCTGGACTTCCGCCGACTTGGTGGCGACGGATTCGACAACCTTCAGGCCCGCCTTTTCGGCCTCGGCCTTCAGCAGGGCGAGCGTCGAGGCGGAATTGGCTTCGGCGGAGTTGTAGATGAAGCCGATGGACTTGGCGTTCGGCGAAATTTCCTTGATGAGCGCCAGATGCTCGCCAACCGGCAGCATGTCGGAAAGGCCGGTCACATTGCCACCGGGCTTTTCCATGCTCTTGATGAGCTGTGCGCCAACCGGATCGGAGACGGCCGTGAAGACAACCGGAATGTCGCGCGTGGCCGCAACGACGGCTTGAGCCGACGGCGTGGAAATCGGCACGATGACGTTGGGCGCGTCGCCGACGAACTGGCGGGCGATCTGCGCTGCGGTGCCGGGATTGCCCTGCGCGGACTCGTAAAGGAACTTGAGGTTTTCGCCTTCCTTGTAACCTGCTTCGGCAAGGGCCGCCTTGACGCCATCACGGGCAGCGTCAAGTGCCGGATGTTCGACGATGGCGGTGACGGCAACGGTGACGTTTTCAGCCTTGGCCGGCAGAACGATGGCGCTCGCAGCAGCGAGAGCCAGAATGAATGCGCGCATGGATATCCTCCTGTTGGTTCCCTGTTTTCGTCTTTCTAGGAACAAGACAGACCGAAATCAATCGGAGAACCGCCGGAAAACCAGCTTTATGGCGCAAATGCGGCTGATTCAGTCATCCGCGCCGTGATTGGCGATCATCATCGCCTCGAAAGCCAGCCTTTCGGTCTTGCGCATGCGTTCCGATTCCGACTTCAACTGGCCGCAGGCGGCGAGAATATCGCGGCCGCGCGGGGTGCGGATCGGCGAGGCATAACCCGCCTGATTGATGAAATCGGCGAATTTTTCGATCTGCGCCCATTCGGAGCACTGGTAGTTCGTGCCCGGCCACGGATTGAACGGAATGAGGTTGATCTTAGCCGGAACGCCCTTCAGCAGCTGCACCAGCATCTTGGCATCTTCCAGGCTGTCGTTCACATCCTTCAGCATCACATATTCGAAGGTGATGCGGCGGGCATTGGAAAGACCCGGATAGTTGCGGCAGGCCTCGATCAGTTCCTTCAGCGGATATTTCTTGTTGATCGGCACCAGCATGTCACGCAGATCGTCGCGCACCGCATGCAGTGAAATCGCCAGCATCACGCCAATCTCGTCACCGGTACGGAAGATTTCCGGCACGACGCCTGAGGTGGAGAGCGTTACGCGGCGCTTGGAGAGCGACAGGCCGTCACCATCGGTCGCGATCAGAAGCGCGGTCTTCACGTGCTCGAAATTATAGAGCGGCTCGCCCATGCCCATCATCACGATGTTGGACACCTTGCGGCCTTCGCTCGGCACATAAGCGCCAACCGGTGTCGAACCATCCGGAAAATCGCCGAGCCGGTCACGCGCCAGCAGCAGCTGGGCAAGAATTTCCTCGGCCGTCAGGTTGCGCACCAGACGCTGGGTGCCGGTGTGACAGAAGGAACAGGTCAGCGAGCAGCCAACCTGGCTAGAAATGCACAACGTGCCGCGCCCTTCCTCCGGAATATAGACCGTTTCAATCTCAACGGGACGGCCGGCACCGCGCGGCGGAAAGCGCATCAGCCATTTGCGGGTGCCATCATTGGAGATCTGCTCCTCGACGATTTCCGGACGGGCGATGGTGAAGGCCGCCTTCAGCTTCTCGCGAAGCTCCTTGGCGACATTGGTCATGTTGTCGAAATCCGAGACGCCGCGCACATAAAGCCAGTTCCACAACTGGCTGACGCGCATCTTCACCTGCTTCTGCGGCACGCCGATCTCGGCCAGCGCCTCGCCCATTTCCTCACGCGTCAGGCCGATCAGCGACGGCTTGCCGGACATGAGATCGCTATTGGCGATCAGCGGGGTTTTGACTGCCAGGCCGGCAGTGGCTTGCATTACGGACATCACGCTATCCCATCATTCCATGCATCGCACGACCGGCCTGTCGGATAGGCGGAAAATCGTCTGCATGTCGAGAAAATCAAAGGCGGAGCACTTTTCGCGCATCCGCCTGTCAATGTTGCCGCGCCTTTAGCATCAAACAAGCAAAAACGCAAATGGCCGGTCGATGACCGGCCATTATCAAACGCGGTAAAGCGTCAGGATTACTTGCAGCTCTCGATCTGCTTGAGAGCAGCCGAAATGCCCGAGAGCGAATAGGAATAGGACGTCGCGGTGCCACGGCCGGAAACCGCCTTGACCGTCATCGACTTGCCGCCCTTCATGGCAGCCACGAGAGCGGGCTCTTCGGCAGCGTTTTCAACCCAGGCAGCCTTGTCCTTGGTGAACATGACGAAGTTCTTGTTGTCGATCGTCACATTAACCTTGGAACCCTGCTTCAGCGGATAACCCACCATGGCCTGCGGCTCATAGGAAATGTTCTGGCCGGGACGCTGCGACACGATGAAGAAGATATCGCCGTGATCGACGCTTGCCGGTTCCTTGGCGGTCGGAATGGAAAGAACGTAGCAGACGGTGCTGTTGCCCGATTTGTACGAATAGGCACCCCAAGCATTGAACTGCTGGATGCGCGTGGGCGACTGTGCAGATGCTACGCCGACGCTGGTCAGCAAAATGGCCGCTGCGGTTGCTACACTTCTTACAAACATAGAATTTCCTGCCGGGTTATTGTCTTCCATTAGCCCGAAGCAGCGGCGGGCTCCATTTTCTGGATCGGCCACGTTCAGGTGCGGATCGTCTTTTCTCATTGTGGTCGGGAAGCGGTTACCAAACCGTCAACAACACGCATAAAATGCCTAAAACGTCTTGCGGTGTTACAGATTGGCGACTCCCCGCACCCTGGAGGAAGGGCGCGGAACGACCTTCCTTCATGTGTATGACACACAAATTCAGGCAAGAATTTGTCGCCCGCCAGGCTGCACCGGGCGGGCACATCACAGAGGCGTTACCCGGCTTCCTGCTGTCTCTTCAGCATGGCATCCGCCGCATCGTAATGCTCCATCTTGATATGGGCGCGGATCATGGCGAGCGCGGCGGTGATGACCGCGATATCATCGGTAAAACCGACAACCGCCAGCATATCCGGCACGGCATCGATGGGCATGATGAAATAGGCGAGCGCAGCGAGAATAATGCCCTTGGCACGCAACGGCGTGTCGCGATCAATCGCGCAATAATAGGCCGCCGCCGCGTCACGCGCGAACGGCACCTTGGTCATCACCCGCTTCAGCTTGGGCCAGAATTTGGCGCGCACGACATTTTCGCGCTCCTGCTGCCTGTCGGTTTCACCCGGCAGAAGAATTTCACCGATTTTCACATCATCCATGATCGACGGTCCTCCGGTCACGGCTATTATATGGGAGTTAACGTCCGCCGTTCAATTCCCCCGGCCTGCCGCTGCCTTCTGCATGGCCTCGGCCAGAAGAAAATCCCGCTCGGTTACACCCTGTGAATCATGGGTTGTGAGGCAGACTTTCACGCGTGAGTAGACATTGGACCATTCCGGGTGATGATTGAGCCTTTCCGCCGCAAGAGCCGATTCAGCCATGAAACCGAAGGCCTCCGCAAAACTGGAAAACTTGAAGGACCGGACGATCGCCGCCCCATCCTCTCGCAGGGCCCAGCCTTCGAGCTTGGACAATGCCTGCCGGATGGCTTCCGGTTCAACTCTGGGATATTTCATCAATCTTGCCTCCGCTTGATACCCATTAACGCCTCAACGACCGGATCGACGCATATTCCATGAAACATATAGCTGTTCTTTTTGTCTGCATGGGCAATATCTGCCGCTCACCACTTGCCGAAGGCGTTTTGGCAAACCTTGCCGATAGAGACGGTGTATCCCGCCAACTTACGATCGACTCCGCCGGCACCGGCGGCTGGCATGCCGGCAATGCCCCGGATCGCCGATCCATCGCGATAGCCCGCAAGCATGGCATTGATATTTCAGGGCAGCGCGCGCGGCAGGTCAGTCAGGCCGATTTCGAAAACTTCGATCTCATCCTTGCAATGGATACGAGCAATCTGGCGAAACTGCTTCAAAAGGCGCCGGAAAACCGCAGGCACAAAATCCACCTGTTTCTGGATTACGCTTCGGGACGCCACGAGAGCGTCCCGGATCCCTATTTCGGTGGTGAAGACGGATTTCTGACCGTCTACAACATGCTTTTAGCGGGATGCAGCTCGTTGCTCGAAAAGATGGAGCTGGACCGCGCTTCGTGAAGCGGAAACGCCTCTTCCACGACATAAGGGCCACCACCCACCGATTCCTTCGACGACATCAGCACGAAACGTCCGACCGTGAAGGGCGACGTGCGGAAATTGCCGCGTCCGGAAAGGTAATGCACCACATCATCCAGACGGGATGAGCGCAGCCGCGCCAGCGTCACATGCGGCATGAATTTGCGGGGATCAGGCGGGAGACCGATCCTTTGACAAATTCTCTCGACTTCGGCCTGCAACGCATGCATTTCCGGTGAGGGAGAAACCCCGGCCCAGATGGAATGCGGTTTCTTGGAACCGAAGGAACCCATACCGGTGAGGTTGAGCTGGAACTCCGGTCTTTCGATCCGATCCAGCCTGTCGACAACCTCATCGGCGGTTCGCCCGTCGATATCACCGATAAAACGCAGGGTTATGTGATAATTCTCCACATCGATCCACCGGGCTCCCGGCAGACCACCGCGCAACAATGAGAGGCTCATAGCCGCATTGCGCGGAATTTCGAGGGCGGTAAACAGTCTCGGCATGGCGAGCTCCCCGAATCTCTTGGCAGAACAAGCATAGCGAATCACGCAATGCAGACGGGCGCAAGTGCTTATTTTTTTTGCGCACCGATTGTCTTGATGAAGCTTTCAACAGCCGGCAAAGATTTCTCCACCATCATTGCCACACCTTTCGTATTGGGGTGCATCTTGTCATCCAGCTTCAGCGCATCATCCGTCACCACACCTTCCAGAAAGAAGGGATAAAGCGGCAGGTTGTATTTTTCCGCAAGCTTTGGAAAAATCGGATTGAACCGCGTGGCGTAGTCGTCACCCATGTTCGGCGGCGCCATAATACCGACCAGCAGCACCGCTATATTGCGTTTCTGAAAACCGGAAATGATGGCATCGAGGTTCTTTTCTGTCTGTTCCGGGGCAATACCACGCAGTGCATCATTGGCGCCAAGTTCCAGAATGACCCCGTCCGTACCATCTGGCACAGACCATTCCGCCCGCGATAAACCGCCAGAGGAGGTATCACCGGACACGCCGGCATTGGCGACGACGGCATTGACGCCCTTCGCCTTTAATGCAGCTTCAAGCTGTGCGGTATAGCTGTCGGTGGGCGGCAACTGATACCCAGCCATGAGGCTGTCACCGAGGCCGACGAGTTGCAATGTCCGTTCCTGGGCCGAGGCCACAGAGGCAGAAAAGGCGGCTGCGAAAATGACAATGAAGTGAAACAGGGCAGCTTTAAATCTCATCACGGCTTTCCTAACTTGGCCTAACTTGGTTCCCTTTGTCTGAAATACCGACCGCATCGACACCGCCAGACCATTTTCATCACCCTATATAGGAACGAGAATTGTGACGAAAAGCATCATAGAGCTGAAGAAAGCCGACCTCACGCTCGGCAACGCCGCCGCCTCCGTTCACGTTCTCAAGGCCATCGATCTTTCGATCGGTGAAGGTGAAGCGGTCGGCATCGTCGGCCCTTCCGGCTCGGGGAAATCAACGCTGCTGATGGTGCTTGCCGGTCTCGAGCGGCTGGACAGCGGTGAAATCGTCATTGCGAATACGCAACTGCACAGGCTCGGCGAAGATGCGCTGGCGGATTTTCGCGGCAAGAATATCGGCATCGTTTTCCAGTCCTTCCACCTCATCGCCAATATGACGGCGTTGGAAAACGTCGCCGTTCCGCTGGAACTGGCCAATACCCCCAATCCCTTCGAAATCGCCAAACGCGAACTGGTCGCCGTCGGTCTCGGTGAACGCCTCAACCACTATCCCGGCCAGCTCTCAGGCGGCGAGCAACAGCGTGTGGCCATCGCCCGCGCGCTTGCCCCCTCACCGGCCGTGCTGATCGCCGATGAACCAACTGGCAATCTCGATACAGATACCGGCAAGCAGATCGCCGATCTTCTTTTTGCCAAACAGGCCGAACGCGGCATGACCATGGTCCTCGTTACCCATGATCCGTCGCTCGCCGCCCGCTGCTCGCGACAGATCAAGGTGCGCTCCGGTGAGATTGAGGGCGACAGCGCCCGCCCCCAGATGGCGCGGGCGGTATCGGCATGATCGGATCCCTTCTTCCGTCTTTCGCCAATATCAGAAATGCCGCAAGACTCGCACGGCGCGAAATTCGCGGCGGGTTGAGCGGCTTCTACATTTTCCTCGCCTGTATCGCGCTGGGAACCGGCGCCATCGCCGCCGTTAATTCCGTGTCACGCGCGGTCACCAGCGCCATTGCCACCGAAGGCCAGTCGATTCTTGCCGGCGACGTGCGTTTCGAACTGCGCAACAGGGAGGCAACACAGGAGGAACGGGCCTATCTGGATGGCCTTGGCACGGTTGCTGTTTCCACCGGGCTTCGCTCCATGGCCCGCCTTGCCGATGGTTCCGAACAGACGCTGACGGAAGTGAAGGCTATCGACGGCACCTATCCGCTCTATGGAACCTTCGTGGCTGATCCCAACCGGCCGCTGGATGAACTTCTGGCCGGCAATGGCGACACCTATGGCGCGATTGCCGCACCGCTGCTGCTGGAACGGCTCGGCATCAAGATCGGTGACGAAGTCCTGCTTGGTAACGTAAAGCTGAAACTGACGGGCACGGTGGTCGATGAGCCGGATGCACTCTCCGACGGTTTCGGTTTCGCGCCACGGCTGATGATCAGCCGCGACGCCCTCTTCGCCTCCGGTCTCGTTCAGACCGGCAGCCTCGTCGAACACGCCTACAAGATCAAGCTGAACGATCCTGCAGCGCGGGCAACGATGACCGATGCGGCCAACAAGGCCTTTCCCAATGCCGGTTGGTCCATTCGCACCAGTGATCGGGCAGCGCCGTCACTCACCGAAAACGTCAACCGCTTCTCGCAGTTCCTGACATTGGTGGGCCTCACCGCCCTCATCGTCGGTGGCGTCGGTGTCGCCAACGCTGTTCGCGCCTTCCTCGATTCCAAACGCACCACGATCGCCTCGCTGAAATGCCTGGGCGCGCCGGCCTCCGTGGTCACCATGACCTATCTCTTCCAGATCGCCTTCATTGCCGCCGTTGGTATCGTCATCGGTCTTGTTGTTGGCGCCATCGCACCTTTGATTGCCATGCGGTTTCTGGAAGGTGTGCTGCCCGTGCCGGAAGAACTTGCCTTCTATCCCGGTGCGCTCGGCCTCGCCGCTTTGTTTGGCCTCCTGACGACGTTTGCTTTCGCTATCGTGCCGCTCGGCCAGGCGCGTGAGGTTCCGGCAACGGCACTTTTCCGCGAACAGGGTTTCGAGGAGGGCAGCTGGCCGTCCTGGCCCTATCTGGCCGCCACGGGCCTGTTGCTGGCAGCGCTGGCCGCCCTTGCCATCTTCTCAGCGGAAGACCGTTTCATCGCCTCGGTTTTCCTCGCCGCCATCGCTTTTGCCTTCGTGGTGCTGCGGCTGGTGGCATCCGGCGTCAAGGCCATCGCCAAACGCAGCCCGCGCGTTCATTCCGCCGCCCTTCGTCTGGCGATCGGTAATATTCACCGGCCGGGAGCGCTCACGCCTTCGGTCGTTCTTTCACTTGGCCTTGGCCTGACCCTGCTCGTGACCCTGACGCTGATCGACGGCAATCTGCGCCGCGAACTGACCGACAGCCTGCCGGAACGCGCACCGAATTTCTTTTTCGTGGATATTCAGGGCAGCGAGGTGCAAGGCTTCCGTGATCTGCTGAAACGGGAAGCACCACAAGGCACGCTGACCGAGGTGCCGATGCTGCGCGGCCGCATTCTGGCGCTCAACGGTCAAGATGTGACGAAGATGGAAGTGCCGCCATCCGGTCGCTGGTTGTTGCGTGGCGATCGCGGCATAACCTATTCCGAAAACATGCCGGAAAACGCGAAGCTCACGGAAGGCGCATGGTGGGGGCCGGACTATAGCGGTGAACCGCTGGTCTCCTTCGCGGCAAAAGAAGCACAGGAACTCGGCCTCAAGATCGGCGACACGGTAACCGTCAACGTCCTCGGCCGCAGTATCACGGCAAAGATCGCCAATCTGCGTAATGTCGAATGGGAATCCCTGTCGATCAATTTCGTCATGGTCTTTTCGCCGAATACATTCCGCGGCGCACCCCATGCCTGGCTGGCGACACTTACCGATCCTTCCGCTTCCGCAAGCGACGAAGGCCGGATATTGCGTTCTGTTACCAACACCTACCCGACAATCACAAGCGTGCGCGTGAAGGACGCTCTCGATGTCGTCAACCGGCTGGTCGGCCAGCTCGCCACCGCCATCCGCGCTGCAGCAGCCGTCGCACTCATTGCCTCTGTTCTGGTTCTCGCCGGCGCACTTGCCGCCGGAAACCGTGCCCGCACCCATGATGCGGTGATCCTGAAAACGCTGGGTGGCACGCGAAACCTGCTGATCCGCGCGTTCTCCTACGAATATATGATGCTCGGTCTCGCCACCGCCGTGTTCGCGCTTTTCGCCGGTGGCGTCTCCGCATGGTTCGTGATCGCCCGTATCATGAAGTTGCCCTCCAGTTTCCTGCCGGATGTGGCGATAGGGACCCTCGTTGTCGCCCTCGTCATGACTGTTGGCATAGGCCTCATCGGCACCTGGCGCATTCTCGGCCAGAAGGCGGCGCCGGTTCTGCGGCAGGCGGGAGAATGATCATCGGTTGTGCCCCGCTTAACTTTAGCGATTAATTCTTTGTAATGATCGCCAAAACGTGAGCGCTTTTCGCGCATATGGTGTCTTTTCGACTGCAAAAGGCCTTGTATCGGACACGTTCTGCCATCATATTCTTGGGCAGGCTTGCTGAAGCTCCGCAGCGGCGCCCGGGAGGTATCCCGACACCGTAGCAATTACGGAGCTCAAAAGAGGAAACAATGGCTGACTTCAATAACTACCAGAACCGCATGGCGCAGACCCGTGCACAGACTGGTGCGATGATCGATGAAGGTCTCCGCGCCTATATGCTGAAGGTTTACAACCTGATGGCGCTGGCTCTGGTCATCACTGGCGTTGCGGCTTTCGCAACCTACTCATTCGCTGCGTCCAACCCTGCCTTCCAGCAGCTGCTTTATGCATCTCCGCTGCGCTGGGTCATCATGCTCGCACCGCTGGCACTGGTTTTCTTCCTTAGCTTCCGTATTCAGAACATGAGCGTTTCCGCCGCGCAGACGACCTTCTGGGTCTATGCCGCGCTGATGGGCGTGTCGCTGTCGTCGATCTTCATCGTCTTCACCGGCCAGAGCATCGTTCAGACGTTCTTCGTGACCGCTGCTTCGTTCGGCGCGCTCTCGCTTTACGGTTACACGACGAAAAAGAACCTTTCGGGTCTCGGTTCGTTCCTGATCATGGGTCTGTTCGGCCTGATCATCGCGTCCATCGTCAACATCTTCCTTGCATCCTCCGCGCTGCAGTTCGCGATCTCCGCGATCGGCGTGCTGATCTTCGCAGGCCTGACCGCCTACGACACGCAGAAGATCAAGGAAATGTACTTTGATGGTGACGACGTTGCCGTTGCTGGCCGCAAGGCTATCATGGGCGCGCTGACGCTCTACCTCGACTTCATCAACCTCTTCACCTTCCTGCTGCAGTTCATGGGTAACCGCGACGACTAAGGTTGAGAGTTCAACAGACGACAGATGAAAGGCGGCCCCACGGCCGCCTTTTTATTTGTGAGCATTCGTAACTGATAATCGCTCTTCCGCCGGTCGCATCCACCAAGCGGGCTATCTCTTCCAGAAGCTCATTCGATCAGTTTCAGAACCTTGTCGAAAACCCTGAGAACCTGCGGCAGCTCATGGCCACGCTTGAGAATGCGGCCATCGGTATTGACCACACAATAAGCGCCCTGCTTCGCCGCCAGCTTGGGGTTCTTCTCAATCCGGTAGAGCGGCATTTCGCCTGAGCGTTTAAAGACGGAAAACACCGCCTTCTCCTTCAGGTGGTCAATGGCATAATCGCGCCATTCCCCCTCTCCCACCATGCGGCCATAGATGCGCAGAATCGCATCCAGCTCACGCCGATGAAAGGTGACCGGCAAAGGGTCCTTGTCTTTTCTGTATTCGCGGAGATCGACAACGGTGGAATTATCGCGTGAAGCGGTCTGCACCTGCTGCACATCCGGTTGATCGGTCATCCAATACCTCCGATTCCACCCAAGTCGTCTCATCAATGTGAGCCTGTGAAAGCGAAATTGCAAGCCTTGCGAGACGCTTGTGCACCGGTGCAGACGTCGCTGGATGGACCTCAACATCTTTCAGCCGGCTATAGAACGGGAAGAAGGTAACCCTGAAAAATTGCCGCCCAACGATGCCAAAGACACTGCCTGCAACAAAAGCAGGGGTAAAAAATGGTAACCATTTAGGCAGCCATTTTCGCATGGCCTGCCGTATTTCGGTCAAACCATGGCCCGAATTGGGTGGAATAGTCCTATTGTCAATTGATGCCTAGGCACCAAGATGACCCGGTCCGGTGCATTGACCCTTTACCCCCAGCCCCCAATGCCCGGACCGGATCTTCAATCGCCCAACAGGCGATCAGGGGGTTTCATTTCCAAGCAGGATACTTGCGCCGACGATTGCCGCGGGATCACCGCTGGCATTGGCCGTCTGCAGGAGCACGGCGCAGCCGCCCTTTTTCACCTTTGCCACGACGCTCGCCGGAAGCTTCACCGTCATCGGCGAACCATCCCACATGCCGACCGTCTGTACGTCATAGACACTGTGCCAGTAGGACATTTTTTTCCCCTGGTTCTCACCTTTCTGCACATCCACCGTCTGTTCACGGGTGAAATAGGCAACGACGACATCGGCCTTGCCATTACCGGCACCAATATCAATCTCCACCTCATCGCCGGCAAATTTTGACGAGACCGGCACGTTCAGCCCCTGGCCTTCGCGCTTGAAAGCGTCGAGCCTGTCATAGATACCGCGCACATCCGCGCCCTTGACATGGTCACGGCCGTTAAGAATGGCCTGTGGCGTATAAACACCGTTGCGGCCGAGCGCCCGCATGTAACCATATTGCCGTTCGGTATTTTCCTTGGATGCCAGAGAATCGGTCCAGCCAAGGTAATTCCAGTAGTCGACATGGTAGGAAAGACCGACGACGTCGCCCTTCTGGATCATCTTGCGCAGCGCTTCATCCGCCGGCGGGCAGGATGCGCAGCCCTGTGATGTGAACAATTCGACGACGCCCTTCACGGCCTCCTGCGCCTGCGCGGAGGTGACGAGGAACGTGCCGAGAAGACATATCGACAGGGGGAATTTCAATGGCATTACGAAAACCTTTGTCCGGCAGGATATCCAGACGAATTGATGCGATCAATCCTGCCCGGATGCAAACCGGAAAATAACGTCTATTGCCCTTCAATAGAAAGTCACGAAGGGGTGAGCGGCAATCACAAAAAAACAGATCAAGAAATGGAAGAGACGCCGGAGTTTTTCCCAGCGTCTCTTGTTCGTCTAAGCTTTATCAGCCGGCCAGATCGCGAAGAACCGTCTGCAGAATGCCGCCATTGTTCATGTAAATCACTTCGTCCAGCGTATCGATGCGGCACAGAAGCGGAACTTCCTTCACCGAACCGTCGCTGTAAGTGATCTTGGCGATCTTCTTTTCACGCGGCTTGATCTCACCTTCGAGACCGTCGATCTCGACGACTTCGTCACCCTTGAGGTCGAGGCTTGCCCAGGTCGTGCCTTCCTCGAAGACGAAGGGAACAACGCCCATGCCGACGAGGTTCGAGCGGTGAATTCGCTCAAAGGACTGCGCGATCACGGCCTTGACGCCGAGCAGATTGGTGCCCTTTGCCGCCCAGTCGCGGGAAGAGCCGTTACCATATTCGACACCGGCGAAGATGACGAGCGGAATACCCTCCGCCTTGTATTTCATGGCAGCGTCATAGATCGACAGCTCTTCCTTGGACGGATAGTGGATGGTGTATCCACCTTCCTTGCCGTTCGGGCCAAGCATGTGGTTGCGGATACGAATATTGGCAAAAGTGCCGCGCATCATCACTTCATGGTTGCCACGACGCGTGCCGTACTGGTTGAAGTCGGCAACGGCAACGCCGTTTTCCGTCAGATAAGCACCGGCCGGCGAAGCAGCCTTGATCGAACCGGCCGGGGAAATATGGTCGGTGGTGATCTTGTCGCCGAACAGGCCGAGGACGCGCGCGCCCTTGATGTTCTTCAAACCCGTGCCCTTCTTGCCCATGCTGACGAAATAAGGCGGGTTCTGGACATAGGTCGACTTGTCGTCCCAGGCATAGGTCTGGCCCGGCGGAACCTGAACGGCCTGCCAGTTCGCATCACCCTTGAACACGTCGGCATATTTCGTTTCATAGAGTTCGCGGGTGACGTATTTCAGGATGAATTCCTGAATTTCCTTGGAAGTCGGCCAGATATCCTTGAGATAGACAGGGTTACCGTCCTGATCGTCACCAATCGGCTCCTTGGTCAGGTCCTTCTGGACCGTGCCGGCAAGGGCATAGGCCACGACGAGCGGCGGCGAAGCGAGGTAGTTCGCCTGAACGTCAGGGGAAATACGACCTTCGAAGTTACGGTTGCCCGACAGAACACCCGCGGTGATCAGGCCCTTGTCGTTGATCGTCTTGGAGATCGCAGGCGGCAGCGGGCCCGAATTGCCGATGCAGGTGGTGCAGCCAAAGCCGACGAGATTGAAGCCGATCGCGTCGAGGTCCTTCTGCAGGCCAGCCTTTTCAAGATATTCGGCAACGACCTGAGATCCCGGTGCAAGCGAGGTCTTGACCCATGGCTTGGACTTCAGCCCCTTGGCCACCGCATTGCGGGCGAGAAGCCCGGCAGCGATAAGAACCGAGGGGTTGGAGGTGTTGGTGCAGGAGGTGATGGCGGCAATCGCCACGTCACCATGGCCGAGATCGAAGTCCTCGCCTTCAACCACATAACGGTTCGAAAGCTGGCCGGGCTTTTTATAGTCGTTTTCGAGAGCCGTCGCGAAATTCGGCGCAATGGTTTCGAGCGGCAGGCGGCCTTCCGGACGCTTCGGGCCGGCCATCGAGGGCACGACATCGCCGAGATCGAGTTCGAGCGTGTCGGTGAAGACGAGGTCGGAACCGTCGCCGGTGCGCCACATGTCCTGCGCCTTGGAATAGGCTTCGACAAGCGCGATGCGGTCCTTGGCACGGCCGGACATGGTCAGGTAATTGATGGTTTCGCCATCAACCGGGAAGAAGCCACAGGTCGCACCATATTCCGGACCCATATTGCCGATTGTCGCGCGGTCGGCGAGCGTCATCGAATCGAGGCCGGGGCCGAAGAATTCAACGAACTTGGAGACGACGCCCTTCTTGCGCAGCATCTGCACGACGGTCAGCACGAGGTCGGTCGCGGTCACGCCTTCCTTCACCTTGCCGGTCAGCTTGAAGCCGATGACCTCGGGCAGCAGCATGGAGACCGGCTGGCCGAGCATGGCGGCTTCAGCCTCGATACCGCCGACGCCCCAGCCGAGAACGCCGAGACCATTGATCATGGTTGTGTGGCTGTCGGTGCCGACGCAGGTATCCGGATAAGCAATCGTCTCGCCATCCTCTTCCTTGGTCCAGACGGTCTGGCCGAGATATTCAAGATTGACCTGGTGACAGATGCCGGTGCCGGGCGGAACCACGCGGAAATTCTTGAACGCCTGCTGGCCCCATTTCAGGAAGCGGTAACGCTCGCCATTGCGCTCATATTCAAGTTCGACGTTGCGGGCAAAGGCATTCGGCGTGCCGAATTCATCGACGATGACGGAGTGGTCGATGACGAGATCGACGGGAACCAGCGGATTGATTTTCTCCGGGTCGCCACCGAGCGACACCATGGCATCGCGCATGGCGGCAAGATCGACCACGGCGGGAACGCCTGTAAAGTCCTGCATGAGAACACGGGCGGGACGATAGGCGATTTCCGTTTCGGTCAGGCCCTTATTATTAAGCCATTCGGCAACGGCCAGAATATGCTCCCTGGTGACGGACTGGCCGTCCTCGAAACGAAGCAGGTTCTCCAGGAGAACCTTCATGGAATAAGGCAGCTTGGAAACGCCCTTGAGACCGTTTGCCTCAGCCTTGGGAAGGCTGAAATAAACATAGTCCTTACCGTCAACGGTAAGGACGGAACGACATTGGAAACTGTCGAGAGATTTGGCCACGGTTTAAAACCCCGCATAATCTGATTAGCCAACACGCGCGTGCGGACCCCTGTGCTCGCAAGCACATCAGGATGCGGGTACGACCATTTCCGCTGTCCGCACGTGAAAGTTACTCCTCGTAACATTCAGGTCCGGCGCAAGATGATGTTCACGCCGGCCGCTGGCGTGGTTGACACTCATATAGATAATTTCGGAGAAACGTGCCAGACCATTCAACGAAGCTAATCGATTTTTTTATCGAGACGACGAAATCTGAAACGGAACCGCAGCATGGATTTGACGGCGGAAAATCTTGGCGTGCGACGCGGCGAAGATTTCATATTCATGAATATTTCCTTCAAGTTAAGTGACGGTGAGGCACTGGTGCTGACCGGCCGAAACGGCTCGGGAAAATCCACTCTCCTGCGCACCGTGGCCGGCCTGTTACGCCCCGAACAGGGGTGGATAAAGATAGCCGGCGAAGGAATAGAAAAGGGCATGCGCCCCTCGGAGGCCTGCCATTATCTCGGCCATCGCAACGCCATGAAAATGGAACTGACCGTTTCGGAGAACCTGAGTTTCTGGAAAGACTTTCTCGGTGATTTTTCCGGTGGTACGGGCATCGCAATCGATGAGGCGGCTGAGATCGTCGGTCTTGCCGGTATCACTCATCTGCCCTTCGGTTATCTCTCCGCTGGCCAACAACGGCGTTTTGCCATGGCGAAACTTCTGATCGCATGGCGACCGGTGTGGATTCTCGATGAGCCAACGGCGGCGCTTGATAAGGCTGCGGACGGCATGTTTACCGGCCTCGTGAAAAACCACCTTGAGAAAGGTGGCATTGTCCTGGCGGCGACCCATCAGCCATTGGGACTGGAGAATGCGCGGGAGTTGCAGATGACGGGATTTGCGGGTGTGGAGGCTTGGGCATGAACGGCGGAGCTTGTGGTTTCACCCCCCTCTGCCCTGCCGGGCATCTCCCCCACAAGGAGGGAGATCGGCCTGTGGCTAGGCCTCGACAATCTCAACGCTCGAGAATGGAGTGGTGGAAGGGCATCTTGCCGATCTCCCCCCTTGAGGGGGAGATGCCCGGCAGGGCAGAGGGGGGTAAACCACACCCGCAGAGGCCTACCCGATGACCGCCCTCCTCCTCCGCGACATCAAACTATCCATCCGTGCCGGCGGCGGCGCCTTGATCGGCGTGCTGTTCTTCATGACTGTGGTTGCCGTCATCCCCTTCGGTGTTGGCCCCGATCTCAATCTTCTCGCCCGCATCGGTCCCGCCATCGTCTGGATCGGCGCTCTTCTGTCCGCCCTTCTCGGCCTGGACCGGCTGTTTCAGGCGGAGCGGGATGACGGTTCGCTGGACCTCATTCTCATGCAGGAAAACCCGCTGGTGCTGACGGTCCTGATCAAATGCCTGGCGCATTGGGTCGGAACCGGCCTGCCGCTGGTATTGGCCTCGCCGCTGCTCGGTCTGTTCATGAACATGGACGAGGTTGCGATTGGCGCTGTGATGCTCACACTTCTTGTCGGCTCACCGGCCATCACCTTCATCGGCGCGGTAGGGGCCGCCGTCGCGGTCGCCCTGCCGCGCGGCGGGCTTCTGGTCTCCATCCTCGTTCTGCCGCTTGCCATTCCGGTGCTGATTTTCGGCGTCAGCGCTTCTTATGCGGCGGTGCAGGATCCGGTGCCATTCATGCCGCCATTCCTCATTCTCTGCGCGATCACGTTATTTTCAGCCGTGACCGGCCCTTTCTTTGCCGCTTTGGCCCTGCGCAATGTTATGGATTGATGATGCCTTGATTGCCGATCCCTGATTGACAGGGATCAATTGCGGGACGGCCATTCTCGGGTTACACAAACGACATGAACGAGCAGACCTTCACCATCACCAAATTCAGTGACCTCGCCAACCCCACGCGGTTTCTGGCGCTGGCGGCACGTATTCTGCCCTGGCTCGCTACACTCACGGCGCTGGTGCTGGCCGCTGGTCTTTATCTCTCCTTCACCACCGAAGGCGATTACCAGCAGGGTTACACCGTGCGCATCATGTATGTGCACGTGCCATCCGCCTGGCTTGCGATGATGTGTTATTCGGTCATGGCGGTTTCAGCCATCGGCACGCTCGTCTGGCGTCACCCGCTGGCGGATGTCAGCCACAAGGCCGCCGCCCCCATCGGCGCCGCATTCACGCTGATTGCCCTCATTACCGGCTCGCTCTGGGGCAAACCCATGTGGGGAACCTGGTGGGTGTGGGATGCGCGGCTGACCTCCGTATTCGTGCTTTTCCTGATGTATCTCGGCCTCATCGCGCTCAACCGCGCCATGGACGATCCCTCCAGAGCCGCACGCGTCAGCGCCGTGCTGATCCTCGTCGGTTTCGTAAATATTCCGATCATCAAGTTTTCGGTCGAATGGTGGAACACGCTGCACCAGCCAGCAAGCGTCATCCGCATGGGTGGTTCCGCCATCGACGCGGAATTTCTCTGGCCGCTTCTGACCATGGCGATCGGCTTCACACTGCTGTTCTTCACCTTGCACATCGCCGCCATGCGCAACGAAATCTGGCGTCGGCGCGTGGCCGCGCAGCGGCGGCTTGCCGCCCGCATGGCGAACCGAGAGGGCTGAGGCGATGACACACGCTTTTTATATCGGCATGTCTTACGCAGCGACGGGGCTTGTGGTTCTCTGTCTCATCGCCTGGGTCGTTTTGGACGGTCAGGCGCGCAAACGGGAACTGAAGCAGTTGGAGGCATCCGGCGTGCGCCGCAGGGCAAGAGCCGGTTCCGCAGGTGACGCGCAATGACGCAGGCCAGCCAGGATCAGGATACCAAAACCAAGACGACGGGTCGCGCACGTTATGGGCTGGCGCTGCTGCCTCTGCTGCTCTTCGGTGGTTTTGCCCTCGTTGCGGGCAAGATGCTTTATGATCAGGACGTGAACGGCCTCGATATCAGCGCCATTCCCTCAGCACTCATCGGCACCAAGGCGCCTTCCCTGTCGCTGCCGCCGCTGGAGGGCTCGAACCTGCCGGCGCTCACCGATGCCGCCATCAAGGGCAAGCTGACTCTGGTCAACGTCTTTGCCTCCTGGTGCATTCCCTGCCGGCAGGAGCATCCGCTATTGCAGGAACTGGCGAAGGACAGCCGCATCACCGTCGTCGGCATCAATTACAAGGATAAGCAGGACAATGCGCTCCGCTTCCTTGGCGAACTTGGCAATCCCTTTGCCGCGATAGGCGTCGATCCGAACGGCAAGGCCGCGATCGACTGGGGTGTCTACGGTATCCCTGAAAGTTACCTTGTCGGCGCCGACGGCACGATCCTTTATAAAAAGGTTGGTCCCTTCGATGCCCGCAGCGTCGAGCGCGACCTGCTGCCGGCCATCACGGCCGCAGCCGGCAAATAGCCCCCGAACAGGAAAGCTCAATTCTTCGAAATAACCCTGAGCGACGGGCCTTCAGCTGGCAAACGTATGCCTTCCAGCACGACCTGATCGCGACCGCCGCGCTTTGCCGCATAAAGGCTGTCATCGGCCCGCTTGATGGCGTCATGGATGGAATGATCTCCCCTTGCGACGGCCGAGACGCCAAAGCTTGCGGTGATCTGGGTGGCCACACCCCGGTTACGCCAATCGAGGGATGAGAGGTTCGAGCGCATGCCATTGGCAAGCTGACCGGCAGCGGCGGCCGTGTGGCCGGGCAGGAAAACCACGAATTCCTCGCCGCCGAAACGCGCCACCAGCGCGCTTTCAGGTGCAATGCGCCTGAGAAGATCGGAAAGACCGATAAGCACGATATCTCCGGCAGCATGGCCGTAAACATCGTTGATGCGCTTGAAATGGTCTATATCGCAGGCAATGACCGCACCTTCAGGTGTGTCGTTGCGAAAATCGGGAACACGCCGGTCAAAGCCGCGCCGGTTCAGCACATCCGTCAACGGGTCGTGTTCTGCGGCATCCAGGTGCCGGTCGACGGTAACGGAAATCTGGCTTGCGAGCACGGAAAGCGCGAGCAGGAAGCCGAATATGCTGGCGGCAAGCTGCATGTAGAAGGCATAATCCGACTCGAAAAATTCGCTGAGCTCGATCATCGAGCCATTCGGCGTCATCACCAGCAGCATGCCGATACGCACCAGCGTTTCCAGCACTACCAGCGACGCAATCGCCACCATCAGCCGATCCGCAAGGGTCACCGGCCGCTTCCGCACAAGCCAGACCGGAAAAGCGAGGAGCAGGGCGCAAACGAGATCGCCGATGACAAGTTCGCGTTTCAGATCGGGCGTGATGAAAACATGAAATGAAACCAATACAACGGCAGCAAGCACGAGCGACAGCCGTGCCATCGTATGAAGCGGCCGCCCGAAATGGGTAAGCAGCGCATGGCCGTAGAGAAAAAAGGCGGAGAAGAACAGCAGGTTCGAGATAATCGCCTGCAATTCGAAGGGCAGGCCACCGAGCACCAGAGGGGCGGCAAAACCAAAAGCCGCTGCAAGATAACCGATACCCCAATAGCGCGCCGAAGCGTGACCGATCCTTTGCAGGAACAGGAACACGACGCCGAATGTCAGCATGATGAAGGGGAGAAGATAGGCGAAATTATCTTGCAATGTGTTATGCCGGACTGAGAGACAAGCCTTTAAGCAGTGCACACTAGCGCACTGCCATTAAGAAAACTTGCATATATCGCCGGCAGGCTCGTTCACATTTGCGGGAGCGCGTTCTGCCATTCCTTGATCACATCGAGCGGCCAGACCAGCATGACCACGTTCAGCGTCAGATTATCGCGGATCAGCCAGCCCGTGAAGATTTCGAAGAAGATGGCGATTATTATCGTCAGCCACACCGGCACGCGGGCGGCAAAAAGGAAACCCAGCGCCATGAAAACCGTGTCCATGGCCGAGTTCAGAATGCTGTCGCCGGTATAACCCAGCGCCATGGTCGCCGTGCGATAACGATCGATGATGATGGGCGAGTTTTCGAGAAGCTCCCACGCCGCCTCGATCAGGACTGCGAAAGAAAGCCGCATGGAAAACGGTTTGTTGCGGAACAGCAGCCAGGCGAACCAATAAAACAGAAAGCCATGGATGATATGCGAGGGCGTATACCAGTCGGCCAGATGCTGGGAATTGCCCGGCGTGTTCACACCCGGCTCGAACAGCTTCACATAACCGCATTCGCAGATGGGAATACGGCCCATGGCGTAGAGAATGACGATCTGCAGCAGAAGCAGCCCGGCGGCCACGCCGAACCATCTAAGCGAACGCGAACGGGACGCCGACATCTCCGCAATTGTCATTTTTCGTCCTTGCCGAGAGGTTCAACAGAATGGCGCATGACGAGCGGCATTTGCGCCATGGTGAAGATGATGGTGATCGGCATCGTGCCCCACACCTTAAAGGCAACCCAGGTGTCGGTGGTGAACATGCGCCAGACGACCTCGTTCAACACTGCCAGAAACAGGAAAAACACGCCCCAGCGCAGCGTCAGCTTGCGCCAGCCCTCATCCGTCAGCTTGAAAGCAGAATTGAAGACGTAACCCAGCAGCGACTGCCCGAAGAACAGACCGCCCAGCAGGATGACACCGAACAGCGTGTTGACGATGGTCGGCTTCATCTTGATGAAGGTATCGTTCTGCAGCCACAGCGTCAGCGCGCCGAACACGAAAACCACGATGCCTGATATCAGCGGCATGATCGGCAGTTTACGCGTCAAAATCCACGACACGGTCAAGGCGGCGGCGGTAGCGATCATGAACAGGCCGGTGGCGATGAAGATCGGTCCGCCGAACTCCGTCAAAACTGGAAAAGTCGAGGCCAGCCATTCGCCGCGGGAATTGGCGAAGAAGAACACCATCAGCGGCCCAAGTTCGAGCACGAATTTCAGCAGCGGGCTGATTTCCGCCACCATCTTTTCGCTTTCCTTGGAATTGCTTTCAATGTCCATACTCAAACTCCCGCAATGGCCTTGGCGAAATCTTCCGCCTCGAAGGGCTCCAGATCATCAACACCTTCACCCACGCCGATGAAATAAACCGGCAGCTTGTGTTTGGCAGCGATGGCGACGAGGATACCGCCCCGCGCCGTGCCATCCAATTTTGTCATAATCAGGCCCGAAACACCCGCGACATTGCGGAATATCTCCACCTGGTTCAGGGCGTTCTGCCCGGTCGTCGCATCCAGCGTCTGAAGCACGGTGTGCGGCGCATCTGGATCGAGCTTGCCGAGCACCCGCACGATCTTTTCCAGTTCCGCCATCAGTTCCGTCTTGTTCTGCAGACGGCCGGCCGTATCGATGATGAGCACATCGCTCTTTTCCGCCCGCGCCTGCTCATAGGCATCGTAAGCGAGACCCGAGGCATCTGCCCCGAGTTTCGTGCCGATAAATTGCGAACCGGTGCGATCCGCCCAGATCTTCAGCTGCTCTATCGCCGCTGCGCGGAAGGTATCGCCAGCTGCGAGCATCACCTTAAGGCCCGAGCCTGAGAGTTTGGCGGCAAGCTTGCCGATGGTGGTCGTCTTGCCGGTGCCGTTCACGCCGACGACGAGAATGACATGCGGCTTGTGCGAAAGATCGAGTTCCAGAGGTTTGGCGACCGGCTTCAGGACCTTGGTGATCTCACCGGCCATGATGCGCGCCACGTCCTCACCGCTCACATCCTTGCCATAACGTTCGGAAGACAAAGCGCCGGTGATGCGCATGGCGGTCTCGACACCCAGATCCGACTGGATGAGAAGGTCTTCCAGCTCGTCGAGCGTATCTTCGTCCAGCTTGCGCTTGGTAAAAAGCGCCGAAATCTGTGTGGTCAGCTGTGACGAGGTGCGGGCAAGCCCGGCCCGCAGGCGCTGAAACCAGCTGAGCTTCGGCTCAGGCGCGGCGACAACCGGCTCCTGGCGCTCGCTTGCCGATGAAAAGCCCTTCGGCAAAGCCTGCGGCACGACAGGGGGTTCGACGGCATCTACCGACTCCGCCTCATCCAGCAGCGCATCCATCGCGTCAGCATCGAGCACGGCATCGACAGCTTCCGGCAAAGGCTCTGCCTGCTCCTCGGCGGCGGCTTCCGCCTGCAATAACGACAACGGCACCAGCCCCATATCGCCTGAAAGCTCGGCCCCGGGCAGAAGCGGTGCGTCCTCTTCATCTTCTTCTTCCGAAGGCGTGGCATCCGCCGCCTCGTCCGGAACAGGCCCGCCAGCCGTTTCCATCTCCAGTTCGGAAACCGGGTCCTCGTCGACAGGTGTGTGCGCTTCGGCCTCGCTCAGCGCCGCTTCAAAAGAGGCATTTTCATTGCCGCGTTCAAGCGCAGCATCCTCTTGCGGCCGCTCATTCGTTTCGGCCTTGTCCTTGCCGAACGAAAAGACTTTTTTGATGAAGCCGAGGGCCATGGTCGTTCCCGTGTCTTTTCTCTTGAGCCGCCTCAGGCAGCGTTCGCCGCCAGAAGCTTCATGTTCAGATGTTTGCCGTTGTGGCCGGTAATCGCAACCTGCGCAAGAGTGCGCGGGGCAAGATCAGGCGCCGCCACCAGCGTGAAATTATCGGTATGGGCAAAACCGGTGTTTTCCACCAGGATCGTTTGCACCGAACCGACCATATCCTGCAACTGCGCCACCTTAAGCGCTTCACCGCGTTCGCGAAGCCTTGCCGCCCGGTCTTTCACCAGCGCCCTGTCGAGCTGCGGCATGCGCGCCGCCGGCGTGCCGGCACGCGGGCTGTAGGGAAACACATGCAGGCTGGAAATGCCGCATTCTTCCGCAAGCGTGGCAGCATTTTCGAACATCTCTTCCGTCTCGGTCGGGAAACCGGCAATCATATCCGCGCCAAAGGCGATATCCGGCCGTAGCGACCGCACGTCACGACAGAAGCGGATGGCATCGGCCCGTGAATGGCGGCGTTTCATGCGTTTCAGGATCATGTCATCGCCATGCTGGAGGGACAGGTGCAGATGCGGCATGAAACGCGGCTCATCGGCAATCAGATCCATCAGATGATGGTCGGCCTCGATACTGTCGATGGAGGAAAGGCGCAGGCGCAGAATATCCGGCACCTGCTTCAGCAAAGTCTTGGCGAGGTAACCGAGGGAGGGTTCTCCCGGCAGATCAGCCCCATAGCTGGTCGCATCCACTCCGGTCAGCACGATCTCGCAATAACCGCTTTCCGTCAGTCTGCGCGCCTGATCCACCACTGCACCCATCGGCACGGAGCGGGAATTACCGCGCCCATAGGGAATGATGCAGAAGGTGCAGCGATGATCGCAGCCATTCTGCACCTGAATGAAGGCGCGCACATGCCCGTCAATGTGCTTGACCATCTGCGGCGCGGTCGCCTTGATGCTCATGATGTCGTTGACGCGCAGCTTTTCTTCCGCCGAGACGCCAAAGTCGGGCAGCGCACGATAGGAAGTGCTTTTCAGCTTTTCCTCATTGCCCAGCACCGCATCCACCTCGGGCATTTCGGCAAAGGTCTGTTTTTCCGTCTGGGCGGCACAACCGGTAACGATGATGCGCGCATGCGGATTGTCGCGCCGTGCCCGGCGGATGGCCTGACGTGCCTGACGCACCGCCTCGCCCGTCACCGCGCAGGTATTGACCAGCACGGCATTGTTCAGACCGGCCTTTTCGGCCTCCGCCCGCATCACTTCCGATTCATAGGTGTTGAGACGGCAGCCGAAGGTTATGACCTCGACGCCGCTCATACGGCCCCCTGCTCGGCCGCCGCATCCCGTGACCAGACACCCGTGACAGGATCGACGGAACCCGACCATTCCCATTCGGCAGGACCGGTCATGATGACGTGGTTGTCCTCACGCCAGTCGATGGTCAGCGGCACGCGGATGGGGCTGGAGGCCACATCGATGGTGACCCTCTTAGCCGTGCGGCCGGTGCGTGCGGCGGAAACGGCAGCAGCGCAGGCGGCGGAACCGCAGGCGAGCGTCAGCCCGGCGCCACGCTCCCAGGTGCGGGTGCGCAGTGCACTGTCGGACATTACCTGCGCGAGCGTGATATTGGCCTTTTCCGGAAACATCGGATGGTTTTCGAGCAGCGGCCCGAACCGCTCAAGATCGAAATCCATCGGATCGCGGTCCACCCAGAAAATTGCATGCGGGTTGCCCATCGACATGACGGCAGGCGAGTGCAGGATCGGCGCATCGATCGGCCCGATCTGCAATTCGATACGGCTGGTATCGTGGAATTCTTCCGCCAGCGGAATATCGCTCCAGCGGAAACGGGGCAGGCCCATATCGACTGATATCATGCCGTCTTCATGCTCGACGGCATTCAAAATGCCAGCCACCGTCTGGAAGGTGAAGCTGGTCTTGCCGGTTTCGGAAGACAGAGCCTGCACCACGCAGCGCGTGCCGTTGCCGCAGGCCTGCGCCTTCGTGCCATCGCAATTGAGAATGTCGATAAAGGCATCCGTGCCACTGACACGCGGATCGTGAATGGCCATGATCTGGTCGAACTGGGTCGCGGGATCGGCATTGAGTGCGATGGCTGCTGCAGGCGTGACCATATCCTTGCGGCCGCGCATGTCGATAACGAGGATCTTGTTGCCAAGCCCGTTCATCTTCGCAAATTCGACCGTATCCGCCATCGCCTTGAACCTGAAAACCATCTGAAATTGGATTGCATACGGGATTTATCCCGCGCTTTCGCCCTATATGGCGGAAAGACCGGCAAATTACCAGACTGTTGCGGCGCAAACCGGGCAGCGCTCAGGCGGAGGGTACGTCGAAAACCTCACCGGGGCGCATGGGCCGAAAACGGCTTTCTTCCACACCCTGCTCCACAAGCGCCGTTTTCAGCGCCGCAAGTGGTGCATCGACAGCCTCATCGGTGAGCTGCACCGTACCCCAATGATGGCCGCAGACATGCGCGGCGCCGCAAAGCTTCATGCCCTCAACGGCTTCCGCTGGGTTCTGGTGCTGGCCTTTCATGAACCAGCGCGGCTCATAAGCACCGAAAGGCAGGTTGGCGAGGCGAAATTCGCCATGTTTCTTGCGCGCAGCGTGATAATTGAGGCCTTCGTGAAAGCCGGTATCGCCGATGTGGTAGATTTTCCCACCCGGCCCTTCGATGACGAAGGCGGCCCACAATGCCATGCTGCGGTCGTTGAGGCCGCGGGCAGACCAATGGTGGCACGGTTCGAAATGAATTTTAACCGACGAGCCGACCTCCAGCACATCGCCCCAGTCGCCCACCTTGATACGCGCCGCCTCCACGCCGGTGCGGATGATGGCATCATTGCCGAGCGGCGTGATGAAGAGCGGCTTGTGCGCCACATGCAGCCGCTTCAGCGTTTCCATATCCAGATGGTCGTAATGATTATGCGTCAGCAGCACCAGATCGATGGGCGGCAGATCCTCGAAACGGATGCCGGGCGGATTGACCCGTTTGGGACCGGCGAAGCTGAACGGGCTGGTACGTTGCGACCACACAGGATCGACGAGAATATTCAGACCTGCCGTCTGGATCAGAAAGGAGGCATGGCCGACGAAGGTGACACGGATGCCCTTGCCCTCGACCCGGCTTTCGGGCTTCGCGAAAGGAAAAGGGCTCGGATAGTTTTCCGGCCATGTGGCGCGCTCGCCGTTGAAACGCCATTTCAACAGGCCCATGAAATTGCCAGGCGGTGAACCACCGGGATTAAAGAAGCGCACCCCGTCGAAATGATCGGAGATCGGGCCACTATAATAGGCGCTGGCATTCGAACGGCGGGCAAACAGCGCACCACCAGCCACAGCGAGCAATCCAAGGGTTGAAAAACGAAAAAAGTTTCGACGGTTCATGCTAAAGGTATAGGGAGCGGAATGGTGCCGTTCAAGCCGCACCAATCGCGGTTTGCAGCCAATCACACAAAGATGAAATGCAAGGCCCGATCGCTGAAAACCGGCACCGCCTTGACTTTTCCGGCACTTTCCTGTTTATCCCCGCCAATCAGCTGGCAGTTTCACGACTCCAAGCCGCCGACCGGGACCCGCAGAGGTATAAAGAGATCCCGGAGGTCAACACCCGACAGCGCGATGCGCCCTCGGGTGCTTTTTGGCTTTGCGTCTTGTTTTTGCCAGCGAAAGCACCGACGTTTCGGAAACCCCGGAACGAAGAAGGAAGAAACGATGTTTGAAAACCTCCAGGACCGCCTTGGTTCCATTCTGAATGGACTGACCGGCCGTGGCGCGCTGACGGAAGCCGATGTTGCCGCAGCCCTGCGCGAGGTTCGCCGTGCGCTCTTGGAAGCGGACGTGGCGCTAGAAGTCGTGCGCTCCTTCACCGATAAGGTGCGTGAAAAGGCCGTTGGTGCCGCCGTCCTGAAATCCATCAAGCCCGGCCAGATGGTCGTCAAGATCGTACATGACGAACTTGTCGAAATGCTTGGCACAGAAGGCGTCTCGATCGACCTGCATGCGGCCGCCCCCGTCGTCATCATGATGGTCGGTCTGCAGGGTTCGGGTAAAACCACTACGACGGGCAAGATTGCCAAGCGCCTGACCGACCGCGAGAAGAAGAAGGTGCTGATGGCATCTCTCGACACGCGTCGTCCGGCCGCACAGGAACAGCTTCGCCAACTCGGCGTCCAGACCGGCGTCGACACGCTGCCGGTCATCGCCGGCCAGTCGCCGACCGATATCGCCGCGCGTGCCGTGCAGGCCGCCAAGCTCGGCGGCCATGACGTCGTGATCCTCGATACCGCCGGCCGTACCCATATCGACGAACCCTTGATGCTGGAAATGGCCGACATCAAGAAGAAGTCCAACCCGCATGAAATCCTGCTGGTGGCGGATTCGCTGACCGGTCAGGACGCCGTCAATCTGGCGCGCAATTTCGATGAGCGCGTCGGCATCACCGGCCTCGTGCTCACCCGTATGGATGGTGATGGTCGCGGCGGTGCGGCTCTCTCCATGCGCGCCGTTACCGGCAAGCCGATCAAGCTGATCGGTATCGGCGAGCGCATGAACGAACTCGACGAGTTCCATCCGCGCCGTATCGCCGACCGTATTCTCGGCATGGGCGACATCGTTTCGCTGGTCGAAAAGGCCGCCGAAAACATCGATGCGGAAAAAGCCCGCGCCATGGCCGAGAAGATGGCCAAGGGCAAGTTCGACCTCAACGATCTCGCCGACCAGCTTGGCCAGATGAAGAAGATGGGCGGCATGGGCGGCATCATGGGGCTAATGCCCGGCATGGCCGGCATGAAGGACAAGATGGCTTCGGCCGGCATGAACGACAAGATGTTCGACCGCCAGATCGCCATCATCTCCTCCATGACTAGGGCCGAGCGGGCCAATCCCGATATTCTCAAGCACAGCCGCAAGAAGCGCATCGCCGCCGGTTCCGGCACGGATGCCGCCGAAATCAACAAGCTCCTGAAAATGCATCGCGGCATGGCCGACATGATGAAGGCCATGGGCGGCAAGGGCAAAGGCGGCATCATGAAGCAGATGATGGGCGGCCTTGCCGGCAAGATGGGGCTCGGTGGCATGATGGGCGGCGGTATGCCCGATCTGTCGAATATCGATCCGAAGCAGCTCGAAGCGCTTCAGAAGCAGGCTGAAGCCGCCGGTCTCGGCAAGCCGGGTGCAATGCCGGGTCTTGGTGGCATGCCAGGTGGATTGCCAGGTCTTGGTGGCGCAAAGCTGCCTGGTCTTGGCGGCATGCCGGGCCTGCCCGGCTTCCCGAAAAAGAAGTGAGGGGGACGCCAGTGAACACTACAGACGTGAAAGCCCAGCTTTCTGAATATCGCCAGTCGATCGACAATATCGACGCCGCACTGGTTCACATTCTTGCCGAACGTTTCCGCTGTACCAAGGCGGTGGGCGTGCTGAAGGCAAAGTACAATTTGCCGCCGGCAGACCCGGCGCGCGAGGAATACCAGATCGAACGCCTTCGCCATCTGGCCAAGGACGCCAATCTGGACCCGGATTTCGCCGAGAAGTTCTTGAACTTCATCATCAAGGAAGTCATCCGGCATCATGAAGCAATCGCCGCCGAACATGGCGGTAACGAAAAGACCGCCTGAACGGCGGACAAGCCATCCTAAGGAGTATATCACATGGCACTTAAAATTCGTCTCGCACGCGGTGGTTCCAAGAAGCGCCCGTATTACCAGATCGTCGTTGCAGACGCCCGTTCGCCCCGCGACGGCCGTTTCCTCGAGAAGGTCGGTTCCTGGAACCCGATGCTCGGCAAGGACAACCCGCAGCGCGTTGAGCTGAAGGCTGATCTCATCAAGGAATGGATCGCCAAGGGCGCACAGCCGACCGACCGCGTTCTGCGCTTCCTCGCCGAAGCCGGTCTTGCCGAGCGCGCCGCTCGCAGCAACCCGGAAAAGGCAAAGCCGGGCAAGCGCGCCCTGGAGCGCGTTGCTGAAAAGAAGCAGAAGGCTGAAGATGCAGCCGCTGCTGCTGCAGAAGCCTCTGCTGCAGAATAATCTGCACGGTAACTTTTGAAAAACGGGTGGCGTGGTTTTCCATGCCGCCCGTTTTTTGTTTATTTTGGCGTCAACAAACCTTAAAGCTGACGCAACCAACACCAGAAGACGGACGGCCCGATGGCAAAGCTGGAAAACCCGGTACTCATGGCAAAGATCGGCGGCGCGCAGGGCCTGCGCGGCGAAGTCCGTGTCAGCACCTATACGGCCGACCCGATGGCGCTCGGCGATTACGGTAATCTTGTCGCCGCCGATGGCCGCCTCTTTGAAATTCTGGAAGTGCGCGAGGGCAAGAATGTCGTCGTCGTCCGCTTCAGGGGCATCAACGACCGCAATACGGCAGAAAGCCTGAACGGGCTGGAACTGTTCATCGACCGCGACAATCTGCCGGACGACGAGCTTGATGACGACGAGTTTTATTATGCCGATCTCGAAGGGCTGGAAGCCGTTGACGCGGAAGGCAAAAGTTATGGCGCCGTCAGCGCCGTTTACGATTTCGGCGCGGGCGATCTGCTGGAACTGAAAGGCGCCGGCCGCCGGCCTGCCCTCATTCCCTTTTCCGAGTCGGCCGTACTGGAGATCGATCTCGAAGCCGGACGCATTCTCATCGATCCGATGGCCGCCGGCCTGATCGACAATCCCGACGACAAGGACGAAACCGGCGTACCGCCTTTCGGCAAGAAATAAAGCCATGACCTTTAAGGCTACCGTGCTGACGCTCTACCCGGAAATGTTTCCGGGGCATCTGGGTTATTCGCTGGCCGGCAAGGCGCTGGAGCGCGAACAATGGTCGCTCGAGGCCGTGCAAATCCGCGAATTCGCCACCGACAGGCACAGAAGCGTCGATGACACGCCGGCAGGCGGCGGTGCCGGCATGGTGCTGAAACCCGATATTCTGGCCGCAGCCATCGACCATGTTTCGGATGGCGACACGCGGCCGCGCCTGCTGATGAGCCCGCGTGGCAAGCCGCTGTCGCAGAACCGCGTGCGCGAACTGGCGGCGGGTGACGGCGCGATCATCGTCTGCGGCCGTTTCGAAGGTGTTGACCAACGGGTAATCGACGCGCGTGGGCTGGAGGAGGTGTCGATCGGCGATTACATTCTCTCCGGCGGCGAACCGGCGGCGCTGACCCTGCTGGACGCCATCGTCCGCATACTTCCTGGTGTCATGGGCAACGATCTCTCCGGCGTGCATGAAAGCTTCGAGGGCGGGCTGCTGGAACATCCGCATTATACCCGCCCGCAGGTGTGGGAAGGCCGTGATATTCCCGCCGTTCTCACATCGGGCAATCATGCCGTCATCGACAAGTGGCGGCACGAACAGGCGCTGGCGTTGACCAGGGAAAGACGGCCAGACCTTCTCGAAAAGGCTCAGGCCGAGACGAAATAATAGGCCGTCAAAATCAGCCCGACTGCAATTACCAGCCAACGGATGATCCATTGCGGCACCCGCCTTGCGGTGTGCACGCCCACGTAGCCGCCAAGTGCCGCCGCCGGAAACATGATGAGTGCCGCCCACCAGGACACGACGCCGCCGCTGACGAAAATCGTGATTGCAATGACGGCGATCACCACCGACAGCAGGTTCTTCAGCGCGTTCAGGTGATGATAGCTGCCGCCAGAAGTTATTCCGAGGATGGCGAGCATCATGATGCCCATGCCGGCACCGAAGAAACCACCATAAATCGATGCAAGCCCCTGAAAGGCGAGGCTAGGCAGATTTCCGGGCGAGCGTTCCGCACTCGTCTTGGGTCGCAGCCACGGGCCGGCAGCGAAAACGGCGGTGGCCGCCAGAAGCAGCCATGGCACCAGCTGGCGGAAGGAGGGATTGTCGAGCGACAACAGCAGCAGCGACCCGGCCAGACCGCCAACGACGGACACGGCCGACAGCAGGATCGCCTCACGCCAGTGCGCACGAATTTCCGGCCCATAGGCGATCACGGAGGTAATGTAGCCCGGAAATTGCACGATTGCCGACGTTGCATTGGCAACGATGGGCGGCAGGCCGGCAAGTGTCATCGCCCCGAAGGTCAGGAAAGTGCCGCCGCCGGCAATCGCATTGACGACACCAGACAGAAAGCCGGTCGCAAACAGCATGAGAACGATGAAAATTGACATGGCCCCTCCCAAGGTTCTCATGCCATATCCGGCAAGACGCCCCTTCGCAACTGCTGCAACGCGACGCATAATTGATAAAATATTGTCATGAAAGGGATGACAAATGGCGCATGCTAGTATATGTGCGCGCTTGGAATTGGGGTTTGCCCCTTTAACCGCAAGCAAAGAATGGCGAACCCGCTCCTGCCGCAAGGCATGGTCTGAAGGCATTGACCGACAGACGACCGTTGAGCGCTCTGGCTGTTTCAGAAGAAATCAGAGGTTAATATGACCAATATCATTCAGCAGCTGGAAGCCGAACAGGCTGCCAAGATCGAAGCAAAGCGCACCCTGCCGGACTTTTCTCCGGGCGATACGCTGCGCGTCAACGTTCGCGTGACGGAAGGTAACCGTACCCGCGTTCAGGCTTACGAAGGCGTCTGCATCGCCCGTTCTGGCGGTGGCCTTTCCGAAAGCTTCACCGTTCGCAAGATCTCCTACGGCGAAGGCGTCGAGCGCGTATTCCCGATCTACTCCCCGCTGGTCGAAGGCGTTGAAATCGTTCGCCGCGGTAAGGTTCGCCGCGCGAAGCTCTACTACCTGCGCGATCGTCGCGGCAAGGCTGCCCGTATCGTTGAAAACACCGGTACGCGCGCCCGCAAGCTGAACGAATCCGAGCGCCAGGCAGCTGCCGAAGAAAAGGCACGTCTGGAAGCCGAAAAGGTAGCAGCAGCACAGGCTCTCGCCGCCGAAAAGGCAGCAGCTGAAGCCGCAGAAGCCAAGGCAGCGGAAGAAGCAGCAAAGGCTGCAGAAGCCACAGCGGAATAAGATTTCCATTTTAATGGATTTACGGGAAAGGCGGTCTTCGGGCCGCCTTTTTTGTTGTGCCGCCGTGACTTGCCCTTGCCTCGGCAAGCGTGCATTTTCAGAAAAATCGTTTCCGGAGGCTCCCATGATCGCCAGACGTCCGCTTCTCGCCGCCTTTGCCGCCTTGGCCATGGCGCCCACGCTCTCCAGTGCGGCCGATCTGCCGGATCTGAAGGGACGCACCATCGTCGTCGTCACGGAAAACGCTTATCCGCCGCTGCAATTCGTCGATCCGAAATCCGGTCAGGCCATCGGCTGGGAATATGACGCGATGAAGGAAATCGCCCAACGGCTGAATTTCAAGCTCGAATACCAGAACATCTCCTGGGATGCGATGATACAGGCGGTCTCCGCCGGGCAATACGACATCGGCATGACCGGCATCAGCATCAAGGACGACCGCAGGCAAAAAGTGGATTTCTCCGCCCCCTATATGCGATCGGAAATGTTCATGCTGGTGCGCGCCGACGAGGCGCGCTTCACCGATGCGAAGAGTTTCGCCGCTTTCGAAAAAGGCCTTGTCGGCGCGCAAGCCGGCACGACACCCTTCTACACCGCGGTTTATGATGTTCTGGATGGTAACGAACAGAACCCGCGCCTGCGGTTGATGGAAACCTTCGGCGCCAGCGTTCAGGCGCTGAAGACCGGCGATGTCGATCTGGTCCTGACTGACGGCGTCGCGGGCAAGGGTTATGTCGATGCTTCCAACGGCACCCTGAAGCTGGTTGGCGGGCCATTGGGCGGAGACGATTTCGGCTTCATCTTCAAAAAAGGCTCGGATCTCGTCGCCCCGGTCAATGCCGCCATTGCAGCCCTGAAGGCGGACGGCACCTTTACCGCGCTCGATAAGAAGTGGTTCCTCGACTACAAGCTCGGCGAATGACGCTCCACGACACTTCCCCGCAACGGAGCGGGCCAAACGGCAAGAGCGAGGATTTTCCCTGGTGGCTGGTCACGATCGTTTTGATCGGGATCGCCCTTGCCGTGGTCATCGCAGTGAATGGCATTTACGCCCAGGTTTTCAGCACCGTCGCAAAGGGCATCGGCATCACGGTCTCCGTCACGCTTGCCGCCTTCACGCTGGCCGTGCTGTTCGGCCTCGCTCTCGCGTTAATCGGCATGGCCGACAATATCGTGCTGCGGCAGGTGGCGCGATTTTACATCGAGGTCATTCGCGGCATCCCGATCATCGTCCTGTTGTTCTATATCGCTTTCGTCGGCACACCGGGGCTGGTGGCACTCTACAATTGGCTGACCTTGCCGCTCGTCACCAATGGCTGGCTGGAGCCGTTGATGGTGCGGGACGTGTCGCTGACTTGGCGGGCAATCATCGCCCTGACGATCGGTTATGCGGCCTTCATTGCGGAGATTTTCCGCGCCGGCATACAAGCTGTCCCGGAGGGGCAGATCGAGGCGGCAAAGGCACTTGGTTTCAGCCGTTACCGGCGTTTCAGGCTGATTATCCTGCCGCAGGCGATCCGGACGATCTTTCCGCCGCTTTCGAACGATTTCGTTTCGATGGTGAAGGACAGCTCGCTCGTCTCGGTACTTGGCGTCACCGATATTACTCAAATGGGAAAAGTCTATGCGGCAGGCTCTTTCCGCTTTTTCGAGACCTATTCGATCGTCGCCTACATCTACCTGATCCTGACCATCGGCCTGTCGCTGATGCTGCGCCGGATCGAGAAGGCAATGCGCTCAAAACGCGGGTAAGAAAAGACGACAGCCGGTAGAGCCGGCTGTCGTATTGATCAAAGGAAATCAGGCCGCCCTGGCCTGATCACCCATTTTACGCGCGGCGATGATGACCAGCACACCCGCAAGCGCCAGGCAGAAGGCAAGGAAGAACATCGGCGCAATCGTGCTGCCGGTCTGATCCTTGATCCACGGCACCACATTCTGAGCCACGAACCCACCGAGATTGCCCACCGAGTTGATGGCGGCAATGCCTGCGGCGGCACCAGCTCCCTTGAGGAAGCGGCCGGGCAGGCTCCAGAACACCGGCTGGCCGGCGAAGATGCCCGCAGCGGCGATGCAGAGGAAGCTGAACTGCAGGACCGGATCGCTGAGCAGCGCCGACATCAGCAGGCAGAACGCGCCGACAAAAGCCGGGCCGACGATGTAGGGCGTCTTGTTCTTCGCCTTGTCGGCAGCGTTAGGCACAACGAACAGGGCAATAGCCACGATCACCCACGGGATGATGTTGATGAAACCATTGGCGGTGTTGGAAACGCCGAAGCTCTTCACGATCGTCGGCAGCCAGTAGCTGAGACCATAGGCGGCCAGCGGAAAACCAACATAGCAAAGCGCCATGAACAGCACGCGCGGATTGATGAGCGCCTTGAAGCCATCCTCCGCATGTTCTTCCATGCCCTTGTTTTCTTCAGCCAGCCGGTTCTTCAGCCAGTCTTTTTCATCCTGCGTCAGGAACTTCGCCTTTTCCGGCGTATCATCCAGATAAAAGAAGGTGGCGATACCGGCGATGACGGCGGGAATACCGGTCGCCAGGAACACCCATTCCCAACCGGCATAACCGAGGAAACCATCCAGATCGAGCAGCATGCCGCCAAGCGGCGCGCCGATCGCATTGGCAAGCGCGCTGAAAATCATGAACAGGCCGATCATTCGACCGCGATAATCACGCGGGAACCACAGCGTCATCAGGAACAGCACGCCGGGGAAGAAACCAGCTTCGCAGAGCCCCAGCAGGAAGCGCAGGATGTAGAACATCGTTGCGTTCTGCGTATAGGCAAGCGCGATGGTGACCGCACCCCAGGAAACCAGAATGCGGGCGAACCATTTGCTGGCACCGAAACGGTTGAGGAACAGATTGCTCGGCACTTCGAAGATGAAATAACCGATGAAGAACAGCGAGGCACCAAGGCCATAGGCATATTCGCTGAGGCTCAGCGCATCGACCATCTGCAGCTTGGCATAGCTGACATTCTGGCGGTCGATATAGGCGATGAGGTAGAGAAGGCCAAGAAACGGCATCAGCCGCCAGGTGATCTTCGAGATGAGGGCTTTTTCGGATACCATATGCTTTCCTCCCTTCGATTTCTCGTCGAATGCAAATGATAAGGGAACCCATCTATATGTGCAGCGCAAAATACGCAAGTTGCACCGCATCATAACCACTGGAACACGTTATAAGACCGGCATTTACTGTTGATGCAGCGCATATGAAGGATACCGAACGGCCCCCTGACGGCCAGTGAGCATTCATATTGCCGTAAAACTGCCGATCTGCTATTAAAGTTGCCATGGGATCTAAATTCGGATGTCTCGCTCAGAATGTTTATGTGCTGCAGGACCACAAGCGTCTGCCGGCACGGTTCTTTGCGCGCGTTTCCGGGGCGCTCACCAGCCGACTTAGGCTCGCCTGACAGCACCTGCTGTCCATCGCCTTACTGAACCCTGATTATCCTTTTCCATGACAAGGCATAGAGCCATGAGCGCACCCCGCACTTTGTATGATAAAATCTGGGACGACCACGTCGTCAACCGTGACCCGGACGGAACCTGTCTTCTCTATATCGACCGTCACCTGGTCCATGAGGTGACAAGCCCGCAGGCCTTCGAAGGTCTGCGCATCGCTGGCCGCCCGGTGCATTCGCCGGCGCGCACGCTTGCGGTGGTCGACCATAACGTTCCTACCACCGCCGACCGGCTGGAGGGCATCAAGAACGAGGAAAGCCGCATTCAGGTGGAAGCGCTTGCGCAGAACGCCAAGGATTTCGGTGTCGAATATTATTCCGAGCGCGACAAGCGACAGGGCATCGTCCATATCGTCGGCCCCGAACAGGGTTTCACCCTGCCGGGCATGACGATCGTCTGCGGCGACAGCCACACCTCCACTCACGGCGCTTTTGGCGCGCTGGCGCATGGTATCGGCACATCGGAAGTGGAGCATGTTCTGGCCACCCAGACACTGATCCAGAAAAAGGCCAAGAACATGCTGGTGCGTGTTGATGGCAAGGTTCCGGAGGGCGTGACCGCCAAGGATATCATCCTCGCGATCATCGGTGAGATCGGCACGGCCGGCGGCACCGGTCACGTGATCGAATTTGCCGGCGAGGCGATCCGGTCGCTTTCCATGGAAGGCCGCATGACGGTCTGCAACATGACCATCGAGGGCGGTGCCCGCGCCGGTCTGGTCGCACCTGACGAGACCACTTTCGAATACATCAAGGACAAGCCGCGCGCGCCGAAGGGCGAAACGCTGGAACAGGCCATCGCCTATTGGAAGACGCTGAAATCCGACGAAGGCGCCCATTATGACAAGGTCGTGGTGCTGGACGCAGCCAATCTGCCGCCCATCGTCTCCTGGGGCTCATCACCGGAAGACGTAACCTCGGTCGAAGGCGTCGTTCCCAATCCTGATGATATCGAGGAAGAGAACAAGCGCACCTCCAAGTGGCGCGCGCTGGAATATATGGGCCTGCAACCCGGCACCCGCATCACCGATATCGCCGTTGACCGCGTCTTCATCGGCTCCTGCACCAATGGCCGCATTGAGGATTTGCGTGCAGCGGCAAAAATCGTCGATGGCCGCAAGGTAGCCCCCACCGTTTCGGCCATGATCGTGCCCGGCTCGGGTCTGGTCAAGGAACAGGCGGAACAGGAAGGCCTGGACAAGATTTTCCTCGACGCCGGTTTCGAATGGCGCGAACCGGGCTGCTCCATGTGCCTTGCCATGAATGACGACCGCCTGAAGCCCGGCGAACGCTGCGCCTCCACCTCGAACCGCAATTTCGAGGGCCGTCAGGGTTACAAGAGCCGCACCCATCTCGTTTCCCCGGCCATGGCGGCGGCAGCGGCAATTGCCGGCCACTTCGTCGACGTGCGCGAATGGCAATAAGAGCCTGAAGCCAGCCATCAGAAAAGCCATCCGCCCCAACCCGGGGCGGGTGGCTTTTTATTGCGCGCCCTGCAAACGCCGTTGTGGCTGCGTTCCGTGCACGAACACGGCAAACGTATCCCAGGGCGGCGTAATTGAGAGTTGGGTCAGGATGCGCGCAACCTCGCCTCGGTGAATGCCGGCATGCAGGACCACGTGTGAGATCATTTCGGCACGGGACATGTAACCTTTGTCACCATCAGTGAAGGTGAAGGCGACAAATTCGCCAAGCGATGCGGGCGATGTTTTCTCGACATAGTCGAGATACCAGCCATCCAGAGCTGCGACATCCCTTGCAAGATCATTCAATTCCGGCGTTGCCTCGGTATTGTCAGAGACAAAGCCATGCGCCGTTCCGGTGAGGTGACCCGCAAAAATTCTCGCGACAACATAATAGTGATTGATCAACCGAATTGCCGTGTGCTGCTGGGAGGCATTTTGCTCGGGATCGAGTTGCTGCAGCTTCTCGAACAAATCCCTGTTCGCCCATGCGTGATAGCCGAGCAAACTCCTGAGCAGGTCCATCATGACAATATCCTTTACATCCTGAAAATGTGAGCACTATGTTTATATTTTCGCCATGGAGGGTGCCTTGTCTACTCGCATTGCAAAACGAAAGACCGCGATGCGCAAAGAGCCGCGCCAGGAGCGCTCGAAAGCCACCGTCGATGCCGTCGTCCACGCGGCTGCTCGCATTTTAAGCGATCATGGCTGGGCGGGTTTCACTACAAACAGGGTGGCGGAAACCGCCGGTGTCAGCATCGGCTCGCTATATCAATATTTCCCGGACAAGGTTTCGATTGTCGAAGCGGTGCGCCATCGCCACCTTGAAGATTGCCTCGCGGTTATGAAGAGCGTCACTAAGCAAAGGCAATCGCTCCTCCAATTCGTAGAAGAACTGGTGGCCGGCATGGTCGCTGTGCACAGCCTCCATCCCGGACTTCATAAAGTCCTGCTGGATGACGCACCCAGCCACGCGGAAATGAATGATCCCAACAGCGCTTTTGAAAAGGAATATCTCGGTCTTTATTCGGCAGCGATAACGGCCTACCTACCAGCCGGTTCAGCGATGGACTGCCGGACCGCCGCTCTGATCGTGTCCGACGCCATTGACGGCATCATTCACAACGCCGCAAGGCGCGGGGAATTGCAGTCACCCAGGATCAGGCGGGAAATGACCTCACTCGTTCACGCCTACCTATGTGAGGTAACGGCGAGCTGAGACCTTATTCCGAAATGATCTTCACGCGCTGGCCGGGCTGCAGCGTGGCGGTGGCGCTCATCGCATTGATCATGCGGAACATGTCAAGCTTGCGCTCGGTTCCCATCATCCGTGCAGCGATCGTTGCCACGGTTTCGCCGGGCTTCACGGTCACCACGCGCACGCGCAACGGCTTCAGCGATGCGATTTCCTGCGGGGTCATCTTGCGGAAGCTCGTGCGCAGCACATTGGCGATGGAATCAAGCTGCGCATTGCCCTTCGGCACCGCCGTCAGGAACCGGAATATCTGCTGGCCGACACGAATGACGGTCACGTCGAAATCCCATTTATCCGCACTTGCCCGGGCTGTCGCGGCCTCCAGACCATTGATCTGCGTTTCCTTGACGGTTTCCGGCAAGAGACCGGCAACCCAGCCGCTGGTCAGGTAATTGGCAAGGGTGGTCTGTTTCGGATCAGCCACGCCGTCGAAACGGATCGCCATGTCGCCGGGTCCTGTGGCCAGAACGGCTTCCACCTTGTTGTCGATAACGAAACCTTCCGGCACGTCAAAACGGATGCCAAGCGTTCCGTGCAGGAACGTCTGACCCCGGACATAACCTTCCTGCGGGCTGTCGCCGTAAAGCAGACCGTCTATGCCATCCAGGAACCAGTCACGTCCACGATCCCCGACCTGACCTTCCTGGCCGAAGGCACGGGCATGGCGGCGCGCAAGCTCAATGCGCTGCGGCGTGTTGGGGTGGCTGGAAAGGAAGTCGAGGCTCTGGTCGTTTTCGGGATCAGCCGAGGAAAACCGTGCATAGGCCGCCATCGAATCCAGAAAACGCGGCGATGCGAATGGGTCGTAACCGGCCTCGCCCAACATGCGCACACCGATGACATCCGCCTGCAATTCCTGCTGGCGCGAGAAGGCAGCGAGCCGAAGCTTGCCGCGTGCCAGCGCCTGCTTTCCGGCCAGATCGCTCGACAGAACCTCGGCGACCACACGGCTGGCGATCACCTCCGCCTCTTCCCGGCGCTGACGCTCGATGCCGTGATTGGCGGTGACATGGCCCATCTCGTGCGAAAGCACGGCGGCCACTTCCGAGGCATCATTGGCGAGCGCCAGAAGCCCGCGCGTCACGTAAAGATATCCGCCCGGCAACGCAAAGGCGTTGATGGCAGGCGAGTTCAAGATGGTGATGCGATAGGACTGCTGCGGATTCTCCGAAACAGCCGTCAGCGCGCCGGCGATGCGGGCAACAAGCCGTTCGGTCTTGGCGTCACGATATTCGCCGCCATAACTCGCCACGATGCGCGGATGTTCGCGTGCACCCATCTGCGCACGGGGATCGTTCTTCTGCACCTCTTCCACGGTCTGCGGATTGTCCGACGGGCGCAATGTGGACTGGTAGGCAGGGCTGAACAGGGACTGGCACGACGACAGGAATACGGCAGACGCCGTCAGCACGGACCAGGCAGCAGCCATCCTGCCCGAACGGCGAAGGCCTGAACGGGAGAACAACCTCCACTGTGCAGTCATGCTATTTCTCATTCTCTATGCCTGCCCCTAACGTTCCTGATCATCCGTTAATTGCAGACCAGAATAACAGATTCGCCCCAACGAGCCATGAATGCCGATACGGTAAAAACGATCCATCAAGTCCGGAATATTCCTGAAGAACGCAATAATTCCCGTCTTTTCTCGGGCAACAACTTGAAACTGGCAAGTGCAAATTAGCGCCATTGAAGTCATCTAAAGCGATTGCCAGCGGCACGCGTCGAAAATAAGGCGATCAGCCGTTCAGAAAACTGTCCACCGCCTTCACATTTTGTGTGGCAAAGAAATCTGCGGTCGGGCCGGTGTAGACAACGCGGCCGCGATCAAGAAAAACCACCCGCTGCGCCAGCTTTTTTATGTCGTCCGGATGGTGTGAGACAATAATCACCGTATTTTTTGTTTCGGCATGCAAGTCGAGAAGCAAGGAGGTCATGCCTGCGCGTAATCCCGGATCGAGCGCGGCGAAAGGCTCATCCAGCAGCATGACCGGTTTTTTCCTCACCAGCGCACGTGCCAGAGCCGCCCTTTGTCTTTCGCCGCCGGAAAGCGTGCCGGGCAGGCGCCTGTCGAAACCCGCAAGACCAACGCGCGCCAGCGCCATCTCGATGTTATTCCGGTCTTGTGCCTGCAATTTCAGCCCCGGACTGACGCCGAGCGCGACATTGGTGAAAATATCGAGATGGGCGAAAAGATTATTGTCCTGAAAGATCGATGAAACAGGCCTTTCGGAAGGATCAAGCGCCATCATGTCCTGCCCGCCGATCACCACGCGGCCGGAATCAGGCGTCTCGAAACCGGCGACCAGATTGAGAAGCGTCGACTTGCCCGAACCGGATGCGCCGACAACGGCGGTTACCTGGCCTTGTGGAAAGGTGCAATCCAGATCGAAATCCTGCGTTCCAAGCAGCAGCCTGACCTTGTCCAGTCGAACTGCGAAATCATCACCGGTCATATGTTTGCCCTTGCTGATTGCGCCCCTGGTGATTGTGACTGTCGTGAAACGCCGCCTGCGGCAAGCAACAGGCAGACGACACCGAGGATAAACGCGTATCCGGCAGCGTCATTGGTGCGGTAGCTGCCCATATTGCTATAAACGAGCCATGGCAAGGTGACGAAACTTTCCGACCCGAACAGGGCAACCGCCCCGAGATCGCCGAGGGACAGGGCCATGGCAAAGGAAAACGCCATCGCCAGGGGCCGCCACAGGACCGGCAGATCGGCAAATCGCAGCCGCGTCAGCCCCTGTAGCCCAAGACTGGCGGAAAGCCGGCCGGTGCGCAGAAAATGGCTGTTAAAGGCCGGCTCCAGCACCCGCATGGCAAGCGGCAGCGCCATCAGCATATTGATGATCGCCACGAGAACCGGCGCATAAAAGCTGACATCACCGAGGGGCCGCAACAACAGAAACCAGCCGCTTCCGAGCACAACGGGCGGCACCAGCAGCACAAGCGAAGACCCCACGCCGAGTGTAGCAGACAGAAAGCGCAACGGCCGAACCGCCCGTCGCTGTGAACCAACGGCCTGACGCGCATTGATGATCGCAAAACAGCAGAGCACGACGAGAGTTGCGGAGAGCACGGCAATGGCAAGGCTGGTGGCGGCCGCGCGCAAAAAGATCGGTGCCGACAGAAGGCGCGGCAGGTCGGCACCCAAGCCTGAGACGGCTACGGCCACAAGCGGCAGTCCGATCAGCAGAACCGCAAGAATGATTGCCGCTCCATCCCAAAGACGTGCACCAACCCCTTTGCCATCGAAGCGGCGAAGGGGCCGCCCAAGCGAGGCGATTTCCGCTTCCGGCGATGGCAGAAAGGCAAGAAAGCCAAGCAGGATTGCGGTAAGGACAATCTGTAAAACTGAAAGCGCGATCGCCCGCTGCGGATCGAAATCGAACCGCAGCGCCTGATAGATCGCCACCTCCAGTGTCGTGGCTGCCGGGCCACCACCAAGCAGCAGCACCAGCGTGAAGCTGGTGGCGCACAGCATGAAGACAAGTCCGGCAATACCGGGAACAAGCCGCGAAATCGCCGGCCATTCGATGAAGCGGAAAGTTGAAACCGGCCCCATGCCCAGGCTTGCCGCCATGCGCCAATATTCACCCGGAATGCGCTCCAGTCCGGCAAGCATCAGCCGCACGCAGAGCGGCAGATTGAAGAACACGTGGGCTATAAGAATCCCGGAAAGGCCGTAAATACTGAAGGGTTGCTCCGCGCCGGCAAAAACGAGAGCCGTATTCAAGACACCCTGCCTGCCCCAGATGGCGATAATGCCGAATGCGCCGACAATGACCGGCAGTCCCATCGGCACCGCCATCAGCCTGATAATCCATATCCTTCCCCAAAAATCCCGCCGTCGGGCAAGCGCCAGCGCCACCGGCAGGCCGAGAACGATGGACAGGAAGGTGGAAAGCATTGCCTGATAAAGCGTGAAGCGCAGGATACGCAGCGTATAGGCATCCATGATGCCCGCAGCCGATGCGCCGGCATCAAAAGACAGGAGGGCCGCAACGGCGAGCGCCATGAACAGGAAAACGGCGGCAAAGGCCGCCGTTCCGAAAAAAATGGATCGCTGGTAGTCGCGACGCAGCATCATGGGTGGACGTGCCTTTTCCTCAATTCATGCTCATGGCCGCAAGCCATTCGTCGATCCAGGCCTTGCGGTTCTTCGCCACCTGTTCCGGATCCATCAGAAAGGTCTTGGCAGGCACGACGAGTTTGGAAAACGCCTCGGGCAAAGGCTTCGATGTCGCCGCAACCGGCATCATCCAGTTGTTTTCGGGAATGGCATCCTGAAAACCTGATGTGAGCGTGAAAGCAAGAAACTGCTTTGCCAATTGCTTGTGCGGTGCGTTTTTGAGAAGGCCGGCCACTTCGATCTGGATATAATGCCCCTCCGAGAAGGAGGCAGCCTGATAGCGATCCGTCTTTTCGGCGACCATGTGATAGGCAGGCGAAGTGGTGTAGGAAAGCACCATCGGCACCTCACCCTTGGTGAAGAGACCGTAGGATTCCGACCAGCCCGGCGTGACAGTCAGGATGCGTTTCCTGAGCTTCGCCCAGGCCTCGGGAGCCTTGTCGCCATATACCGATTTCACCCACAGAAGTAGCCCAAGCCCCGGCGTGGAGGTACGCGGATCCTGAATGGCGATCTTCTGCGAAGGACCGCCGTCCACCAGTTCTTTCAGGCTCATCGGCGGGTTTTTTACCGCCTGCGTGTCATAGATGACCGCGAAATGCCCATAATCATAGGGAACGAAGACGTCGTCCTCATAACCACCCGGCACCTTGGCCGCCGACGTATCGATGCCGCTGACATCGAAAAGACCGGTCTGTTTCGCTTCCGCGACGAGGTTGGTGTCGAGACCGACGACGACATCCGCCTTGGATCCTGTACCTTCCAGTTTCAGGCGGTTGAGCAGCGCCACACCATCCGCCACGCCGATAAAATTGACCGTGCAACCACAAACCTTCTCGAAGGCTTCCTTGACCTTGGGACCGGGTCCCCATTCGGAAACGAAGCTCTCATAGGTGTAGACGGTGAGTTCCTGCTTGTCCTGTGCAACGGCAAGGCCGGGCAGAAGCAGGGAGGCGGCAACGATGGAATTCAGGAAAGAACGACGACGCACGGGTATCTCCTCAAAACAAAAAGGGAAATAGCCGCCTGCCTTGAAGCCGTCTAATCCCTCCGCCGGTATGAACCGGATCAGGTTCTTCGGGTTGGCAAGCCTCTCAGCCTTTTGCACGCAAGCACAAAAGACACCCCGTTAGATCAAGATGATGGTGTAGTCCCGCCGTCTGCGATTGGCAAGATGGCTGTCGTCAGCCCTGCGCCGTCATATGCACCAGTTCCCAGACGTGACCATCAGGATCCTGAAAACTGCCGGCATACATGAAGCCGTGATCCTGAACGGATTTCCAGCCGCTGCCACCGGAGGCAAGTGCGGTTGCAATCATCCGGTCGATTTCCTCGCGGCTTCCGGCGGAAAGGCAGGTCAGCACTTCGGTGCTACTCTTCGCATCGGCAATATCGCCATTGATGAAATCGCGAAAACGCTCTTCCTGGAGCAGCATCACGAAGATGTTCTCCTCCACGATCATGCAGAGCGTTCGATCGTCAGAATATTCTGGATTGAAGCTGAAACCCAGCGCCGTGAAAAAGTTTCTGGATGTCTCGATATTCTTGACGGGCAGATTGACGAAGATCATGCGCATTTTCTGAACTCCTCCGAACCCGCACAGGAAACGGTAATTCCGCCTCCCTGTCAAAGGCGGATACAGCTCAATCAGCAAAAGACGATCGCCTTAGCCTTCCAGTTCCTCGCGCAGCATCTCCAGCTCCAGCCATTCTTCTTCCATGGTCTCGAGCTTTTCACGCAGCTTGGTCATTTCCTGCGCCAGCGTATTGAATGTGGCGGGATCCTTGGTGAAAAGCGCGGGATCGGCCATGCGCTGCTCGCGTTTTGCGATTTCGCCCTGCGCTTTTTCCATCTCCTTCGGCAGATTTTCGAGTGCGAATTTCTGCTTGAAAGAAAGCTTCCCCTTGGCCTTTGCAGTATCCTGCGAAGCGGAAGTCGAAGGTGCGGCCTTCGCCTTTTCCTGCTTCTCCGCCTTGCGTTTTTCCTCCGCCGCGCCCTTGCGCTGCGCCATCATATCCGAATAACCGCCGGCATATTCGATCCAGCGTCCGTCCGGCTGATCCGGATTAGCGGGTGCAATGGTGGAGGTGACTGTACGGTCAAGAAAATCACGGTCGTGGCTGACGAGGATGACGGTGCCGGAAAAACCCGCAACGATTTCCTGCAACAGATCGAGCGTTTCGATATCGAGATCGTTGGTCGGCTCGTCGAGGATCAAAAGGTTGGTCGGCCGCGCCAGAATGCGCGCCAGAATAAGACGGGCACGCTCGCCGCCGGAGAGGTTGCGGATCGGCGTGCGGGCCTGTTCCGGCTGGAACAGGAAATCCTTCATGTAGCCCGTAACGTGCTTCACTTCGCCGTTGACCAGCAGATTGTCGCCGCGCCCATCAGTCAGGTAATGCGCAAGCGTATCGTTGGGATTGAGATCCTCACGCTTCTGGTCAAGCGTTGCGATTTCCAGATTGGTGCCGAGCTTCACCGTTCCGCTATCGGGCTCAAGCTGGCCGGTCAGCATTTTCAAAAGTGTGGTTTTGCCGGCACCATTCGGCCCGACGAAACCGATACAATCGCCACGATGCACCCTGAGCGAAAACGGCGCGACAATCACGCGCTCATCGTAAGCCTTGGTGATGGCCTCGGCCTCAATGACCAGCTTGCCGGATTCCCGCACGTCCGAAGCCGTGGCCTGCACGGAGCCTTGCGGCCCTTTGTGGCCGCGATATTCGGCGCGCATGGCCTGAAGCTCGCCGACGCGACGCATGTTGCGCTTGCGCCGCGCAGTCACGCCGTACCGCATCCAGTGTTCTTCGCGTTCGATGGCCTTGCCGAGCTTGTGCTGTTCCAGTTCTTCCTCTTCCAGCACCTTGTCACGCCATTCCTCGAAATGGGCAAAGCCGCGATTGAGACGGCGCGACTGGCCGCGATCGAGCCACACGGTCGAGGTCGAGACTTTTTCGAGAAAACGCCGGTCGTGCGAAATCAGCACCAGCGCGCTGCGCGTCTGCTGCAATTCGCTTTCAAGCCATTCAATGGTGGGCAGGTCCAGATGGTTGGTCGGCTCGTCCAGCATCAGAATATCAGGCTCCGGCGCCATGACGCGGGCAAGCGCCACACGCCGCGCTTCGCCGCCGGAAAGGCTTGCCGGATTTTCCTGTCCCGTCAGGCCGAGATGTTCGAGCAGGTACGTCACCCGATAAGGGTCGTCACCCGGCCCCAGCCCCGCTTCGGCATAGGCCTGAACGGTATCGTAACCGGCAAAATCCGGTGCCTGCTCCAGATAACGGATGGTAGCGGAAGGATGGCGGAAAACCTCGCCCGACTGTGCCTCGACCAGCCCGGCAGCGATCTTCATCAGGGTCGATTTACCCGAACCGTTGCGCCCGACAAGGCAGATGCGGTCGCCCGGCTCCACCTGAAAATTGGCGCCGTCGAGCAGCGGGGTCACGCCGAAAGTCAGCTTGATATCGTCGAGTTTCAAAATTGGGGGTGCCAAGGCGTCAGGCTCCGGTCAGATCATAGGGGCGGGCGAGGACGATGGCTTTGCCGCTTTTCAGCGAGAAATGCACAGGGCCACCATTCGCGACATTGGAAATAGTGCGGGAAGAGCCGAAAGCAAGCGCGAAATCGTCAAGCGGATAACGCACATTGCCGATATCAAGCCCTTGAAGGGCGGTAAATCCGGCCACGGAAAACAGCGAACCGGCCGGCAGATCGACATCAAGCAAACCGGGAAGAAGTGGCTGCGCCTCCTCGTCGCCTGACGTCAGTGTCACGTCGAGACCCCGTTCGGCAAGCGCCACCGCATAAAGAAGATGTTGTAGCGCGTGGTCGCTTCTCTCGCCTCCAAGCGCCCCCACCAGCAGCAGCGAACGGGCCCCACGGGAGAGTGCTTCCGAGACCGCGATCTCGCCATCAGTCACGGCCTTTGCGGCCGGATAAGGCTGGCGCTCCACATCGGGCCAGGCGCCCAGCAACTCTTCACTGGCGGAATCGAAATCCCCCACCCAAAGCTCCGGTCTGAGGCCGAGCGGTCCGGCATGGCGCATGCCGCCATCGGCCGCAATCACGCGGCTATCGGCAACCGCCAGCTTCAGGCGGTCGGTAACCGTGACATCGCCGCCAAGCAGAATGGTGAAGCGCTCTTTATCCATGCCCTGCCTTATCGCACCTCAGCCAAAAAGGGAAAGCCGAAACCCGATGAAATCAGCCTATATTGATTTTCGCCGGCTTCGGGATTATGAAACGCTTCAGTGGTGATTTGCCGACCGGCTTGCAGCCACTTTAAAGAAGTCGCTAAAGGGTCGAGGAAAAGGGCAATTTCCTGGGACCGGCTGCGATTTCGCTGCCGGTTTTTTTGTTTTCGCAACGTTCTTTACGTCACCCGAAAAGAGAGTTCGACATGCCGATCAAGATTCCCGATACGCTTCCCGCCTTTGAGACCCTCGTTCATGAGGGCGTGCGGGTCATGACCGAAACGGCGGCCATCCGGCAGGATATCCGCCCGCTCCAGATCGGGCTTCTCAACCTCATGCCGAACAAGATCAAGACGGAAGTGCAGATGGCCCGCCTCGTCGGCGCCTCGCCGTTGCAGGTGGAGTTTTCGCTGATCCGTATCGGCGGCCATCGCGCCAAGAACACGCCGGAAGAACATCTTCTGTCCTTCTATGAAACGTGGGAGGAAGTGCGCCACCGCAAGTTTGACGGTTTCATCATCACCGGCGCGCCCATCGAGATGCTGGACTACGAGGATGTGACCTACTGGGCCGAGATGCAGAAGATTTTCGACTGGACGCAAACCAATGTCCATTCGACGCTGAATGTCTGCTGGGGCGCGATGGCGGCCATCTACCATTTCCACGGCGTGCCGAAATACGAGCTGAAGGAAAAGGCGTTCGGTGTTTATCGCCACCGCAATCTCTGCCCGTCATCGATCTATCTGAGCGGCTTTTCTGACGATTTCCAGGTTCCGGTCTCACGCTGGACGGAGGTACGCCGCGCCGACATCGAAAAACATCCCGAACTTGAAATCCTGATGGAGTCAGAGGAAATGGGCGTGTGTCTGGTGCATGAGAAGGCCGGCAACAGGCTCTATATGTTCAATCATGTCGAATATGATTCAACCTCGCTTTCGGATGAATATTTCCGCGACGCAAATGCCGGTGTGCCCATCAAGCTGCCGCATGATTATTTTCCGCACAATGACCCGGAGCTTGCCCCGCTGAACCGTTGGCGCAGCCACGCCCATCTGTTTTTCGGCAACTGGATCAACGAGATATATCAGACGACGCCCTACGATCTCGAATCCATCGGCAAACTCGCCGCGTAAAGCGCGTCGCGCTTTCATTTTTTTATTTTGCGCATGTCTTTATCCCAAAACCGCGGCACACTTTTGGGAGACATGCTTTGAATTGCGGGATTGCGAATTGCCGGGAAATGACGCAACGTCCGCCCGGCAATTCGTGGTAATCGGGAGAATGATGCAATGAGCGACGGGGCAGCACGCGAGAATTTCGGTTTCACGGCGACCGGTGAAAAGGTCGAACGCGTCACCATCTCGAAGGGCGGACTGACGGCCAAGGTCATCACCTGGGGCGCGGTCATTCAGGATCTGCGCCTCCATGGTCACCAGCCGCCGCTCGTTCTCGGCTTCGATAAATTCGAGGACTACAAATATTCCTCCTATTTCGGCGCCACCCCGGGCCGTAATGCCAACCGCATCGGCGACGGCAAATTCTCCATCGACGGGCATGAATACCAGCTGGAGCTGAACGAAAAGGGCGTAACCCATCTGCATGGCGGCAGCGACGGCATGGGCAAACGCAACTGGATGCTGATGGAGCATGGCGAAAGCCATGCCGTTCTGCAGATCATCGATGCCGACGGTCGCGCCGGTTATCCCGGCAACTGCACGGTCACCGCCACCTACACGATCCTCGACGGCGGCGCGCTTTCGGTGGTCTACGAAACGGTGACCGACAAGCCGACCATCGCCAATGTCTGCCAGCACTCCTATTTCAACCTCGACGGTGCGGATACCGCACTTGGGCATGAGATCAGCATCGCCGCTGATTTTTACCTGCCGACCAACGACAAACAGATACCAACCGGCGAAATCCGCTCGGTTGACGGCACCGTCTTCGACCTGCGCCAGCCGACACCGATGCGGCGCAAGGAGGATGGTGAGCAGGTCCTCTACGATCACAATTTCTGCCTCTCGCCCGAGCGCCGCGCAAAGCGCAAAGTTGCCCGCGCCTATTCGCCGGCCTCGGATATCGCCCTTGAGGTTCACACCACCGAACCCGGCGTGCAGTTCTATTCGGCCTTCAAGCTGAACGTTCCGGTTCCCGGCCTCGATGGCCGCCACTATGGTCCCTTTGCCGGTTTTTGCCTCGAAACACAGATCTGGCCTGATGCCGTCAATCACCCTGATTTTCCGCACGCGATCCTGCGGCCGGGCGAAACCCTGCGTCAGGAAACAGATTATATTTTCACGAAGGGCTGAGCGGACGGGCTGGATCAGTCCAGTACGCAGCCGACATAAGCGCCCGAGGCCCGGGCGCGCCGCTCGATAAGACCAGCCAGCCTTTGCAGGCCACGCCCGGGCTTGCTGGCGACCCGGTCAATGGGATTGGGCAGGGAAACGGCGAGCAGCGCCGCCTGACGGGAACTGAGCTTTGCCGCCGGCACCTTGAAATGATGCTGCGCGGCAGCCTCGATGCCATAGATGCCCGGCCCCCATTCGGCAACGTTGAGATAAATCTCCATCATCCGCTTTTTGGACCAGACAAAATCGGCCGCGATCGCCAGCGGCAGTTCCAGCCCTTTACGCAGGAACGAGCGGCCGTTCCATAAAAACAGGTTCTTGGCTGTCTGCATTGGAATGGTGCTGGCGCCGCGGGTGGAGGCGCCATCGAGTGCATTGCTGACCACGGATTGCATCTGGTTCCAGTCCACGCCACCATGGAAACAGAATTGCCCGTCTTCCGACATCATCACGGATTGCACAAGACGTGGTGAAATATCCTCGAGCGGAACCCAGCGCCGGTCATAACCCTGCAGTGTTACCAGATCGGCAAGCATCAGCGTCGAAACGGGCCGCATGAACGGCAGCGCATAGACGGGAATCAGCAGATAGGGCAGGATCAGCAAAGCCAGCAAGGTCATGATGATGCGCTTTGCCAACGTGCGAAAATCCACCTTCGGACTGCTCCGGTCTTCCGCCAGCACGGCGTAATCTGCGTCGCTTTCAGGCGTACTGCTCAATATCCGTCCCAGCCCCGCGCCAATCGAAGCCTTTCATAGTCCATTGCCGTCTTCAAGGCGAGTCTGGTCAAACAGTTACGCCCGGGAATCACGAAAAGGTTGCCTGGCCCCGCGCGGCATGTCAAAGAGCGCGGCATGGACGCTCAGATGACGAATTTCGAAACGAGGCTGCGCGAAAACGCGGCAAAAACCGAAGCCCTGCTTGGCCGCCTGCTTTCCGGCGAAGCACGCGCAGACGAGATTACGCGTCCGCAAAACCTGCTCGACGCCATGCGCCATGGTGTGCTGAACGGCGGCAAACGCCTGCGGCCCTTTCTCGTTATCGAAAGCGCCGCCCTTCTGGGCGGAGATGCCGAAGCTGCCCATTATGTCGGCGCGGCACTGGAATGCCTGCATTGTTATTCGCTTGTGCATGACGATCTGCCGGCCATGGACGACGACGACCTGCGCCGCGGCCAGCCGACGGTGCACCGCAAATTCGATGAGGCGACCGCCATTCTCGCCGGCGACAGCCTGCTGACGCTCGCCTTCGATATTATCGCCTCGGATGAAAACCCGCTCGCGGCCGAGCGTAAGGCCGCGCTCGTGCTTTCACTTGCCCGCGCAGCCGGCATCGGCGGCATGGCCGGTGGACAGGCGTTTGATCTTGCTGCCGAAAAAAAGGCGCCGGATGAAGCCGGGATCATTATATTGCAGGCTATGAAAACCGGCGCTTTGCTGCGTTTCGCCTGCGAGGCCGGCGCGATCATTTCCGGAAGTGATGTTTCCGAACGGCAAAGGCTACGCCTCTTCGGCGAAAAAATCGGCCTCGCCTTCCAGCTCGCCGACGATCTTCTCGATCTCACTGCCGATGCCGCCACCATGGGCAAGGCAACCGGCAAGGATGCCGCCCGCGGCAAGGGAACATTGGTCGCCTTGCGCGGTGAAGACTGGGCGCGCGCCAAGCTGCAGGAACAGGTAACGGAAGCCAGTGACCTTCTGGCACCCTATGGCGAAAAGGCCGCAATTCTCATCGCGGCCGCAAGGTTCATTGCCGAACGGAAAAGCTGAGCCGGTTTCCCCGCTCAGCCCCTATACCCAATCAGCCCTTGAGAGGCGAAATCAGCACTTCAACGCGACGGTTCTGAGCGCGACCGTCAGGCGTTGCATTCGATGCGATTGGCTGTGAAGCACCGAAACCAAGCGTCGAAATGCGGCGCTGATCGACGCCGCGCGCGCCGAGATAATTGGCAACCGATGCGGCGCGACGCTCCGAAAGGCCCTGATTGTAACCGGGGCTGCCGGTGGAATCGGTGTGACCATTGATGTCGATCAGCGTGCGGTTGAATTTGTTCAGCACGATGCCGACGGAATCGAGCGTCTGATAGAACGGCGGAATGACCTGATCCTGATCCGTCGCAAAGGTGATGTTCGACGGCATGTTGAGGACGATGCTGTCGCCACGGCGGGAAACCGAAACGCCCGTACCCTGAAGCTGGGCGCGAAGCTCGGCTTCCTGACCATCCATATAATTGCCAATGGCGCCACCGGCGAGCGCACCGATGCCCGCACCGATAAGCGCGGCATTACGACGACCGGTCGGCGAACCGCCGACAGCCAGACCGCCGAGCGCGCCGACCACGGCGCCGATGCCGGCACCACCCGCGGTGTTCGACATCTTCTGTTCACCCGTATAGGGATCGGTGGTGGTGCAGGCGGAAAGATAGGTCCCGCAAAGGGCGACGATCGCGATTTTTTTGATCATGTGTTTTGATGCTCCGAGAGGTTCAGGAGGTACGACAGTGGAATTCCGGCTTTTTCACGGTACTCTTTACTCCGCCGCGTCTTTCCGGCCAAAGCGCTTTTCGATGTAATCGGCCACAAGCGCTTCGAAATCACCGGCAATGTTGGGACCACGCAAAGTGAGCGCCTTTTCCCCGTCGATGAAGACCGGCGCTGCCGGGCTTTCGCCGGTTCCGGGCAGGGAAATGCCGATATCGGCATGTTTGCTTTCACCGGGGCCATTAACGATGCAGCCCATGACGGCGACGTTCAATGCCTCGACGCCGGGATATTTTTCACGCCAGACCGGCATGTTCTTGCGAATATCGTTCTGGATATTCTGCGCCAGCTCCTGAAAGACGGTGGACGTGGTGCGCCCGCAGCCGGGACATGCCGCAACCACCGGAATGAATTGCCTGAAACCCATGACCTGCAGCAATTCCTGCGCCACCTGCACCTCACGGGTGCGGTCGCCATTCGGCTCCGGCGTCAGGGAGACGCGGATCGTGTCACCGATGCCGTGCTGCAGCACATAACCCATGGCGGCAGACGAGGCGACGATGCCCTTGGAACCCATGCCGGCTTCCGTCAGGCCAAGATGCAGGGCATGGTTGGAGCGCTCCGACAACATCGAATAAACGGCAATCAGGTCCTGCACCTGGCTGACCTTGGCCGAAAGGATGATGCGGTTGCGCGGCAGGCCGATCTCTTCGGCAAGCTCGGCGGAAATCAGCGCCGACTGGACGATGGCCTCACGCGTGACCTGACGGGCGGAGAGCGGAAACCCCTCTTCCTTGTTGCGGTCCATCAGCGTGGTCAGCAATTCCTGATCCAGCGATCCCCAATTCACGCCGATGCGCACGGGCTTGTCATAACGGATCGCCATTTCGACGATTTCGCCGAACTGCTTGTCCTTCTTGTCTTTGAAACCGACATTGCCGGGATTGATGCGGTATTTCGCCAGCGCTTCGGCACAGGCCGGATGATCGGCCAGAAGCTTGTGGCCGATATAATGGAAATCGCCGATCAGCGGCACATCCATGCCGAGACGCAACAGCCGCTCGCGGATTTTCGGCACGGCGGCAGCGCTCTCGTCGCGGTCAACGGTAATACGCACCATTTCCGAACCGGCCTGGAAAAGCGCTGCCACCTGTTGCACGGTGGCGTCGATGTCAGCGGTATCGGTATTGGTCATCGACTGCACGACGACGGGCGCACCGCCACCAACGATGACGCCGCCCACGTCGACAGCGACGGATGCGCGGCGGGGCTTTGGATCGTAATCGGCATGTGACGTCATGGCGGTCTCTGGAGCTTGCGGCAAGGTCTGGCAATTGAGGTGAAACAAGGGGGCCGGCTTGTCAACACCCAACGCATAAGAGCTTCTACTTTACCGCAATCATGGCAAAATTCGAGACGCCTATTCTTTGCCTGCTCCATCCGCATGCCGGGCAAGCCGCGAAAGCAGCAAAACCACCACATGCAGCAATGGCAATGCAAGGAAGACACTGGCGAGACCCGTATGTTCGGCAATGAAACCGATGGCGGACGGCGCCACCAGAATGCCGGAATAACCCATGGTGGTGACGACGGAAAGCCCGATTCCCGGTGCCAGCCCCGGCATGTTGCCCGCCGCGGAAAAGGCGATGGGCACCATGTTGGAAATGCCGATACCGGCAATGGCAAAGCCGATAATTACGAAAGTGGAGCTTCCCGCAAGGCCGGCAATCAAGAGACCGGTGATCGACATGACCGAGCAGAACCGCAGGGTGTTGACCGCGCCGAACCGGTCACGCACCAGATCACCGGCAAAACGCATGGCCGCCATGGTCATGGAGAAGGCCGCAAAGGCAAAACCGGACTGCGAGACGGAAGCCCCCAGTTCATTGCGCAGATAAAGTGCACCCCAATCGAGGATCGCGCCTTCCGGCACCATCGAAAACAGCGCCATCAGGCCGATGATCCACGGCAGCGGCGTCAGCGGCAAGCCGCCTTTGGGACGTTCGGCCTCGGCATGCGGACGATCCGCGAGAACCCGCGGCCAGGCAATGACCAGCAATACAAGCGCAATGACCGTCAACGCAACGGCATGGCCCTGCACACCGATTGCCGTAATGAGATAACCGCCAAGACCGGCGCCGATCAGGCCGCCAAGGCTCCAGAAGGCATGGCAGGACGACATGATCGCCCGACGCATGTCCCGCTCCACCGCCACGGCATTGGCGTTCATGGCGACATCCATCGCCCCCGTGAGGCCGCCAAACAGGAAGACCGCAATCACACCCGCCCAGATCGTGCCGGCCCAGGAGATGAAAAGCAGTGTCGGCAGGAAGATCGCCGCAGTGACCAGGCTGACCGTGCGCGAGCCGAAACGGGCGATCTGGGAACCGGCTATCGGCATGAAAACCAGCGAGCCGATGCCGAAAACCAGAATGATCAGGCCAAGCGCGCTTTCGCTGAGCGACAGCCGCGCCGCAAATTCCGGAATCTTGGGCGCCCATGAGCCCATCATGAAGCCGTTCATCAAGAAGAGCAGGGAAACACCCAGCCTGTGCCGCGTCAGATAGGACGAGCGCGCAGCCGTCGGCGAAAATGTCGTGGGGCCATTCATCGGTAATATCCTTCAGACTTGACCGTGGGAAAATTGAACGGCGTCTTCGTCGCCGCAATGAACGTCTACACCTTTTGCCGACAGTGCCTCGACCAATGCGCGGTCGGCATCCTGTTCCAGCACGAGGCAAAGCGGTGGGGAAAAATCATGCACGTGAAAAGCTGCCTTATGGCCAAGCTTTTCCGTCGTTATTGCGGCGACGATCCGCTGGCTGGCGCTGCAGGCAAGCCGCTTGAACACCGCATCCTCGAAAACATCCGCAGACAGACCCGTCTCCGCCGCAACACCGCAGACGCCGAGAATGCAGAGATCAGGCCGCATCAGTTCGAGCTGTCTTAGCGCCATGGCATCGATTGCAGCGCCGACGGCCGGATCGACCTTGCCGCCGATCAGCACAAGATCGATATCGGCCCGCCCTGTCAGTTCGGCGGCTATGGTGGGTGTATTGGTCACTACCGTCAACTTGAGACCGGCGGGAATGGCCCTTGCGACAGCGAGGTTCGTGGAGCCGGCATCGATGAAGACGACCATGCCCGGCTCGAGAAGCGGAATGACGGCACGCGCCAGCAGGGCCTTGCGATCGGCATCCTCAGTAATCCGCGTCTTCAACGGCACCGTCATGCTATCAGAAAGCAGCGCTCCGCCATAAACCCGCAGGCATTCCCCGCGCGCCGCCATCTCGCGCAGGTCGCGGCGCACGGTGTCTTCGGAAACACCGAAATTCTGGGCAAGATCCTGCGCAAGCACGCGGCCGCTCTGCCGCAACTGCGCTAGGATGAGCGCCTGCCGCTCACTGACAAAATGATCGCTCATCGAGACTCATGCATAAACAGGAATAAACGTGCATGAACAGGCATATTCGAGTTTTTGCAGCAGCGCAATAAAAAACGCCCGCCGAAAGGCGGGCGTCTGCACTCTTATTGCCGATGTAACACGCCTTTATTCGGCGTAGGAGATCAACAGATCCTTCGCGTCGATCTGGTCGCCAGGCTTGACGAGAACCTCAGCGACCTTGCCGTCACGCTCGGCGTGAAGCGCGGTTTCCATCTTCATGGCCTCGATGGACAGAAGCACGTCGCCGGCCTTGATCTCCTGACCCTGATTGACGAAGACGCGACTGATCACACCCGGCATCGGCGCGCCGATATGCGCCGCATTGCCAAGTTCGGCCTTGCGGCGCACGGCGGCACCGGAGGCGCCGTGGGCGCGATCCGGAACCTTGATGCGGCGTGGCTGACCGTTGATCTCGAAGAACACCGTCACCATACCCTTTTCATCCGTACCGGACGAAGCCTGGTTGACGATGACCAGCGTCTTGCCGCGTTCGATATCGGCAAACAGCTCCTCGCCATCCTCCATGCCGTAGAAATAGGCATGGGTGGGCAGCACGGAAACCGGGCCATAGGTCTCGGCGGTGAGCGCGAAGTCGGTGAACACCTTCGGATACATCAGATAGGACGCAAACTCGAAGTCGTCGACCTTGCGCTCCAGCTTGGTTTCTATGACCTTGCGCTCCTCGTCGAGATCGGCATCCGCCAGCAGCGAACCGGGACGAACCGTGTAGGGTGCTTCGCCCTTCAGCGCCTTTTTCTGCAGGGCTTCCGGCCAGCCGCCCGGCGACTGTCCGAGATCACCCTTCAACATCGAAACCACTGAATCCGGGAAGGACACTTCACGATCAGGGTTTTCGACATCGGCAACCGTCAGATCCTGGCTGACCATCATCAGTGCCATGTCACCAACAACCTTGGAAGACGGTGTTACCTTGACGATATCGCCGAACATCCTGTTGGCGTCGGCGTAAGCCTGCGCCACCTCGTGCCAGCGGCTATCGAGACCCAGCGAACGGGCCTGTTCCTTGAGGTTGGTGAACTGGCCACCCGGCATCTCATGCAGATAGACTTCCGAGGCCGGCCCCTTCAGATCGCTTTCGAATGCCGCATACTGGTTGCGCACGGCCTCCCAATAGAAGGAAATGCGGCGGATCCATTCGGTATCGAGACCCGTATCACGCTCCGACCCCGCCAGCGCCTCCACGATCGAGCCAAGGCATGGCTGCGACGTATTGCCGGAGAAAGCATCCATTGCAGCATCGACGGCGTCCACGCCGGCATCCACGGCCGCAAGAACGGTCGCGGCGGAAATGCCCGACGTATCATGGGTGTGGAAGTGGATCGGCAGACCTGTCGCCTCGCGCAGCGCCTTGAACAGAACCTTGGCGGCAGCCGGCTTTAACAGGCCTGCCATGTCCTTGACGGCGATGATATGCGCGCCTGCCTTTTCAAGCTCGGCGGCAAGGCCGGTATAATATTTGAGATCGTATTTCGGACGCGCCGAATTCAACAGATCGCCGGTATAGCAGATGGTCGCCTCGCAGAGCTTGTTCTCCTCGGCAATCGCATCCATCGAGACCCGCATATTCTCCACCCAGTTCAGGCAGTCGAAGACACGGAAAAGATCGACGCCACCCTTTGCGGCCTGACGGACGAAATATTTAACGACATTATCGGGGTAATTCTTGTACCCGACGCCGTTTGCACCACGCAGAAGCATCTGCAGCAGCAGGTTCGGTGCGCCTTCGCGGATGAGCGCCAGACGCTCCCAAGGGTCTTCGGTCAGGAAGCGCATGGAGACATCAAATGTCGCACCACCCCAGCATTCCAGCGACAGAAGCTGCGGCAGCGCCTTGCCGTAAACGCTGGCAACGCGGGCGATATCATGTGTGCGAACGCGGGTGGCCAGAAGTGACTGGTGTCCATCACGCATGGTCGTATCGGTGACCAGCACGCGCTTTTCGTTGCGCATCCAGTCCGCAAAGCCCTTTGGACCGAGCTTGTCCAGCAGTTGCTTGGTACCATCAGGCGTCGGCGCATCGATGTAAGGCACGATGGGCTTTGCCGCCTTGTCGGACGGTCTGGCGCGTCCCTTGGTTTCCGGGTGACCATTGACGGTCACGTCGGCAAGATAGGTCAAAAGCTTGGTGGCGCGGTCCTGACGCTTGACCTGCGCAAACAGCTCCGGCGTCGAATCGATGAAGCGTGTCGTGTAGGTATTGTTGCGGAAACTGTCGTGACCGATGATGGCTTCAAGGAAGGTGAGGTTGGTCGCAACGCCACGGATACGGAATTCCCGCAGCGCACGGTCCATGCGGCTGATTGCTTCATCCGGCTGCGGCGCCCACGCGGTGACCTTCACCAGCAGCGGATCGTAATAACGGGTGATGACAGCGCCGGTATAGGACGTGCCGCCATCCAGACGAATACCGAAGCCCGAAGCCGAGCGGTAGGCGGTGATACGGCCGTAATCCGGAATGAAGTTGTGTTCCGGGTCTTCCGTCGTAATGCGGCACTGCAGCGCATGGCCATTGAGGCGGATATCTTCTTGACGCGGAACGCCGGATTCCGCCGTACCGATCGCAGCCCCTTCGAGAATATGGATCTGCGCCTTGACGATATCGATACCGGTCACGACTTCGGTGACGGTATGCTCCACCTGAATACGCGGATTGACCTCGATGAAGTAAAATTTACCGGTATCGGCATCCATCAGATATTCGACCGTGCCGGCACCGATATAATTGGTCGCAGCGGCGATCTTCAGCGAATAGGCCGCCAGTTCCTGACGCTGGGCTTCAGACAAATATGGTGCAGGTGCACGCTCCACGACCTTTTGATTGCGCCGCTGGATCGAACAATCACGCTCGAACAGATGCACGACATTACCGTGGGTATCGCCAAGCACCTGGCTTTCCACGTGGCGCGCACGCTCCACGAGCTTTTCGAGATAGACCTCGTCCTTGCCGAAAGCGGCTTTCGCTTCGCGCTTGGCTTCCGTTACCTCACGGGCCAGATCTTCCTTTTTGCGAATGGCGCGCATACCGCGGCCGCCACCGCCCCAGGAGGCCTTGAGCATGACCGGATAGCCGATTGCCTCAGCCATGCGCTCCACTTCCGCAATATCGTCCGGCAGCGGGTCGGTGGCGGGAACCACGGGGACATCAACGGAAATCGCCAGATTGCGGGCGGCGACCTTGTTGCCGAGCTGGCGCATCGTATCCGCCGTCGGTCCGATGAAGGTAATGCCGGCCTCGTTGCAGGCCTCCACGAATTCAGGACTTTCGGACAGAAGACCATAACCGGGATGGATAGCATCCGCTCCGGAGAGCTTGGCCACGCGGATGACCTCCTCGATCGACAGATAACTCTCGATCGGCCCCATATCCTTGGCGAGATGCGGACCCCTGCCGACCTGATAGGACTCGTCCGCCTTGAAGCGGTGCAAAGACAGCTTGTCTTCTTCCGCCCAAATCGCAACGGTTTTTATCCCAAGCTCGTTGGCTGCCCGGAAAACGCGGATCGCTATTTCGGATCGGTTGGCAACAAGTATTTTCGATATCTTCAAGACGGTCTCCCCACACGCCAAAACAAAATTTCTGCTGCACTGCGGAATTAAGCAGCAAAACCCGGTCTTGGAAAGGGCAATTCCGGCGAGAACTGTCCTGTTTGCGCTAGCTCAGCAAACCATGGCGAAAAGCAAGTGCTACGGTATGCTGTCGGTTCTTGGCGCTGAAACGGCGCTGGATTCCGTTGATGTACCAATCGACAGTATGGTTGGAGATGGATAGCTGGCGTCCAATCTCCGTCGAAGTCATGCCATCTGCCATCAGCGTCAGCACTTCCATTTCACGCCTCGTCAACTCCAGAGCGGAAACATCCGGGGCATTGTTGAGACCATGGGCCTGACCGGAAAGGTCAAGCAGGCGCCAGAACACCGCGCGTGTCGCCGCATCAAGCAGTTCAACCTGCAACGACGGCAATTGCCGGTCTTGGCCGCCAATGAAGACCGCGCCGATAAACCCCGCGCGGCCATGCACGGGAAAGGCATAACCACCCTGCAGACCATAACGGCCAGCATCGTGAAAAAAGACGCTCGCCCTTTTTCGGTGCATCGCACGCGGCAATCCTTCCAGCGCTTCTTTCCATTGAAACGGCTTGTGCACCATGCCGATCACCTTGCGAACGGGATCGACAAGATTGTATTTTTTGGCCCGGTAGACCTCGAGCCAGCCGTCGGGCAGATGTTGTGCGAGAATCTGGCCGGTAGAGGCGATCTCACCGGTCAGACGCCTGCTGACGAGGAAATATTCGAAACCATATTCGCGTATGAGCGTGGCAAAATCGGCGCGAACGCGATCAGCGTTTCCCGCCTGGTAACACGCAGAGATGAAATGAAGAATATCGTGCATAAAGACACAGGGTCCGGAGCTTGATTTGAAAGGGATGACACGAAGGACATGGTCCCGCGATGACGTCATGTTACTCGGGCGCCGGTCATTTCAGATTGAACATATCGTCGTTAGCAATCCTTGAAACGAAGATGCGAAATCTTGTGACGGCGTCCCCAGAAACATCGGGTTCGGTTTTTTTCGGTTCGCACGCGCGGTAAATTTGTTAAGCCGCCATTCAGACAGAAAGAGCGATAATTACACAAATTTCGCCGTCTCATGCAACATTGCTAAAGTAGCATGGCGTTGAGGCCGAACAATTAACCGCACGAAAAAGACGCTCGGACTGGATTGAAAATTTGACCTTGTTTCAGGTTTACACACGCGCTCTGCGCTATCTGACCGTTCATAAATGGCGGGTGACGGTGGTCGTCATCGCCAACGTCATTCTTGCAGCGATCACCATTGCCGAACCGGTGCTGTTCGGCCGTATCATCGACGCCATTTCTTCCGGCACCAATGTTACGCCCATCCTCATTCTGTGGGCGGGCTTCGGCGTCTTCAACACCGTCGCTTACGTCGCGGTCGCCCGCGAGGCTGACCGGCTGGCGCATGGCCGGCGTGCGACATTGCTGACGGAAGCATTCGGTCGCATCATTTCGATGCCGCTCTCCTGGCACCATCTGCGCGGCACGTCCAACGCCCTGCACACCCTGCTGCGCGCCAGCGAGACGCTGTTCGGCCTATGGCTGGAATTCATGCGCACGCATCTGGCCACCTTCGTGGCGCTAGTGCTGCTCATCCCGACAGCCATGGCCATGGACTTGCGCCTCAGCTTCGTGCTGATCGGCCTCGGCATCGTTTACTGGTTCATCGGCAAGTGGGTGATGGGTCGCACCAAGGACGGGCAGGCTTCGGTCGAAGAGCATTATCACAGCGTTTTTGCCCATGTCAGCGATTCCATCAGCAACGTGTCGGTGCTGCACAGCTACAACCGCATCGAAGCTGAAACGAAGGCGCTGAAATCCTTCACCGAAAAACTGCTGAGCGCCCAATATCCCGTTCTCGACTGGTGGGCTTTCGCCAGCGCGCTTAACCGCACCGCCTCCACCGTTTCGATGATGATCATTCTCGTCATCGGTACCGTGCTGGTGAAGAACGGCGAACTACGCGTCGGCGACGTTATCGCCTTCATCGGTTTTGCCAATCTCCTGATCGGCAGGCTGGACCAGATGCGCCAGTTCGTGACGCAGATTTTCGAAGCCCGCGCCAAGCTTGAAGATTTCTTCGTGCTGGAGGATTCCGTCAAGGAACGGGAAGAACCGGGCGACGCCCGCGAATTGTCGAACGTCTCCGGCACCGTGGAATTCCGCAACATCAATTTCGGTTTTGCCAACACCAAGCAGGGCGTTCATGACGTCTCGTTTACGGCCAAGGCCGGTGAAACCATCGCCATTGTCGGACCAACCGGCGCCGGCAAGACCACGCTCATCAACCTGTTGCAGCGCGTCTATGATCCGGATTCCGGCCAGATCCTGATCGACGGAACCGATATTTCGACGGTGACGAAGAACTCGCTCCGCAACTCCATCGCCACGGTTTTCCAAGATGCCGGCCTGCTCAACCGTTCCATCCGCGAAAACATTCGCCTCGGCCGCGAATCGGCAACCGATGCCGAAGTGGTGGAAGCAGCGGCAGCGGCAGCGGCGACGGATTTCATCGACAGCCGTATTACCGGCTATCTGACGCAGGTGGGCGAGCGTGGTAACCGCCTGTCCGGCGGTGAACGCCAGCGCATCGCCATTGCCCGCGCCATCCTGAAGAACGCGCCCATTCTGGTTCTCGACGAGGCGACCAGCGCGCTCGACGTGGAAACGGAAGCCCGCGTGAAGGCGGCCGTGGATGCGCTGAGAAAGAACCGCACCACCTTCATCATCGCCCACCGCCTTTCCACGGTTCGCGACGCCGATCTCGTGCTGTTCCTTGATCAGGGCCGGGTCATCGAAAAGGGTACTTTCGATGAGCTGAGCCAACGCGGTGGACGCTTCACCTCGCTGCTGCGCACCAGCGGGCTGCTGACGGAAGATGAAGGCCAGCCCCGGCCAAAAGCCATAGCGTCCTGAGGCGCTGGCGAACGGAATACGGAAAGGGCGGACAACATTTTGTCCGCCCTTTTTCTTTGCCTGCTTCGCTTACAGGTGACCTATCGGAGAATGTCAGCCAAAGAACTTGCCAGCCAAAAATCTATCTGTCCGAATGGAAGGGCATTTCCCAGAAAGGCAACGAGGCCCGCCGTGGCATTGATTAAGAAAATGCCGAGAAACACACCGAGCGTCACTCCGACGCTTGTTTTCGAAGGGTATCGCGCCAGCCAACACGACAATGCCAAGGACGGGACCACCAAGAATGCCAGCAGCGCGGTTTGTGTGAACGAGATGTTGAACTGCAAAATAGCTTTCCTGTCGACCTAACGAAATTATCGCGACATGCGCGAAGAGCACTTCAAATCACTACGGGTGCTGAAACCTGCCATCCATGACAGCTTGCTGCCATTGGCAAATAAAATGCCTGCAAGCACTGCCTCTGCCCGAAAGCCGTGAACGTCACCCGAGCCTGACAATTCCGTCTGGTCCAATAAGGATTTCGTAGATGAACACCTCTCGGCGCCGCTGACTTTCAGCCGGCAACTGTGAAAGCAGTAGAGCTTCACGACCATGACACCGCCAACGCGCTGAATCGGATGCAAAGGTGGCCCATAAAAATTCAGGCCCCTGCGTCACCGCAGGAGCCTGATCTTAAGCAAAACAGAGCTGATTGCCTCAGTCGAACGGTATCACCCGGTCGCCCGCCGCCAGATCCTTGCCGTCAACAGACACTGAAACCTCCGCCGTATCAGCCTTGCGGCTGACGGCGATGTTTCTCGCCTTGCCATCCAACGTGATCTTGATCGAGAAACCGCTCCAGTCATCCGGCAGCGACGGCGATATATGAAGTTTGCCGTTGGTGCGGGTGATGCCGAGAATACCTTCGATCGCTGCACGGTAGAGCCAGCCAGCCGAACCCGTGTACCAGCTCCAGCCGCCACGGCCCGCATAAGCGCCCTCACCGTAGACATCCGCAGTCACCACATAGGGCTCGACCCGATAGGTTTCCGATGAGGCCGCATCGAGTGCATGATTGACCGGGTTGAGCAGCTTGAAGCAGTTCCACGCCTCCTGGGCTCGGCCCTGTTTGGCAAGCGCCAGAACAACCCAGGTCGCCGCATGGGTATATTGTCCGCCGTTTTCGCGCACACCCGGCGGATATCCCTTGATGTAGCCCGGATCATGCGGCGCACGCGAGAAGGGCGGTGTGAACAGCCGGATGATGCCGGTCTGTTCATCGACCAGATGCTCCATGACCGCATCCATTGCCTGCCGCGACCGACCTTCCTCGCCCTCACCGGAGAGAACGCTCCAGCTCTGGCCGAGGGAATCGATCCGGCATTCCTCGCTTTCGGCGGAACCGAGCGGCGTGCCATCATCGAAGTAACCACGACGATAGTAGCTGCCGTCCCAGCCGGCGGTTTCGAGGACATTACGCAGCTTTTCACGATGCGCCGCCCACTTGCCAACACGGTCGGTATCACCACGCTTTTCGGCGATCTCGATGAAATCGCGCAAAGCTCCTGAAAGGAACCAGCCGAGCCAGACGCTGGTGCCCTTGCCGCCGACGCCGACGCGGTTCATGCCGTCGTTCCAGTCACCGCCGAGGATCAGCGGCAGACCGTTTTCACCGGTACGATGAATGGCGAGATCAAGCGCAAGTGCCGCATGTTCGTAAAGCGTGACGGACCGCTCGCTCGTCTCCGGCTGGAAGAAAGCATCGTGCTGGCCGGGCATCAATGCCGGGCCTTTCAGGAAAGGAATGCTCTCATCGAGGATGGCGGCATCGCCCGTGGCCGAGACATACTGGTTGATCGCATAAGCAAGCCAGACGACGTCGTCCGAGATGGTCGTGCGGACACCGGCGCCCGTCAGCGGCAGCCACCAGTGCTGTACGTCGCCTTCCGGGAACTGGCGGCCAGCCGCGCGCACGATCTGCCTGCGGGCGAGATCAGGCTGATAGAGCAGGAAGGCCAGCGTATCCTGCAACTGGTCGCGGAAGCCGAAAGCACCGCTCGACTGGTAAAAGGCCGTGCGTGCCAGAATTCGGCAGGCCAGCGCCTGATAGGGCAGCCAGTTGTTGACCATATGGTTGAAGCCGGCATCGGGCGTGGAAACCTGCAGCTGACCGGTAAAGCCGGTCCAGAAAGCCTTGCTTTCTTCCAGCACCGACTGGAAGTCGGCCTGGCGTGCATCTTTCACCAGCGCTTCGGCCTCCTCCGCATTGTCGGCATCGCCGAGAATGAAGGTCATATGCCGTTCTTCGCCGGGCTTCAGGTGGATTTCCTGCATCAGCGCGGCGCAGGGATCGCCATCAACCTCCGTGCTGCCGCTGAGTGCGGCACCGGATACGATGCCCTGCGGCGCCTGTGCCGAACCGAAGCGGCCGATGAATTCCCGGCGGCTGGTGGTAAACCCGCTCGCCTCGGTGTCGAGCGTCAGGAAGGACGTGCGGGCGCTATAGTCGATGCTGTAGGGGTTCGACGCGAAGATCGCGTTGCTGGCAGCATCGTGCCTGCTCAGAATGAACGGCGCGGACTTCTGGCCGTTATTGCCGAGCACCCATTCCACATAGGCATAGACCTTCAGGCGGCGGCTTTTGGTACCCTTGTTACGAACGATGACCTGCGAGAACTTGACCGGTTTTTCGCGATCAACGGTCTGTGTCAGTTCGACTTCGAGCGTATCCGCTACACCGGTCAGCACGGAATATCCGAGGCCGTGACGGGTTTCAAACATGGCTTCGGGATCACGCGAGAGCGCGGCACACGGCGTATAGAGCTTTCCTGTCTCCACATCGGCGACATAGAAAGCCTCACCCGGCCGATTGATGACCAGATCATTGCTCCATGGCGTCAGCTGATAGTCGCGCGAATTGCGGCTCCAGCTGAAACCGGCGCCTTCGGCCGAAATGTGGAAACCGAAACTCTCGTTCGAAACAACGTTGATCCACGGATGCGGCGTCGACTGCCCGCCATTGAGGCGCACGACATATTCCTGGCCGCCCTTGGCGAAGCCGCCAAAACCGTTCCAGAAATCGAGATCGCCCGCATCCTCGACCGGCTCCGCGATTGGGAAAGCCGGCACTGGCAAACGGGCCTGCGCAGCGTCACTCGTACCATCTGGACCACGATGAGCCGCAAACAGCGATACAGCGCGGTTGATCTGGTCGACAATCTTGCCGTTGCGCACATGAAGAACAACGCGGGAAGCGGCGAGAAGCGCGCTCCAGGTCTCTTCATCCATCAGGTCGCGACGCACGGAGAAGACGTGCGGGCGACCACCATCGGCGGGATTGATGCGGCGCTGCGCCTCGGAAATGTGATCCAGCGCATGCTGCATGTCCTGCGCATAGGACGCGGCCCGCTCATTAACGATGACCAGATCAAAGATCACGCCACGCGAACGCAGATATTCATGGGCGCTCAGCGCCTCACGGGCGATATCCATGTCCATGTCGTCGTTGATGCGCAGGCTGAAGATCGGGAAATCACCCGAAATGGCAAGCGGCCACAAGGCGCGCTGCGAGGCGAGACCCGTTTTCAGCGTTTCCGAATCCGCACGCAGATGCATGTCCGGATAGGTAAGATAACGGCCGAGATGCTGGAAGGCGGCCGCCTGCTGCGAGGTAACGCCCACATGGCGCATCTGCACCTGCGTACGCGTCCAGGCATGTACGAGTTCATGCGCGAAGGCGTCCGGATGACGATAACGGTCTATTGCCTTATCGACTTCCTCGCGGCTCGGCGCGGCAATCGTCCAGAAGATCACGCTCACCTTCTTGCCCGCCGGCACGCGCACCGTGCGGCGCAGCGACAGGATAGGATCGAGTGTGAAACCATCCGTGCTGGAAAGCGTCGCACCCATATCAAAGGCAGCGGCTTCGCGCAGCGACCGACCGCGACCGATGAACTTGGCGCGATCCGTCTCGAATTCCGTCGGGCGCGACGGGCCGGCATTGTCGGCGGCCAGATGCGCGATGACGGTACCCGGCTCGTTCGGGCTGCGACGGTTGCGCCAGGCGCGGATGACATCGCCGCGTCGGCCGATTTCCGTCTGCACGAACATGCGCGAGAACAGCGGATGGGCGTTATCGTCATCTTCAGACGCGATGACCGGCTCCATATAGGAGGTCACTTCAATATAGCGATCCTCGGAACCGACGTTCAGCAGCGTGATACGGCGGCCCTCGGCGTCGTGCTCCGTGGCGACGATGCATTCGACCACGCTCTGCAGATCGCCTGTTGTCTTGTGGAATTCAGCCTTGTCGTCGGTGAAGATCGTCTTGGTCTTTTCGCCTTCGATGACGCGCGGCTCGGCCGTCGCACTCCACCATTGTCCATTGGTGGTGTCGCGCAGGAAGATGAAGGTGCCCCAGCGATCCTCTGTCGGATCGGCCTTCCAGCGGGAAATCGCCTGGCCGTTCCACTTCGAATAACCTGCACCCGTGGAGGTGAGCATCGTCGAATAATGGCCGTTCGAGAGGAACACCACTTCGCGGTCGCGCACCGCCGGATCGGCGATGGAGCGCACTTCTGCACGCAACAGGTCTGCCTGTTCCTTGCCGGGTGTTTCCGGCTCGTATTTGGCGCTCATGACCGGAACTTCGCGCGGTGCCTTTTCCTGCAGCAGCAGCTCAGCCGCCTCGATCACCGGATCGGAGTGAAACAGTTCGCGCAGCACGCCATCAAAGGCGACGTTGGCGACAGCCGCAATCGACATGCCATGGTGGTGGGCATAATAGTTATAGACCACCGCGCAGACCTTGCCGTCAGGCACCCGTGTCGGCGTGAAATCCACCGCATCGTGGAAGCCGTACTGGCCAAGCGCCCCAAGCTTGCGCAGCTTGTCGAGGTTCTCAAGCGCGCCATCAGGATCATACTGGCTGGCGAGGATCGACGCGTAGGGCGCGATCACCGCATTCTGGCCAAGGCCACGCTTGAGGCCAAGGGTCGGCACACCGAAGTTGGTGTACTGGTAATTCATGTTGTGGTCGCGGGCGTTGAAAGCCGCTTCGGAAATGCCCCATGGCGTGCCGAGACGACGGCCATGGTTCATCTGTTCCTTGACGATCAGATTGTTGGTCTGGTTGAGGATGCCACCCTGACGCTCCTGCATGACAAGCGGCGGCATCAGATATTCGAACATCGAACCCGACCACGACACCAGCGCGCCCTGCGCACCGATCGGCACGACCTGACGGCCGAGACGATACCAGTGCTCGGTCGGCAGATCGCCCTTGGCGATGGCAAACAGGCTGGTCAGACGGCATTCGGAAGCCAGAAGGTCGTAGCAGGCCTCATCCAGCTCCTTGCTTTCGACACGATAGCCAATCGACAGAAGACGGCGATCCTTGCGGTAGAGGAACGTGAAATCCATCGAGAAGGCAAGGTTGCGGCTGCGGTCGCGCAGCGAGGCAAGACGCTGGCGCAGCGGCTCCATATTGGTGAGATCGATGGCGCTGTCCGAAATATGCGACTCGCAGCATTCCACCAGCAATTGCGCCCAGCGCGTCACTTCCGCGCTCTGCGCCGACTTCACCTCGTGGTCGACATTGGTAGCAAGTTTCTGGATGTCGCGTGCGAGCACCGCCAGATTGATGACGCGGATCGACGCAAATTCATGCTCGCGCTTGACGGAGGCAAGCGCGTTCGAGAAGCCGATGATGCGCTCTTCAAGACGGCGATGCAGCGGGCGCAGGTTCTTGCGGTTGTCGGGCAGCGCCTTCAGCGTTTCGCGCAGGATACCGGCAACATCGCCGATACCGTCGAGATTGCCCTGAAGATGGGCGGAAGGGGCTTCCGCCCAATCGCGGCAGGCGGACGAAACCGCAATCAGGTGACCGGCGAGATTGCCGCTGTCCACGGCCGAAACATAGCGCGGTCCAAGCGTCTGCAAGGTGTCAGTGTGATACCAGTTGTAGAGATGGCCGCGATGTTTCTCCATCTTCTCGACGGTCTGGATCGTATTCTCGATCCGCTCCAGCGTATCGGCAAAGCTGATCCAGCCGAACTGGCGTGCCGAAATGATGGACAGCAGATAGACGCCGATATTGGTGGGCGAAGTACGCGAGGCGACGATCGGCTCCGGCGTTTCCTGGAAATTGTCCGGCGGCAGGTGGTTTTCCTGCGGCGTCACAAAGGCCTCGTAATAACGCCAGGTGCGGCGCGCAATCTTGCGAAGCTCGAAGGACACGTGTTCCGAAACGAACAGCCGGTCTTCGGTTTCAGCCGACTGGCTGACATACCAGGCAACGGCGGGAGACAGAACCCAGAGCAGCGTGAAGGGAATACCGATGAGGAAGGCATTGTCGCCCGGCAGCGCCGCAAACAGCAGGCCGAGCATCGCCACGACAGGCGCATGCCACATCTGGCGGTAATAATCGATGATGCTGCCCTGGGCGCTCGACTGCATGCTGGCGGCCGTGCGCCATTCCAGCATCAGCTTGTGGCTGACGAGCAGACGGTAAAGCGAACGGACAATCGCATCCGTCATCATGCAGGCGGCATCGGCAATGAAGACGATACGCAGCGCAACCTGCGCATTGGTGGCGCGGATTTCCGACCAGATGGTGTGGAAATGCGCCTGCGGCACGATATCGGTGGAACGCGGCACAAGGCCGGAGAGCAGCGAAAGCGTCGGCGCAACGAAGAGCGAGAAGATCAGCAGGATCTGCCAGATCAGCGCGCCGAGCGGATCCATGAAATACCAGCCGAGAATCGAGGCGAAGAACCACGCGATCGGTGTGAGCGAGCGGCGCAGGTTGTCGACCATCTTCCAGCGGCCGATGGCGGTCACGCCACGGGCACGGTCAAGGATGAAGGGAAGCAGCTGCCAGTCGCCACGCGCCCAGCGATGCTGGCGCGACACTTCCACCTCGTATCGGGTCGGGAAATCCTCGACCAGTTCCACATCGGTCACCAGCGCACAGCGCGCAAAGGAGCCCTCGAGCAGATCGTGGCTGAGGATGGAATTCTCTTCGATACGGCCCTTCAGCGCCGCCTCGAAGGCATCCACATCGTAGAGGCCCTTGCCGGTGAAGGTGCCTTCCGAGGTCAGGTCCTGATAGACGTCGGAAACGGTGAAGACGTAAGGATCGATACCGCGATTGATCGAAAAGACGCGCTGGAAGACGGAAGCATCCTTGCCTGTCGTCAGCGAGGGCGTAACGCGCGGCTGCAGCAGCCCGTAACCTTCGACAACACGGCCGGAAACAGGATCGATCACCGGACGGTTGATCGGGTGATGCATCTTGCCAACGAGCTTGGTCACCGCATCGCGCATCAGGCGCGTATCGGCATCCAGCGTCATGACGTATTTGACATCGGCCGGCACGATGTTTGCACCGCCGAGGAATGTCGTATCCTTGTCGCCGCGCAGCAGCATGTTCAGCTCATGCAGCTTGCCGCGCTTGCGCTCCCAGCCCATCCAGCAGCCTTCGGCCGGATTATAGATACGGCGGCGATGCAGCAGGTAAAAACGTGTCTTGCCGTCAAAGGCATAACGGCTGTTCAGCGCCGCAAGCTCGCGCTTGGCATAATCGAGGATCTCAAGATCCTCATCGGATTGCTCATATTGCGCATCGCGCCAGTCGCTGACGAGCGAGAAATAAATCTCGCCATGCGGATTGGCGAGATAATGCACCTCGATATTGCGCATCATTTCGTCAACGCTGTCGCGGCTGGTCAGCATGCAGGGCACGGCAACCAGCGTGCGGGCATCCTGTGGAGTGCCGTTCTTGAACTCGTATCCGACCAGCCGGAACGGCTTCACGAAGAAGGTGACGAGCGTGTTGAAGAGACCCGTCGCCCCTTCCGAGGCCGGCAATGCGAACATCAGCAGGAAGGCGGTGACGACGTACCAGGGCATGCCCGCTTCCGCGAGGAACCAGCCGACCGCCAGCATGGCAATCGCGGTGATCAGAAGCACCGGCGCGGCGATTGCCAGCCAGTTGAACTTGCGCATCGAGCGGACGATATGCTGCGACACCAGCGGCCGGTACCCCAAAGCCTTTTCAAGCTCGAACCGGCGCTGGCCGACAAGCACGGAGCCGACATTGACGCGATGATTTTCATCCGCACCGGCAGGCATATCGGAGCGTGCCATTTCGACGGCGGCGCGCGCAACCTCAACTTCGGTCTTGGGAGAACGGCGAGCCAGAAGCTCGATCGTGTTGCGATAGGTGTTGCGGGAACCGAAATCGAGAACTTCGTAATCGGTCTCCTCACGCAGAACCTTGTCGATATGGCTGACTTCCTCGAACCACACCGACCATTCGGTATCGTCGATTTCACGCAGGCTCTTGACGATGTTGCCCATCGTCACATTGCCAGAGGCCAGACGATTATGTTCCGACATCATGACGTTTTCAGCGTCAGTGCCGGCGGCATGCAGCCGCTCTTCAAGCCAAGCAACTGCCAAACCGGAGGTCTGCGAGCCATTGCGGAGACGATAAAGGAACTGTGTTGCGAAAGTCGGATCGTCAACCAGCGAATCGACCTGTTTCAGAAGCGCGGCCGAAGCTTCGGCATCATTCAGGCGGATGATCTCGTCAACGACCTCGTTTGCCTTCTGGCGCATGCGGCGCGAGCGCTCGACGCGAATGGAGATACGGCGCAGATTTTCGATGAGGACAAAACGGATGATGGAAGGCAGCGCCCACAATTCGCCGATCTGCAGCGTCTTTGAGGTCTGGTAGCCATCCACCAGCGCTGTCATGTTCTCGCGCGAAACCGTGCTGTGAGTATGGGCGACATAAAGCCAGCCGAGCGCCATGACCCGCGGGATCGTCACCCCGCCCACCGTCATCGTCGGCAGCTGGCGATAGAATTTGCGCGGAAAATCGCGGCGCACTTCCTGGATAGCTTCTTCGATGACGTAGTGATTGTCGAGCAGCCATTCCGCCGCTGGCGTGATCGTCGCGCCATTTTCCGCATCGACAGCCGTCGTGCGGTAGACCCTGAGGATTTCCTTCTCGTTCTCGCGGTGACGCTCGAAGAAATCGAATTCCATGAAGCCGGGAAGACTATCGGCACCATCGCGGGAAAGCGCGGCACCCGCATCGTGCAATTCCTCGATCGTCATATAGGACGCGCGGATCGAATCGTTGTGATCAATCTGCTTCGTCTCGGAATCACGGGCGGCGGCGGTCGGGGTGATATGAAATGACATCGGGCTCGTATTCTGAACTTAAGGGATACTTGTTCGACTTGACCGGCATTTCGTCCGTGGCGGGAGCACGCACGAAAATCGGGCCACGCTATATTTATGACTTATCCTGAACCTTCGGTGAACCGGGCCGGGCGTCGGGCGGATCGTATCATCCGATAGAGGATATCCGTAGGCGCCATATCGGGTGGCATGATTTTTCCGAAAAATCTGCAAGGCGGAAGATCAGTGCGAACAGGGAATTTCCGGCGACAGGAAAATCTTGTCCCACGGCCCGGCAAAGCCGTTCCAACCGGATTTCGCACACTCCCCAACGGCGAAAATTGTTCGCGCAACGCCCGATAGTCCCCCGTTGACAACCTGAAAGGCAACACGAAGCCAAGAAGGCCCGCGCCACATCCGAAAGGAGCTAATGCCCCAGGACGTCAATAGTTCCATGCCACCTGTCGCGACACGATGCAAGCGCTGAATTTCAGGGCATTTCGGGCACCGGAACGCCTCTTACGCGCAGAGGCATATGCTGCTATGTCCTTGCTAAAAGGCGCCGGAAAAAAGCGGCGTAAACCGGGACTTCGAAAATGACCAGACAGACCGCCACCGTCACCTCTTTTGCCAACCATATGCCGGATGTGGTGGCGATCCGCCACCACCTGCACCGCCATCCCGAAATCGGCCTGTCCGAATTCAAGACGTCGGATTTCATTGCCGAAAAGCTGGTGGAAATGGGCTATGAGGTAACGCGGGGGCTTGCCGGCACTGGCATCGTCGCAACGCTTCGCAATGGCGACAGCGCGCGCACGCTCGGCATTCGCGCAGATATTGACGCCCTGCCGATCCACGAGGAGACCGGGGCGGAATATGCCAGCGCCAATCAGGGTGTGATGCATGCCTGCGGCCATGACGGCCACACCGCCATGCTACTTGGTGCAGCAAAGATCATTGCTGAACGCCGGAATTTCGATGGAACGCTGCATCTTATCTTCCAGCCGGCGGAAGAGAATTTCGGCGGGGGGCGCATCATGATCGAGGACGGCCTGTTTGACCGCTTCCCCTGCGATGCGGTTTTTGCCCTGCATAACGATCCGGGCGTACCCTTCGGGCAATTCGTGCTGCGCGACGGACCGGTCCTTGCCGCCGTCGATGAGTGCAAGATCACCGTCAACGGTTATGGCGGCCACGGCGCCGAACCGCAGGATGCGGCAGACCCCATCGTTGCCGGTGCAAGCATCATCATGGCGCTGCAGACCGTGGTCTCCCGCAATATCCATCCGCAACTGTCGGCCGTCGTCACCGTGGGTGCGTTCCATGCTGGTGTCGCCAGCAACGTCATCCCCGAAACGGCGGAGATGCTGCTCACCATCCGCTCCTTCGATGCGGGCGTGCGCGACGAGCTGGAAAAGCGCATTCGGACGATAGCCGAAGGCCAGGCTGCAAGTTACGGCATGAGCGTCACCATCGATTACGAGCGCGGTTATAACGCAACCATCAACCACAAGGCGGAGACGGACTATGTCACCGATCTCGCCCGCCGTTTTGCCGGCGCCGAAAAGGTGGCCGAGATGCAGCGTCCGTCGATGGGCGCCGAAGATTTTGCTTATATGCTGGAAAAACGGCCCGGCTGTTATTTCTTCCTCGGCACGGCGCGCACCGACAACGACCCGCCGCTGCACCACCCGAAATTCGACTTCAACGACGACATCCTGCCGATCGGAACCGCCTTCTGGGTCGATCTGGCCGAGGATTATCTAAAGGTGTGAATGCGCATGAAAAAGGCCGGTCGGAGGAGCGACCGGCCTTTTGTTCTCAAGTGCCCTGATGGAAAAGCCGGGAGGATCAGGGAACGAGACCGAATATGACGGCAGCGACAAACGCCACACAGACGCCGACAAGAGCCGCATGAACCGAATCTCTCCAGCTGCGCGGCGACTGGGGCTGCACGACAAAGTCTTTCACTTTTCCTGCCTTGGAATAAGACATTGTGCACTCCCTTCCCTGTCTGGCCCGTCAAACGGGCAGTGGTTAATCTCACCCAAAGAATAGCTTCATCCCCTACCGTCCAGTAGAGATAAAATTCCATAAGAAGCGCCAATTGGGAAAAATAGGGGTCGCCACTTGCCTCCCAACAAGCATCAATCTACCCATCGCGGAATATTAACGCGGCGCGGCGGCGTTCGTTCAAATGGACTATCTGCAGACAGGGAGACATGATGGATATCGACGCCATCATCATCGGGGCAGGTGTAATCGGGCTGGCGACGGCCCGTGAACTGTCGATGCGCGGCCTTTCTGTCATCATCCTCGAGAGCGAAAGGGAATTCGGCTCCGCGACCTCTTCCCGCAACAGCGAGGTCATTCACGCCGGGCTGTATTATCCGGCCGGAAGCCTCAAGGCCCGGCTCTGCGTGGAGGGCAAGGCGCGTCTCTATGCCTTCTGCCAGAGCCACGGTGTTTCGCATCGCCGCTGCGGCAAACTCATCGCGGCGGCGAATGAAGCTGAAACCGCCCTGCTGGCGGGGCTCAAGGACAAGGGTGAAGCCAACGGCTGCGAAGACCTGGAGCTGATCGATGAAAGGCAGGCGCTTTCGCTTGAGCCCGCTCTCGCCTGCAGGGCAGCCCTGCTTTCACCTTCAACCGGCATCATCGACAGCCACGGCTATATGCTGGCGTTGCTCGGTGAAGCGGAAGACCATGGCGCCGCCCTTGCCTTCAACGCACCCTTCGAAAGGGCGCACGCAATCAGCGGAGGGTTCCGGATTCATGTCGGCGGCAAAGAGCCGATGAGCCTGACATGCCGCCTGCTCATCAATTCCGCCGGCCTCTTCGCACCGATGGTGGCAAAAAAGATCGAGGGCCTGCCGGCACAAGCGATCCCTCAGGCACGTTTCGCCAAAGGCAGCTATTTTTCGCTGACAGGCAAGTCGCCGTTTTCACGGCTCATCTATCCCGCACCGCATACCCACGGCCTCGGCGTGCACCTCACGCTCGATCTCGCCGGTCAGGCCCGGTTCGGCCCTGACGTGGAATGGGTCGAAACCATCGATTACGCCGTCAATCCCCGCCGCATGGAGGGTTTCGGCGATGCCATACGGCGTTACTGGCCGGGCCTTCCGGAGAATGCCTTGGTACCCGCCTATTCCGGCATCCGGCCAAAGATTTCCGGACCGGACGAACCCGCCATGGATTTTCGCATCGACGGGCCGGAGACCCACGGACTTGCCGGCCTCGTCAATCTTTTTGGCATAGAAAGCCCCGGCCTGACTGCCTCACTGGCGATTGCCGCAGACATTGCGGAACGGCTCAGCGATTAATCTCAGCGAGCCGCCTCAGCCAAAACGCGACAGCGCGTCCGCCATGATCCCGGGATCGACATTGCCGCCGGATGCAACCGCAATCACCGTTTCATTCTCCAGTTCACCGCCATGGAAAAGCGCCCCGGCAAGAGCCACCGCCCCGCCGGGTTCAACGACGATCTTCAACCGGTTGAAGGCAAGGACCGCGGCCCGCAGCGCTTCCTCATCGGTCACGGCAATGCCTTTTCCGCAGAGCCCGGCCATGATCGGGAAGGTGATGTTACCGGGTTGCGGCGTGACGATCGCGTCGCAGATCGAACCCGAGGTCTTGGCGTTGCGCTCTATCTTACCCGCGGCAAGGGAGCGCGCCACGTCGTCGAACCGCTCCGGTTCTGAAGTCCTGACCTTGTAGTTCGGTGCTTTCGCGGCAAGTGCGAGCGAGATACCCGAGGTGAGACCGCCGCCGCCGCAGGGCACCAGAACCTCGGCCGCACCGATCCCCAGCTCCGCACCCTGTTCAGCAATCTCCAGCCCCACCGTGCCCTGCCCGGCGATGACCAGGGGTTCGTCGTAAGGCCTGATCAGCGTCAGCCCACGGTCGCGCGACAGCCGGTCGCCGATGGCGTCTCGATCTTCGTTGGCCCGGTCATAAAGCACCACCTCCGCACCATAGGCGCGGGTATTGTCGATTTTGATCTTCGGCGCGTCGGAGGGCATGATGATGACGGCGGGAACACCATGCAGGCGGGCGGCAAGCGCTACACCCTGCGCATGGTTACCCGAAGAAAAAGCAAGCACGCCCTTGGCACGCACCTCGGCAGGCAGGCCGGAGACAGCTGACCAGCCGCCGCGAAACTTGAAGGAACCCGTCCTTTGCAGGCACTCGGCCTTTACGAATAGCTTTCGCCCGGCAATCTCATCCAGAAACGGCGATGACAGCAGCGGTGTCCGCACCGCCTGGCTTCCGATACGCTGACGCGCCGCCTCGATCATGGAAATATCTGTCATGCCCTGCTCCTGTGATGCGGATTTGCAGGTACATTAGGAGGTCGCAATCAATTGTGAAACCGTCCGGAAAAGAAAAATCCCCGGTCGTCGCCGGGGATTTTCATCATCTCTTATCAGTGCCAATCAGTGATTGTGCCGGGGCATCTTCTCGGCAATCCTTCGGAAATCCGCAGCCCCATCCAGAACAGCGCCATCCGAAAGCTGCGTCACCGATTGACGGTAGATGCGCTGCCAGGGCGTCGCATCCGCCGGCACCGCCGGAATGCCGTCAGCCTTGCGCGCTTCAAGCTCTGCGTCCGGCACCAGCGCGTTGCATGCACCTTCATTAAAGTCGATGCGGATCACGTCGCCGGTGCGAAGCCAGGCCAGCCCGCCACCGGCTGCACTTTCCGGCGAGGCATTGAGGATCGACGGGCTGTCCGCCGTTCCCGATTGCCGGCCGTCACCGATTGTCGGCAGGCTGGTGATGCCTTTTTTCAACAGCGCGTCCGGCGGCTGCATGTTGACGACCTCAGCCGACCCCGGCCAGCCGAGCGGACCGGCTCCGCGAATGACGAGGATGGTGCGCTCGTCGATACCAAGGGACGGATCGTTGATACGGGCGTGATAGTCTTCCGAACCATCGAAAACCACACATTTTCCCTCGAAAATCCCCTCGCGGCCCGGCTCGCTCAGATAGCGCTGCCGGAATTCCGCCGAGATCACGCTTGTCTTCATGATGGCGAAATCGAAGAGATTGCCTTTGAGAACGAGGAAACCGGCACGTTCTTTCAGCGGCTTGTCATAGGGCAGGATCACGTCGCGGTCGGTCGATTCCCGACCTTCCAGATTTTCCGCCATGGTCTTGCCGGTAACCGTCGGACAGTTTCCGTCAAGCTTGCCGGCCTGCAGAAGCTCCCACATGATGGCAGGCGTGCCGCCGGCGCGGTGATATTTCTCGCCCAGCCATTTGCCGGCCGGCTGAACATTGGCAATGAGCGGAATGTCGTAACCGTGGACTTGCCAGTCCTCCTCGCGCAGCTCGACGCCCGCATGTTTCGCCATCGCCGCAAGATGCGGCTGGGCATTGGTCGAGCCGCCAATTGCCGAGTTGACGCGGATCGCGTTCAAAAACGCCTGACGCGTCATGATATCGGAGGGCTTGATATTCTCGACAACCAGTTCCACCGCGCGGCGACCAGTGCGATAGGCCATCTGGCCGCGCTCGCGATAAGCGGCCGGGATAGCACCGCAGCCGGTGAGCGACATGCCGAGCGCTTCCGCCATGGCGTTCATGGTGGACGCCGTGCCCATGGTGTTGCAATGGCCGACCGACGGGGCTGATTCCAGCGCTGCCTGCAGGAATTCCTCGCGGGTGATTTCACCTGCACCATATTTGCGGCGCATACGCCAGATGACGGTGCCGGAACCAACCAGATCACCGTCATGATAACCGTCGAGCATCGGCCCACCGGAAAGCACAATGGCCGGGATATCCACCGTGCTTGCCGCCATCAGCGCCGAAGGCGTGGTCTTGTCGCAGCCCGTCGTCAGAACGACGCCATCGAGCGGATAACCGTAAAGCACTTCCACAAGGCTGAGATAGGCAAGATTGCGGTCAAGCGCCGCCGTAGGGCGCTTGCAGTTTTCAAACATCGGATGGGTCGGAAACTCGATGGGAATACCGCCCGCATCACGGATACCATCGCGCACCCGTTTGACCAGTTCCACATGGACGCGGTTGCACGGCGTCAGATCGCTACCGCTCTGGGCAATACCGATGACCGGTTTGCCGGAACGCAGCTCTTCCGGCGTCACGCCGTAATTCATGAAGCGCTCCAGATAGAGCGCCGTCATGTCGAGATGGTCTGGATTGTCGAACCAGTCCTGGGATCGCAGGCGGCGCATGGGTGCCTTGTCGTCGCTCATCAGATCGCCTCAGCCCTGTTCCCGGTTGTTGAGTTTTTCGAGGTAAATCAGGATGCCGCTATGGTCGATATCGGCTCCGCCATCGCCGACGAAGTCGTCGAATTCCCGCGTCACCTGCTGGGTCAGCGGCAATGTGAGCGACATATCCTTCGCCATTGCCAGCACGCCGTTCAGATCTTTGAGCTGGAACTTGGATGGGCCGCCCGGCACGAAATTACGCTTCACCATGCGTTCGCCATGCAGCTCCAGAATCCGGCTTTCGGCAAAACCACCGCGGATGGCATTGCGGAAACCTTCCCGGGATGCGCCACCCGCTTCCACCAGCATCATCGCCTCGGCAACAGCGCCGATGGTGATGGCGACGATCTGCTGGTTGGCGAGTTTGCAGAGCTGGCCAGCACCTGAGGGACCGACATAGGTCAGCCGGCCCATCGGCGCAAAGACATCCGCAAGACCGGCGACCAGAGCCTCGTCACCGCCAGCCATGATGGCAAGCGTGCCGGCCGTCGCGCCCGGAACACCGCCGGAGACCGGCGCATCGACGTGATGAATGCCAAGCGCCTCAAGCCGCGAGGAATGCTCGCGTGCGATCGGCGGCGCAATCGAGCTGCTGTCGATTACGATAGCACCCTTTTCGAGCGCTTCGGCAACCCCATTCTCGAACAGCACCTCACCCACGGCCTTGCCATCGCTCAACATGGTGATGACGATGTCGGCGCCTTTGGCGGCCTCAGCGGGCGATGCCGCAACAACCGCACCATCGACAACGAGAGCCTGCGCCTTATCAACACTGCGGTTCCAGACCGAAACCGAAAAGCCCGCACCCAGCAGACGCCGGGCCATCGGCCCACCCATCAGGCCCGTGCCGATAAAGGCAACCGACCGCTTTTTCTCCTCCCGACCGACACTCATTTCAATGAACCTCCCAGTTCGTCTTCGATATGCACCTGAATGATCTCTTCGAAAGAGCTTTCAGCGGTGAAGCCCAGCTCGCGGGCGCGCTTGGCCTCAAAGCCTGGTGCCCAACCCTCGCACATGCGCATGATCATCTCATTCGGCTCGCGGCGGATCAGGGCGACGGCCTTTTCGCCAGCCACCTTGCGCAGCGCCTCAATCTGTTCGCCAACAGTGGCGCTGAGGCCGGGCATCGACAGGTTGCGGCGCGGACCGACCTTTTCGACGTCGATCGTCGCACCATGAAGAAGGAAACCGACGGCGGAACGCGGCGAGGCGTGCCAGTGGCGAATGCTTTCCGGCACCGGCAGAACCGCTTTCTGGCCGACCAGCGGCTCACGCAGGATATTGGAGAAGAAGCCGGAGGCGGCCGCATTCGGCTTGCCGGGGCGGATGCAAATGGTGGGAAGACGGATGCCGATACCGTCGAAGAACCCGCGACGGCTGTAATCGGACAGCAGCAGCTCGCAGATTGCTTTCTGCGTGCCATAGCTTGTCAGCGGCGTGGTGTGAAATTCATCCGGGATCGGATAGGGAAGCGGCGCACCAAACACGGCGATCGATGAGGTGAAGACGACGCGCGGCTTGTAACCATCCTTGCCGTTGGCAATGCGGATGGCATCGAAGAGATAACGGGTGCCGTCGAGATTGATACGGTAGCCCTTGTCAAAATCGAGTTCGGCTTCGCCCGACACGATGGCGGCGAGATGGAAGATGGCATCCGGACGGGCATCTACCAGCTTTTCAGCTTCACCCGGAGCGGAGAGATCAGCTGCGCGCGCATCGACAGCACCGGAAAAACCGGCGGGCGCTTCTGGCTGGAAAACGTCGATAAGCGTGAATTTCTCGATCGGCTTGCCACCCAGCGATCCATCTTTCACGAGACGCTGCGTCAGCTTGCGGCCAACCATGCCTGCGGCGCCGATGATTGCGATATGCATGTCTTCCTCCTCTGTGTCCCGGTCATTCTCCCGAGACCGAAAAAACATCATCGGCCGATGGACCGATAAATTAGCTTGTAAGGTTGTCTGATAACCTTATATGATCCGATTGAAAATAGTATTTTTTCACAAACTAACAAAAGCAGGGGCGCCGGCAAAAGCAAGGCCACAAACCCTTGCCTTCATATTTTAGGGCGGATTGGACGGAGAGGGTGGAATGACGATCGTGAGTGAACACGATATCGAGGAATTGCGGTTCTCGCTGAAGAACAGGCTTGGCGAAGCCCTGCTGCTGACATCGCAGGAAGACATGCTGCGCTATTGCCGCGACTGGCACGGTGATGTCACCAGTTCGGCCGTGGCCGTCATCCGCCCTCGTTCTACGCAGGAAGTGTCCGACACGGTGCGCGCCTGCGCCGAACTCGGCCTCGCCATCATCCCCCAGGGCGGTAATACCGGGCTGGTGCTCGGCGGCATTCCCGATGCCCCGAAACATCAGGTCGTGCTGAGCCTCGAGCGCATGAACGCTATCCGCACCATAGACAGCGACGATTTTTCGGCCGTCGTGGAAGCCGGCTGCATTCTCTCGGAATTCAAGGATGCGGTTGAAGACAAGGGCATGTTTTTCCCGCTGTCGCTCGGCGCGCAGGGCAGCTGCCGCATCGGCGGCAACGTTTCAACCAATGCCGGTGGCATCAATGTCCTGCGTTACGGCATGACCCGCGAGCTGGTTCTGGGTCTCGAAGTCGTCCTGCCGGATGGCACCATCTGGAACGGCCTGTCGACGCTGCGCAAGGACAATCGCGGCATTGACCTGAAGCAGCTTTTCATCGGCGCGGAAGGAACGCTCGGCATCATCACCGCCGTTGCCGTCAAGCTTTACCCCAATCCTGAACATGTCGAGACGGCACTGCTCGGCCTCAATTCGCTTGACGATGCCATCAAGCTTTACCGCCGCGCCCGCCGCGAATGCTGCGACCTGATGTCCGCCTTCGAATTCATGCCGCCGGTGGCCTTCACGCTGGCGATCGAGGCAATCCCCGACCTCAAGATGCCGATCGCCGGCGATTACCCGGCCTATGTGCTGATGGAAATTTCTGGCTCCGGTCTGGTGGATACCGCCGATCTGATGGGCCGCTTCCTTGAGGGCGTCATGGAAGACGGTCTGGTACTGGACGGCGTCATCGCCTCCTCGCGGGCGCAGGCGCAGTCGTTGTGGCTGTTCCGTGAGGGCATGAACGAGGGTCAGGCGCTGCGCGGCAGCCATATGCGTACCGACATTTCGGTGCCGCTTTCGAGACTTTCGGCTTTCGTGGCCGAGGCGGAAGCCGAACTTGCGGAAAAACTGCCGGAATGCCTTGCTGTTTCCTATGGCCATGTCGGCGACGGCAACGTCCATCTCAACGTCTTGCCGCCCAATGGTGCGACACCGGAGGAGCGTGAGGCGTTCATCTACAAGTCCAAGACACTCGTTAACGAGGTCCTTGACCGTTACGTCGGCAGCATCAGCGCCGAGCACGGCATCGGCCGCCTGAAACGCTCCGATTTCGAAAGCCGGCTATCGGATGTGCAGCGCCGGATGATCATGGGTTTGAAAAATGCCTTCGACCCCGATTTGCGGATGAATCCCGGTTGCCAGATAAGCCTGCAACCGGATAGCTAATCGAAGAACGGCGAGGGCGGCTGAATTCGCCGCCCTTTAAAACCCGCTGACGGCGAAGGAGGAAGTCGCCTGCAGCGGGTAAAATGAACCAATCGTTTCTGCGGAACGGGAGCAATCATGACGCTGGAGTTCAATCAGATACATCGCAACGACCATCTGCCCGGCCGGATCGCCGCAGAGATCGCACGCGAGATCAATGATTCGAAGCTCGGGCCGGGAGACAGGCTGCCGACGGAACATGTTCTGGCGAAAACCTTCGGCGTCAGCCGCTCGGTCATTCGCGAAGCGATCGCGCAGTTGCGCAATGAAGGTTTCGTCGAAACCCGCCAGGGCGTGGGTGCATTCGTCACCGATCCCCGGCAGAGGCTGTCCATCCGCATTGAGCGCTCCCGTCTCAACGACCCGGAGAACTTCCGCGATCTCTTCCAGCTTCGCATGCCGCTCGAAATCGAGGCGGCAGGGCTCGCAGCATTGCACCGCAGCCCGCAGCAGCTGGCGCGGCTGGCGGCGGCGCTGGAAAAGATGAAGACCGCTGACGACTGGTCGACGGAAGGCGTTGCCGCCGATCTCGATTTTCACCGCATTCTGGCGGAGGCAACCCAGAACGAATATTTCCTGATGTTCCTCGGCTTCATCGCGGAACGCATCAGCTCGGCCATCAACATCGCCTTCTCCCGCGCGGTTTTTGGTGAGATTCTCGAGGTGACCATCGCCGAACATGTGGCAATCTATGAAGCCGTCGAGAAGGCCGATGCAACTGCCGCCAAAAACGCCATGCGCAAGCACCTGATCGGTGCCGCAAGCCGGGTCAATCTCGAACTGGATATCTTCTGAAGAGAAGAATAAATGCGTGAACCGTAAAGCTATAGGACAGGTTTCCAGGCTTTGCGGATATCCAGCAACAAAAGACGATAATTTTGTCGGCGAGACCGCTAGACTCGTTGGAAAAGTCATACTAAGAAGAATAAGATTAGGTTGTCAGACATCCAGACAATAAGACCGCAGGAGGCGGCCTGTCGGAAGGCTGAAAGGGGAGGACATATATGACCGGCGCAAGGTCCATCGACGCTACCGCAATTTTGCCTGAGGATTATGAAAACGCTTTGCTCGTCGGCCGCGTCTGGTCGAAAAGCGAAGGCGGCCCCTGCCCCGTCCTGCTCAAGGGCGGCGTGCTTTATGACCTCACCTCCATCTCCCCTACCATGTCGGAACTTCTGGAAAAGACGGATCTGGTGGCGCGGCTTGCCGACACCGGTACGTTCGTGGCGCTCGGTGCGTTCGAAGCTTTTCTGGACGGCTCCGCCGGCGAACTTCTTGCGCCCAACGACATTCAGGCCGTCAAGGCCGCCGGCGTCACCTTCGCCGACAGCATGCTGGAACGCGTGATCGAAGAGCAGGCCAAGGGTGACCCACTTCGCGCGCAGGAAATCCGCGGACGGCTGGCGCCGGTTCTCGGCGACAATCTGCGGGGACTTGAGGCCGGCTCCGAAAAGGCCGCGGAAGTCAAGAAACTGCTCCAGGAAATGGGCCTCTGGTCGCAATATCTGGAAGTGGGTATCGGCCCGGATGCGGAAATATTCTCCAAGGCGCAGGCCATGGCCTCGGTCGGCTGCGGCGCACTGATCGGCGTTCACCCGAAATCGCAATGGAACAACCCGGAGCCGGAAGTGGTGCTCGCCATCGCCTCCGACGGCCGCATTGTCGGCGCAACCCTCGGCAACGATGTCAACCTGCGCGATTTCGAAGGCCGCTCCGCCCTGCTCCTCAGCAAGGCGAAGGACAACAACGCTTCCTGCGCGATCGGGCCTTTCATCCGCCTGTTCGACGGCAACTTCACAATTGAAGACGTGAAGCAGTCGCAGATCTCGCTTCTGGTCGAAGGTGAAGACGGTTTCACCATGACGGGCGTCAGCGCGATGCAGGCAATCAGCCGCACGCCGGAAAACCTCGCGTCCCAGCTCTTGAACCGCAACCATCAATATCCAGATGGCGCCGTCTTTTTCCTTGGCACGATGTTCGCGCCGGTCAAGGACCGCCATGGCCCGGGTCTCGGCTTCACCCATGCCAAGGGCGACCGTGTCGAAATCTCCACGCCCAAGCTCGGCAAGTTGATCAACTGGGTCACGACGACTGATGAATGCCCTGAATGGACATTCGGCACCGTGGCCCTGATGCGCAACCTGGCGAAACGCGGGTTGCTCTAAGCAATTCAGCAAAACCGCATCGCGGTTTTGCGTCGGGAATTGCGAAAACCAATAGGTGGCGCATTGACGGCGATCCTTCGCCGAAAATGCTCCAGATGTTTCTTCGGGAGGGGAAAATGCCAAAGACCATCAATCTCTTTTACCGGATTCTCGAAATCATTCTCGTCCTGCTGCTCGCCGGCATGTCGATCATGGTCTTCGTCAACGTCGTCATGCGTTACACGATGAATTCCGGCATCAACGTCTCGGAAGAGCTGTCGCGTTATTTCTTCGTCTGGCTGACCTTCATCGGCGCGGTGCTGACATTTCGTGAGAATAGCCACATGGGTATCGAAACGCTCGTGATGTTCCTCTCCCGCCGTGCCCGCATCGTCTGCATGATCGCGTCGAACATCATCATTCTGGCCTGTTCCGCCATCTTCTTCTGGGGAACCTGGAAGCAGTCCGGCATCAACGCCAGCATGCATGCACCGGTTACCAAGCTGTCGATGATCTGGGTCTATGGCATCGGCATGTTCACCGGCGGCCTGATGTTCATCATCGCACTGGAACGCCTGTACCGTCTTTTGACGGGCCGCGTCACAGAAGACGAAATCGCCCAGTTTGCGGGCGAGAACCTGACGATCGAACAGCTTTCGGAGCGCTGATACCATGACCCTTCTCGTTTTTATCGGCTCTCTTCTGGGAGCCATGGCGATTGGCGTTCCCGTCGCTTTCTCGCTGATGTTCTGCGGCGTCGTGCTCATGTGGTACATGGGCATGTTCAACACCGCGATCATCGCCCAGAACATGATTTCAGGCGCCGACACCTTCACGCTGCTCGCCATTCCCTTCTTCATTCTGGCTGGCGAACTGATGAATTCCGGCGGCCTGTCGCGCCGCATCATTGATTTCGCCATTGCCTGCGTCGGCCATATCAGGGGCGGCCTCGGCATCGTTGCCATCGTCGCAGCCATCATCATGGCCAGCATCTCCGGCTCGGCAGCAGCTGATACCGCAGCTCTCGCCGCAATCCTCATCCCGATGATGGCGAAGGCCGGTTACAATATTCCGCGCTCCGGTGGCCTCATCGCCGCAGGCGGCATCATCGCCCCGGTCATTCCGCCGTCCATGGCCTTCATCGTTTTCGGTGTCGCCGCAAACGTCTCGATTACCCAGCTGTTCCTTGCAGGTATCGTTCCCGGCATTCTGATGGGCATTTCGCTGATCGTCGCCTGGCTGATCGTGGTGCGCAAGGACAACATCAAGCCGCTGCCGAAAACCACCGCCAAGGAACGTCTCGTCGCCACCGCGCGTGCCGGCTGGGCGCTGGGCATGCCCGTCATCATTCTGGGCGGCATCAAGGCCGGCATCATGACGCCGACGGAAGCCGCCGTCGTGGCAGCCGCTTACGCGCTTTTCGTCGGCATGGTGATCTACCGCGAACTGAAGCCGGCGGATCTCTTCCACGTGCTCCTACGCGCCGCCAAGAGCACCTCGATCATCATGTTCCTCGTCTGCGCAGCGCTCGTCTCCGCATGGCTCATCACGGCAGCGAACATTCCGAACGAAGTCGCAAGCTATATCGAGCCGCTGATCGATCGTCCGATGCTGCTGATGGTCGTCATCATGGTGCTGGTCTTCATCGTCGGCACCGCGCTCGACCTGACGCCGACCATCCTGATCCTCACGCCTGTTCTGATGCCCATCATCAAGCAGGCGGGCATCGACCCGGTCTATTTCGGCGTTCTCTTCATCATCAACAATGCCATCGGCCTGATTACCCCTCCTGTCGGCGTGGTTCTCAACGTCGTCAGCGGCGTCGGTCGCATCCCGCTCGGCAAGGTCACGATCGGCGTCTGGCCGTTCCTCGTTGCCGAAACCATCGTCCTGGCGCTGCTGGTGATTTTCCCCGACATCGTCATGGTTCCGTTGCAGTACCTTCGTTAATTTCTCGAACACAATCCAAGGGAGGATATTATGAGAAAGCTTCTTCTGACCACCACGGCCATCGCTTTCGCCGTAGGCGCCGCTGCTCCGGCAATGGCCGAATTCAACAGCCGTAACATCCGCGTTTCGAACGGCATCAACCAGGATCACCCGGTCGGCAACGGCATCAAGGCCATGCAGGCCTGCCTCGACGACAAGTCGGGCGGCAAGCTGAAGCTGACGGCATTCTGGGGCGGCGCTCTCGGCGGTGACCTTCAGGCAACGCAGGCCCTGCGCTCCGGCGTCCAGGAAGCCGTCGTGACGTCCTCGTCGCCGCTCGTCGGTCTCATCCCGTCGCTCGGCGTTTTCGACCTGCCGTTCCTCTTTGCGAACGACAAGGAAGCTGACGCAGTCATGGACGGCGCTTTTGGCGACATGATGAACAAGAAGCTGGAAGAACAGGGCCTCGTAAACCTGGCCTACTGGGAAAACGGCTTCCGCAACCTGTCGAACTCCAAGCATGCCGTAAACAAGTGGGAAGATTTCTCGGGCCTCAAGGTCCGCGTGATGCAGAACAACATCTTCCTCGACACCTTCCAGAACCTCGGCGCCAACGCGACGCCGATGGCTTTCGGCGAAGTCTTCTCGGCCCTTGAAACCAACGCGATCGACGCGCAGGAAAACCCCTATGTGACAATCGACACCTCCAAGTTCTACGAGGTGCAGAAGTACATCACCGAGACGAACCACGCTTACACGCCGTTCCTCTTCCTCTTCTCCAAGCCGATCTTCGACAGCTACACGCCCGAAGAGCAGACGGCCCTGCGTGAATGCGCAGTTGTCGGCCGCGACGAAGAGCGCAAGGTCATCCGCGAACTGAACCAGAAGTCGCTGGAAAAGATCAAGGCTGCCGGTCTCGAGGTCAACTCGCTGTCTCCGGAAGAGCAGGCGCGTATCCGCGAGAAGTCGATGGTCGTTTACGAAAAGCACAAGGCTGAAATCGGTGCGGACGTTGTTGACGCCGTTCTGGCCGACCTGAAGAAAATCCGCGGCCAGTAAGCCTGTCTGTATTGAATAAGAAACACCCGGAAGTTCGCTTCCGGGTGTTTTCGTTTCCGGAAAGAAAAAGGCTGCCGAAGCAGCCTTTCCGGAAAATCAGGACGCCGTGCGGTTCTGGCGGTTGGCGATGAGGTCTTCCACCACCGCCGGATCGGCAAGCGTCGATGTATCCCCGAGCGCACCAAAATCGTCCTCGGCGATCTTCCGCAGAATACGACGCATGATCTTGCCGGAGCGGGTCTTGGGCAGGCCCGGCGCGAACTGGATCTTGTCCGGCGTCGCAACCGGCCCGATCTCGTTGCGCACATGCTTCACCAGCTCTTCACGCAGCGCATAATCGCCATTCTGCCCCGCCATCAGCGTGACATAGCAATAAATGCCCTGTCCCTTGATGGGGTGCGGATAACCGACCACGGCCGCCTCCGAAACGAGATGATGCGACACCAGCGCGGATTCAACTTCGGCGGTACCGAGGCGGTGGCCGGAGACGTTCAGCACGTCATCGACACGACCGGTGATCCAGTAATAACCGTCCTCGTCACGCCGGCAGCCATCGCCAGTGAAATACTTGCCCTTGTAGGTCGAGAAGTACGTATCGACAAAGCGCTGGTGATCGCCATAAACCGACCGTGACTGGCCCGGCCAGCTGTCGGTGATGCAGAGATTGCCGTCGGCCGGCCCTTCCAGCACATTGCCTTCAGCATCGACAAGCTGCGGCTGCACGCCGAAGAATGGCCGTGTCGCCGAACCCGGTTTCAGATCGGTCGCACCCGGCAACGGCGATATCAGAATGCCACCTGTTTCCGTCTGCCACCAGGTGTCGACGATCGGGCTCTTGTCCTCGCCGACCACATGGTAATACCACTCCCATGCTTCCGGATTGATCGGCTCGCCGACCGTTCCAAGCAGCCGCAGGCTGTCGCGCGACGAACGCGTGACGAACTGGTCGCCCGCCCCCATCAGCGATCGGAGCGCCGTCGGTGCGGTATAGAAGATATTGACCTTGTGTTTGTCGATGACTTCCCAGAAACGACCCTGATCCGGGAAGTTGGGAACGCCTTCGAACATCAGCGTCGTCGCGCAATTCGCAAGCGGCCCGTAGACGATGTAGGAATGGCCGGTAACCCAGCCCACATCGGCCGTACACCAGAAGACCTCGCCATCCTTGTAGTCGAACACATATTCATGCGTCATCGACGTATAGACGAGGTAACCACCCGTCGTGTGCAGAACGCCCTTCGGCTTGCCGGTGGACCCTGATGTGTAGAGGATGAACAGCGGATCTTCCGCCCGCATCTTCGCCGGCGGGCAATCCGGTTTCACCGTGGCGATTTCCTGATGGTACCAGATATCGCGGCCCGGCGCCCATCCGGTCTTGCCGCCGGTGCGGCGCACGACAAGAACCTTATTGACGATGACATATTGCTTGGCGGCAATATCGATCGCCTTGTCGGTGTTTTCCTTGAGCGGGATCGGCTTGCCGCCGCGCACGCCTTCATCGCAGGTGATGACGAAGGTTGATTCGCAGTCGACGATACGGCCGGCCAGCGCTTCCGGCGAGAAGCCGCCAAAAACGACGGAATGCACGGCACCGATGCGGGCGCAGGCGAGCATGGCATAGGCCGCCTCGGGGATCATCGGCATGTAGATGGTGACGCGGTCACCCTTCTTGACGCCGTGCTTCTTCAGCACATTGGCCAGACGGCAGACATAATCATAGAGCTGGTTATAGGTGATCTTCTTGTCGATATAGGGATTGTCGCCTTCCCAGATGATCGCCGTGCGCTCGCCATGCGTCTTCAGATGCCTGTCGATACAGTTGTAGGAGACGTTCGTCAGGCCATCCTCGAACCACTTGATCGGTACACGTCCCTTGAAGGAGGTGTTCTTGACCTTGGTATAGGGCTTGAACCAGTCGATCCGCCGGCCGTGCTTGTCCCAGAATTTTTCCGGATCCTCGACGCTCTCCTGATACCATTTCTGGTACCGCTCATTGTCGATGAGCGTGCGGGCTTTCGCCGATTTGAGCACCGGGTAGATTTTGGCAGACATAAACTCCTCCTGAAACCAAGTATGTCCTGTTATGAGCGCGCCTTGAGACTCCCACCTCAGGCATGTGTTGAATTCATAGCAGTTCAAATGCACACGGCAATTAGACAAAGGTCATTTGTTTCGCAAAGAATTGCAATTCTGATGCAATGCGGCTATAGAGCCGTCATATCCCGGAAATTCAGTGGTTGATACCACGCCCGCGACACCGGCGCGGACGGACAGAAGGACTGTATCTATGGCTCAACAATTGCTCATGCCAAAGGCAACTGCTGTATGGCTGGTTGACAACACCGCGCTGTCGTTCGACCAGATAGCCACGTTCTGCAAATTGCATCCGCTGGAAGTCAAGGCGATTGCCGACGGTGAAGCCGCACAGGGCATCAAGGGTCTCGATCCGATCGCGACGGGACAGCTTTCCCGCGACGAGATCGCCCGCGCCGAAGGCAACCCCAACCACAAGCTCAAGCTTTCCGAGCCGAAGGTGCGCGTGCCGGAATCCAAGCGCCGTGGCCCGCGTTACACGCCGGTTTCCAAGCGCCAGGACCGTCCGAACGCCATTCTCTGGCTGGTTCGTAACCATCCGGAACTGAAGGACGCGCAGATTTCGCGTCTCGTCGGCACCACCAAGTCCACCATCGAGCAGATTCGCGACCGCACCCATTGGAACTCGGCCAACCTGACGCCGATGGACCCGGTAACGCTCGGCCTCTGCAGCCAGATCGATCTTGATCTTGAAGTCGAACGCGCTTCGCGCGGTCGTCCGCTGCCAACAGCCGAAGAGCTTGGCAACACGCTGCAGCCGGCAACGGCAACGGAAGGTCTGGATTACAACTTCCAGCGTGAGGAAGAAGAGCAGATCGACGCCGACGCCGTGTTCAAGAAGCTCTCCTCGCTGAAGTCTGCACCGAAGGACGAAGACGAGGACGATCAATACTGATCGAAGTCTTTCCGACATTTGAAACCCGGCCGCAGCGCCGGGTTTTTTATTTTTAAGGATTTTACCGGCTGCCGAAGATCGCCGAGCCCACCCGAACGCTGGTGGCGCCGAACTCGACGGCGGTTTCAAAATCGCCGGACATGCCCATGGAAAGCTTCTCAAGACCGCATTGCCCGGCAAGCTTGGCCAGAAGCGCAAAATGCGGCCCGGGATTTTCTTCTGCCGGCGGAATGCACATCAATCCCTCGACCGGCAATTTCAACTCGTCGCGGCAAAAAGCCACGAAGGCAACGGTTTCACGTGGGTCGATGCCGGCCTTCTGCGGCTCGAGGCCGGTGTTGACCTGCACATAAAATCGCAGGCTGCGGTCCTGTCTGGCACATTCTTCGGCAAGCGCGCGGGCGATCTTTTCCCGGTCGATACTCTGCACGACGTCAAACAGCGCCACCGCATCGGCCGCCTTGTTGGATTGCAGCGGTCCGATCAGATGCAGCTCGATATCGGATGTCTTCTCCTTGAGGGCAGGCCACTTGCCCTGTGCTTCCTGCACGCGGTTTTCCCCGAACACGCGCTGGCCGGCATCGATGACGGGCTGGATCGCTTCCGCGTCGAATGTCTTCGAGACAGCAACCAGGGTAACATCCGCCGCCTTGCGACCGGATTTTTCCGCAACATCCGCAATGCGCTGCCTGACATCTTCAAGACGTGCTTCGATTTCCATCACAAGACCTTTTTTAAACCGTTCGAACCGCTAACTAGACGCCGATTACCTTGATGCCAAGCGCCTTTAGCACCATTTGAGGCATGCTGGCCAAGATTGAACGCCCGAATGCCCCGCCAAACTTGACGCCCCGGTCGTTTCATGGTGAAGGTCAGCGCAAATTTTTCCCCTCGATACCCGGAATTTTAGACAATGGCCATCGAACGTTACAATCCTCGCGACGCCGAGCCGCGCTGGCAGCAAAAATGGAACGAAGACAAGGTTTTCGTCACCGATAACAGCGATCCGCGCGAGAAATATTACGTTCTGGAGATGTTTCCCTATCCCTCGGGACGCATCCATATGGGCCATGTCCGCAACTACGCGATGGGTGATGTGGTTGCGCGTTACAAGCGCGCGCGCGGCTTCAACGTTCTCCACCCCATGGGCTGGGATGCCTTCGGCATGCCTGCGGAAAACGCAGCCATGCAGAACAAGGTCCACCCCAAGGACTGGACCTACCAGAACATCGCCACCATGCGCGGCCAGCTGAAATCCATGGGCCTGTCACTGGACTGGACCCGTGAATTCGCAACCTGCGATGTGGAATATTACCATCGTCAGCAGGCGCTGTTTGTCGATTTCATGGAAAAGGGCCTGGTTTACCGCAAGCAGTCCAAGGTCAACTGGGACCCGGTCGACCACACGGTTCTGGCCAATGAGCAGGTGATCGACGGCCGCGGCTGGCGCTCCGGGGCATTGGTCGAACAGCGCGAACTGACGCAATGGTTCTTCCGCATCACCGATTTCAGTCAGGACCTGCTGGACGAACTGGATGAACTGGACCAGTGGCCGGAAAAAGTGCGCCTGATGCAGAAGAACTGGATCGGCCGTTCCGAAGGCCTGTCGCTGCGCTGGCAGACCGTCACTGAGACGGCGCCGGAAGGTTTTTCCGACATCACCGTTTACACAACCCGTCCCGACACCCTGTTCGGCGCCTCCTTCCTGGCGATCGCCGCCGACCATCCGCTGGCAAAGGAACTGTCGGCGAACAACCCTGATATTGCCGCGTTCTGCGACGAATGCCGCCGCCATGGTACCTCTCTGGCAGCGCTGGAAACCGCTGAAAAGAAGGGTATCGATACCGGCGTCAAGGTCGTTCACCCGCTGGATCCCAGCTGGGAACTGCCCGTCTATGTCGCCAATTTCGTCTTGATGGATTACGGCACCGGCGCAATCTTCGGCTGCCCCTCGGGTGACCAGCGCGATCTGGACTTCGCCCGCAAATACGGCCTGCCGGTCGTGGCCGTCGTCGCACCCGAAGGTCCCGACTCCGCAAGCTTTACCGTTGAAGACACCGCCTTCACCGATGATGGCGTGATGATCAATTCCGGCTTCCTGAACGGCATGAAGACGGCCGACGCCTTCGAAGCCGTCGTGCAGAAGCTGTCCGCCGAGATGCTGGGGAATGCACCGCAGGCCGAACGCAAGGTCAATTTCCGCCTGCGCGACTGGGGCATTTCCCGCCAGCGTTACTGGGGTTGCCCGATCCCGGTCATTCACTGCGAAGTCTGCGGCGTGGTTCCGGTTCCGAAAAAGGACCTGCCGGTCAAGCTGCCCGACGATGTCACTTTCGACGTGCCCGGCAATCCTCTGGATCGCCACCCCACATGGCGTCATGTTTCCTGCCCGCAATGCGGCCATGATGCGCGGCGCGAAACCGACACGATGGACACCTTCGTCGATTCCAGCTGGTATTACACCCGCTTTACAGCGCCGTGGGAAGACCAGCCGACCGACCCGAAAGTTGCCAATCACTGGCTGCCGGTCGATCAATATATCGGCGGCATCGAGCATGCCATCCTGCACCTGCTCTATTCGCGCTTCTTCACCCGCGCCATGCGCGAGACCGGCCATGTCGGCGTCAAGGAGCCCTTCAAGGGTCTGTTCACGCAGGGCATGGTGGTTCACGAAACCTATAGCCACGGCGAAGGCATGAGCCGCGAATGGATAGCCCCCGCGGACCTGCGCATCGAAGAGGCGGACGGCGCACGCCGGGCATTCCTCCTGTCTTCCGGCGCGGAAGTGAAGATCGGCTCCATCGAGAAGATGTCGAAGTCCAAGAAGAACGTGGTCGACCCGGACGATATCATCGCATCCTATGGGGCGGATACCGCACGCTTCTTCGTTCTGTCGGACTCTCCGCCGGATCGCGACGTCATCTGGTCCGAAGCCGGGGTGGAGGGTGCAAACCGCTTCGTCCAGCGCGTCTGGCGCATCATCGGCGAAGTTGCCGGGGAGCTGAAGAACGTCAAGCCGAAGCCGGCGACCGAGGGTGAAGGGCTGGCAGCCTCCAAGGCCGCCCACAAGACGCTGAAGGCCGTTCAGGATGATCTGGACAAGCTCGCCTTCAACAAGGCGATCGCCCGCATCTATGAGCTGGTCAATGCCCTAGCTGGGCCACTTGCGGACGTCGCAGCAGGCGGCAAGTCTGACGACGCCAAGGCAGCGGCACGTGACGCCGTTGAAATCCTCATTCGTATCATCGCCCCCATGACACCGCATCTGGCGGAAGAGTGCTGGTCGGCGCTGGGCAATGAGGGTCTCGTGGCCCAGACGCCATGGCCGGTCTTCGTTGCCTCGCTGGTCGAGGAAAATGACGTGGTCATGCCGGTGCAGGTCAACGGCAAGAAGCGCGGTGAATTGACAATCGCGCGCGATGCGGATCAAGATGCGGTCCGTGCGGCTGCCCTTGCTCTGGATGCCGTCAAATCTATTCTTGCCGGTGGCGAGCCCAAGAAAGTCATCGTGGTTCCGCAGAGGATTGTGAACATTGTTGTCTGACGTTTTTTCGAGATGGAGCCGCGTCGCGGCAGCAATTTCCGTCGTGATGATGGCCGGTCTTCTGGCGGGCTGCCAGGTGCGCCCGCTTTATGGCGAGGCCTCCGGAACCAAGGAGCGGCTGGCAGCCGTCAGTGTCTCCGAGGTCGGTGGCAGGGTTGGACAGGAAGTCCGCAACCAGCTGATCTTCCTGATGGCCGGCGGCGCGGGTGAACCGGCCACGGCGCAGTATAATGTCAAGATTTCCGTAAGCTCGAGCGCCACCTCCACGGAGGTCGAGAATTACGACCTGACGACCCGCACCAACAACAACTATGACGGCCCTTATCCCGGCCGCGTGGTGATGAGCGGTCAATATGTCCTGACGCGTATTTCCGATGGCCAGATCCTGCGCTCCGCACGCCGCAACGTGACGGCGCAGGTGGACCTGCCGCAGCAGGAATTCGCCAAGATCAGGGCGACCCGCGACGCCGAGAACCGGGCAGCCCGGGAACTGGCAGAAATCATCCGCACCGATATCGCCGCCACCCTCGGCCGCTGAGAAGCGCGGCCGTGACGGAGATAAAATCGCATGAGTTTGAGCGCTTCGCCGAAAATCCGGCGGAGCGCTTTCGCGTTTTCGTGCTCTATGGTCCGGATCGCGGCCTTGTGTCGGAGCGGGCAAGCCTCATCGCCAAAAAGACCGGCATCGATCCCGATGACGCTTTCGCGTCACTGAAGTTGACCGCATCCGATCTGCAGGGCGATCCCGGTCGCCTTCTCGACGAGGTGAACGCCATCGGCCTTTTCGGCGGTGAGAAACTCGTTTGGGTAAAGGGTGCGGCGGCCGAAAAAGCACTGGTGGACGCGCTCCAGATTTTGGCCGAGACACCGCCTGAGGCGAGCTTCCTGATCATAGAGGCTGGCGATATCAAGAAGGGCACGGGGCTGCGCAAGATCGCGGAACCCGCACGCTCGATCGCCGCGATCCCCTGTTATGCGGACGATGCGCGATCGTTGAACGCATTGATCGATCAGGAGCTTTCCAGCGACAATCTGCGCATCGCGCCCGCCGCACGACAAAGGCTGATCGAATCCCTCGGCGGTGATCGCATCGCATCGCGCAACGAAATTCGCAAGCTGGCACTTTATTGCCGTGGCGCGGAAGTGATTGAAGAAGAAGACGTGCTGGCGATCATCGGCGATGCCAGCACGGTTTCCGCTGACGATGCCGTTGATGCCATCCTGAAAGGCGACAGGAACGCCTTTTTCCACGCCACCCAGAAGATCGTTGCATCGAAGACGCCGATCTTCCTCGTGCTTCAGGGGTGCCTCAAGCAATTCCAGCTGCTCGACCAGATGCGGGCGGAGATGGACGAGAAAAAGCAGCAGGCCGGGCAGGTGATGCAGACCCTGGGACGCCACATCCATTTTCGCCGAAAGCCGATCATCGAAAGGGCGCTGCGGACATGGCAGCCAGCGGCGATCGCCCGCGAAATGAACCGTCTGCAGGCCGCCATACTGCAAAGCCGCCAGCGGCAAAGCCTGGAAGACAGCGTGGCTCTTTTGACGCTGCTGTCGACCACCCTGCAATCGGGCCGCGGCGGATAACCTGCTGAAATGCAGCAAAAAGCCCTCGCGCCTGGGCTGCGAGGGCTAATGGCGCAGAAGACGCCGTATCGTCGAAAAATCAGTCGCCCTGTCCGGGCTCGGCGGAGAAATAAAGCTCCAGCTTACCTGCGACACCGTCCATTTCCTTGGCTTCCGGCATCGGGTCACGCTTGATGGTGATGTTCGGCCAGATCGCCGCATATTCGGCATTGAGCGTCAGCCATTTGTCGAGACCCGGCTCTGTATCGGGCTTGATCGCCTCGGCGGGACATTCCGGTTCGCACACACCGCAATCGATACATTCGTCAGGATTGATGGCGAGGAAATTTTCACCCTCGTAAAAGCAGTCCACGGGGCAGACTTCAACGCAATCGGTGTATTTACAGCGGATGCAATTGTCGGTCACGACATATGTCATGATGAACTCCAGAATATGCAGACCGGGTCTTTGGGCTTCGGAACACAAGCCGACGCCCGGAATTCAGACAGGGCAATTTCGCAAAGGACGTAATGCCTTTGACTTCAGATAGCAAGGATAAACAATTCTGAAAAACGGGTCCGGCCGGGAGGTTTATTCTAATCTTTGCTTCCGTCACTATCAGACAGAAACCTGTCGAGCGCCCGGCGCTCTTTTTTTGTCGGACGACCGCTGCCCGGTTCACGCATCGCCTGCTCCAGCGGACTAAACCGGTCGGATGGGTCGCGGGGCGGCGTCAGATCGTCATAGAGAAGTTTTGCTTCTTCGTAGGGTCCGCGCCGTGCCCCTCCGGACTTTACGACCAGCACCCTGTCCATGCGCTCGAAACCGATATCGAGCCTGTCACCTGCCTTTACCGTATGGCTGGGCTGGCGAATAGTGACACCGTTGACCTTGACCTGACCCGACTGAACGTAGCCCTGGGCAAGCGAACGGGATTTGGCCATGCGGGCAAAGAACAGCCACTTGTCCAGACGCTGACGCGTGCTCTCCAGTGGCTGTTCGTTGCTCCCCATGGGCTTACTTCTTCAGCTGCTCCTTGAGAGCAGCGAGCTTTGCGAAAGGCGAATCCGGATCGATCGGCTTCTCCTTGCGGGGTGGCTTGGCTTCGAAACGCTGCTGACCCTGCGGCTTTCCGCCGCGGTCGTTACGATCAGGCCTGTCCTTGCGCTCGCCACGATCCTGACGATCATTGCGATTGCCGCGATCAGGGCGTCCGCCATCACGCTTGCGCTCGCCCTCACCGCCGCGATTGGCAGCTTCGCGATTTGCTCCGTCACGATTTGCACCGTCACGATTGTCACGACGGCCTTCGCCACGACGCTCGCCCTGCTCGCGCGCTCCCTGTTCACGGCCCTGCTCACGACCATGACCGCGATTGCCGGGACGACGGTTGTCGCCGCGCTGGTTTTCATTGCGGCCACCCGGACGCCACAGAAGAACGGGCTTCGGCTCGGTTGCCTCAGCGCTTTCAGCGGGTACGGCTTCGCCGACAGCAGCCTCCTCGCTGACAGCTTCCGCAACCGGCGCTTCTTCAGCGGCTTCGACTTCCGCAACAGCCACCGTCTCGGATGCCTGCTCTTCGGAAGCCGGCTCGTCCTGCTCGGTTTCAGCGCTTTCCTCGTCGGCCGTCACCTGATCGGCAGTGGCCGGAGCAGCAGCACCGGCCTGATTGGCGAGGAAGGCCTGCGCCTCTTCCGCCGTCACCTGATCGGCGCGGTAACCAAGACCCTTGAGGATCTCTTCCATGTCGTCAAGCGTTGCGCCGAGAATGGAAAGCATCGCGGTCGTCGTCGTGAAACGGCGGCCGTCATAAGCGCCTTCCGGACGCGGCTGCTGGCCGGGCTTCCACTGCAACAGCGGACGGATGAGATCGGCCAGGCGCTCGAGAATGTCGATACGAACGGCGCGCTTTCCAAGGAAACGGAAACCGGCAAGCTTGTAGAACATCCGCTCGAAAGCGGGATCGGTCACCACCGAGGTGCGGCCGGCGGCCAGAACCGGAATGAGATCGCCATAACCCGGCTTGCCGAGGCCGTCATTCTTCAGCGCCCAGAGCAGCGTGACAAGCTCGGCCGGAGCCGGCTTCAGCAGTGCAGGCAGGAAGACGTGATAGGCACCGAAACGCACGCCGTAGCGGCGCATGGAGGCACGCGCATCCTGATCCAGCGACTTCACGTCTTCGGTGACGTCACGGCGGAACAGAACGCCAAGATTTTCGACCAGCTGGAACGCCAGACCCTTCGCCAGACCCTGAAGGTCTTCGGCGCGCGAAATGTCATCCAGTGGCTTCAGCACGGTCGCAATCTGATGATTGACGAAACGTTCGACGCGCGCCAGCGCATGGTCACGGGCATTGCCGCTCAACTGTTCGTCGGCCAGCAGGATCACCCGCGGCTTCATGATGTTATCACCTGCCGAAAGGCGGGCCACCGGTTCGCCCAACCAGCGAACCAGACCATCGGAGCTCAAAGCGAGATCGCCGTTTCCACTGGCATGCAGACGCGCTGCACGCGCCTCGTATTCGAGAGCGAGCGCCTTCTGGGCCGCACCTTGCACGGCCTTCTGATCCGGCCCTTCCATTCCCGACACCGGCGTGAACCGGAATCCGGCCAATTGGCCGACGTGATGTCCTTCTACGAAGACATCACCATTTACACTGATTTCAGCTTCAAGCATCGCATTCTCTCTCAGGCGCCTCATGAGCACAGATGTCCTGCGATCAACAAAGCGTTTCGTCAACCTTTCATGTAGCGCATCGGACAATCGATCCTCGATTTCCCGCGTCTTTTCTTGCCAGTGTGTCGGATCGGCAAGCCATCCTGGGCGGTTCGATACATAAGTCCATGTTCTGATCTGCGCAATCCTCGCAGACAATGTATCGATCTCTCCATCCGTGCGGTCGGCGCGGCGCACCTGCTCAGCCATGAAATCTTCGTTCACCGCACCACGTTTCACGAGGTCGAAATAAAGCGTCGAAATCAGGTCGGCATGCTGGGCTGGCGCGATACGGCGATAGTCGGGAAGCGCGCAGGCCTCCCAGAGTTTTTCCACCCGCGCATCGCTCGTCGTCACATCGATGATTTCGGGGTAACGCGACAGATATTCCAGTGCCTGCTGGTCGATGGCGGGTAAGGCTCGGGAAAGTCCCTGGATTGTCGGAGCGGCATCAAGGCTCAGGCGCAGATTGGCGATGGAGGAAAAATCGAAATTTTTCGTCCGCCATTGCAGCACTTTCACCGCATCGAATTGATGGGTTTCGATCCGCTCCACCAGCTCATCGTCGAACGGATCGACGCGCCCCGTTACGCCGAAGGTGCCATCGCGAAGATGGCGGCCGGCGCGGCCGGCGATCTGGCCAATTTCGCCGGGATTGAGATTGCGGAACTGATAACCGTCGAATTTACGGTCCTGCGCAAAGGCGACATGATCGACATCGAGGTTGAGACCCATGCCGATAGCATCCGTCGCCACCAGATATTCAACATCGCCGGACTGGTAGAGCCCGACCTGGGCGTTACGCGTGCGCGGCGAGAGCGCGCCCATAACCACGGCCGCGCCGCCGCGCTGGCGGCGCACCAGCTCGGCGATGGCATAAACTTCTTCTGCGGAAAACGCGACGATTGCCGTGCGTTGCGGCAGGCGGGTAATCTTTTTCTGCCCCGCATAAAAGAGCTGCGACAGGCGCGGCCGCTCGACCACCGTAAGTCCCGGCAGCAGCTTTTCGAGGATCGGGCGCATCGTGCCGGCACCCAGAAGCAGTGTTTCCTCCCGCCCGCGCAGATGCAGCACGCGGTCGGTGAAGATATGGCCGCGCTCCAGATCACCGGCGAGCTGAACTTCGTCGATCGCGACAAAGGCGGCGGTCGTCTCGCGCGGCATGGCTTCCACGGTGCAGACGGAATATTTGGCTTTGGGAGGAGATATTTTTTCTTCGCCGGTAATCAGCGCCACATTCGGCGCACCCACCTTCTCCACCAGACGGGTATAAACCTCGCGCGCCAGAAGACGCAGCGGCAGGCCGATAACACCGCTGCCATGCGCGACCATGCGCTCGATCGCGTAGTGGGTCTTGCCGGTATTGGTGGGGCCGAGAACGGCCGTGACACCGCGGCCGCTCAGGATCATGGGGCGAAAATTCAACGTACTATCCGCGAATCGACTTCATCTGCTTTGCCGTGCCCTGCCGCCATCATGGACGTGGTCACGCGCACCACACATGGCAACGCCCGTCCGCAAAGGCAATAGGCCTTGATTGCAAACTGATGCAAGATGCCTCATTCCCGCAATTTTCCATGCAGATTCAGCCGGTTAATCAAGAAAAAAGAATCCGGCGAAAACGGAATCAGGCATGGCAAAGAACAGTCTGCGAACGAATCGAATACGAATCGCTGACTCACGGTGATTCAGCTTTTGTTCTCCGCAACATCTGGTTGGTGAAAGCACGGCCCATACAAGATTATGAATCCGGATAAGTCCTTGGCCGGATTCAGCTTTATGGCAAAACCTTCAGACAGAAAATACCGGAATCGACTGTCAAGCGGCAATCGCGGAAAAGCCGATCTGGAACCTGCGAAAGGTGCTGGATCAGAGCGTCTGGCCGGTAAGCAGGCGCGGCGCATTTGCATCCGTCGTGCCGGCTGCCTGACCAATGAAATAGGATTTCAGACCCGGCAAACGATCGACCACGCCAAGACCGAAATCGCGCATGATGCGGATGGGACCGACATCATTGGAGAAAAGCCGGTTCAGCACATCCGTCGTCACGCCCATTCGCAGCGTATCGAAACGCCGCCAGGACTGATAACGCTCCAGAACATTGAGAGAGCCTATATCGAGGCCAAGACGATCGGCCTCGACCACGGTTTCGGCGAGAGCCGCGACGTCCTTGAAGCCGAGATTGAGACCCTGCCCCGAGATCGGGTGAATGCCATGCGCCGCGTCGCCGGCAAGCGCAAAACGAGGGGCGACGAAGGAGCGCGCCAGCGTCAGACCCAGCGGAAAGGCCCGGCGGGGGCCAACCGGGCGGATAGATCCGAGCTTATGGCCGAACCGGCGCTCGAGTTCCTCCTCAAACACCAGATCATCGGAGGCCACCAGCCTGTCGGCATCAGCCTTGCGTTCGGTCCAGACAAGCGACGACCGGTTTCCCTTGAGCGGCAGGATGGCGAAAGGTCCTGACGGCAGGAAATGCTCTTCCGCGCAGCCCTCATGTGGCCGCTCATGTTCGACAGTGGTGACGATACCGGCCTGGTCATAATCCCATTGCACGGTCTTGATGCCGGCCATATCTCTCAGCGCTGAGCGAACCCCGTCACAGGCAATCAACAATCGCGCGTCGACAGATGAGCCGTCGGAAAGGCTGATTGCCGTCGACTGCGCACCCGCGGTAAAGCCGGAAACGCTGAGCCCGTGGCGGATTTCGATGCCGAGGCGGTCGCACAGGCCCCTCAGCGCCCCGACCATCGCAACATTCGGAACCATATGGGCAAACGGCCTGCCCTCTTCCACCGCTCCATCAAAGGTCAGAAACACCGGGCGAACCGGATCGGCAGTCTTCGAATCGGTGACGATCATCCTGTTGATAGGCTGCGCTTCAGGCTCGATTTCGCTCCATATGCCGAAGACTTCGAGCATGCGCGTGGCCGCCGCAATAATGGCGGAGGCGCGCACATCTTTCTTCCACACATCATCAGGAGCAGCCTCAATCACCTGCACATTGAGGTGCCCGGCCGCCTGCTTGATTGCGACAGCAACCGAAAGGCCGACATATCCGCCGCCTGCCACCACCACGTCCAGCATCGCGCTTCTCCTCAAATCTTGTGCACGCATCATAGCCGCACTATAGACCATGTGACATCTTCCTACAGCCGGAGCAGGTCGAAAAAATGTCGCATCCCTCGCAAACGTCAGACCCGATGGTCAATCTCATCGCCACGCTCGATCTCGAGAAGCTGGAAGAGAACCTGTTTCGCGGCGAAAGCCCGCAAATCGGCTGGCAGCGGGTTTTCGGCGGCCAGGTCATCGCTCAGGCCCTGATTGCGGCACAAAGAACGGTGGATGATAACCGCGAGGTGCATTCGCTGCATTCCTATTTCATGCGCCCCGGCGATCCGCTGGTGCCTATCGTCTACCAGGTGGAGCGTATCCGCGACGGCGCAAGCTTCTGCACCCGCCGCGTGGTTGCCATCCAGCATGGCAAGGCGATTTTTTCCATGTCGGCGTCGTTTCAGATCTTCGAGGACGGTTTTACCCATCAGATAAAAATGCCTGATGTAACGCCGCCCGAAAAACTGATGAGTGAAGAGCAGATGCAGGCAGCCTTTCTGGCCAAGGCGCCGGCTTCGATCCGGAACTACTGGAGCAACAAGCGGCCGATTGAGATACGTCCGGTTTCACTGACCCATTATATCTCGAAGGAAAAACTGGAACCGCAGCAGGACATCTGGGTCCGCGCCGTTGGCGACGTGCCTGACAATCCGCGCCTGCAATCGGCCATTCTCGCCTATCTCTCGGACATGACCCTGCTCGACACCTCGCTTTATGCCCATGGCACGACGATCTTCGATCCATCCATTCAGGTGGCAAGCCTCGATCATGCCATGTGGTTCCACCGTCCCTGCCGGCTGGACGACTGGCTGCTCTATACGCAGGACAGCCCCAGCGCCTCAGGCGCCCGCGGCCTGACCCGTGGCAATATTTTCACCAGACAGGGTGAACTGGTCGCATCCGTGGCACAGGAAGGTCTGATCCGCAAAAGGGCAACTGATTAAATAATGTGCTTTTTTCAAAAACCGCACATTTAATAGACGAAAATTGCGCGTCTTCGTGCCCGTTTTTCAGACGCCTGTCATATAAATTTTATATTTCAATAAGTTAGACGCCCCGTCCAAAACTGGCACGCCCTTTGAATGTATGTCCGCAGTCGCTGTTACTGATCTGCCAGCGGCAAGGAGAGTCGGCTCCGTGCCGAGGACAAACAAAGGATGGGAAACCAGATGAAAATTGTGATGGCCATTATCAAGCCGTTCAAGCTGGATGAGGTGCGCGAAGCGCTCACCGGCGTCGGCATCCAGGGCCTGACCGTGACCGAAGTGAAGGGTTACGGACGCCAGAAGGGGCATACCGAGATTTATCGCGGCACGGAATATGCGGTGAGCTTCCTTCCCAAGCTGAAGATCGAGATCGCCGTCGCATCCGACGTCGTCGACAAGGCTGTCGAGGCGATCGCATCCGCGGCAAAGACCGGGCAGATCGGTGACGGCAAGATCTTCGTCTACTCTATCGAACAGGCCGTGCGCATCCGTACCGGCGAAACCAACACAGAAGCGCTTTGAAGCACGGCTGACAGGGGAGTTTTCTCGCTATGCAATTCAACAAGTTTTCAACACTCGGCAAGCTGGGCGCCGGTATGGCAGCCCTGATGGCCCCGGCCATCGCCTTTGCCCAGGATGCCGCGCCGGCAGCAGTAGCGGCACCCGTTCCGGAAAAAGCCGACACAGCCTTCATGTATGTCGCGACGATCCTCGTGCTGTTCATGATCATTCCCGGTCTGGCGCTGTTTTACGGCGGCCTTGTCCGCACCAAGAACATGCTCTCCGTTCTGATGCAGTGCACGGTCGTTGCCGCAGTCATGATGCTCGTCTGGGTGATCTACGGTTACTCCTTCGCCTTCGGCGGCAGCACCGGCCCCTATTTCGGCGGCTTCGGCAAGCTGTTCCTGTCCGGCGTTTCGCTTGACAGCACCTCGGCAACCTTCTCTGAAGGCGTGGTGATCTACGAATACACCTTCATCGCCTTCCAGATGACCTTTGCGGCCATTACACCGGCGCTGATCGTTGGTGCGTTTGCGGAACGCGTCAAGTTCTCCGCCGTCATCCTCTTCACCATCTTGTGGGCCACCTTCGTCTACTTCCCGATTGCACACATGGTCTGGGACGCAAATGGCCTGATCTTCGGCATGGGCGCTCTCGACTTCGCTGGTGGCACGGTCGTTCACATCAATGCCGGTATTGCAGGTCTGATCGGCGCGATCATGGTCGGCAAGCGCACCGGCTTCGGCAAGGACATGATGGCACCCCACTCCATGACGCTGACGCTGGTCGGCGCAGCCATGCTGTGGTTCGGCTGGTTCGGCTTCAACGCCGGCTCCAACCTCGAAGCATCCGGCGGTGCGGTTCTCGCAACCATGAACACCTTCCTCGCAACGGCTGCCGCCATCGTTTCCTGGTCGCTGGTTGAAAGCTTCACCCGCGGCAAGGCCTCCATGCTGGGCGCCGCTTCGGGCATGATCGCCGGCCTCGTCGCCGTCACGCCTGCTGCCGGCTCTGTCGGCCCGATGGGTGCCATCGTTCTCGGCCTCATCGTCTCGCCGATCTGCTACTTCTTCGTCTCCGTGGTGAAGAACAAGTTCGGTTATGACGACACGGCCGACGTCTTCGGCGTGCACGGCATCGGCGGCATCATCGGCGCCCTCGGCACCGGCATCTTCACCTCGCCGCTGCTCGGCGGCACCGGCAAGGCGGACTTCTCCATTGCCTCGCAGGTCTGGACGCAGTTCGTCGCCGTCGCCATCACCATCGTCTGGTGCGCCATCGTCTCGGCGATCCTCTACAAGATCGTTGACGTGATCGTCGGCCTCAGAGTTCCGGTGGAAGCGGAACGCGAAGGTCTCGACCTCGCAACCCACGGCGAAGCCGCTTACCACTCCTGATATCTGGAAAAGGGGTTCTCCATCCCCTTTCCCAAAAAGAAAGGCCCGTTTCGACGGGCCTTTTTCTTTGCCGCAAATCCGCCGAAGACGTCAAAAATCCGCATGGTTAACACGACATTAACCAGCAAGCGGTTAGTTTTCCCTGTCAATCCGGGATCAGGTCAACTGCCGGATCTTGCCGAAACCACAAAAACGACGGGTTCAGGGACATGGGCAGAATGCAATCTCCGACATTCGATGGTCGTCACACGCGCTTCGTGCTGACGGCGTTTTTCGTACGTCAGATCATGGCTCTGGCCGGTTTTGCCCTGCTTGCGACGATCGCGCTGGGCATTGCCGCTCTCGCCACATGGAATGTCGCCGATCCAAGCCTGTCCTATGCCACGGGGAACCAGCCCACCAATCTCCTGGGTTACGGCGGCGCCATCTTCGCCGATATCGTCATGCAGTTCCTCGGGCTTTCCGCAATCATTTCCCTTCTTCCGGTCATCGCCTGGGCAATCACCCTGATCGCCGGCCGCAAATTCAGCCGGCTACCCGCACGCCTCGTCGCCTGGGTCGCAGGCACCATCGTCTGCGCCGCCTCGCTTGGCTGTTTTCCCGCCCCCGTCACCTGGCCGCTGCCAAACGGCATCGGCGGCGTCATCGGCGACATGATTCTCCGCTTTCCCGCCCTTTTTATCGGCGCTTACCCAACCGGCACCATTGCAACCGTGCTGGGCGTCATATTCGCAGCGCCCGCCGCCTGGCTGATGCTGTTTGCCGCAGGCGTTGTCGGCGGCCTGGACGATGAACTCGAGCGGGAAGAACCGGCGCCGGTTGCGAGCAAGACTCGCGCCGCGCGTGAGATCGAAGAGGATGATGAAGACGACAGTGAAGGCTTCTTCGCCAACATTCTCGCCTTCGGCGCGCTCACACATTACTGGTACACCACTCAGGCGCGCTTACGCCGCCTGTTCGGCCTGAAATCGAAGTCCCTGCACGATGAATTCGAGCATCCCTACGATTTCAACGAATATGAATTCGGCACGCTGAACGAGCCCTCACGCCTGAAGACCGCAATCAACCGCCTTGACCAGCGCTCCGAACCATCTTTCGAGGAACGTGCCGCATCACGCCGGCAGATGTCGCCTCCCTCCATCGCGCTCGATCATGATGGCGACATGGATGACGAAGCGTCTTTCGACGCGGACGGACGCCGTCTGCCGAGCGGCATCCTGTCGGACGACGACAGTGCCGACGAGACCGATCAGAAATTCACCCCCAGACAGGCACCCGGACGCGGGCAGCCCAGAATAACCGCTGCCTCGGCACGCCCCAAACCCAGCGAACGCGTGGCAAGGGAAGCGCAGGCCTCGTTTATCGCCGCAGACGGCTTCCAGTTGCCCACCGTTCATCTTCTGGCGGAACCGAAGAACGTCGTGCGCGACAATATGCTGAGCGAAGAAGTACTCGAGCAGAATGCCCGTCTGCTGGAAGGGGTCCTTGAGGATTTCGGCGTCAAGGGCGAAATCATCCATGTCCGCCCCGGCCCTGTCGTCACGCTCTATGAACTGGAGCCGGCACCCGGCATCAAATCCTCGCGTGTCATCGGCCTTGCAGATGACATTGCCCGCTCCATGAGCGCGATTGCCGCCCGTGTCGCGGTTGTGCCCGGCCGCAACGCCATCGGCATCGAACTGCCGAACCAGACGCGCGAAACCGTGTTCCTGCGCGAACTGATTGGCAGCCGCGATTTCGAAAACAGCAAGGCCAAGCTCGCAATGGCGCTCGGCAAGACGATCGGTGGCGAGCCCGTCATCGCCGATCTCGCCAAGATGCCGCATCTTCTCGTCGCCGGCACCACCGGTTCGGGCAAGTCGGTCGCCATCAACACCATGATCCTGTCGCTGCTTTACCGCATGTCTTCAGAACAGTGCCGCCTGATCATGATCGACCCGAAAATGCTCGAACTCTCCATCTATGACGGCATTCCGCATCTGCTTTCCCCCGTTGTCACCGATCCCAAAAAGGCCGTCGTGGCCCTGAAATGGACGGTGCGCGAGATGGAGGAACGCTACAAGAAGATGTCGAAGATCGGCGTGCGCAATATCGACGGCTTTAACAGCCGCGTGCAGCAGGCACTCGACAAGGGCGAAATCCTCACCCGCACCGTGCAGACCGGCTTCGATCGCCAGACCGGCGAAGCGATGTACGAGACGGAAGAGTTCGATCTGAAGCCCCTGCCCTATATCGTCGTCATCATCGACGAAATGGCCGACCTGATGATGGTAGCGGGCAAAGACATCGAAGGCGCGGTGCAGCGCCTGGCGCAGATGGCGCGCGCTGCCGGCATCCATGTCATCATGGCCACCCAGCGTCCGTCCGTCGACGTCATCACTGGCACCATCAAGGCCAACTTCCCCACCCGTATCTCCTTCCAGGTGACCTCGAAGATCGACAGCCGCACCATTCTTGGAGAGCAGGGCGCCGAACAGCTGCTCGGCATGGGCGACATGCTCTACATGGCGGGCGGCGGGCGCATCCAGCGCGTGCACGGCCCCTTCGTTTCCGACAACGAGGTGGAGGAAATCGTCGCCTATCTGAAGACACAAGGCTCGCCGGAATATCTGGAGGCGATCACCGAGGAAGACGACGAGGATGGCGCTGGCAGCGGCCCGGCCGGCACTGGCAACTTCTCCGATTCCGAAGACCCCTATGACCAGGCTGTCGCCGTCGTACTGAGGGATGGAAAAGCCTCCACCTCCTATGTGCAGCGGCGTCTCGGCATCGGCTATAACCGCGCCGCCTCGCTGATCGAGCGCATGGAGCAGGAGGGCATCATCGGCCCCGCCAATCATGCCGGAAAACGCGAAATCCTCGTACCCACGGAAGCGGATATCATCGAGCGGTAATGGCATGCCCCCCGAAAGTGCATAGCGGTTTCGGGATAACGACATGCACAAGGCAAAGGCCCGACGCCTCGCGCAACCAAGCGGCGCCAAGAAGCGTTATTACACGCTTCCAACGTCATGAAGCCGCCGCCTTTTATGCGGACAATCGCTGCGATGAAGGAGAACAGAATGAACGACCTCACCACCGGCGAAACGGCCACCGCAAGCGCACCTGAAAACGGGATGACGCGGCGTGGCGTGCTGACGGCATTTTCCATGGCCGCGGTCATGGCGGGCCTGTCGCCGCTCGACGCCTTTGCCCAGGCAGCCGGCAATGGCGCAACCGCGCAGAAAATCGCCAATCACTTCTCGTCGGTCAAAACCATGATGGGCGAATTTGTGCAGTTTGGCCCGCGCGGCGAACAGACCGGCGGCAAATTTTACATCGAACGGCCCGGCAAGCTTCGCTTCAATTATGAAGACCCCTCACCCATGCGGGTCATCGCCGATGGCAAGAATGTCGTCATCGGCAACATGAAGCTGAAGACATGGGATCTCTATCCGCTGTCCAAGACGCCTCTCAGCCTGCTTCTGTCCGACAAGATCGACCTCGGTAACCAGAAGGTGCGGGACGTGAAGGAAGAATCGGACCTGACCACCATCGTTTTGGGCGACAAGAGCATCTTCGGCGATTCGACCATCACCCTGATGTTCGACCCGAAAACCTTCGATCTCAGGCAATGGACGACGACCGATGCGCAGAACAAGGACACCACCGTCATGATCTTCAACGTGCAGACGGGTGTGAACCTCGATGAGCGCGTCTTCAACATCAACTATGAGGAAGTGCGCAAGCGCGGCTGAGCACGCTCTATTTTGGAAAAACGATTCGAAGGCGGCCTTGTGGTCGCCTTTTTCATTTTGCCGCTAAAATACATTCCCGTTTTCATCGCGATGTTATAAGCCTGCGCCCCGGAAACATGTCTCGAAACAACGGAGTTCGGGGCAGCAAACGCGGAGCACAGTATGTCGTTTTCGATAACCACCTGGAACATCAACTCTGTCCGGCTGAGAATGCCGATCGTTGAGCAGTTTCTGGTGCGTTACAAACCCGACATTCTCTGCCTGCAGGAGACGAAATGCCCGAATGGCGAGTTTCCGATGAAACCGCTGAAGGCGCTGGGTTATGAGCACGTCATCATCCACGGCCAGAAGGGCTATCACGGTGTGGCGATCGCCTCGAAAATTCCGCTGACCGAAGACCACCGGCAGGACTATTGCGGTATTGGCGATGCGCGGCACATCTCGGCGATTTTTCAGGTCGGATCGCGCCGGGTGCGGCTGCACAATTTCTACGTTCCGGCCGGTGGCGACGAGCCGGATCGGTCGATCAATCCGAAGTTCGGCCACAAGCTCGATTTCATCGAGGAAATGAAGGCGCTGCGGGCCGATGGCGTGCCCGGCACTTCCTCCATCCTTGTCGGCGATCTCAACATCGCACCGTTTGAAAATGACGTCTGGTCACACAAACAACTTCTGAAGATCGTCAGCCACACGCCTGTCGAAACCGACGGCATGCTTGACATCATGAAGCAGGGCAACTGGCTTGATCTGATGCGCCTGAACGTGCCGGAAACGGAAAAGATCTATACGTGGTGGAGCTACCGCGCCAAGGATTGGGAAGCGGCCAATCGTGGCCGGCGTCTCGACCATATCTGGTCGTCGCAGGATCTCGGCCCCTCGCTCGAAAAAATCGACATATTGCAGGAGGCACGCGGCTGGAACCGGCCATCGGACCACGTTCCGGTTACGGCTCATTTCCGGTTCTGAAGCAGCGTTTTCCAGGCGGCCTCAAACGAAGCGGTTCTGTAAACGGGCCGCACCCGCCGCGAGCGCGGCGATATTGTCACGGATGCGTGCCGACACGATATCGGCAACCTCCGGAAACTCCTCCACCAGCCGGTGAAACAGGATACGCGTTATCCGGATGACCTCGGAATCCTCCGCCGCAACGGCAGTGAATTTCCGTTCACAGAGGGTAAAAAGGGCAAGTTCGGACAGAAGCGCTCCTTTGCCCGGTGTTGCCTGCAGTTCGGGTTTACCGTCCCGCCCCGCCGTAAAAAGCTCGAAATGGCCTGATGTCACCGCAAAGGCGCATTCCGCCGGCGAATGCTCCCGAAATAGCGTCTGCCCCGCCGATACCCTGCGGCGTTCCGCACCGAAGGCTATGAGCCGCAACTGATCGTCGCTGAACCCCGCAAACAACGGCACTTGCCCCAGCAGCATGATATCGTCCGTCAAGGCCATGTCGTTCGTTACTCCGGAAAACCGCCTGCATCACTATAGCGGTTTTCCAATATCAGCCTTCAAAATACAAGGTGTTAGAACGCCGCGCGCCTTTTCGGACGCGCGGCGTGAACCTTTAACTGCGACATATGGGGGACGTAAAGAGCGCACTGCTCAGGGTACGATCTTGTATCCGCCGTTCTCGGTGACCAGAATTTCAGCGTTGGAAGGGTCTCGTTCGATCTTCTGACGCAGACGATACACATGCGTTTCGAGCGTATGCGTCGTCACACCGGAATTATAACCCCAGACCTCTTCCAGCAGGACGTCGCGGGTAACAACGGCGCTGCCGGCACGGTAGAGATAACGGATGATCGCCGCTTCCTTTTCCGTCAACCGGATTTTCTTGCCGTCTTCGGTCGTCAAAAGCTTCTGGCTGGGCTTGAACTGATAGGGACCAACGGTGAAAACCGCATCCTCGCTCTGTTCATATTGACGCAGCTGCGCCCGAATGCGCGCCAGAAGCACGGCGAAGCGGAAAGGCTTCGTCACGTAATCATTGGCGCCCGCTTCAAGCCCGAGGATCGTGTCGGAATCGGTGTCATGGCCGGTCAGCATGATGATCGGCGCCTTGAAGCCACCCTTGCGCAACAGCTTCACGGCCTCTCGGCCGTCCATGTCCGGAAGGCCGACATCCATGATGAGGAGATCAACCTGGGCGGTCTTGGCGGTCTGCATCGCCTGCGCGGCATTTGCACCGCTCAGCAGCGAGAATTCCTCATAGGGAGACAATTGCTCGGTCAGCGTCTCCCGAAGATCGTCGTCATCGTCCACCAGAAGGATAGTGCGAGCCGTCATTCGGATTCTCAGCCTTTCTTACTTTAGCGCCTCGGCTCAAAAAATCGGGCTCGATTTTAGGGAAGCACGATGCCTAGTTTAAAAGAGTTAGAGCATTCGCTGCGCATCGATAATGACGCGCGGCGCTCTAATTATCAGCCAATTCAGCGGTTTGCCGGTAAAAGGTCAACCCATTGCCATGATATAACGAAGTGCTATGACTTCACGTTAAATAACCTGCAAAGCAAAATCTCGTGAAAAACATGAGCAAACCCTCGCCAAGACAACGTAAACGCGCATCAACGCTCGTGGTTCGGCCGGCTCCGTCAAAAATCAGCCGTGCCATTGTCCAGCTCGGACACCTCACCTTTCCCGCCGCAATCGGGCGCAACGGCCGCACCGCGATGAAACGCGAGGGAGACGGCAAATCACCCATTTCCCTCACCCGCCTGCTGCACGGATTTTATCGCGGCGACCGTAATACCGGCATCACCACAACATTGCCGATGCAGCGGACGCGCGGGTCCATGCTGTGGTGCGACGAACCCCGTAACGCCAATTACAACAGGCTGGCCAAGGCGCCGTTTGCGCCAAGCCATGAGGAAATGATGCGCAAGGACGGTCTCTACGACGTTTGCTTGGTGCTTGACTGGAACATCACCTCGAGAAGCCGCAACCGAGGCTCGGCGATCTTCATGCATTTGATCCGCCCGGGATATGAGCCGACCGCTGGCTGCGTCGCCCTGCACGCCAGAGACATGCGGCGTATTCTGCCGCATATGCGCAAGGGCACGAAAATTCGCATCCTTTGAGATGCATCCTGCAATCGGACAACAAAAAACCCGCCATTCCGGCGGGTTTTTTTAGAAAGGAGAAGCCTTGTGTTAAGCGGCTTCGTCCTGAGAATCGTCCTCTTCAACAGCCTTGCCACGCTTGGGGCCTTTGGCAAGGTTGACTTCCACTAGGCGAACAGCCTCGGTTTCGGACATCTTGTTGACGGCGGCAATTTCGCGCGCCATGCGATCGAGAGCAGCTTCATAAAGCTGACGCTCGGAATAGGACTGCTCCGGCTGATTTTCGGCACGGTAAAGATCGCGCACCACTTCCGCGATTGCGATAAGATCGCCGGAATTGATTTTCGCATCATATTCCTGGGCGCGGCGCGACCACATGGTACGCTTCACGCGTGCCTTGCCCTGCACCACTTTCAGCGCCCGCTCGACAAAATCGCCTTCGGAAAGCTTGCGCATGCCGATGCTGACAGCTTTGGCGACGGGAACTTTAAGACGCATCTTGTCTTTTTCGAAATCGATGACAAAAAGCTCAAGCTTCATGCCGGCAACTTCTTGTTCCTCGATTGCAGAAATGGTACCGACACCATGAGCGGGATACACAATCGCTTCACCGGTCTTGAAACCGTGATGTGCTGGAGATTTCTTCTGCTGGGTCGTCATTCGTTCTAAAAACTCCCTGTTACATACCCGGCAATGCCGGGGTTGGGTCGGTCAGGCCCTGATGAGACGGGGGAACCGTCAGGTGACTCCGCACTGGTCCAGCCGTGCACGCAAAAAAACACCTTCCCGTCTTGCGGGGTTCGATAACGTAAACGCTCGATATGTCACGGAAACCGCGTGCAAAAGAGGTGTTGCTTTCGTGGTGTTTTTGGGCACACAAATGCCACGCTGTGGATCAGTGTCGTTGGTGTACCACAAAAATAGGCGCAAATCAATAATTTGCTTCGACCGTGGCCGCAACATCACATGGCGGCTCAATAACCGCCTAAAAATTAGCCGCTAAAATACTGTCAAATGCTTTGCGACAGACCCTCATGGCAAAAGAAGCAAAAAAATTTCACTTACCGACCAAAGAAATACGAAAGCCTCTTAAACTCTTCGTAATTCCACGCCAATATCCGATTCGACTGAAAAGGCAAAATCCGTAAATTGACGATGCTTTTTTACATTAAAGTGTGATTTTTGGAGGAATCCACGTCAAATGGGCTACAGAAATAATCCAAAACGCGAAAAACAGATCGAAAAAGCGCGCCAGCAGGCAATTGCCGAAAATGTCCAATTTCTTGATCCAGGTATTCTTTATGGAAGGGCAAGTGCCGACGATATAGAATATTATTCCGCCGAGATGCTGGCTGCGAGCGCGGCTCACAGTTTCCAGGCGCTTTCGCATTGGTCCGGAGAGACACCCCACATCAGCATTGCTCAGGTAGAAGGTGTTTCGCCGCGCGAGATTCCGGTAACGGTCCTGACCATTATCGGCCGCAACATGCCTTTCCTTTATGATTCTGTCATGGGTGAGGTCACCAGCACCTATCGCGGCCTTTACCTCGCAGTGCATCCCATCCTCGTGCGTGATGACGAGGCGCAGGCCGGTTACCGCCTTGCAGAACCCGAGGATGATCCCGCTGACAATATCAGCCTCATCCAGCTGCATATTGCGCCGCTGACACAGCAGGCCGCCGCAACGCTGGAAGAACGGCTGCGCTTTGTTCTCACACAGGTGCAATCCGCCTATCGTGACTGGCGGCCGATGCTGGCGAAGCTTGACGAGGCGCTGGACGAATTGTCCAAGCGCGGCTCCTCGCGGCGCAAGACCGAGCGTACGGAAGCAGTCGAATTCCTCAACTGGCTTCGCAATGACAATTTCACCTTCCTCGGCATGCGGGATTACACCTATTCCGGCAAGGGGAAGCACGCCAAGATCGAACGCGGTGACGGCGTCGGCCTGGGCAGCCTCAGCGATCCGGATGTGCGCGTGTTGCGCCTCGGCAAGAATGCCGTGACAACGACGCCTGAGATCCTTGCCTTCCTTGATGGCCCGGATTTCCTCATCGTCACCAAGGCCAATGTAAAATCGATCGTGCACCGCCGTGCCTATATGGATTACATCGGCATCAAGCGCTTTGACGAGGACGGCAACGTCATCGGCGAATTGCGCATCGTCGGCCTTTTCACGGCGACTGCCTATACACGTTCGGTCAAGCAGATCCCGCTGCTGCGCGCCAAGGTCGCGGATGTCGAGCGGCATTTCGGCTTCGATCCGAACAGCCACTCCGGCCGCATCCTGCAGAACACGCTGGAAGCCTATCCCCGTGATGATCTCTTCCAGATCGAGACGGATCTTCTGATCCGCTTCATCGAGCAGATCATGGAACTGAGCGACCGGCCGCGTGTACGCGTCCTCGCCCGTATCGACCGGTTCGACCGGTTCGTTTCGGCGATCATCTTCGTGCCGCGTGAGGAGTACAATTCTTATGTCCGCGAGAAGATCGGCGATTATCTGAGCAAGGTCTATGACGGGCATATTTCCGCTTATTATCCCGCCTTCCCGGAAGGCGCCGTTGCCCGCGTTCACTTCATCGTCGGCCGCACGGAAGGCAAGACGCCGCGCATCGCTCAGGACAGGCTGGAAGACGCCGTCAGCGATATTGCGGCACGCTGGATAGACCACCTCGTCACCCTGTCCGAACCCGGCGCACCGGTGCTGGAGGTCGATCAGGCCTATCAGGAAGCCTTCACGCCTGAAGAAGCGATCGGCGATATGCCGGACATTTTGGCTGCCGCCAATGGTGAGCCGGTCCGCATTGAATTCTACCAGCAGGATGGCCAGTCCGCCGACACGCTGTCGCTGAAGATTTTCCACCGCGACGGCCACCTGCCGCTTTCGCGCCGCGTGCCGCTGCTGGAAAATCTGGGCTTCAACGTCATCAGCGAACGTACCTTCGATATCGGGGTCGTTTCAGATGACGGAAAGCGCGACATCGTGCTGCACGACATGGAGCTATCCGTCGCGGCGGGCACGACACTCGACCTGCCGCATTACGGGCCGAAACTCGAGGAGGCCTTCCTTGCCGCCTTTTCGGCCAAGGTTGATAATGACAACTTCAATCGGCTGATCCTCGCCTGCGGCCTGTCCGTGCGCGAAGTCTCCGTTTTGCGCGCCTATGCACGCTATCTCCGTCAGACCGGCATTGTTTATTCGCAGGAGCATATCTCCGAAACGCTCTTCAAATATCCGGCCATTTCCCGCAATATTTTCGCGCTGTTCAAGGCTGGCTTCGACCCGTCTGTCGACGAAAAGAAGCGGCTGAAAAAACTCTCTGAAATACACAAGGCGATCGAAGCGGCATTGAGCGGCGTACCCAATCTCGATGAAGACCGCACGCTGAGGCGTTACGTCAACGCCATCGATGCGACGCTGCGCACCAACTACTTCCAGAAAAATGCCGACGGCACGCCAAGAGACCTCCTGGCGTTCAAGTTCGATCCGAAACACCTGGACGGCCTGCCTGATCCGCGTCCCTTCCGCGAAATCTTCGTTTACGGAACCGAGGTCGAAGGCGTGCATCTGCGCTTCGGCAAGGTTGCACGCGGCGGTCTGCGCTGGTCGGATCGCGGCCAGGATTACCGCACCGAAGTGCTCGGCCTCGTGAAGGCGCAGCAGGTCAAGAATGCGGTGATCGTGCCGGTTGGCGCCAAGGGCGGTTTCTTCCCGAAGAACCTTCCCGCCGGCGGCTCCCGCGATGAGGTCTTTAATGCCGGCCGCGAGGCCTACAAGACCTATATCCGCACCCTGCTCTCCATCACCGACAACATCGTCGATGACGCCATCATACCGCCTGCCGATACGCTGCGGCTCGACGGTGATGACCCCTATTTCGTCGTTGCTGCCGACAAGGGGACGGCGACATTCTCCGATACGGCAAACGGCCTTGCCCACGACGCCGGCTTCTGGCTGGACGATGCCTTCGCATCGGGCGGTTCCGCCGGTTATGACCACAAGAAAATGGGCATCACCGCACGCGGCGCATGGGAAACGGTAAAGCGCCATTTCCGTGAAATGGACACCGATATCCAGACCACGCCCTTCACCGTGGCGGGTGTTGGCGACATGTCCGGCGACGTCTTCGGCAATGGCATGCTGCTGTCGGAAAAGATCAGGCTCGTCGCCGCCTTCGATCACCGCGACATCTTCATCGATCCGGACCCCGATACCGACAGGTCCTTTGCAGAGCGCAAGCGGCTTTTCGAACTGCCGCGCTCCAGCTGGCAGGATTATGACCGCTCGGCCCTCTCCGGCGGTGCGATGATCATCTCGCGTTCCGAAAAATCCGTGACGCTGACGCCGGAAGCCGTGGCTGCCATCGGCATCGACAAATCCGTCGCCACGCCCTTCGAGATCATGACCGCCATTCTGAAGGCGCCGACCGATCTCCTCTGGTTCGGCGGCATCGGCACCTATATCAAGGCGGCGGTGGAAACCAATGCCGAGGTGGGTGACAGGGCGAACGACCCGATCCGCGTCAACGCCACCGAACTGCGCGCCAAGGTCATCGGCGAAGGCGCCAATCTGGGCATCACCCAGAAGGGCCGCATTGCCTATGCGCTTTCGGGCGGGCGTTGCAACTCCGATGCCATCGACAACTCGGCCGGGGTGAACTCCTCCGACGTCGAGGTCAACATCAAGATCGCGCTCGCCTCCGCCGTCAATAGCGGTCGCCTGACGATGCCGAAGCGCAATCAGCTTCTTGCCTCCATGACGCCGGAAGTGGCGCAGCTGGTGCTGCGCAACAACTACCTGCAGTCACTGGCGATCTCGCTGACGGAACGGCTGGGGCTCGCAAACCGCGAAGAACTTGGCCGCCTGATGGGTGCACTGGAGGCGACGGGGCAGCTGAACCGCAAGGTCGAAACCCTGCCTGATAATGCCGAGTTCAGCGAAAGATATGCCTCTGGCAAGCCGCTGACCCGGCCGGAAATCGGTGTGCTTCTGTCTTATGCCAAGCTGACGCTGTTCGACGCACTGGTGGCGAGCCCGCTGCCGGATGAGCCTTATCTCCAGCATCTGCTCGTCGACTATTTCCCGGCCAAGATGCAGAAGAACTATGCCGACGATATCAAGGCGCATCGCCTGCACCGCGAGATCGTTGCAACCGCGCTCGCGAACGCCGTGGTCAACCGTGGCGGCCCGGGCTTCGTGCAGAAACTTGGCGATGCAAGCGGTCTTCTTGCACCTGACGTCGTCAAGGCGGCCGTCATCGTCGAAGATGGTTTCGGCCTCAAACGTCTGTGGAGTGAGGTCGACGCGCTTGATGGCAAGATCGGTGGGCAAGTCCAGAACGGGCTCTATGCCACCATCACCCGCATCTTCTCCGATGCAAGCAGGCTTTACCTGCAGACCCGAAGCGCAGGCGCTGCAACAGGCGACATGGCGACCGAGATCGAGCGACTGAAAACCGCCATCAAGACGCTGTCGCCGGCAGCGGCTAAATATCGTCGCGAGCTTGGCGTCACGGAAATCGACGGCGTTCCGGCCGCCCTTCTGGAAGAGCTGGATACGCTTTCCCTGCTGGTCTATGTGCCCGAGATCATGCGTATCGCCGAAAGTGCGGGCACGACGCTTGCCCGCGCCGCCGAAAGCTATGCCACCGTTTCATCGACCTTCCGTGTGGCACGCTTGCTGGATGCCAGCCAGCGCATCGCACCGGTCGATCATTACGAGAGCCTGGCTCTTCTGCGCAGCCAGGACCAGATCTCTTCCTCCAGACGCCGGATCGTCATCTCTGCGCTGACGGAATATGCAAAGGAGAAAGATCCGGTTCAGGCCTGGTATGCCGCCGACCGCGTGCGGGTGAACCGCATCGTCTCCGAGCTGGGCGCGCTCAGTGAAAGCGGTGATACCAACCTTGCCCGCCTGACCGTGGCGGCGGGGTTGCTTGGCGATATCGTTCAGGCACGCTGATCGGCACTCTTAAAAACGCCATCCGGGTTATCGACCCGGATGGCGAAAAAACAAGCGAATGACCGGCATCCCGCACTCTATCTTCCCGATTATCCGATAGGACGATGAATGACTGTCCCCTCCCAAAACGCGGAAACAGTGGTTGCCAAACGCGGCATCTGGGGCTGGGTCATGTTCGACTGGGCGGCGCAGCCGTTTTTCACCGTCGTCACCACATTCGTTTTCGGGCCTTATTTCGTCGCCCGTCTTACCGATGATCCGATTGCCGCGCAGGCGACATGGAGCAACATGGCGACGGTCTCCTCGATCATCATCGCCCTCTTCTCACCCATCCTCGGCTCCATCGCTGATCAATCCGGCGCGCGCAAACCGTGGATCGCCTTTTTTGCCATCATCAAGATCGTCAGCCTGTTTTTCCTCTGGTTTGCAGCGCCGGGCTCACCGCTTATCCTGCCGATCATCTGCATGATCCTTGCCTCCATCGCGGCGGAGTTTTCGATTGTCTTCAACGATTCCATGATGCCGCGACTGACCAATCCGCAAAATGTCGGCCGCATCTCCAATCTCGCCTGGGGACTGGGTTATCTAGGCGGCATGGTGGTGCTGATTGCGGTGGTGACGCTTCTGGCCGCAAGCCCACAGACCGGGCTGACCATCGCCGGCATCAAGCCGCTTTTCGGTCTCGACCCGGCAACCGGTGAGGACGCCAGAATAACCGGCCCGCTCGCCGCGCTCTGGTACCTCATCTTCATTCTGCCGATGTTTCTGTTGACCCCGGACGCCGAAAAAGGCCTGCCTTTCAAGGCAGCAATCCGTTCGGGGCTGGGGGAACTGAAGATCACGCTCCGCGAGCTGCGCTACCGCCCCGTGCTTTTGCGGTTCCTGATCGCGCGCATGCTTTATCAGGATGGCGTCAATGGCGTTCTCATACTGGGCGGAGCATTTGCTGCCGGCATGTTTGGCTGGGCGACGATGGAAATCGGCCTCTTCGGCATCCTCCTCAACGTCGTCGCCATCGCGGGCTGTTTTGCCGCCGGACGGGTCGATCAGAAACTCGGCTCGCGCATCACCATTCTTATTAGTCTGGCGCTTTTGCTGCTCGCCACGCTCGGCATCGTCTCCACGGAAAAGGGCTCGACCCTGTTTGGCTGGATACAATTATCCACGGCGGACAATGGCGGCATCTTCGCGACAGGCGCGGAAAAAGCCTATCTGCTCTATGGCATTTTGATCGGCCTTGCCTTCGGCCCCGTCCAGGCATCCTCCCGCTCTTATCTCGCCCGCAATATCACTGTTGCAGAAGCGGGCCGTTATTTCGGCATCTATGCGCTTTCCGGACGCGCCACGAGTTTCATGGCGACGCTGTCATTTTCCATAGCAACCTACATAAGCGGTTCAGCCCATATCGGCATGGCCACGCTTATCTTGTTCCTGGGAGCTGGATTTCTGCTGTTGCTGCGCGTGCCGGAAAGAACGGCAGGCTGAAACTTCGACGCAGCAGCCGATGCGGTTGATCAAACCCGGCATCGGCCCGCACAGAACAGGATCAGAGCTGATCGAGTTTTTGCTGCAATGCGCGCAGCTGCGCCTTCAGCTCGTCGATTTCGGACGCGTTCGGCTTGCGGGTTTCCTTCGGCGCCTGCGGCATTGCGAAAGGCGTAAAACCCTGCATCGCCTGCCGGAACAGTTCCGTATTGCGGCGGATCTGCTCTTCCATCATTTGCAGCGGCGCCTGAAAATTGCGGGCAAGCGAGCCGTCGCCGAACGCCTTGGCCATATGCTCCTGCATCTGGCTCTGCTGGTCCGAGAATGTCTTCATCGAATGTTCGAGAAATGTCGGCACGACCATCTGCATCTGGTCGCCATAATAGGAGATCAACTGCCGCAGAAACGCCGTCGGCAGCAACGTATTGCCGGTTTTGGCCTCCTGTTCGACGATGATCTGCGTCAGAACCGCATGGGTGATGTCTTCGGACGACTTGGCGTCCTGAACCTTGAAGTCCTCACCGCGCTTGACCATCTGCGCGAGATCATCGAGCGTCACATAGGTGCTCGTGCCGGTATTATAGAGCCGCCGGTTGGCGTATTTTTTAATGATTGTTTCGCCGTCGTGTTTCGCCATGCCCGCCTCCTCGCGATGATGGTATTTTCTTTTTTTTGGTCTTGGTGCTCTTCCCGGCGCAAAGTGTATGCGCAAAACGAGCCCTCTGACAAATGTTTTGTGCATCGCAACAGTTTGTTTTTTGCGCAGCAATTTTTCGCAAGATTCCCGGGTGATTTAGCAACATCTTTTAAAGCAACTTTCGGCATTTGACTTGTATTGAAAGCTTTGCCAGTCTCCGCCCGCATGTGAGGAGAATAGAGATGACCCTGCCTTCAATCGTGATTGCCAGCGCCGCGCGCACCGCCGTCGGTTCCTTCAATGGCCACTTCGCCAACACACCCGCCCATGAGCTGGGAGCAACCGTCATCAACGCCGTGCTGGAGCGCGCGGGTGTTGCGGCAAACGAAGTCGATGAAGTCATTCTCGGTCAGGTGCTGACGGCAGGCGAAGGGCAGAACCCCGCGCGGCAGGCGGCCATGAAGGCCGGCATTCCGCAGGAGGCGACCGCCTTCGGTCTCAACCAGCTCTGCGGCTCCGGCCTGCGCGCCGTCGCCCTCGGCATGCAGCAGATCGTTACCGGCGACGCGGCCATCATCATTGCCGGCGGTCAGGAATCCATGTCCATGGCGCCCCATTGCGCGCATTTGCGCGGCGGCGTGAAAATGGGTGATTTCAAGATGATCGACACCATGCTGAAAGACGGCCTGACCGATGCCTTCTATGGCTATCACATGGGCATCACTGCCGAGAACATCGCCCGCCAATGGCAACTTTCCCGCGATGAACAGGATCAATTTGCTGTCGCATCGCAAAACAAGGCTGAAGCCGCACAGAATGCCGGCCGTTTTGCCGATGAAATCGTCGCCTTCACGGTCAAAGGCCGCAAGGCTGATATCATCATCGATGCAGACGAACATATCCGCGCCGGCGCTTCGCTGGAAACCATGGCGAAGCTTCGCCCTGCCTTCGACAAGGAAGGCACTGTGACAGCAGGCAATGCCTCCGGCCTGAATGACGGCGCAGCCGCCACACTTTTGATGTCGGAACAGGAAGCGGCAAAACGCGGCATCAAGCCGCTGGCGCGCATCGCCTCCTGGGCAACGGCGGGTGTTGATCCGCAGATCATGGGCACCGGCCCCATTCCCGCCTCCCGCAAGGCGCTGGCCAAGGCCGGCTGGTCGATCAATGATATCGGCCTTGTCGAAGCCAACGAAGCCTTTGCCGCCCAATCCTGTGCGGTCGTGCGCGAGTTGGGCCTCGATCCTGATATCGTCAACGTCAATGGCGGTGCAATCGCCATCGGCCATCCGATCGGTGCTTCCGGCGCGCGTGTCCTCAACACCCTCATTTACGAGATGCGCCGCCGCAACGTGTCCAAGGGCCTTGCGACACTCTGCATCGGTGGTGGCATGGGTGTTGCCATGTGCATTGAGGCGCTCTGAAACGGCTGTGCGGCTTTCCAAAAATCAATTCCTGTTCGGCGAACAATAGGGTAGAAGCGGCCTCCCATTGGCCGTATTTCTGTGGCCGTTGAGCACGGCAAAAGCAGTTCAGGACATGGAGGCCGATATGAGCCGGGTTGCGTTGATTTCCGGCGGGACAAGCGGCATAGGCGCCGCGATTGCCCGCGCCTTGCAGGCGGCCGGCTACCGGGTCGCCGTCAATTACGCCTTCACGACCGACAGGGCTGAAGCCTTTCAGAAAGAAACCGGCATCCCTGCTTTTCAGTGGGACGTTCGCGACTACGACGCCTGCGTCGACGGCATTGCAAAGGTGGAAGAGACCTTCGGCCCCGTCGAGGTTCTCGTCAACAACGCCGGCATCACCCGCGATGCGATGTTTCACAAGATGTCGCCGCAACAATGGCGCGAGGTGATCGACACCAACCTCACCGGCGTCTTCAACATGACGCACCCCGTCTGGCCGGGTATGCGCGATCGCGGTTTCGGCCGCATCGTCAATATTTCCTCGATCAACGGTCAGAAGGGTCAGGCGGGGCAAGCCAACTATTCCGCTTCCAAGGCGGGCGATATCGGCTTCACCAAGGCGCTCGCCCAGGAAGGCGCCAGCCGCAACATCACCGTCAACGCCATCTGCCCCGGCTATATCGGTACCGAGATGGTGAGAGCGATACCGGAAAAAGTGCTTGCCGAACGGATCGTCCCGCAAATTCCGGTCGGGCGGCTGGGCGAACCGGAAGAAATCGCCCGCTGCGTCCTGTTTCTGGTTTCCGACGAGGCCGGCTTCATCACTGGCTCCACCATGACGGCCAATGGCGGGCAATATTTCGCCTGAGATCGGCCACCCTTCACTTTGGCGACACCCAAGTCAGTAAACTTTTCGTGATAATTACTTCCGTAATTTTGCCGCGCACAAAAACTTGAGCACGAAAGACTAGAAAGTGTCACTCGCTAAACCAATGAAAATACGACAGTTTTTGTATAGTTTAGAATGAGTCTAGAAATTCCGCTCCGATTCAAAAGGAGGTTTTTCTTGACATTTGGTGTCCTGTTTTGGTTTAAGAACGAAAACAACGTGTTGCGTCATACAGGCAGTCCATCATGCTGGTTTGCAGCTGCAATTACATCACCGATCACGATATCCGGGACGTCATCAACGAACTCCTCGACGAGGACTGTTGGCAGTTGATCGTTCCCGCCAAAGTGTATCACGCCATGGAAAAACGTGGCCGCTGTTGCGGCTGTTTCCCGACCGTTGTCGATCTGATCATCAAGACCACCGAAGAATATCACGCCCGTCGCCACTCGACTGAGGCCGATGTTTTTGATTTTATGTCCCGCCTGAAGCGATTCCATGAAGAGAACAGGAGAGCGGACATTGAAAGGCGACAAAAAAGTCATCGAGCGGCTTAACGAGGCCCTTTTTCTCGAACTCGGTGCAGTGAACCAGTATTGGCTTCATTACCGGCTGCTGAACGACTGGGGCTACACAAAGCTCGCAAAGAAGGAGCGCGCTGAATCCATCGAAGAGATGCAGCACGCCGACAAGATCATCGATCGTATCATCTTCCTTGAAGGCCATCCCAACCTTCAGACGCTGGCTCCGCTGCGCATCGGCCAGAACGTCAAGGAAGTGCTGGAAGCCGACCTGGCGGGCGAATACGACGCACGCACCTCCTACAAGAAGTCGCGTGACATCTGTTCCGAGGCCGGAGACTACGTCTCCATGAAGCTGTTTGAAGCCCTGCTGATCGACGAAGAAGGCCATATCGACTTCCTCGAAACCCAGCTTGATCTGCTCGGCAAGATCGGCGTGGAAAAATATGGTCAGCTCAACGCCGATTCCGCCAACGAAGCGGAATAAGCTTTCGACACTGGACAAGGAAAAGGCGGCCCATGGCCGCCTTTTTATTTATCTGCCGGAGAGGTGCCGGAACTCTGCCACCACCTGCTCGTAGACCGCGCGCTTGAACGGTACGATCAATTCCGGAAGGCTCTCCATCGGCTTCCAGCCCCAGGCATCAAATTCGGCCGTGTGGCCCGTCGGCGGCGGGTCGATCTGGATTTCACTTTCATCGCCTTCGAAACGGAAAGCGAACCAGCGCTGCGCCTGCCCACGATATTTGCCCCTTAAACCGATACCGATCAGTTCGGGCGGCAGATCGTAGTTGATCCAGTCACTCGCTTCCGCAAGCAGAGTCACCGTCTTCATTCCGGTCTCTTCATAAAGTTCACGAATGGCGGCCGTCAAAGGCCGCTCGCCATCATCGATGCCGCCCTGCGGCATCTGCCACAATTGCGGTGAGCCGTCATATTCAGAATTGCCTTCACTGATGCGCCGGCCGGCCCAGACAAGGCCTTCGGCGTTGAGAACCATTATTCCCGCGCAGGGGCGGTAAGGCAAATCTTCTGCTTTGATTGTCATGGGAAACCCGCATTGCTGAGCGCCGCAAAAGCGCATGAAATGGCCGCGCAGAAGGTTTACTGCCCCGCCGGCTGCGAAACAAGCGCAGAAATGCCAACGATCTCGATACCCCGCCCGCCCGCTTCCCGCGACCATTTGGAGATGGCGGCAATGCTTTCGTCGAAAGCCGAAGCGACACCGATCGCCTGGCCGTTGCGGCGCGCAATTCGCTCAAGCTCATCCAGCTTGCGCAGGATGGCGCTTTCAGTCACTTCGCCATCGAGCAGAACATCGGCAAAACCCTGCGGGGCGGAGATCGCCTTGGCAATCCCGCCGCTCAACGACTGTGCCGATGAAGCATCATCCAGAAACAGCAGCCCGCGCTTGCCGATATCGCGCATCACCGGCTCCAGCGCCGCCTGTTCCGCGAGGAAACGCCCGCCAAGATAGTTCATGATGCCAGTATAATTTGTGATTTTCGCCATGGAGCGATGCAGCCGGTCGATGTTGACCTTCGCAGGATCGCCGGCCAGCAGCGTGTCCGGCCCTGGGTTGGTGCCGGGATAACCGAAAGGCTCCAGCGGTATCTGCAGAAGGATTTCATGGCCCTCTCGGCGCCCTTCCTGCATCCAGCGCTGCAGGCTGTTGCCGCTTGCGGCAAAACCAAGCGTCACCTCCGGCGGGAGATCCCGGATCGCCTTTTGCGAACCCGTCTGGCTGAGGCCAAGGCCGCCGACGACAATTGCCACCCGGGTGCCACGGGCGCCCGACCAGGGCCGCGCATATTGCTCCATCGGCCGCAGGCCATCGGCGCCAACGACCGGCAGCGGTCCGAAAGCGGACTCTTCCAGCAACTCTTCATTGGGACGAGCGGCCATGCGCGGGTCCTGACCATAGGTCTGGCCACTCATCAGCACCGGCCCATTGCCATCGCGGGGTCTCGGAGAATAGACCGATACGACATTGCCGTCCGGCATGGTTTCCCTGTTGATATTGGCGCCAGAGCGACCGCTTTCCGGTTTCAGGCCGGCCGTCTCAGCAGAACCGGCCCCATCGGTAACCGCCGTTTCAGGCGCGCTGTGGGGCGGCTGTGGCTGAACATCCGGCCCGGGGCCTGTCTTCTGCAGGTTGCCTGGCGAGAGCGCGGTATAGACGGAGAGCCCGCCGATTGAGAAAACCGCAAGCACGGACAAAACCATAATGACGGAAAAGCGCCGGTTGATACCGACGCTTTTTTTCTGACGACCCAGAAGCGGTTTTCGCAGGTCCGAAGGCAATGAACGGTCCGTCCAAACGGTCAAAGCATGTCACGCAGAAAACTATGCGGCAGTTTGCGAGGATGACATGCGAAAAAACAGGGACTTAAAGCAAAGGCAGCGCATCTGGAAATCGCGACCCGCTCTAAGCAATCGAAAAAATGCGCCGGCTGGCCGGCGCATCTATCTTACTGCTTGTTGACTACAGCCTTGTCCGGGTTCGGCGGGAAAGACGGATCAGTCTTGCTGCCGCGCAACAGATCCAGCGCATAGTTGAGCTGGATATCGTCCTTGGCTTCCGGCGGAACATAGGCGGAAGAGCCCGAACCTTCATCCGTTTCGCTCTGGCCCTTGATGTGACCGGAAAGACCGGATTCACCTTCGGTGGTCACCTTGCCCTGCAATTCCGGCGGCAACGGCTGTTCCACCTTGATATCGGGTTCGATGCCCGTGCCCTGGATGGATTTGCCCGACGGCGTGTAATAAAGCGCCGTGGTCAGACGCAGCGCACCGGCATCGCCAAGCGGAATGATCGTCTGGACCGAACCCTTACCGAAGGAGCGCGTACCGACAACGGTAGCACGACGCAGATCCTGCAGGGCGCCGGCAACGATTTCCGAGGCCGAAGCCGAACCGCCGTTGACGAGCACGATCACCGGCTTGCCGTCGGTCAGATCGCCTGCCGTCGCATTGAAGCGGCGGGTCTCATCCGGATTGCGGCCGCGAGTCGAAACGACTTCGCCACGCTCAAGGAAAGCGTCGGAGACATTGATCGCCTGATCGAGCAGACCGCCCGGGTTGAGGCGCAGGTCAAGCACGTAACCCTTCAGCTTGTCGGCCGGCACATCCGCCTTGATCTTCTTGATCGCCTTTTCGAGATCATCATAGGTCTTCTCGGTAAAGGAGATGACACGCAGATAACCGACATTGTCACCCTCAACGCGGGACTTGACCGCACGAACGGCAATGATGTCACGCACAACGGTGATTTCAAGCGGCTTGTCAGCGCCCTGGCGGATGACCGTCAGCTTGATCGGCGTCTTGACCGCACCGCGCATCTTTTCAACAGCCTGCTCCAGCTTGAGGCCGCGAACCGGTGTACCGTCAATTTCCGAAATGAAGTCGCCAGCAAGAATACCCGCGCGGGAAGCCGGCGTATCATCCATTGGCGAGATGACCTTGACCAGTTCGTTTTCCATGGTCACTTCGATGCCGAGACCGCCGAACTCACCCTTGGTCTGGGTGCGCATGTCGGTGGCATCCTTGGCATTCATGAAGCTGGAATGCGGATCGAGCGAGCTGAGCATGCCGTTAATGGCATTTTCCACCAGCTTCTCGTCATCCGGCGGCGTCACATATTGTGCGCGCACGCGCTCGAACACGTCGCCGAATATCGACAACTCCTTGTAGGTCGAAGGCCCGGCCGCCTGTGCCGGCATGCTCGCCGAATAAATCACGCTCATCGCCGTGGCGCCCATAAGCCCACCGATAAGGAGAAGCGAAACCTTACGAATCATTGTGCGCCCTTCCGGTATTTTTTGCGGTCCACCAAGGTTGGGAATCAACCGGCACACCATCTTTCCTGAACTCAATGTAAAGCGTTGGCCTGTCGGTTTCCAGCGCCAATGCTGCTGCACTCGCTACTCTTTTTGCACCCATGGAGGCGATGGGCTCTCCGGAGAACACGAACATTCCCTGCCGTGTCCTCACATTGTCCATGCCCGTCATCACCACATGATATCCATCACCCGTGTTGAGGATGATCATCCGGCCGTAACTGCGAAAATCTCCGGCAAACACCACAAATCCGTCTGCAGGCGCCGTTACGATGGCTTCGGGTCCGCTCGCAACGACAATTCCCTTGGAAAAATGGCCAGTACCGTCAGCATCACCAAAGCGCCTGAGCACCTCGCCCGCGACCGGAACCTCCAGTTTTCCCTTCAAACTCGCGAAGGGATATGCGGGCGCAATGCGGTTTTTATCAGGCATTCCAGCCGCAGCCGCAGCGCGCTCCTTTTCGCGTTCGGCTTCCGAAAGACGTGCCACGCGCTGCTCTTCAGCCCGCGCTTTTTCCATGGCTTCCCGTACTGACGTAATCTCGCCTTCAAGCGAACTGACCAGACCTTCAAGACTGGTCGCTTTGCTTGCCAGTTCCTCGGATCGTTTGCGTTCCGCCTCAAGCTCTGCCGCCGTCTGGGTGTTCTTGCGCTCATTTTCGGCAATCAGCAGGTCGAGGCGTTTTTCCTCTTCCAGACTTGCCGTCATCATACCCGTAAGATCGTCCTTTTCGCGAGCGATTGCCTGCCTGAGATCAGTCAATTCTTTGAGAGCGGACACCAGCTTGTCGGTTTCACCACGAATGCCCGGAACGACGGCACCGAGAAGAATAGCACTACGCACGGAAGCAAGTGCATCCTCCGGCGAAACGAGAAGGGCAGGCGGCGGGTTTCTGCCCATGCGCTGCAATGCGGCCAGAACTTCCGCCAGCACGCCGCGCCTTTCACGTAACGACGCTTTCACACCGTCTTCGCGAACGGAAAGCTTGGCGAGGCGATCCTCACCGTCACTGATCTTGGTTTCCAGGGCCTTGCGCCGCGCCGCAGATGCGATCAGCTCTTCCCGGATGCGGGCGCTGTCCTGATTGAGGGAAGCGATGCTTTCCTCAAGATTGCGGGTCTTGTCCTCCGAAAGGCCGATGCTGTCGACCAGTTCCTCCAGATCCTGGCGGTTCTGGTCACGGCGCTTCTCCAGTGTCTGCAATTCGTCCGGCGATGAATCGCCATTCTCGGCCGGAACCGCGCCCGCCTCGTCCCGCGAATAGGCTGGACCGGCCCCCATGACGAAAGCAGCAATAACCGCGCCCGCAAGGGCAGCGCGCTGTTTTCGTTGAGACCTTTTGTCCATTTGATCTTTCTTTGATGCCGAAGCAGAGGCGCTGATACTAGAGATTTTGCTGCGATCTTCCAAGGGGCCTGAAAGAGGGCAACGGCAAAGCCATCTGCGCCTTTTCGTGTCGCGGAGCTTCATGTTGAAATTGAGACGAGTTTTATACCCTAAACCCGCTCAAACCCGATGATACGGGTGACCGGAAAGGATTGTGACGGCGCGGTAAAGCTGTTCGGCGATCAAAATACGAACGATCTGATGTGGCCATGTGAGCTTGCCGAGATTGAGAACGGCCGCCGCCCTGTCGTAAAGCGCGGGATCGAGACCGTCAGCGCCGCCAATGGCAATGATGAGGTCCCGCTTGCCGCTATCGCGCAGGTCGCCAAAAAACGTGGCAAATGCAGGACTATCCAGCGCCTTGCCGCGCTCGTCGAGCAGCACCAGCACTGCACCGTCGGCCAGGTGTTTTTCAAGCATCGCCGCTTCTTCGCGCTTGCGCGTCTCCGCATTCGACGCCCGACTTTCCGCGACCTCGATCACCCGCGAAAACTCCAGCCCGATTGCCGGGCCGGTCTTCGCGAGGCGTTCGATATAACGGGTCGCAAGATCCTTTTCAGGGCCGGTTTTAAGCCGTCCCACCGCAAAAATCGAAATCCGCATCGCAAACCTGTAACTGTCGTGACAAACAGGGTCACGCTCTTAACAGCATGGAATGCGGATTCCTATGCGGCCGGTTCGATTTCCGGCCAGAGGTATCGTGCCGAAGGCAGAGATGACTTTCGGCAAACACGATGCACTCGATCAAAGGCTCACCGCATCAATGCAGCGTTTCTTCCGACATTTCCGGCGTCGCCCACATTTTTTCAATGTTGTAGAAGGCGCGGATTTCCGGACGGAACACATGAACGATGACATCGCCGGCATCAATCAGTACCCAGTCGCCGGTCTCCAGACCTTCGACGCGGGCGTTGCCGAACCCCTCATCCTTCATATCCTTGAGAAGATGCTCGCAAATCGCCGAAACGTGCCTGTTCGATCGCCCGGAGACTACGACCATGTAGTCAGCAAGCGCCGATTTTCCGGCAATGTTGAGAGATACGATATCTTCAGCCTTGGAGTCCTCGAGGCTCGCGAGGACGGTTTCGAGGGCATGATCGGCGGCATCGTCGCCACTGTCCTGGCCCTTCGGGATAGCAACAAATGCTTTTCCCTTGCTGTGTACTGTTGTCAGAGGTTTTCCCTTTCCAAGAATGACAAAACAGATACTGGGCGACGCGATTCTCTGCGTCACCTTATAAAGGTGGCATCAAAGCATTAACTTTTCAAGATATGGAGCCTTCAACGACCGCCGCATACATCATTTGTGATTATTGCGCAGCGCCGTGGAACTGAGCGTCGAACGCGGACCATGGATGAAGACCCAGGCGGGCGCCCGCTTTTTCCATAAAACCCCCGCATCATCCTCGTCTATCCGCGCCTGGCTGAAGGCCTGCGCCATGGTGGAGGAGAGGTAAGACAGGGTGGAGCCGGGCCGGTCGATCACGGCAATAGGAAAAGTCTCGGCAATCGTGCGCCACTTCTGCCAGCGATGAAAGCTTTTCAGATTGTCGGCGCCCATGATCCAGATGAAGCGAACATGCGGATTTCTCGCCTTCACCTTGGCAAGCGTATTGGCCGTATAGCTGATGCCCAGCGATTTTTCGAATGCCGTCACCTTGATACGCGGATCGCTCACGAGTTTTTCGCAGGCAGCTATACGGTCTTCAAGGGACGCCAGTTCGGAGCGGCTTTTCAGCGGATTACCCGGCGTGACCATCCACCAGAGCTGGTCGAGACCCAGCCGACGCAGTGCGATCTCGGCCACCAGCGCATGGCCGGCATGCGGCGGATTAAAAGAGCCGCCGAACAGCCCGACAACCATGCCGCGCTCCGCATGCGGCATGGTGAGATAACGTCGGTCCAGGCGCTTCTCAGTCGGCAAATATCAGGTCCGTGTCTGGCCGGTGCCATGCACACGGTATTTGAACGAAGTGAGCTGCTCGACGCCGACGGGGCCGCGCGCATGCATCTTTCCGGTGGCTATGCCGATTTCCGCACCCATGCCGAATTCACCGCCATCGGCAAATTGCGTCGATGCATTATGCAGCAGAATGGCCGAATCGAGTTCATTGAAGAAACGTTCGACCACGTAAGGGTCCTCAGCGATCACCGCCTCGGTATGGTTGGAGGAATAGGTGCCGATATGATCGATCGCACCCGAAATACCGTCCACCACGGCAACCGAAATGATCGCATCGAGATATTCGGTGCGCCAGTCCTCTTCCGTCGCGGCCTTCAGACCCTCGACCACATGACGGACCGCCTGCGAACCGCGCACTTCGCAACCGGCTGCGATCAAGTCATTGACGAGCGGCGCCAGATGCGTGGAAACAGCGGCGGCATCCACCAGCAGGGTTTCGGCCGCACCACAAATGCCGGTGCGGCGCATCTTGGCGTTGACGACGATACGCTTTGCCATAGCAAGATCGGCTGAGGCATCGACATAGATATGGCAAATGCCTTCCAGATGCGCAAAAACCGGCACCCGCGCTTCCGATTGCACCCGGGCAACCAGGCTTTTGCCACCGCGCGGCACAATCACATCGACCGTGCCGCTCAATCCACCCAAAAGCGCGCCGACGGCGGCGCGGTCCGTCACCGGCACCAGCTGGATGGCATGTTCGGGCAGACCGGCAATCTTCAAACCTTCCACAAGGCAGGCATGGATAGCACGCGATGAATGTTGTGAATCCGATCCGCCGCGCAGGATGACGGCACTACCGGCCTTGAGGCAGAGCGCGCCGGCATCCGCCGTCACATTGGGGCGGCTTTCGTAGATAACACCGATGACGCCGAGCGGCGTACGCACGCGCTCGATCTTCAGCCCATTAGGGCGATCCCAGGCGGCGATGACCTCGCCGACCGGATCGGCCAGCGCAGCAACCGAGCGAATGCCTTCGGCAATGCCGGCGATCCGCGCCTCGTTGAGGGTAAGCCTGTCGATAAAGGAAGCGGCAAGCCCGGCAGTGTCCGCAGCCGCCAGATCTTTCTTGTTGGCGGCAAGGATCACATCCCTCGACGCCTCTATGGCGGATGCCATGGCAAGAAGCGCGCGGTTCTTCTGATCCGTCCCTGCGATGGACAACGGTCGCGAAGCAGCTTTTGCCTGAGCGCCGATGGTCATCATCAACGCGTCAATATCATGGCTCTGCTTCACGGCCTGTTCAGGCATGGACCTCATCCTTTTTTGCATGTTTCACTTTGACGGCAGCGCCGGTCATCACAAGATCGTCGCGATGGATCATCGCCGCACGGCCGACATAACCGAGGATGGCCTCGATCTCGTTGGACTTGTGGCCGATGATGAGACGCGCCTCTTCCGCATCATAACCCGCAAGACCGCGCGCAACCTCCCGGCCTTCGACACCGATAATGGCGATTGCATCGCCGCGACCGAAATTGCCCTTCACCACCCTTACGCCTGCGGGAAGCAGGCTCTTGCCGGCATAAAGGGCTTTTTCCGCACCGGCATCCACATGGATTTCGCCGGCCGGCTGCAATTGTCCGGCAATCCAGGTCTTGCGCGCCGTCACCGGCGTACCCGATGGCGCAAACCATGAGGAACGAGCGCCGTTTTCGATCGCCTTCAGCGGGTTGAGCGTCTTGCCGGAGGCGATGATCATTCCGCACCCGGCAGCGGTCGCGATCTTGCCCGCATCGATCTTGGTGCGCATGCCGCCGCGCGAAAGCTCGGAAGCCGCACCACCCGCCATGGCCTCGATTTCGGGGGTGATGTCTGCAATCGTCTCGAGAAATTGCGCATCCGGATCGAGATGCGGCGGAGCGGTATAAAGCCCGTCAATGTCCGACAGCAGCACCAGCAGATCCGCACCCGTCATGGTCGCCACACGTGCGGCCAGACGGTCATTGTCGCCATAACGGATTTCGGTGGTCGCCACGGTATCATTTTCATTGATGATCGGAATGGCGCCGATCTTCAGCAACTGGTTGATGGTGGCGCGTGCATTGAGATAACGGCGGCGCTCTTCGGTATCGGAGAGCGTCAGCAAAATCTGACCCGCGACGATCTCATGCCGCGACAGGCTTTCCGACCATGCCCGCGCCAGTGCGATCTGGCCGACAGCCGCCGCTGCCTGGCTCTCTTCAAGCTTCAACGCACCGGAGGGCAGGCCGAGAACGGTGCGGCCAAGCGCGATGGCGCCGGAAGACACGACCTGAACATCTGCGCCGTTTTTCTTGAGCGCAGCAATGTCCTCGCAGATCGCGTCCAGCCAGTCTTTCTTGAGGCCGGTTTTACGGTCCACCAGAAGCGCCGACCCGATCTTGATGACGATCCGGTGGTGGCTCGCCAGCGGCTTGCGCGTCAGGCTCATAGGCGATCGTCCTCTTCCTCGACCTCGCTCTCATGCGGCATCGACCGGTCTGGAAGGGCGGTATCGCCGCCATTGCTTGCCGAAACGATGATATCGCGCAGGGCGCGCAGCGCTTCCGTCATGCCGATATGCGCGGCAGCCGACAGAAGAAGCGGCGGACGACCGCAGGCCTTTTCCAGTTCCTTGGCCTTTTTCTTCAGTTCTTTCTCATCAAGCACGTCGATCTGTGACAGCGCCACGATTTCCGGCTTGTCGGTCAACCCACCACCATAGGCATCCAGCTCGGCCTTGACGGTTTTATAGGCCTTTCCGACCTTTTCTTCCTGTGCGGAGACGAGGTGCAGAAGCACTCGGGTACGCTCCACGTGGCCGAGGAACCGGTCGCCGATGCCGACGCCCTCATGCGCACCTTCGATCAGGCCCGGAATATCAGCCAGTACGAATTCACGACCATCGATGGTCGCCACGCCAAGATTCGGATGAAGAGTGGTGAAGGGATAATTGGCGATCTTCGGACGCGCGCGCGTCACCGTCGCAAGAAATGTGGATTTACCCGCGTTTGGCAGACCGACGAGACCAGCGTCCGCAATCAGCTTAAGCCGCAGCCAGATTGTCTTTTCTTCGCCGGCCAGACCCGGATTGGCATGGGTAGGCGCCTGATTGGTAGACGACTTGAAGTAGGCATTGCCGAAACCGCCATTGCCGCCGGCGGCAAGACGAAAACGCTGACCTTCCTTGGTGAGGTCCATGATCAGCGTTTCGTTGTCTTCTTCGAAAATCTGGGTGCCGACAGGCACTTTCAGCACCACGTCCGAACCCTTGGCGCCGGTGCGGGTCTTGCCCATGCCGTGCTGTCCGATCGAGGCCTTGAAATGCTGCTGGAAACGGAAATCGATCAGCGTGTTGAGACCGTTGACCACTTCGACCCAGACGTCGCCGCCGCGTCCGCCGTCACCGCCATCAGGGCCGCCGAATTCGATGAATTTTTCACGCCGGAAGGAAACGGCGCCAGCACCACCATCACCGGACTTGATATAGACTTTTGCTTCATCGAGAAATTTCATCGGACTGCCGTTCTATCGGTTTGCGGACGCAACAATCATGGCATTGCGTCAAACAAAAATATCGTCGTTTCGAATACAAGCGCTTCGTCACGAGGTCAAAGACTATCGTGCGGCAAGCCCCTGCGTGAGACAAGGCCGGTTTGGGGTAAACCGGCCTTGTTTTGATTGTCAGCGGTGCGGCCGGATGAAATCCTCTGCCGTGATCATCGTATCGATATGCGCCACCATCGCGGCCCGCGCCGTGGCGTAGATCTGGTGGCAACCGGTCACCCGGAAGCCGAGTTTTTCCTGCACACGCAGCGAAGCGGGGTTATCCGCAAACACGCCGGAATGAAGGATCATCCCGGGCATGCGCCGGAAAAACCGCTCGACCACGGCAGCAACCGCCTCGGTCATGTAACCCTTGCCCCAGTAGAAGCGGTTCAGCCAGTAGCCGAGATGCCACTCGCCATGCCGCAACTCCACCGAGACGATGCCAATCAGGGTATCGTCACCGCTGGTGATGGCGAAATCCCAGTCGGGCAGCGTGCCGGAGGTACGCAGCACCAACCATTCCAGCGCATCCTGCTTGTGGTAGGGCGCGGGAACGCGCGCCAGCATCTTCGTCACGGCGAAATCGCCAAGCGATTCCGCAATGCTGCCGGCATCGGAAAGTCGCTGCGGCCGCAACACCAGTCGCTGCGTCTCGATGACGGGGCAGGGGCCGGGCGGCGCCGCGGTGGTGGCAGCCCGACGACGGGTCAGTTCGAGCGCACTCATCCCATGTCCCCCCAGCTCTTCAGCGAAACCCAGGTCTTGCGGTCCAGCCTGTACCATTCGACCGGCACCATGCCGCCAAGCGCCAGCGAGCCGACCATGCCGGACCCCTGGAACTGGAAACCGCACTTCTGGATGACGCGGCGCGACGCGATGTTGGTGACCCGGCAACGGGCATCGATCTGGTCGATTTCGCGCGTGCGGAAGGCCATGTCGATCAGCGCATGCGCCGCTTCCGTCATATAGCCGCGGTTCCAGTAGGGTTCCCCCAGCCAGTAACCGATCTCCAGCGTCTTTTCGTCTTCCTGGGGTTCGAGCGCGCAGCAGCCCAGAAACTCGCCGTTGTCCATGCGGGTAATCGCATAGACGCACTTGCCAATCTCGCCAACTTTGGAGCGTCGCACAAAATCCGCGGCGTCTTTGGCCGTGTAAGGGTGCGGCATACGCGACACCATGGTCGCGATATTGGCATTGTTGGCAAGATGGGCAAGGGCGTCGATGTCTTCTTCGTGAGGCTTGCGTAAAACCAGCCTCTGCGACAGTAAAACGGGGCAATCGCTCCTCGACCGATCGGGCCTCGGCCGTTCCTCGGGTGACCGTGATTGGTCGACCCTTAACAATTCAGCTTGCATGGTTCAGTCCCTCCATGAGGTTAAAGAAAAAGGGGAGTTGGGTGGTGCCCCATCTCCCCTGTTTTCTTGACTGAACCTGATACGTCTCAGCCGGGTCGATGGGACACCGGCTGCATATGACGCTTACCGGCTTATTCTGCGGCTTCCGCTTTCGGAGCCACGGATACGAACACGCGGCCATTGGCCTTCGTGCGGAAGTTTACATTGCCAGCGGTCAGCGCAAAAATCGTGTGGTCCTTGCCGATGCCGACGTTGGCGCCCGGATGCCACTGCGTGCCACGCTGGCGCAGAATAATGTTGCCTGGAATGACGGCTTCGCCGCCGAACTTCTTTACGCCAAGGCGCTTGGATTCAGAATCGCGACCGTTACGCGAGGAACCGCCAGCTTTTTTGTGTGCCATTGGAGTTCTCCTTTAAACCTTGTTTCCCGTGTCGCGCCGATCAGGCAGCAACGATGTCCGTGATGCGGACGACAGTGTGATGCTGACGATGGCCGCGCGAACGCTTGGAGTTCTGACGACGACGCTTCTTGAAGGCGATAACCTTCTTGCCGCGATTGTGCTCGACAACTTCAGCCTTGACGATGGCACCCTTGACGAAGGGAGCACCGAACTTGGCGTCGGCGCCTTCGCCAACAACGAGAACTTCGGTGAATTCTACAGTTGCGCCTGCCTCTGCTTCCAGCTTTTCGATGGTCAGCACGGCGTCGGCCGCTACGCGGTACTGCTTACCGCCGGTCTTGATGACTGCGAACATTTTTTATCCTTTCATGTTCGTTCCGGCTCTGCCCGCCAAAGCAAGCTCGCCGTCTTTTTATCAGTCGGAATTTGGTAGAAACCCGTCGGGACAGAACGTCCCTTTGAATGTCTGCCGGTGAAGCCGCCTTTGAGGGCGGAATAAACAGAAGGCGCACTACGCCATCAATTTGGGTGCCGATTACGCGAGACGCCGGTTTATGTCAAGATGACGACGGCTTGAAAAGTAACTGTAACGCCAAGAATTTCATGCTTTTTCGGCGGGTGAAGCAGTCAGGTCTCGAAATTTGCGCAGCAAGTGTTTATATGGGCCTACCAACAAGGAGCAGAAATGGCCCGCATAGACCAGACCGACGATTGGCGGGACCGCCATGCGCCGACAATTTCCGCCTTCGAGTCGCTTGCGATCGAGGCATATGGCCACCTGCCAGAAGAATTCCGCGCCTTAACGAAGGATCTCATTATCGAGATTGCGGATTTCCCGACCGATGAAGTCTTCGAGGACATGGCGCTCGAAACGCCCTTCGATCTTCTAGGACTATTCGAGGGTCGCGGCATCTCCGAACGTTTCACCATGGAAACGGGCGAGATGGTGAACCGCATCACGCTCTATCGCCGCCCCATTCTCGACTACTGGGCCGAGAACGAGGAAACGCTTGGTGATATCATCACCCATGTCCTCATCCATGAAATCGGCCATCATTTCGGCCTGTCGGATGACGACATGGAGCGGATAGAAGAAAGCGCCGACGAGGCCGCTGCGGAGCGGTAGCCCGCCGCGGCGCGTCTTATTGCTCGCCGAGCTTCATGTCCGGATGATATTCCTTGCCCTCGACCACCTTGGTCACGGCCTGGCCGCAATGCATGACACCGCTTGCGGCGTTAAAGGCATAACTCGGCGAACCCGCAAGTTCCCATCCCTTGTTCAACGCTTCCGTGACCCGGTGACAGAATTTTGAGTCGTCGGGGCCGGTTATGAAACGATAGACCTTCACGTCTTTTCTGCCTTTCTTTGGGCGATGATATCGGCCATGGCGACCAGCCTCTCAGCCTCAACCATATGCAGCCGCTCGATCATCCGCCCGTTCATGTTGATGACGTTCAATTCCACAGATTCCGGTTTTGCGAAAGCGGCAATAATCTCGCGAGCTTCCGCAACCGTCGCCTCATCCGGGCCGAATTGCCGGTTGGCGGGTTCGATCTGGGCGGGATGGATCAGCATCTTGCCGTCAAAGCCCATCGCTCGCCCCTGTTCGCATTCAACCTGAAAAGCCGCGACATCGCGGAAATCATTGGAGACGCTGTCAATGATATCGAGGCCATAAGCCCGGGCGGCAAGCACCACCTGCATCATCCATGGCACAAGATAGGCGCGACCGGGCAAGGCCGGAACACGGGTTTCCTTGCGCAGATCGTTAAGACCGATGACGAAAGCGGCAAGCCGCGCATCCGGCGTATGGGCGGCATCGGCAATCGACGCAGCGTTAAGGACACCGAGCGGCGTTTCGATCATTGCCCAGATCTTCATGGCCTGCGGCGCATCCGCCTCCGCCAGGAGGTCGGCAACTTCATGAATATTAGCGGGCTGCTCCACCTTCGGCAGAAGAACCGCATCCGGCCGGCAGGAAAGAACGAGCTGCAAATCCGCCTTCCCGTCCGGAGTGGAGAGCGGATTGATGCGGATAATCGCCTCGCGCCCGGCAAAGGGTGCGTCTGAAAACAGCTTTTGGAGATTTTCCCGCGCCTTGCCCTTCATGTCGGGCGCGACGGAATCCTCAAGATCGAGGATCACGCCGTCGCAATCGAGATCGCGGATTTTTTCGAGTGCCCTGACATTGATGGCCGGAACCGACAGCAACGAGCGACGCGGTCTCACAAGAATATTTTCAGAAAAATTGACCATGCCGCACTTGTGTCAAGCTTTTGTGACATCTGCAAGCTGACAATCCACTGAATCCTCTTGCAAGCCGGAAGAAGAAGGCCCACATTCGTCTGGAAAGAAAGGTTGAATCATGCAAGGCATCCGTTCATTTTTCATCGCCGCCTCCGGCATCGCAATTCTGGCCATGGCTGCTCTTTTCACGGCATCGCTCACGGTCGCTTTCATCGGCGTGCTCGCCGTTCTCAGCGCTGCCCGTATGCTTTCCGCGCGCCTTAAGCCGGCCCCCATTCCGGTCAAGCCCCGCCACCAGCGCGACATGCGCGTCTGGAACGATGGCAAAGGCACGATTATCGATCTCTGAGATCGTTTAATCGGGTCAAAATGCGAGGACGCTGCGTCAGGCGTACCGAAGAACGCGGGTTTGCGCTTCTAAAGCGCTGAGTTTTGCAGTATTTCCCGAGAGAGAACATCCGGCAGGCATTGCCCGTGCCGGATCTGTTCAAGGGAAACACGGGAAGCGACAGATGGAAAAATTCACCAAGCTGACGGGCGTTGCCGCGCCCATGCCGGTGGTCAATATCGACACCGATATGATCATTCCGAAAGACTATCTGAAAACCATCAAACGCACCGGTCTCGGCAAGGGCCTCTTCGCCGAGTCGCGTTACCTTGAGGATGGCTCGCCCAACCCGGATTTCGTGCTGAACAAGCCCGCTTATCAGAACGCCCAGATTCTTGTCGCCGGCGACAATTTCGGCTGTGGCTCTTCGCGCGAGCATGCGCCATGGGCGCTTCTCGATTTCGGCATCCGCTGTGTGATCTCCACAAGCTTTGCCGATATCTTCTACAATAACTGTTTCAAGAACGGCATCCTGCCGGTTGTCGTCAGCGCCGAGAACCTCGAAAAGCTGCTTGATGACGCCTCGCGCGGATCGAATGCCGTTCTGTCGATCGATCTGGAACGCCAGGAAATCAGTGGTCCCGATGGCGGCACCATCACTTTCGAGATCGATGAATTCAAGCGCCACTGCATGCTGAACGGCCTCGATGACATCGGCCTGACCATGGAGCATTCCGGCGCCATCGACACTTTCGAAAAGGCGAACGCCTCGGTCCGCCCCTGGGCCTGACCGCATTTCCGCCCTTCAAAAAAGCCGATCCCGTACCAAACCGTACCGGATCGGCTTTTGCTTTGCTTGAAAAGCCCTTGAGGCGGAGATAAGAAGCCCTCGATCCCGTCCGGCTGGCGATACGACTTTGCATGCATAGGACGGAACGAGTTTGACGCCGCGTTCGCCGCCACCGAAAACCCTTCATGATGTTTTCCGGCGCGCCGCCCAAGGAGGGTTCCCATGACAGTCCGTTCGCTTTTCCTGCTGCCCGGTGACGGTATCGGCCCCGAAGCCATGACTGAGGTCCGCAAGCTGATCGATTATATGAACAGCGCGCACAATGCCGGCTTCACCGTTTCAGAAGGCCTCGTCGGCGGCTCCGCTTACGACGCCCATGGCGTGGCGATTTCCGATACGGACATGGAAAAGGCGCTTGCCGCCGATGCGATCCTGTTCGGCGCCGTCGGTGGCCCGAAGTGGGATGGCGTTCCCTACGAGCATCGCCCGGAAGCGGGTCTGCTGCGCCTGCGCAAGGACCTCGAACTTTTCGCCAATCTGCGCCCTGCCATCTGCTACCCGGCACTCGCCGCCGCCTCCTCGCTGAAGCCGGAACTGGTCGAAGGCTTGGATATCCTCATCGTTCGCGAACTGACCGGCGGCGTCTATTTTGGTGAACCGAAGCAGATCTTAGATCTCGGCAACGGCCAGAAGCGCGGCATCGACACGCAGATCTACGACACTTTCGAGATCGAGCGCATCGCCAGCGTCGCTTTCGAACTGGCCCGCACCCGCGATAACCGCGTCTGCTCGATGGAAAAGCGCAACGTCATGAAATCAGGCGTTTTGTGGAACCAGGTCGTCACCGAAACCCACGCCGCCAAATACAAGGACGTTCAGCTGGAGCATATGCTGGCCGATGCCGGCGGCATGCAACTGGTGCGCAAGCCCAAGCAGTTTGACGTGATCGTGACCGATAACCTCTTCGGCGACATGCTCTCCGACGTTGCCGCCATGCTCACCGGCTCGCTCGGCATGCTGCCTTCCGCCTCGCTTGGCGCACCTGATGCCAAGACCGGCAAACGCAAGGCCATGTATGAGCCGGTGCACGGTTCGGCCCCTGACATCGCCGGCAAGAGCATCGCCAACCCCATCGCCATGATCGCCTCCTTCGCCATGTGCCTGCGCTACTCGTTCAACATGGTTGACGAGGCGACGAAGCTCGAAGCAGCAATCGCCAACGTGCTGGACAAGGGCATCCGCACCGCCGACATCATGGCCGATGGCTGCCGCCAGGTCGGCACCGGTGAAATGGGTGACGCGGTTCTCGCCGAATTCAAGGCGCTTTCGGCGTAACGCTGACAGGAACCGGTTGGGCAGGCGGCACCGCCATCTGCCCATCCTCCTTGGGCAGAAGATGCTCGTATCGCCGGTCGGTCAACGTCTTCAGAAAAGCCACGATGGCATCCACCCGCTTGTCGTCCAGCGCCGGCGCGGATGTCAGTTCCGTCATGGCGATATTCTCAGGCACCTCAGGCGCATCCCAAGTCTTGCCGGTTTCCGGGTTGATCTGTCGGCTGGGCTTTTTGCTTTTATATTTCACGTAAAACAGCACCACCGTGCGCAAATCCCTGAACACGCCATTGTGCATATAAGGACCGGTGACGGCGACATTGCGCAGGGTCGGCACCTTGAACTTGCCGCGTTGTGCCGGATCGCCGGCCACTTCAGGATTTTGCGCCAAACCCAGATCGATCGCATCTGGTTTCGAGCCATTCACAGCCCTGACCGCCATATTGGCGGGAACGCCGATATTGAAATATTTGTGGTTGGTAAACAGGCCGTCTTCCAGCCCCTTGGCGCCGCGGATTTCATGGCAGGTATTGCAATTGGTAAATTGCGTCGAGGAAATCAGAACCCGGCCCAGCTCTTCCTGATCCGTCAGCTTTTCCTCGCCGCGCAGGAAGCGGTCATATTTGGAATCGAAAGTCGAGAATTCGTCCGAGCGCTCGAAACTCGCCAACGCCTTGGTCATCGCGGCATAGGCGGTTTCATCGCTCTGGAAGACATCATTGCCGAATTGCGTGCCGAAGGCTGCGACATAGTCAGGATTTTCCCTCAGCCGCTTTACGACAGAGGCTTTGTCCGGCATGCCCATTTCAAGCGGATTGAGCGGCGGACCGCCCGCCTGGTCTTCCAGCAGCGAGGCCCGGCCATCCCAGAATTGCCCGCCGACGTACTCACCCGCCGCATTCTTGCCGAAAGGCGGCGTGAACCTCGCATAGGTCGCCGTCGGGGCATTGCGGTCGCCGAGCGAAATACCGTCGTCACCCAGAGAGACATCCCGACCGACCTTCTCGCTCTCCCGTGCATCGGAAAACCCGGCCGCCTGCATATGGCAGGTGGAACAGGCCATGGTCCGGTTCATCGAAAGATTGGGATCGTCGAACAGCGCTGCGCCCAGCTTTTCCAGCGTCGCATAATCTTCGCCGCCGTGAGCGAACATGCTGTTAATCCCCCCACCGAAGGGAGCCAGCAGAATGGATGCAGCAAGAGCGGCAGAGAGAAAAAATCGGGGCTTTATCATCGGTAGGCACGCTCGGGACAAAATGCGCGATAGCAGGTTCGGGCCGGAAAATATGAAACAGCTTTCTATCCGACCAGACTTCACGGAACATGGATCGCAGGCGCTATTTCCGCTTCCTCATGTTCCCTGAGGCGATCTATAGCACTTTCCCGTGGTCAGAGCCTACAAACTTTCGCAGCTTGCTCCACTTTGCCGCACATCCCATGGAAAGGTTATGACGCAGGCCAATCAGCCGCTTCTGGCAATGGCGTGGAAAAAGGTGCCCGAAACGAGACCTCTTCTGCCACCCGATGGCCCGAGCGGACGACCCTGCCCGTCGGCGATCTGGGCAAAAGGCTCGTCACGGCCGGGATCGGTAACCCGCGCATAATGAAACTCATGGCCGCGCAGAACATCCCCCGCCACGCCGAGCGGCCCACTTGCCGCAATCGTTGCCTGGCGATAACCGAGATTCATCTTGCGCGTCGCAAAGCTGGTCGCATGTGACAGAAGCCCGGTCATGGCATGGGTCACCCCCTCGGCATCTTCCAGCGCCTCGCCAAGCACCATGTAACCGCCGCACTCGCCATGAACAGGCCTTGTCGTGGCAAAACGGGTAATGCCTGCCTTGAAACCGGCCGCATCCGCAAGTTTTCCGGCAAAAAGTTCAGGATACCCGCCCGGAAGCCAGCAGACATCGCAACTCTCGTCCGGCGCCTCATCAGCCAGCGGCGAAAACGGCACGATTTCGGCCCCGGACGCGTGCCAATGCTTCCTGAGATGCGGATAAAGGAAGGTGAAAGCCGCATCCTCCGCCAGCGCGATGCGCTGGCCGGGCGGTGCAATCGCTGCGTCCACCGAACCGGAAGACACATTCACCGGCGCAGCGAGTGAAAACAAGGCGTCAAGATCGATGGATTTTTCCATCGCATCCGCCAGCCGTTCTATATGCGCATCGATTTCCGGGTGTTCGCTGGCCTGCACCAGCCCCAGATGCCGCTCAGGCAGGATAAGCGAGGGATCGCGCAGGACACAGCCGGCAACGGGCAGGCCAATTTTTTCGATGGCTTCCGTGCACAGTGTCCGGTGTCTTTCGCTGCCGGCCCGGTTCAGCACCGCCGCCGCCATGGTGACATCTGGGTCGTAATGGGCGAAACCATGGGCGACAGCAGCCGCCGTCTGCGACTGGCCCGACACATCCAACACCAGCAGCACGGGAATGCCGAACAGCCGCGCCAGATCCGCCGCCGAACCGGTGCGGTTTTCCGCCACCGGAATACCGTCGAACAGGCCCATGGCGCTTTCGATCAGAACGAGTTCTGCATCCTCGGTCTGCTGTGAAAATAGATGCCGCAGCAAATCCGGCTGCATAGCCCAGCTATCCAGATTGAGACCGGGAGTGCCGGTGGCGAAGGTGTGGAAACCGGGATCGATATAATCCGGCCCCGTCTTGATGCCTCGCACCTTGATGCCCCGCCGGGCAAATGCCCTGAGAAGACCGATGGTGACGCTGGTCTTGCCCGACCCCGAACGGGGTGCACCGATGATGATCGCCCGCGCCGTCATGATCCTGAAACTCCAAGCCGTTCCCGCATCGAAACGATCTCTCCGATGACGATAAGAGCCGGGGCTTCGAAGTTTTCCCGCTTTGCATCGTCAGCTATGCTTTCCAGCTTGCCGATGAATATTCGCTCCTGCTCAGTCGTCGCCGACATGATGACCGCAACCGGCGTGACGCCTGAACGGCCGCCCTGCATCAGAAGTCCAGCAATCGAGCCGATATTCTTAAGCCCCATGTAAACGACGATGGGTTCCTGCGTTTTCGCCAGCGCCAGCCAGTCAAGATCTTCTTCAGTACCCGCCGCATGGCCGGTGGCGAGCGTCACGGCGCGGCTGATGCCGCGCATGGTGGCCGGAATACGCGCAGAAGCAAGAGCCGCAAGCGAAGAGGTCATGCCCGGCAATATGCGGAATGGAATGCCGGCGCGGACAAGCGCCTCCGCCTCTTCACCACCGCGCCCAAAGATGAAGGGATCGCCGCCCTTCAGCCGCAGCACCTTTTTGCCTCGGGCGGCGAAATCGATCAGCGACGCGGTAATGTCGTCCTGCGTCGCCGAGGGCTTGCCGCCGCGCTTGCCGGCGAAAACGATTTCAGCTTGAGGTCCAAGAGCGACGACATCATCGCTGACCAACGCATCACGCACGATGACATCGGCTTGCGAAAGCGCCAGTGCCACTTCCAGCGTCAGATACCGCACGTCGCCAGGCCCTGCGCCCGCGAGCCAGACGTGACCGGCCTCAAAGACCGGACCTTTTGCGGCAATGCTGTTTAAAATCTGCGGTATCGACATTCTTTTTGGCTGCTTTTTAACGATGACGGAAAAAGCCGTCCCGGCTATAGGAATTCATATGGAAACGGATGGAAAGACCCTTCGCCGCGGCTGGACCACAGGCACCTGCGCGGCGGCCGCCACGAAGGCGGCCTGCGCCGCCCTTCTGACCGGCGAATTTCCTTACCCTGTCGAGGTCGAACTTCCAAGCGGCGCAAGGCCGGCATTTTCCCTCGCGACAGAGGAAAAAGGTGAAAACTTCGCTCGGGCCGGCGTCGTCAAGGATGCGGGAGACGATCCCGACGTCACCCATGGCGCCCTGATTGAAAGCACGGTCAGACGGGGAGGCCCTGGAAGCGGCATCACCTTCAAGGCCGGCAAGGGCGTCGGCACCGTTACCCGGCCGGGCCTGCCGCTGCCGCCGGGAGAACCCGCCATCAATCCGATACCGCGCAAGATGATCGAGGCCGCCATTCGCGAAGTAGCGGGAATGGATGCCGATTTCGAAGTCGAGATTTCGGTTCGTGATGGTGAAAGACTGGCGGAAAAAACCCTGAATGGCAGGCTCGGAATTCTCGGCGGCATTTCCATTCTCGGCACCACCGGCGTCGTCATTCCCTTTTCCTGCTCGGCCTGGATTCACTCCATCTGGCGCGGCATCGATGTGGCGCGGGCAACCGGTTGCACCCACGTGCTCGGCGCCACTGGCAACACCTCCGAAAAGGCCGGGCAGGCGCTTTACGATCTGCCGGAAACCGCCCTGATCGACATGGGCGATTTCATCGGCGGCATGCTGAAATATGTGCGCAGCCACCCCGTCGAGCGGGTGACGATTGCCGGCGGCGTCGCCAAGATGACCAAGCTCGCCCAGGGCATGCTCGACGTGCATTCCAAGAAAGGCCTTGCCGACCTTGAAGCACTGGCGGCTTTGGCCACGGAGGCGGGAGGGGATGACAATCTCGCCATTGCCATCCGTCAGGCCAATATGGTCGCGCACGCCTTTCAACTGGCCGAAGGCGCGGGGATAGACCTCGGGGCGACCGTTGCGGAAAAAGCCTGGGTAACCGCGGCGGCGGCGCTGAACACGCCCGCCATCGCGCTCGATATTGTGGTTTTCGATCGTCAGGGCGCGCTCAAGGGGCGCACCGCCTCCACACCGTCGCATCAGCCCGCCGCATCTCCTTTCGGAGAACGGAACCGGCGGACATAGTCGGTACTATAAAGTGCACTCTCGCGAAAATCCGTCGAGGCAAGCCCGCGCCCGACAAAGATCAGCGCCGTGCGCTCCACCGGCTCGGCTGCAAGCCTGCCCTCAATATCGAACAGCGTGCCGCGAATGACCCGCTCATCCGGCCAGGAGGCGCGCACCACGATGGCAACGGGGCAATCGGACCCATAAAGCGGCGTCAGCTCCTCCACCACCTTACCGATGGCATGGATTGCGAGGTGGATGGCGAGTGTCGTGCCCGTTGCGCCGAAAGCCTTCAGCGTCTCACCGTCAGGCATCTTCGATGCTCGGCCGGAAATGCGGGTCAGCACAAGGCTCTGCGCCACTTCCGGCACCGTCAGCTCCCGCTGCAGGGTGGCGGCTGCGGCAGCGAAGGAGGGCACGCCGGGCGTGACGGTATAATCGAGCCCCAGCCGTTCCAGCCGGCGGATCTGCTCACCCATGGCGCTCCAGACGGAAAGATCACCGGAATGCAGCCGCACCACATCCTTGCCTGCCTCTGCCGCCGCAACAAATTCCGCCTCGATTTCATCAAGCGAAAGTGCAGCCGTATCGATGATGCGCGCGCCCGGAGGGCAATAATCGATCAAGGCCTTCGGAACCAGCGAACCGGCATAAAGACACACGGGGCAGGCAGCGATCAGATCGCGCCCACGCACCGTGATGAGATCTGCGGCACCCGGACCGGCGCCGATGAAATGAACCGTCATTCTTCTTCTCCGTATTCAATGGCGCAGTCGTTACCACGTGGCGCATTGCCCGTCGTTGCGATAGCCACAGTTACATCACCGACGATGAGGCGGGGCGCAACCAGCCGGGCACCTGCTCCAGCTGCCGCAAGCGCCGAGGTTTCACTGACGCTGGGCGTTCCGGCGTGATCGAGACTGACCTGTGAAAATGTCATCGTCTCGGCGGCAACTGCCTCGAGCCGTTCCTGCGTTACGATTTCAAGCGACAGCGACAGGGCTTTCGCCGCTTCCGCGAGGCCAGCTTCCCCGGCCTTGAGCGGAGCAGTCGCCAAAGAGTCAACCTTCACGCCAGAGGTGCGCTCGGCGGCGCGTATGGCCGTGATGATCGCGTCCGAAGGAATACCCTTGCGGCAGCCTATACCAGCCACGGTCACCATGGCTTGACCCAGCTCCATTGCGTCACCGGCATGGCCGGACGCCAGCCTGACATGGAACCGACAGCCGCTACGCGAGAAACCTCCAGCCGGATCATCGAACCGCCAAACCGCGCATTCGCATCCAGCAAGACCGCCTCCATTTCCAGCGTCACCGCATTGGCGACCAGCCGACCGCCGGGTTTCAGCGCCTCCATGGCAGCCTCGAACACACCTGCTTCACTGCCGCCACCACCAACAAAAATAGCATCCGGCGTGGGCAAGCCTTCAAAAGCTGCCGGGGCCACACCGATCATGACCTCCAACCCCGGAACACCAAAAGCATCAGCATTGCGGGCGATTCGTTCCGCCCTTTCCGGATGTTGCTCTATGGCGATGGCGCGCAGCGAAGAATGCGACAGCATCCATTCGATGCCGATCGAGCCGGAGCCCGCGCCAATGTCCCACAGCAATTCTCCACGCCGGGGCGCCAGCGAGGAGAGCGTCACCGCCCGGATTTCACGTTTGGTGATCTGCCCGTCATGTTCGAACAGGCTGTCATCGAGCCCTCGCGTGAACGGCAGGACACGCGCATCCTCATCCGCCACGACATCAATCGCCACCACATTCAGCGGGTCGATATCATCAAAGGAAAAATCAGCCGCCCGGGCTTGCCGCCGCCTTTCACGCGTTCCGCCCAATGCCTCGAGCAGAATGAATTGCGACCGACCAAAACCGGACTCGGCCAGTAACCCCGCAATCAAAGCGGGGTCACGCTCATCCGAGGTCAGCGCGATGATCCGAGCGCCGGGCTGCAGATGCGGCCGCAAAAGATCGATGGAGCGCCCGTGCAGCGAAACGCATTCGGCCGATTGCAGGGCCCAGCCAAGCCGTGCCGCAGCCAGAGAAAAGGCGGAAGGCGAGGGATGGCAGACTGTCTCCTCCGATGGAATCCGCCGCAGAAGCGTAACACCGACACCGTAGTAGAACGGATCGCCGGAGGCGAGCACGCACACCCGGCGGCCACGCAATGCGAGAACACCGCTCATCTCCACATCGAACGGCACCGGCCACGGGCGCGCCTCGCCCTGAATGGCCGCAGCCGCCAATTCCAGATGGCGTTTGCCACCAAAAACCACCTCCGCCGCTTCGATCGCCAGAAGTGCATTTTTGCCGAGCCCATCAAGTCCATCCTCGCCTATGCCGACGATGGAAAGCCACGGCTCTTTTTTCTTTTCTGCGGCAGCGCTCTTTTCAGTAGAAGCTATCTTTTCAGTAGAAGAGCTGGCCGTTCCGGAATATTCAGACGTCATGACACGCTCCATACTCATCCTTGGCGGTACGGCGGATGCCCGCATTCTGGCCGGCAGGCTGGCAGAGGACTCCGGCTACCGAATTCTGCTGTCCATGGCGGGCCGCACGCTCTCGCCGGTCGAACAACCGGTACCAATGCGCAGCGGCGGTTTTGGCGGCGCGGCGGGGCTGGCGGATTTCATCCGCTCCGAGGGCTTCGATATTCTGGTTGATGCCACCCATCCCTATGCGGCGAGAATTTCCGTCAACGCGGTCGAAGCGGCAAGGCTGGCCGACATTCCTCTCGTCGCGCTTTCGCGCCCCGCCTGGCAGCAGCAGCCGGGTGACAGGTGGCAGAGCGTCGAAACCGTCGAACAGGCCGTTAACGTGCTCGGAGATGAAAGCAGGCGTGTATTTCTGGCTCTCGGCCGGCAGGAGCTTCTTCCCTTCGAAGCCGCACCCCGGCACAATTATCTCATCCGCAGCGTCGACCCCGTGGAGCCACCGCTGAACGTACGGGATGCGCGCTACATCACCGCGCGCGGCCCCTTTGCACTGGATGACGAAATCCGCATGCTGGAGGACAACCGCATCGAGACGGTGGTTTCCAAGAATTCCGGTGGCAGCGCCAGTTACGGCAAGATCGAAGCGGCGAGACGGCTTGGCCTGCCGGTCATCATGATCGAGCGGCCGCAACCTCTCGGCAACGCGCCCCTGAAGGGCGCGACGGTGCCGGACATAGCGTCTGCACTCACCGCCATCCGCCATCAGCTCTCCCTTTTCGAAAACCGCGGCGAATAAACGATCGGTTCCTTGCCGGAACGCTTGATCAGACGGGTTTCCACCGAACCGACGACGATGCAGGTGGCCATATCAGCCATATCGCTCGATGCTTCCGACAGGGGCACGACCCGAATGCGCTCATCCGCCCGGCCTGCGGCGCGACCGAAAATCACCGGCACCGAGCCGGGCAGATGGGCACGCAAAAGATCAAAAGCAGTGCCGAGCTGGTGCGGCCGAGCCTTGCTGACCGGGTTGTAAAAAGCCATCACGAAACCGGCTTCCGCCGCCGCGATCAGTCGCTTTTCAATGATGCCCCAGGGCTTGAGATTATCAGACAGCGAAATGGCGCAGAAATCATGGCCTAGCGGCGCGCCGGCCTTTGCGGCAACCGCCAGCATGGCGGTCACACCCGGTACGACGGAAAAATCGATGTTGCGCCATTCGGACGGGCCATTCTCAATCGCCTCGCAGATGGCCGCCGCCATGGCGAAAACGCCGGGATCGCCGCCGGAAACCACGCAGACCTTGCCACCTTCGGCCGCAAGCCGCAGCGCCTGTTCGGCGCGGGAAATTTCCTCACGGTTATCGGAGGCATGGCGGCGCTGGTGGGGACCAAGCGACAGGCGGTCGAGATAAGGAATATAACCGAAGAAATCTTCAGAAACCTCGACGGCAGCCAGCGCTTCCGGCGTTACCTGCGCTGCACTGCCGGGGCCGAGGCCGACGACGACGAGCCTGCCGGTCATGGCTTTTCACCTGTCGAGGGTCTGGTTTTCCAGCCGGGAACCAGAACCAGCGAAAAATAGGGGGCCGGCGATGCGTCACGCTCGATAAGCGGCACCGCATGGCTGTTTGCCATGGTGCCGCGCTCCACATAAAGCGCCTCGCTGAGCTTGCCGGCCTTTTCCAACGCCCGGCGGATTTTCGGCAGGTTGCGCCCGACTTTCATGATCACGGCCCCATCCGTGCCGGAAAGACGTTCCGCGAGAATATCTTCCGCCAGCGTTCCGGGAAGCACGCTCAATATGTCATCGCCCTGCACCAGCGGCAGCCCGGCCATGGACCAGCAGCCGGACATGGCGGTGATACCCGCAACAACTTCTGCATCATAGGACGGCGAAAGCCGCAGATGAAGGTGCATATAGGAGCCGTAAAACAGCGGATCGCCTTCCGAAAGCACGGCCACATTGCGCCCGGCCTCGAGATGGGCGGCGATGTCTTTCGCCGACTGATCAAAGAATGCGGCGATCGCGCCGCGATAATCCTCGCCGTTCTTGTCGCTTTCGACGGTCACCGGATAGACCAGCGGCATTTCCAGCGTGCCGGGGCGGATAAAGGCTTCGACAATGCCGCGACCATTGCCGCTACCGCCTTTTTTGCAGAAGAAAGCAAGCACATCGGTATTTTCAATGGCGCGCACCGCTTTCAGCGTCAGAAGCTCCGGGTCGCCCGGCCCGGTGCCGACACCGACCAGTTTACCCTTGGCATGTTCAAAAAGAGCCGCACTCACAGGCCTGCCCTCGCAACCGCATTGATGGCGGCGGCCGTCATGGCCGAACCGCCCATGCGCCCCTTGACGATGGCATAGGGAATGCCGAGCGCGCTTGCCTCCAGCGCATCCTTCGATTCCGCCGCGCCGACAAAGCCAACGGGCATGCCAATGATGGCGGCAGGACGCGGCGCACCCTTTTCCAGCATCTCGAGAAGATAAAACAGCGCCGTCGGCGCGTTGCCGATGGCCACCAGAGCGCCCTCCAGATGATCCGCCCAGAAATCGAGTGCGGCGGCAGAACGCGTATTGCCGATCTTTTTCGCAAGCTCCGGTGTGCGTGGATCACGCAACGTGCAGATGACGGCATTGTCAGCCGGAAGCCGGGCGTGGGTCACACCATGGGCAACCATTTGCGCGTCGCAGAGGATGGGCTTTCCGGCCAGTAACGCACCCCGTGCAGCGGCAACGAAGTCAGCCGAGAAACGGAAATGGCTGGCCGCTTCCACCTGCCCGCAAGCGTGGATCATGCGAATGGCGATATCCGCCTGCTCTTCGGTAAAGGCGGATAAATCCGCTTCTTCACGGATAATGGCGAAGGAGCGCTCGTAGATCGCATTGCCATCGCGAATATAGTCATAGTCGGTCATCGGTCATCCTGTCGAAGCGCCGCACCAATCACTTGCCCGCCCAGGCGGGCGAGCAGGGTGGCGGCGTTTTCACCGGGCTTATGTTCTTTTTCGTAAAGACGGGCAAGCCGCGAAAGCGCCGTCCTCTGCTGTGCGAAAGGTAAAATCCCGTCGGGCGGGTCGCCGGCGCGGCCGGAAACGGAAAAGGCAAGACCATCGACCGTGCCGCAAAAGGCCAGAAGCGACGGGGCAGGGTGTGCACAACCTTTGCCACAGCCGGAAATATGCAGCGTGAAAGAACCGTCGAGCAACGAGGCGCATTCCCGGGAGGCAAAGGCGGCCAGTTCATGGGTGGGAAGAAAGGCCGATGCACAGCCCGGCGCGCCGGGACAGACGGCGATGGAAGATCGCGCATCGCCGGCTTTGGTAACAAAACCACTTGTCCCTGCAGCCTCAAGCAACGCATCGCAAGCGGATTTCGATCCGAAAAATAGCATGCTATGGTTTGGTGATGGTCGCAAAGCCCTGATACCGAGCGTATCAGCGCCTCGGCATAGACGCGATAAATCCGAGCCTCGAACCTGTCCGAAGGCAGGCGCGGCGCCGGCGGCAAAAAGACCCGTGCCCGCCACCATCAATCCCAGCGGTGAAGAAGGAGCCCTGACGGCCTCATTTTTTATCACCCGATCCAGCAGCCGATCACCACAAACCGCTTTGATGCTAGAATAGTCCAGATCGCGCCCTCGGGCGACCGGCCCTTTGCTGGCAAGATAAAGGAGAAGCGACAGAACGACATCCACCGCCGAGTCCGTCTCGACCAATCCCGCATTCAGCGCTTTGCTTTCCGGCCCACCGACAAGCAATTGCCAGAAGGTCTGGCTGCCCAGCCGGATTGCTTTCAGGCGAATATCGGCGAGTAATTCCCCCATGGAGAGATATCCACCGCCATCGATGATGATGGAAATCTTGGCGGCGAGCTTTTCATGAAGAGCGAGCCGGTCGGCCTCTTTCCGAATCTGGTCGGCAAGAAAACACCCATCAGCGATTTCCGCATCATCGCGGCCGGCAAGAGGCGAAGTCTCGACCGCCAGCCCTTCGCGCAGCGGCAGGCCAAGCGCCAGCACATCCTTTTCCAAGGCGCATGCGCTTTCCGGCGTCAGGCCACGGAACTGGAGACTGCCGCGTGCGGTGATGTCGAGCAGCCCATTCCCGTGCCGCTCGGCGAGATCACAAAGCACCACCATCGCACGGGGCGATATATCCGCCTCGAAAGCTACTCGCGACAGAAAACCATCGCCGGTCCGCATGGGTGCCGAGAGCGCCGGGCAAAGACCACGGCGACCGAATGGCTGAACGGGATCGGCAGCACCAGCCATCATGCGCCCACCCTTTCGGAACGGGGCATGATCAGCATTTCAAGCTCCGCATCCACCGCATTTCGCCGGCTGTGCCACAGGCCGCGACGGCGAGCGGACAGGAAACGTTCGGCCATCACCTGTGCTGCCTTCGGATTTTCCCGCAGGATGAAATCGCGCACCTCCTCGTTGCCGAAATAGGCATCATAAAGCGTCTCGATCAACGAGGAGGAAACCACATGGGTGGTTTCGGCAAAGCCAACGAGCCTATCCACCGTTTCGGCAAATTCCGCCGCTCCGCGTGGGCCATGCCGCATCTGGCCGGCAATGAAGCGCGGGTTGACGGCGCGTGCGCGCACCACCCGCGTCAGCGCCTGCGTCATCGACCTTGCACGCGGGCGGGCCGGATCGGTCGTATCCAGCGCCACAATATCGGCTACACCACCCAACACTGCCTTCGCAGCAGAAAAGCCGCCGATGAAGGCCACATCGGAAGAACCGTCAAGAAGATCACGACCGGGGTCGTCGCCGGTATGGACAAGGAGATCGGCCCGGCGCACCAGCTCCACAAAACCGGCATCTTCAAAAATCTCCAGCCCATCAGCACCGCCGAAAGCATGGCTTGCCGCATCGAGATAGGCCTGCCCCAGTTCCTCGCGTTCGTCCCATTTTCCGCTGGCGAGTTTTTCCTCGATACCTGCACCATAGGTGCCGGGCGCGGAGCCGAAGATGCGCGCAGGAATATGCCCGAGCGCGGCCGCCTCTTCCGCCAGCGGATTGTCGCCCGGCGCTTCATCCCGCCGCGCCACGGCCTTGGCAGCCGCATCAAGCAGCGCGATCAGTGCCGGGAACATGTCGCGAAACAGGCCGGAAATGCGAAAAGTGACATCGACCCGCGGTCGCCCGAAGCTCGCCGGCGGCAGAACCTCAATGCCGGTAACGCGGCCGGTCGCCGGGTCATGGATCGGCCTTGCACCCATCAGATGCAGCGCCTGCGCCACATCCTCACCGCCATTGCGGAGACTCGCACTGCCCCAGAGATCAAAAACCAGATGTTTCGGCCAGTCGCCATGGCTTTGCAGATGATGGCGCAGCACCTCCTCACCCGCCATGCGGCCGAGCTCGAAGGCCGTGGGCGTCGGCATGGTGCGCGGATCGGCGGCATAAAGATTACGGCCGGTGGGCAGCACGTCGAGCCTTCCGCGCGCGGGTGCGCCGGAAGGGCCGGGGGGAATGTGACAACCGTCGAGCGCGGCAAGCAGCGCGGCTTTTTCCGCCCTCGCGCTTTCAAGCCTCAACGGATCGGCCTCGCCTTCCGGGTGCCGGCCGAAAATATGCTGGCCATCCTTGATGGCGAAATCCTTGAGGTCGCAGAGAAAGGCGTCGATGCGCGACAAAGCCGCATCGGCATCGTCCTTCGCACACACACCCGCCTCTGCCGCAAGCCCGGTTTCCAGCGCCTTTTCAACGATCAGTTTCGCCAGCCGATCGCGGCGGCGGCGATCCAGCCCATCGGCCTGCGCATATTCGTCAACCAGTTGTTCCAGCGCCGATTGTTCCGGCGAGAGCCCGGCATTGACCAGCACCGGCGGAACATGGCCGATGGTCACAGCCGCAATCCGCCGTTTTGCCACCGCCGCCTCGCCGGGATTGGAGACGATAAAGGGATAGACCACCGGCAGCGGACCGGTGACGATTTCCGGAAAGCAATCGCGCGAAAGCGCCACCGTCTTGCCCGGCAGCCATTCCAGCGTGCCATGCGCGCCGACATGCACGATGGCGTGTGCAGCCGCTACCCGCTGCATCCATGTGCCGAAAGCGACAAGCGCGTGACGCGGCGGCAGGGCAGGATCGTGGTAATCCACCCGCCGATCCTCATTGCGACCCCGGTCCGGCGCAAGCGCCACGTACACATTGCCAAAGCGGGCAACGCGAAAGCGGAATGCGCCATCGACAAGCACATCGTCACTTTCCGCAGTTCCCCATGTTGCATTCAGGGCAGTTGCGGCAGCGGCCGGCAATGCGGTCAGGAAATCGCGATAGTCGGAAAGATCGACCGTCGCTTCCTGCTGTTCAACGCAGTCGAGTAGCGCCCGCGCCGTGTCTGGAATATCCGACACCGCATATCCCTCGTCGGCAAGATCGCGCAGCATTTCAAGCACGCTTTGCGGCACATCCAGACCGACGGCATAACCCGTGCGCCCCGGTGCCGCACCCGGATAATCCGGCATCAGAATGACGATACGACGATCCTGCGGCGGAGCCTGTTTCAATCGCAGAAACGCCCCGATGCGGTTCGCCACCTGTTCAATACGATCCGCTTCCGGCACATTCAGGAGGCTGGCACCGCCATCCGCCCGCGCCTGCTTGAACGAAATCGCACCGGCGAGAATCCGGCCATCCAGTTCCGGCAGAACCACGTGCATGGCAAGATCGGAGGGGTTGAGGCCACGCGCATTTTCCGCCCAGCCATCACGCCGGGTGGTCGCCATCACCACCTGAAAAACAGGGACACCGAGGCGGTCGAACAGCGTCCGTCCGTCCTCATCCGTCTGGCTGGCAAAGGCGGTCGCAGCAATGATGGCGGCAGGCTGCAGGTCAGGCAACACGCTTTCGAGAAAACGGATCGCCTCCCCGTCCTTCAGACCGCTGACGAAAATCGGCAATGGCACAAAACCGCGCCCGGAAAGCGCATGGAAGAGCGCATCCACGGGTGCTGCATCAGCCGCCAGCAACATCGAGCGGTAAAAGAGAATGGGCAGTATGGCTGCATCGGCTGGAAAACCGGCAATGGCTTCCGCTTGACTGACGACACCCTGCCCGGGGCGGTAAAATCCGGCCTTCGGCAGAGGATCGGCCTCAATATCCGGCCACGCGCCATCCTTTGCCAGAACCGCAAGACCAGTTGCAAGGCTACCCATATTCGCCCTTCCCCCTTCACGGAAAAAGGAAAGGGCAGAGGCCAGTATCTGCCTGTCCACGGTCGAGGCCGCTTCGAGCTTTTCGTCCCTGTCGCTGCACTCGCCCGGCAATAGCAGAAGCTTGATGCCGCGCCGTCGGGCCATCATGGCAAGCTGATCGACGCCGTAGCGCCAGCGCTCCGCCCCGCCGAGAATCCGGATAAGGATAACACGGGCATGCTCCGCCGTCTTTTCGATCCACAGATCGACCGACATGGGGTGCCGAAGCTCGGAGAGATTGGCGGCGGAGAGCGACGGGAGCGCATCTCCAGCCTGCCGCCACGCCCTTTCCAGCCCGGCAAGATCGCTTGCCGAAAAAGACAGCATCACCACATCCGAACGGGGCTGGTTGAGATCAACCGGCTCGATCAGATCGTCCAGGGACGAGGATGTGGTGGCGAGAATATGCATCTAAGGCATTCCCAGTAAAAGTCCGTAGCGGTCAGGCGGCCAGCATCTGCTCGATCTTTTCACGGTTGATGCCCTTTTCACCAATGATAACGAGCCGGCTGCGGCGTTCTTCACCCGCCGCCCATGGGCGATCATAATAATGATTGACGCGGCTGCCGACAGCCTGCACCTGCAGGCGCATCGGCTTTGCGGAAACTTCGATGAAACCTTTGATGCGCAGGACATTTTCCGCAGCCGCCGTCTCGGCGATGCGGGCTGCCAGCGCCTCCGGGTCACTCACGGCCGGCAGGTCGATGACGAAGCTGTCGAAATCGTCGTGTTCATGGTCGAACGCGCCATCGTGATGGGTACGGCGGTTTTCGATATCCTCTTCCACCGCAAGGCCAAGGCCGATCAGCACGGCGGGATCAATGGCGCCATTCGACGCGACGACGATCTTCGCCGCCCTGGGCAGATGTTCAAGTACATGAGCCTTCGCCTTCTCGAGACCGGCATCATCGAGAAGATCGGCCTTGGTCAGCACGATGAGATCGGCGCAGGCGACCTGATCCTCGAAAACTTCCTCTACCGGATCATCGTGATCGAGCGCCTCGTCATTGGCCCGCTGGGCGGCAAGTGCTTCCATGTCGTGGGCAACCTGTCCCTCGGCAAGGGCTGCGCCATCCACCACGGCCACCACGGCATCCACTGTCACGCGGCTCTTGATCGCCGGCCACTGGAAGGCCTGCACCAGCGGCTTCGGCAGGGCGAGACCCGACGTTTCGATGAGGATATGCTCCACCTTCGGCTGGCGGCTGAGGATTTGTTCGATAGCGGGCTGGAAATCATCCGCCACCGTGCAGCAGATGCAGCCATTCGCCAGTTCGACGATGTTTTCTTCCGGGCAGCTTTCAATGCCGCAGCCCTTGAGAATTTCGCCATCGATGCCGATATCGCCGAATTCATTGACGATGATGGCAAGCCGCTTGCCATCCAGCTTTTCGAGAAGGCCACGCAGCAGCGTGGTTTTTCCGGCCCCCAGAAAGCCGGTGACGATGGTGCAGGGAACGCGGTCCAGAAGGGTGCTCATGATCTCTCCTCGGTAAAATTGAATGGGGGAATGCGCGCCACCATGCCGCGCTTCAATGGTTCGGGGCGGCCGCGCCATGGCATCAGGCCGTCTGCGGAGGCAGCCAGCATATGCGCACCTGTCAGCAGGTCTTCGGCGTCATTGGGCGTCAGCCCGCCAAACACATAGGACCAGCCGTCTGCGCCGCGAAGCACGGCGCTGAGGCCACGCTTGCAATTGGCAAGGCAATTGACGGAGCGGACGATGGTGCCGGATTCTTCCGCCTTTGCGATGACGGCATCGGCGAGACGCGAACCGGCGCGCGGTTCGGCATTGGGATCGGCTTCATCGCGACAGCTTCGGCAAACGAAGACGACCACACCGGAGGCCGTGTCAGTCTGCGTGTTTCCGCCTGCACATGAAGATGTCGTTGAAATATCCAAACCGTTTTGCTTCCCGCGCCTTCAAAAAAAATCGTCGGGGTGCGGATATCGAAACGGCATGCGCGGATGCGCAAACCCAATATTCGATCTGACCGACTGACCGGAGCACCCCGCCCGACAGACGTTTTTCTGAAACGGCAGGTCTCCTGGCTTGCGGCTTCAAAACACCCGGGCACCGCCTTCCCGAACCCATCTTCAAAGGTCCAGTGGCTTTACGGTGCAGGCTTACCACTTACAGTTGCGGGGGCAGCCACGGAATGACCCATTGTCCGGGTGGAACCGTGTTCCCTCTTAGCTTTTCCCGTTGCCGGGAAAAGACCGTCAGTCCGCTACCATTAGGCTGAACGAGGGGGAGGGTCAATGCCGTGGCCTGCCCCTCACGCATTGCCGGGTGCGGCAAATTGGGTATAGTCGCCGCTCCGAATGGCAGGGGCATCCGGCCCCGCACCGCAGGATGAGAAGGAAAACGCGATGACGCGCGACATCAGCGATAACGAAGCCGAACGCCACCGGCAGAAAATGGTCAACCGCAAAACGGTTCAGGATGCCGAAGTTGCGGCAAAGACCATCGAAAAAGGTCTGCTGATGATCAATACCGGCCCGGGCAAAGGCAAATCCACGGCGGCCTTCGGCCTTGCTTTGCGCATGCTCGGCACCGGGCGGCGGGTCGGCGTCGTGCAGTTCATCAAGGGCGCATGGTCAACGGGCGAACAACAGGCGCTGACGCTTTTCGGTGACAAGGTTGTCTGGCGCACCATGGGCGAGGGTTTCACGTGGGACACGCAGGATTTGAAACGCGATGTTGCCGCAGCCACAAAGGCCTGGGAAGAAGCCAAGGTCCTGATGGCCGACGAAACGATCGGCCTCCTGATCCTCGACGAACTGAACATCGCGCTGCGTTACGACTACCTGTCGCTGGAAGAGGTCGTTGAAACCCTGTCCAGTCGCAGGCCTGATCTGCATGTCATCGTCACCGGCCGTAATGCCAAGCAACCGCTGATCGACGCCGCCGACATGGTGACGGAGATGACGCTGGTGAAACACCACTTCAAGGCGGGTGTGAAGGCGCAGGCCGGGATAGAATTCTGACATGACCGCACGGGTGCTGATGTTTCAGGGAACCGGCTCGGATGTCGGCAAATCGCTGATGGTGGCCGGCATTGCCCGGGCATTCACCCGGCGCGGCCTGTCGGTGATGCCGTTCAAGCCGCAGAACATGTCTAACAACGCGGCGGTAACCGCCGATGGCGGCGAGATCGGCCGTGCCCAGGCACTGCAAGCGCGGGCGGCGGGCGTGCCACTCTCCGTTCACATGAACCCGGTACTCCTGAAACCACAGAGCGAGACCGGCGCACAGGTGGTGGTGCAGGGCAAGATCGTGGGCAACGCCAGAGCGGCCGATTATCAGCACATGAAAGCCGGGCTGATGCCGCGTGTGCTGGAAAGCTTTGAGCACCTGAAACAACAGGCCGATCTGGTGCTGGTGGAAGGGGCGGGCAGCGCGTCTGAAATCAACCTGCGCGCCAATGACATCGCCAATATGGGTTTCGCCCGCGCAGCCGATGCTCCCGTCATCCTGATCGGTGATATCGACCGTGGCGGCGTCATCGCCAGCCTCGTCGGCACCAAAGCGGTACTCGAAAGCGATGACGCAGCAATGATAGCGGGCTTCATCGTCAACCGCTTTCGCGGTGATCCCACATTGTTTTCCGACGGCATGCGGATGATTGCCGAAAAGACCGGCTGGGTCTCCATCGGGCTCCTGCCGCATTTTTCCGATGCCGCGAAACTACCGGCGGAAGATGCCCTCGGTCTTTCCGGCTCTGCCCAGCAGAAACCGGGCGCAAAAATCCGCATCGCGGTGCCAATCCTGCCGCATATCTCCAATTTCGACGATCTCGATCCGCTGGACATGGAGCCGGATGTGGAACTGATCCGCATACGGCCGGGCGAGACAATTCCCCCCGATTGCCGGCTGGTGCTGCTTTGTGGTTCGAAATCCACCATCGCCGATCTTGCCGTTCTGAAAAACGCGGGCCTCGATATCGATATCAAGGCCCATGCCCGGCGCGGCGGTTATGTTCTCGGCCTCTGCGGCGGATACCAGATGCTCGGCAAAACCGTTGCTGATCCTGACGGCATAGAAGGACCGCCGGGAACGGTATCAGGGCTTGGCCTGCTGGATGTCGATACGGTTTTGACCGGCGACAAGCGGCTGGTTTCCGTGCATGGCAGGAGTTTCGACGGAATTGATTTATCCGGCTATGAAATGCATGTTGGCGAAACGAAGAGTACTACGGATCGCCAGCCGTTTTCGATGATCAAAGGACATGCCGATGGCGCCATTTCGCCTGACGGCCGCGTCTTCGGCACCTATATTCACGGTCTTTTCGCAGATAACCACCAGCGCAGCGCCTGGCTGAGGCGGCTGGGCGGGCAACGTTCGGAACTGAATTATGATGCACAGGTGGAGGCCGTCCTCGATCGTCTTGCCGCGCATATGGAGCAGCATCTCGATCTCGACAGGCTGCTTGCTATAGCGCGATGAAGATTGCCAGAAGCCCGAACAGGCCGATCAGCAACCCGTCGGCGATCCTTGCCAACCGAAGCGCCGCGCGAATATCGCCGGCAACCAGCGTCGCTCTTCCGCCTTCGCCCATGAAACGCGCCTCGATCATCTGCCCGCCATAGGAGCGCGGGCCAGCGAGCGCAAAGCCAAGAGCACCGGCCAGCGCCGCCTCCGGCCAGCCGGCATTGGGAGAACGGTGGTGTCGCGCATCGCGACGGATTGCGGCGATTGCCCCTCGCGGAGAAGCGCCTTTCACGAAAAACGCGGCAATGACGAAAAGACCGCCGCTTAATCTTGAGGCGGGCAGATTGACCAGATCGTCCAGCCGGGCCGAGGCCCAACCAAAGGCTTCATGGCGTGGCGAACGATGGCCGATCATGCTGTCAGCCGTATTGATCGCCTTGTAAGCCGCACCGCCCGGCAGGCCCAACAGGCCGAGCCACAGGGCGGGGGCGACGATGCCATCGGAAAAATTCTCGGCCAGACTTTCAATCGCCGCCCGGCAGATCGCCGCCTCATCCAGCTTTTGCGGATCACGACCAACGATCATCGATACCGCCTTGCGGCCACCTTCCACCCCTTCGCGCTCCAGAGCGGTGGCGACAGCTTCCACATGCTGCTCCAGACTTTTCTGAGCCGGAAGCGAAGCGCCGAGGATTGCAACAGCCAACAGGCCGAAGGGAAGGAGAAGCAGAAACGATTGCACAGACCATGCAAGAATGACGGTGAGACCGGCAAAAACAGCCAGTGCCGCCACGCCCGCAGCCTTACGCTGCGAAAATGACGCGCTCTCCCGGTTCCATTTTTTGTCCAGCAGCGCGATAAGCGAACCGACCCACGTGACGGGGTGGCCGATACGGTTGAACAACCAGTCCGGATAACCGGTCAGGCGTTCGATCACGAGCGACAGGAAAGCGAGAGCAAAGAACATGGGCGAGACAGTACCAGAAAAGGCTCAAGGAGCGATCCGTCACGGCGGCAATCTCGGCAAGGCGCGGCTGATGTTCCCTGAAGCGCCTGAACCGTGGATCGACCTATCGACCGGAATCAATCCGCACTCCTATCCGCATTCGCCCGTTCCCGCCAGCGCATTTGCCCGCCTGCCGGAACCTGGTGCCGCCGAAGAGTTGAAGCAACTGGCAGCAGCCCATTTTGGCGCGCCTTCTGCCTCGCATATCACGCTTTCACCTGGCACCCAGATGCTTATGCCGTTGCTGGCTCAAATCGCGCTTTCCCGTGGGGCAAAAAGCGGGGCCGTGCTTTCTCCCGCTTATGCGGAACATGCCCGCACCGCGCGCATGGCCGGACTGACTGTGACCGAAGTTGAAAATCTTGGTGACCTGTCGGCTCACGATTACGCGGTGGTGGTCAATCCCAACAATCCCGACGGCCGCATCACGGATCGAGACGCTTTGCTGTCTTTGGCCGATTCGATGCGCGGTAAAGGCGGCCTGCTCGTCGTGGATGAAGCCTTTGTCGAAGCAGGAGGTGCGGAAAGCCTCGCAAATGCTGCGGGTCACGATGCACTGATTGTGCTTCGATCCTTCGGCAAATTTTATGGCATGGCAGGCGTGCGGCTCGGTTTCGCGATTGCGCATCCCACTACCACCGCCGCACTGGATGCGATGCTCGGACCCTGGGCAGTTTCCGGCCCGGCACTGCATATTGCGACCGAAGCTTTGGCAGACGAGGAATGGCAATCATTCATGCGCCTCCAGCTCGCGAAAGAAGCCCGACGCATGAATGACCTACTGAAAAAAGCGGGGCTGGAAATCGCCGGCGGCACGTCCCTCTTCATGCTGGTCCGGGACAAGCACGCCGCAGCACTATACGAGCATCTTGGCCAGCGCGGCATTCTGGTCCGCGTCTTCGATGAAAGGCCGAACGATATTCGTTTCGGCCTCCCCGGCAGCGAAGCGGAGTGGCAGCGCCTGGAAGCGGCGCTGCTCTCTTTCAATCATGCCTCGAAAGTATAGGTCTCAATCGACTCAGGCTTCATTTCGATGGAGAAGCCCGGCAGTTTCGGCGGCATGTAAGCGGCGTTGTGGATATCGCAAGGCTCGATGAAATGCTCGTGCAGGTGATCCACATATTCGATGACGCGGCCTTCCTTGGTGCCTGAAACCACCAGATAGTCGATCATCGACAGGTGCTGCACATATTCGCAAAGCCCGACGCCACCGGCGTGCGGCCAGACCGGCAGATTGTATTTGGCGGCAATCAGCAGCACCGCCAGCACTTCGTTGAGGCCACCCATACGGCAGCTGTCGATCTGCACCACATCGATCGCGCCTTCAGCGATGAACTGCTTGAACATGATGCGGTTCTGGCACATTTCGCCCGTCGCCACCTTCACGGAACCGATGGCTGCGCGAATCTTGCGATGGCCGGCGACATCATCCGGGCTGGTCGGTTCTTCGATGAAGAAGGGCTTGGAAAAGGCGAGCTTATTCACCCACTCGATTGCCTGATCGACTTCCCACACCTGATTGGCATCGATCATCAGGTAACGGTCGGGGCCGATCACCTCGCGGGCAATGGTGAGACGGCGAATGTCATCTTCCAGATCACGGCCAACCTTCATCTTCACATGGTTGAATCCGGCATCGATGGCTTCCTGGCAAAGACGGCGCAACTTGGCGTCGTCATAACCGAGCCAGCCGGCTGACGTCGTGTAGCAGGCATAACCCTCGTTCTTCAGCCTTTCTATACGCTCCTTCTTGCCGCTTTCGGCCTTTTTGAGGATCGCGAGCGCTTCGTCGCGGGTCAACACATCGGTCAGATAACGATAATCGACGATATCGGCGATTTCTTCCGCGCTCATATCGGCAACAAGCTGCCACACCGGCTTGCCCGCCTTCTTCGCCAGCAGGTCCCAGACCGCATTGACGACGGCGCCGGTGGCGAGATGCATCGCGCCCTTGTCCGGGCCGATCCAGCGCAGCTGGCTGTCGCTCGTCAGATGCCGCCAATATTTACCCGGGTTCTCGGTAACCACGGCGAGATCGGTGCCGACCACCAGATGCCGCATCGCTTCGATGGCCATGCAGCAAATGTCATTGCCGCGACCGATGGTAAAGGTCAGCCCATGGCCCTTAAGGCCTGGCTCATCGGTGTCGAGAATGACATAAGCCGCCGAATAATCCGGGTCGGGGTTCATTGCATCCGAACCGTCAAGGCTCTGGGAGGTCGGAAAACGCAGGTCGAAAACACGCAGATCTGTAATTTTGGTCATGGCCGGTTACTCGCGGTCAGTGTCAAAGGAAATCGTTCAATCGTGGTGGAAGGTTTCTTCCATCATCGCCCACCACTCGTCTTGCTTGCGGCTTTCGAGCGGTTGCTGGCAGGGAATGGTAAAAGACCACCATTCCTGGTTCTTGGGGCTTGCGGCTATCTTCGCCATATCGGCACCGAAATCCGTGCCATCATATTCCCAATAACCGAACAGCAGATTTTCCGGTTCGCGCAGGAAGATCGTATAGTTGCGAATGTTGCTGTCGCTGATGAGCGCCAGAACTTCCGGCCAGACGGCGGCATGCAGCCTCTTATATTCCGCGATCATCTCAGGTTTGACGCCTATGACCATGCCCATGCGCTGCATGAAAAACTCCGTTATTGCTTGATGGTGGCGAGTGCCGCACGCAGCCCGCGTTGCGGCAGGTTCAATCCCAGCCGTTCTGCAGCAGCGATGATCGGGATGAATCGACGACGCTTCTTTTCATCGTGGTTACCGGCGATATCGGCCAACCGATGCGCGAGAAAAGGATTGCGCAGACGTTCGCGCAGCACACCGATATAGACCTCAGCCTCATCTCCCATGCCTTCGGCGGCAAACACCGGCAAAACTTCATCCCGCCACAGCGTTTCCAGATCCGTAACGAGAGCGTCGTCGCCCATCGCCTGACGAACGGTCTCATCCTTCGCGCGGGCATCCTGCATCCAGCGCTCGGCCAGATAGGAGTGGCCGAGATTGAGCAGAAAGAGCTTCAGCTTTTCGTAATGGTCGAGATCGTCCGTCAGCACGATCGCAGGGTGCGTGCATGGCAGAACGAGCCCTTCCTGCCTCTCGATTGCCCAAAGCGCATAGGGTTCCGCCACCGCACCAACAGGATCGATCGGCTCGGAGACGATGCGATCGACCAGACTATTGGCGAAACGGCATTTCTCGTTGAGATAAAAGGCAAAACCCGCCGGCAACTGCCACTCGTCTGCAAGCTGGCGAATGACGTGCTGCAGCCTTTCGCCGTTGCGCGGCACAAGCTCGCAGGGGAAGATCGACAAAGGTGCTTCCGGATTGCGCTGAAAACGCTCCAGCAGCAACATGCAGAGCTTGGCAGGAAAGCTTTTCGGCACCACCGTGAAATAGGCCGCCAGGCCAGGTCCGTCAGCGGAATCCAGCTCATAACCACGATCACCCGTATTGGACAAAATGACCTCGGCCACGCAGGCGAGACGCCGCACTTCGGCCCAGTCGGTTGCGGCGGTCAGCGCGCGTGCGACAGCCTTGCCTGGAATTTCCTCGTCCACTTCCTGCCCATCGCGGATACCGCGAATGCGCACAGGGTAGGACGCGCCGCTATTCAATGCGGCAACACGCTTCAGGCTTTCCGTATTGCCGGTCGTCTGGACAATAGCAATATGTCCAAGAGCCTCGCCTTTATCCAGCGCCTGCGAAACGAACAGATCCGCATGCGCCAGAAGAAAGCGGCTGGTGCCAAATTGCAGAATGGGGGTGTCAGCTGTCATGCCACCTCCACCATGCCCTTGATGACTCCGGCTTTCGGATCGGTCAGACCGGCGAATTTGGAAGGCACATCGGCAAGCGTCATACGGTGGGTAATCAGTGCTTCCGGCACCTTGCCTTCCCGCAGCGCCTGCAACACCCGCTCGAAATCCTCAGGCGTTGCATTGCGGCTACCGAGCAGCGTCGTCTCGCGCTTGTGAAACTCCGGATCATTGAAGCTGATATCGCTGGCGACGATGGATACCAGCACATAGGAGCCGCCATGCCCGACGAAGGAAAACCCGCGCTCCATGGCTTTCGGATTGCCCGTCGCATCAAAAACCGCATCGAAGAAATCACCGCCGGTAATATCGGAAAGGCGGTCCTTATCACCCTCACCGAGCGTTACCGTATGGGCGACGCCGAGATGCTGCTTGCAGAAATCCAGCCGGTCGGTGCGCCCGTCGATCATGGTCACCTCGCCACCATCGAGAACCGCAAAAACCGCAACCGCCATGCCGATCGGGCCGGCGCCGACGATCAGGACCTTCTGCCCTTTCTCGACCGCGCCACGGCGCACGGCATGCGCGCCGATCGCCAGAAATTCGGTCATGGCCGCCTGATCGAGGCTCAACCCCTCCGCCTTCAGCACGAATTGCTGCGGCACACTCAGATATTCGACCATGCCGCCATCGCGATGAACGCCGAGCACGCCAATGTTCCTGCAGCAATTGCTCTTGCCTTTCAGGCAGGCACTGCATTTTCCGCAGGAGATATAGGGAATGACGGTGACGACGTCACCGGCCGAAAGAGGACTGCCATCAGGCGCTTCTTCCACCGTGCCGGAAAGCTCGTGGCCCATGATGCGCGGGTAGGAAAGATAAGGCTGGTTGCCGGTGAAGATATGCAGGTCAGTACCGCAGACACCGATGCGGCGAATGCGCACCAGCACTTCACCTTCACCACGACGAGGCTTCGGCAGATCCTTGGCGGTAAGTTGACCGGGAGTGTCACAGAAAATCGCCAGCATGCATCACCTGTCAGAAAGGGAATAAAAACGGATGGCGTTGCCGCCAAAAACTGCCGCATGGTCCTCTGCCGGCACGATATCGCGGCAGAAATCCAACCAGGCCTGGTAATCACCGGCCAGTCGCAACACCGGCCAGTCGCTGCCGAAGATCACGCGGTTTGCGCCAAACAGTTCCAGAATGGTTTCGGCATAAGGCCGCACCGCTTCCGGCCGCTGTTCGCCACGCTCGGTCAGCAAACCGGAAAGCTTGCAATGGACGTTGGCAAGAGCCGCCAAAGCCGCCATGTCGCTCCGCCAGCCGCTGTAATGGCCAGTGGCGATCAACGGCTTTGCGCCATGATCGATGACAACAGGCACTTGCGAATGGCGGAGGGCAAATGACAGGAGATGCGACAGATTTGCCGGCAGAACCAGCGCATCGAATACCAGCCCGTGCTTCACCAGCGCGTCCACCGCGGCATCCAGCGCCGGATCGTCGATCCAGGCCACATCCTCAATGCCCTGCAGCATGGGGCGCACGCCCTTGAAGGCCGGATGTTTTGCCCGGCGGGCAATTTCCGTCGCCGCATCGGGGGACTTCATGTCCACCCAGCCGACCACGCCCTTGATGAAATCGGTCTTTTCCGCCAGCTCCAGCATGAAATCGGTATCGGCGGCAGTCTCCATTGTCTGCACCAGCACCGTGCCCGAAACCCCGGCCGCAGCCAGCAACGGCGAGAGATCGGCCGGAAGAAAATCCCGGTAGATGGCGGCAAGCGACGGCGGCGGCCATTGCCCGGCACGGTCCTTCATCAGCCAGAAATGCTGGTGGGCGTCGATGAGCATGGCGTTCAGGCCTTTCCGCCGGGCACGGGCGAACCTTCGGCAATCAGGCCGCGCCTGTGCAGCTCGGACCAGAACTCATCCGGGATAGGCTGTTCGAACCATTCGATATTGGAAGCAAGTTGTTGGGCGTTGCGCGCGCCTGACACGACCGTGACCGAAGCCGGATGGGCGAGCGGAAATTGCAGCGCAGCCGCCTGCAACGACACGCCCAGCTCCTCGCACACGCCCTGCAGCGCATCAACGCGCGTGAGGATATCGGCAGGCGCATCGGCGTAGTTGAACTTGCGGTTACCAGCCAGAATGCCCGAATTAAAGGCACCGGCGACAACGATGCCGACGCCGCCTTCAGCGCAGCGGTTCATCAAGGCGAGGCTCTGCTGTTCCAGGAGCGTATAACGGCCGGCAAGCATGGCAACGTCGATATCGAAGACATCCATGGCATCGCTGACGATCTGCCATTCGTTGACGCCAAGACCAACAGCTCCGGTAGAACCTTCCTCACGCAGTTTGCCAAGCGCCCGGAAGCCGCCACCAGTGGTCAGCTGCTCCCAGTAATGCTGGTGCTTTTCGCCGTGAGTGAAGGAGCCGATATCATGCACATAAAGAATATCCGGCTTCAGAACACCCAGCCGCTGCTGGCTGGCTTCGAAGGAACGCAGGATACCGTCATAGGAATAATCATAGGTCGGGCGGAACGGCAGAGGCGCAATATAGGCGTCCTCTTCCGCGCCGACGGTTTCATCCGGAACCATCACCCGGCCGACCTTGGTGCTGAGCGTATAATCGTTCCGCTCATGCTCCGTTACCATGGTGCCGAGACGACGCTCTGACCGCGTATAACCGTAGAAGGGCGCGGTATCGAAATAACGCATTCCACTTTCCCAAGCCGTATCGAACGCACCTTTGGACTCCTCATAGGGCGTGACGCGGTAGAGATTGCCCATCTGGGCGCAGCCGAGGCCCATGACCGTGACGTCAACGGCGCGGTGCGGCAATTTGCGTGTATCGGAGACTTTCATCGCAGGGACTTTCCGGGTTTTATTTGAAAAGGCGCGCCGTCGCAAAGCGGCGCGCCATCATGCATCAATAAAGAACGTTCTTGGCTTCCGGCTTGTCGACATTGTCCTTGGTGACAACAACGACGCCGGTGTCGACGAACTTCTCAACCTTTTCCTTGTTGATGAGCTTGGTGATGGTTTCCACGCCCTTCTCACCCATCTGGTAGGAACCCTGAACGACGATGCCGGCCAGCGTGCCATCCTTGACGAAGCCCTGAAGGTCCTGATTGCCGTCGAAGCCGATGCCAACCACCTTGCCGGCCTTGCCGGTCTGGGCGAGCGCACGACCAACACCGATTGCCGTCGGCTCATTGGCGCCGAAGATACCCTTCAGATCGGAATTGGCGGCCAGAACGTCGGTGGTCTGGTTCAGCGCGGTCGCCATCTGCGACTGCGAATAGAAAGGACCGACGATCTTCAGGTTGGAATTCATCTGGATGTAATCCGTGAAACCGCCAACGCGGCCGATTTCCGAACCGGCACCGGCGACGTAAGACATGACGGCGATCTTGCCTTCCTTGCCCACCTTGTCGATCAGCGCCTGCGCTGCCAGTTCGCCGGCTTTCTTGTTGTCGGTTGCGAGGAACGACTGGTAATACTGCTCCGAGCCGCTGGCCAGCTGCGAGTCGATCAGAACGACGGGAATACGGGCTTCCCAGGCCTTCTTGACGGCCGGAACCAGCGCATCCGGATCGGAAGGGGCAAGAACAATGCCCGCGACCTTACGGTTGATGGCGTTTTCAACCATGTTGACCTGGTCGGCGATCGCAGATTCGGCAGCCGGACCCTGGAAGGTCATGGTGTTGCCGGCAGAGTTCTTCATCGCCGCATCGGCGCCCTTCTGCACGTTCTGCCAGAAAGTGGAATTGACGGTCTTGACGATGACGGCGATTTCGCCGGCCTGCACGGTGGAAACGCTCCACAGCGCGATTGCGGATGTCAGAAGGGCGGTCGCAAGTTTGTTCATTTCTTCCTCCGTGATGTCGGCATACCGGGCCTCCCCTTGCCGATCTTTTTTGCGGAAAGGGTCCGCAGGCCCTTGATCAGCGGCGGTTGCGCAACTGGTCGATCCAGACGGTGACCAGAATGACGAGGCCGATGATGATCTGTTGCGTGAAGGCGGAAACGCCGTTCATATTGAGACCGTTGCGCAGGATGCCGATGACGAAGGCGCCGATGGCCGTACCGGAAATGGTGCCCACACCGCCGATCAGGGACGTGCCGCCAATGACGGCGCTGGCAATCGCATCCAGCTCATACATCACGCCTTCATTCGGCTGGGCCGTGACGAGGCGTGACATCAGCACGCAGCCTGTCAACCCCGCAAGCGTTCCGGACAGGATGTAGGTAAAGTTGGTAACGCGGGCGACATTCACGCCAGACAGCCGCGCCGCATCCGCGTTGGAACCGACGGCATAGATATGACGGCCGAGGATCGAGCGGTTGAGCATGAAGGAAACCGCAAGCGCAATCACCACCATCAGGATGACGGGGTAGGGGATACCCGGAAACACCACATTCGGAAAGCCGTCATCACCGATATTGACGATGCGGAAAAGCGCGCCATTGCCGAGTTCGCCGAAGGATTCGCCGAGACCGGACACGGCGCGAGCACCGGTGATCTGCAAAGCTACACCGCGGGCAATCAGCATCATGCCGAGTGTGGCGATGAAAGGCGGCAGCTTGAAGCGCGTGACGAGCAGGCCGTTGATGAAGCCGCAGAGAGACCCCGTCAGAATGCCGAGAAACATGCCGACCGGCACCGGCATGCCAAGTTCTTTCACCGCAAGTGCGGCAACGACGCCGGCAAGCGCAAGCACCGAACCGACGGAAAGATCGATACCGCCGGTGATGATGACGCAGGTTGCACCGATACCGAGCAGCGCGATGGACGTAACCTGCAATGCGATCGTCATGCCATTATTGACGGTGAAGAAAGCGCTGCTGGTTGCGGAAAAAACCGCGACAAGCGCAACGAGGCTGCCAAGCGCCGCAAATTTCTGGATGATGTCCTTCTGGCGGTCGCTGAAAGCGAAGCTCTTCTTGGGTTCTGCAATATTGGCCATGTCGTCCCTCACTGCGCGGCCCGGCCGTAACCGGACGCATACCGCATGATTTCTTCCTGATTGGTCTTGGCGGTCTCAAGCACGCCCGTGATCCGGCCCTGGTGGAAAACGGCGATGCGATCCGTCAGCCCGAGAATTTCCGGCAGCTCCGAACTGATGAGAACAACGCCGATGCCCTTCGCAGCCAGTTCGTCCATGATCTTGTAGATCGCGAATTTCGCGCCGACATCGATGCCGCGCGTCGGCTCATCGAAGAACAGCACACGCGACTGCCGGAACAGCCATTTGCCGATGATGATTTTCTGCTGATTACCACCTGATAGCAGCCGCACCGTCTGCTGGATGGAAGGTGTACGAATATTCAGGAGATCGACGTAACGTCTGGCGACATCGTCGTGTTTCTTGAAATCAATCAGCCCGAAACGGTTGGAAACTTCGCCGATATTGGCAAGAGTGGTATTTGCGGCAACGGACATCTTGATGGCCAGACCATCGCTCTTTCTGTCTTCCGACAGATAGGCAATACCTTCCCTGATGGCGTCCTGCGGTGAGCGGATGGAAAGCTCGCGGCTCTCAAAGATGATTTTTCCGCTATCGAGGGCATCGGCTCCGAAGATTGCACGCGCCACCTCCGTGCGTCCGGCCCCCATCAGCCCGGCAAAGCCAAGAATTTCACCACGCCGCAGCGAGAAAGAGACATCCTGAAACACGCCCGCGCGCGTCAGTCCCTCGGCAGAGAAAATAATGTCTTCCGTCGGCTTCGATGTGCGCTCCGGGAACTTGTCTTCCAGCGAGCGCCCGACCATGCGCGTAACAATATCGTCAACGGTGATCGACGCAAAATCGTCGGTCGAAATATAACGACCGTCGCGCAGGACGGTTACACGATCAACGATCTCGGCCATTTCATCGAGACGATGAGAAATATAGACGATACCGACACCGGATGCCTTGAGATCACGAATGACCTTGAACAGCAGCCGTGTTTCCTGCTCGGTCAGCGAGGAGGTCGGCTCATCCATGATGAGCACTTCAGCATCAAGAGAGAGCGCCTTGGCGATCTCCACCATCTGACATTGGGCGACTGAGAGGCCACGCACGATCTGGTCAGGGTCAATATCGACTCCCAGCCTGTCGAGACAGCGTTTCGCATCGAGGCGCAGCTTTTTGCGATCCACGAGAAAACCACGCCGCGGCTCGCGGGCAAGATAGATGTTTTCGGCGACGGAGAGGTGCGGAACGAGATTAAGTTCCTGATGAATGATGGCAATGCCGGCCGCTTCGGACTCCAGCGGCGACGCATATTGCACCTTCACGCCCTTGTGCAGGATCGTGCCGTCGCTCGGCTGGTAGACGCCGCTGATGATTTTCATCAGTGTAGATTTTCCCGCGCCATTCTCGCCGCAGACAGCGTGCACTTCACCGCCGCGCAGATCGAAATGCACATTCGACAGCGCCTTTACGCCCGGAAATTCCTTGCTGATGTTTTCAAGACGCAGGAGGGCCGAACGCTCCGCGCCCGTCTCCTCAGGCGAAAAATCGCCCTGAATTGTCGATGCGCCCTGCGACATCTGGAAACCTCCCACCCGTGCTCCCCACTCCCCGGGGTGCCTTGAACAGGCCAAATGGTTAGGCCGGTTTTTTAGAATGGTCAAGCCAATTAGGCCAAAATTTGAAACGGGGTTTTAATGGAGATGGAATCTCAACCTATAGAAAACAGATATAATGCTGTAAATTCTTATATTTAAGTAATTTCTTGCGTATTGATACGCTTGGCGTTACGGTAAGGCCAAATAGAGATTGAAGACAGGGCTCATCGAAAAACACATGAATGGTCAGGCCAAAATAGCGGAACCACGCCGGCTCTATCAGCAGATAGCGGACCAGATCCGTGAACTCATCGATCTCGGTGAATTTTTGCCTGGAACACGACTTCCGGCCGAACGGGAACTGGCGCAGAAACTCGGCGTATCGAGACCTTCGTTGCGAGAAGCGCTGATTGCGCTTGAAATTGACAACACTGTCGAAATTCGCATGGGTTCCGGTGTCTATGTCTCGACGGAAGCTCTCCAGACAACCCATCACACCAAATCGCTGGGCGACAGCCCCTCTGAGTTGATGCAAGCACGCGCTGCTCTGGAAGGCGCGACCATCTTGCTGGCGGCAAGCCGCATGACCGACGAGACGATCGCAAACCTTCGCCAGATCCTGAATACGATGCAGAAGGAAATCGAGGCGGGACGCAAACCCCTGGATCAGGATCGGCTGTTTCACGTCACCATTGCCGAACAATCCGGCAACAGCGTCCTCACACGGCTGGTGGCAAGTCTTTTCGACGAACGACACAGCCCCATTTCAGCCCAGTTGCGGGTCAAATTCGAGGATAGGAATACCTGGACTCATGCGCTTCAGGAGCACGAAGCCATTCTGGCAGCTCTGGAGCTCAAAGATCCGCTATTGGCGCAGGCCGCCATTCATACCCATCTGGAAGGCTCCAAACGGCGCTGGGTCGAAAGCTGAGTTAAAACATAGCAGGCAATATACCGGGAGGAGGAAAACCCGTGAGTGAGAATTCCGAGGCAACCATTTTGCTGAACGCCAACGACAATGTTGCGGTGGCGCGCCGGTCTATTCCGGCCGGTGGTGCGACGGGCAGGGGCGATCTGACGGCTCGCGAACTGATCGGACGCGGGCACAAAGTGGCCCTGAAATACATTAAATCCGGGGACGAGGTGCTGAAATACGGCCAGGTGATCGGTATCGCCACGCAGGATATCGAACCGGGCCGGCACGTGCATCTTCACAATCTCGCGATGGTGCCTTCCGAACACGCACATCAGTTCAGTGTCGATATCGAAGAAAAGGGCATGGTGCCGGAAACCGAGCGCCGCACCTTCATGGGTTATGATCGTGGTCTCGGCGGCGTTGGCACGCGCAACTATATCGGCGTTATCGCATCGGTGAACTGTTCCGCCACGGTGTCGCGTTATATCGCCGACTACTTCAACAAGCAGGGCGGACTTGACGGTTTCGACAACGTCGATGGTGTCGTCGCGCTGACCCACGGCGGCGGCTGCGCGCTGAATACCAAATCGGAAGGTTATCGCCTTCTGATCCGCACCATTCAGGGTTATGCCCGTCATCCCAATTTCGGCGGCATTCTGCTGATCGGCCTCGGCTGCGAAACAAACCAGATCGCCCCCATCCTCGAACATTACAAGATGGAAGAGGGCGAGCGGCTGCGCACCATGACGATCCAGCAGCACGGCGGCACGCGCAAGACAATCGATGCCGCGATTGCCGAGATCAAGGCCATGCTGCCGATGGTCAATGCAGCCCGCCGCACCGAACAACCGCTTTCGAAGCTTAAAGTGGCGCTGGAATGCGGCGGTTCGGATGGCTACTCCGGTATCTCCGCCAATCCGGCCCTGGGGTATGCATCTGACCTTATCGTCCGCAATGGCGGCACGACGGTTCTTTCCGAAACACCTGAGATTTACGGCGCCGAGCACCTGCTGACAAAACGTGCCATCACCCCGGCGGTCGCCGAAAAACTGTTGCAGCGTATCGACTGGTGGCGGGATTATACCGCCCGCAATGGCGACGAGCTGAACAACAACCCCTCCCATGGCAACAAGCTCGGTGGCTTGACCACCATTCTGGAGAAATCACTGGGTGCAGTCGCCAAAGGCGGCTCGATGCCGCTGAAGGCGGTGTATGAATTCGCCGAAACCGTCACCGAGCAGGGTTTCGTTTTCATGGATACGCCCGGCTACGATCCCGTTGCCGTCACCGGCCAGGTCGCCGGCGGCTGCAACGTCATCTGTTTCACCACCGGCCGAGGCTCGGTCTCGGGTTTCAAGCCATCACCCTGCATCAAGATTGCCACCAATTCCGAAATGTATGAACACATGAAGGAAGACATGGATATCAACTGCGGTGAGATCGTTACCGGCGCGGAAACCATCGAAGAATCCGGCAAACGAATTTTCGAACATATTCTGGCCGTGGCTTCCGGCGACAAAACCGTCAGCGAAATTTACGACTACGGCGACAACGAATTCGTGCCGTGGCAGGTCGGCGCAGTGACCTGAATAAAAATCGAAACTGTCCCACGTGAAACAAAAGGCCCGGAAAGCGATTTCCGGGCCTTAACAATTCCTGACTATAGGTCCGCGGCTTAATGGCGGAAGTGACGCATGCCGGTGAACACCATCGTCACATTATGCTCGTTTGCAGCGTCGATCACTTCCTGGTCACGCATGGAGCCGCCCGGCTGGATGACAGCTGTGGCGCCAGCGGCAATCGCAGCAAGCAAACCATCGGCGAAGGGGTAAAAGGCTTCCGAAGCAACGGCAGACCCGCGCGTCAGCGGCTCAGTAAGGCCAAGCGCCTTGGCCGCATCTTCCGCCTTCTGGGCGGCGATGCGGGCGGAATCCACCCGGCTCATCTGGCCTGCGCCGATGCCTGCGGTCTGCCCATCCTTGGCATAGATCACAGCATTTGATTTCACATGCTTGGCGATCTTGAAGGCAAACTTCATGTCTTCAAGCTCCTGCGCCGTCGGCGCGCGCTTGGTGACAACCTTAAGGTCGAGATCTTCGACCATGCCATTGTCACGGCTTTGCACCAGCAGGCCGCCAGAAACGGTCTTTGCGGTGATGCCGGCTGCGCGTGGGTCCGGCAGACCGCCAGCAGTCAGCAGGCGCAGGTTCGGCTTGCGAGCGATGATGGACTTTGCTTCTTCGGTGACATCAGGTGCGATGATGACTTCGGTGAAAAGCTTGACGATCTCTTCCGCTGTTTCCGCATCAAGCGTTTGGTTCAAGGCAATGACGCCGCCAAAGGCAGAGACGGAATCGCAGGCCAGTGCCCGCCGGTAAGCTTCGGCAAGCGTCGGACCGGTCGCAACGCCACAGGGGTTGGCATGCTTGATGATGGCGACTGCCGGCGCATTTTCAGGCAGGAATTCCGCTACCAGCTCGTAAGCCGCATCCGTATCGTTGATATTATTGTAGGAAAGCTGCTTGCCCTGAAGCAGCGTTGCGGTTGCGACGCCGGGACGCTTTTCGCCGGTCAGGTAAAAACCGGCGCTCTGATGCGGGTTTTCGCCATAACGCATCTTTTCCTTCAGCGTTCCGCCGATGGCACGGTAATCCGGTGTCTCGATCGAAAGCGCTTCAGCAAACCAGTTGGAAATCACTGCGTCATAGGCGGCCGTGCGAGCATAGGCCTTGGCGGCAAAGTGCTGACGCAGTGCATAGGAAGTCTGGCCGTCATCCGCCTGCAGGGCCTCGACAAGCGCGGGATAGTCGGACGGATCGGTAACGACGGTGACATAGGCATGGTTCTTGGCGGAAGCGCGGATCATCGCCGGCCCGCCAATATCGATGTTTTCCACCGTAGTCGGATAATCGCCGCCCTTGGCGCGAACTTCCTCGAAGGGATAAAGATTGATGACGGAAAGATCGATCGCCTCGATACCATGTGCCTTCATCGCCTCGACATGTTCCGCATCATCCCGGATCGCCAGAAGACCACCATGCACATTCGGGTGAAGAGTCTTGACGCGGCCGTCCATGATCTCGGGAAAATTGGTCACCTCGGAAACATCCGTCACCGCTAGTCCCGCATCGGCAATGGCCTTCGCGGTTCCACCAGTCGAAAGCAGCCGGACGCCCAGCTTGGAGAGAACCGTCGCCAGCTCGATAATGTCAGTCTTGTCGGACACGGAAAGAAGCGCCGTGCGGATTTTGACTTTATCGGGGGCGGGAATTTTTTTGGACACGACGGCCATCGGGCATACTCCGTTTAACGGGGAGGACAGGCTGAAATGGAATTGATCCAGCAATTGCCGCCGCGTTAACACAGCTTACCGGATTAATAAACAGCGGGGATGACGGAGGGTGAAATCTATCGGCAGTTTTCGTGCGAAATCGCCCGGATTGCGGGACGAGATACGGCTCAGGCCTTGCGTTCGATGATCCAGCGGATTTCCCGCGTATTGGCGAGATTGAAGGGCAACTCGATCTGTTGCGAAGGCCGCATGCCGGACGCATCAGCCATGAACACATCTTCCGTCACGAAAACCTCCAGCCCCGGCGCCGAAAACAGCCAGGTGGTTCCATCCGCCGCTTCCAGATAAACCGACTCCTCATCCCGCTGGTGCAACTGAATATGAGGATGGATATGGAAACGCGAAACCGCCGAGATCAGCTGTGACTGTGTCTTCGTCGTATTCTCGTCGGCTCTGAGCAGGTCACGGCCTTTGATTTTCGTGCCGGCCGCATTCAACTCGATTTCCCGCTCATGATAGCAGCCAAAGTTCTGCAGATAGCCATCATGCGACGCCCGCAGGACGTCGTTGCCGTTTCCATCAGTTCCACGCTCGCTATCCACCTGGCTGACGCCGGAAATCATGATCGGCCCAAGCAATCTCGAGCGCGACAGCCTGCAAGACGACGTGTCTGCAAGCGTGACGGTGGAATGGGCGGCAGTTGACCGGCTGGCCCGCTGATATTCCGGAGCTGCGTTTTTCGGAAAGCCCGAATTGACGATGAAACGATTCTTGCCGCAGGACATTTCAAAAGACAGGCAACCCGAATGGGCACTACGGGAAAGCTCCGCCGAACCGGGATACCCCGTGTCGACGATGATGACGGTCTCATCTGTCGCAAGCCGATGGTAATTGACATCCGGCAACATTTTCGAAGGCCGACCGGCGGTTTCGTCATAACGCAGCACGGAGACAAGCTCATTGGCAAGTGTCGCCGTCGCGCCGTTGAACAGCGCCAGATCACCGCCCTGGTGCCGGAAAAACCGGATGGCCGGAAACATCCGGTCTATCGCCGGCACCAGCCCGGAGGGCAGATCGTGACCCAGATTGATATAACTTTGCCGAAGCGGCAGAAGATCGAGCAGCAGATCCAGCATGACCCGCGGGTTACGGGACACATGCCCACCATCGGGCAAGATCTGGCGCTCCATTTCCTGAGCCAGCTTCATTCCATGCCGGGTGATGCGAGAAAGGCGTGTGGGCATGGCGATGGAGGCCATGGCAAGCGCAATCCTGATCCGCAGCCGCGTCTCGCCATCCGGCGCATGTTTGACGATCCTGTCCAGATAACGCACATGAAAGGCGAGACTTTTGAGGAAACGGCGATAAAAGCCGGCATCGGCCTCGAATAAAACGACGGGCGAATGGGACAGCCAGGCGATCAGCCGCTGGGCCGTGATCTCCGGAGACCAGCCTATCCCGGTAACACGCCTGCCGTTCAGGGCAATCCATTCGGCAACGATGCGACGCGCCCGCTTGCAAGCCTCACTAGACCTGTCGGAACGGATATGCCGCAACCACCCGAAGGCGTGCAACCGCTCCTCAAAAACAAGTGAGGGATAATCCACCTGAAAAGGCGAGAGACCGCCGGTTTCCACGACGCGACCGGCAAGCGCAATCCGCCCACGAAGCAATTCCTCGGCAAAATAAGGATCGATAGCCCTCAAATCCGTCGGTGCCGCCACCAGACCATCTGGAACACGATTGGCAAACCGCGGCACATGCAGACGCAAAGGTGTGAGGCCGACACACAGATGACGATACGCCATCCGTGAAAGAAGACCGGCCGCATTCATGCTGCCTGCAAAGGACCCTAACAAGCTGTGTTTCCCGCTTCACATGTTTTGTTTTTATCAGTGAACCGCGATGACCGGAACATTATCGATAAATATCAATGATTCGCGAAAGCTTCGCTTTTTTCTACTTCTTAAGCAAGACACTGCTAAAAAACCCGTCGACACCGCCGAACATATCCGGCGTCGTTCGCAGATCACCCTCTGAGCTGACAGCCAGTTCCATTCCCGGCCAGTCTTCCTTGCGAACGGCAATACGCTCCACATCTGGATTTTCCGCCAGAACCTGCGCAATCATTTCTTCGCCTTCCGAAGGATCAAGCGAGCAGTTGGAGAACACAACGATACCGCCAGAACCCACCAATGTCAGTGCATGCCGCAACATCTGGCCCTGAAGAGCCGCAAGTTTGGCAACGTCCGTTTCATCCTTGGTCCAGCAGACATCGGGATGTTTGCGCAGCGTGCCGGTTGATGAACAGGGTGCATCGAGAAGAACAGCGTCAAACAGTTGCTCCGGCTGGTACTTCAACATGTTCACCTCCACCGTTTCGGCATGGAGGCCAAGCCGGTCGAGATTTTCCCTGAGACGCCGCAGACGATTGCCGGACTGATCCAGCGCCGTCACTTTAGCACCCGCCAGCGCCAGCTGGGCCGTTTTACCGCCGGGGGCGGCACAAAGATCGGCAACACGCTTGCCGGAGATATCGCCCAGCAGCCGCACCGGCATGCTGGCGGCGAGATCCTGCACCCACCAGGCGCCCTCGGCAAAACCTTCAAGCGAGGGAATCTGGCCTTCGAAATCTCCAAGGCGCACACTGCCATTCGGCAAAACGGTGCCGCGCAGCTTTTCCGCCCACAGGGTCGGATCGGTCTTGACTGTAAGATCAATGGAGGACGGCGTCAGCTGCGCTTCAGAAATCCGTTGCGCCACGTCATCGCCATAAGCGGAAACAAGCCGCGCATAGAACCAGTCCGGCAACACCGGCACGTCGGCAATGGCTTGCTCGATTTCCGTTTTCTCCCGGCCAAGCCGCCTGAGAACCGCGTTGACCAGCTTCACGAAACGCTTGTTTCGGGGGTCGCGATGGGCCTGCTCCACCGCCAGATCGACGGCGGAGTGATCGGGGACATCGAGATAAAGCATCTGCGCCGCGCCGACGACAAGTACATGGTGCAGCGATCGCGCACCCTGTGGCAGCGGCCCGTCAAGCAGCATCGACAATGCCGTCTCAAGGCGGGGGAGGTGGCGAAGCGCACTGTTGACGATGGCTCTCACCAGCGCCCTGTCCGCAATGGAAAGCGCCCGATAGACCGGATTGCCATTTTCGCTATCCAGCATGCCATCAAGCGAAGTCTTCTTTTCCAGAACGGCAGCGAGAATTCGAGTCGCGGCGATGCGCGCAGCAAGGCCTGGCTTATCCTCGAACGACGAAGGGCCGTCTTCGCGGCCCCTGCCTTGTCCCGGTCTCGCTTGTCCAGATCTCGTTTTTTTGGACCGGGCCGGCTTATTCTGAATATCGGATGTCAAGACCACGGTCCCTTGCGCTCGTTTTCGTTGCTTCGTCCCGTATTGGGAACGGAGCCTGATTTGCGCAGAGGTCTACCACCCGACGGCGACGGCGTCGATGCTCGCGGGGAAAACTCCTGTGCCATGGCATGCAGCGCTGCCACGCGGTTTTCCGTATTCGGATGCGTGGAGAAGAGATTGTCCATGCGCTCACCGGAGAGGGGGTTGATGATGAACATGTGCGCTGTTGCCGGGTTGCGCTCGGCATCGTCATTGTGAATTTGCTGCGCCATACCGGAGATTTTCTGCAACGCCGAGGCAAGCCACAGCGGGTTCCCACAGATTTCCGCACCGCGGCGGTCGGCGGAATATTCCCGCGTACGGCTGATTGCCATCTGCACCAGCATCGCGGCGAGCGGCGCAACGATCATCGCAACCAGCACACCGATAAAGCCGAGCGGATTATTGTTATTTTCGCGGTTGCCGCCAAAGAAGAAAGCGAAATTACCGAGCATAGAGATAGCACCCGCCAGCGTGGCCGTGATCGTCATAGTCAACGTGTCGCGGTTCTGCACATGCGCCAACTCATGCGCCATAACGCCGGCCACTTCTTCCGGGGTAAGACGCTCCAGCAGACCCGTGGAGGCCGCCACTGCGGCGTTCTGCGGGTTCCGTCCGGTCGCAAAGGCGTTGGGCTGAGGGCTATCGTAAATATAGACCTTCGGCATCGGCAGGTCGGCATTGTGCGAGAGATCGCGGATCATGTGGAAAAATTCGGGTGCATTGGCCTCGTCAATCTCCCGCGCGCGATAGGCGGAGAGGACCATTTTGTCCGAATTCCAATAGGAGAAGAGGTTCATACCCGCAGCAATGAGAAGGGCAATCATCATGCCGCCCTTGCCGCCGATCAGAAAACCGACACCCATGAACAATGCCGTCATGAAGGCCAGAAGCATTGCCGTGCGCATCATGTTCATCCGTTAAAATCTCCTTGTCGTTCATCAGAAACCATTGTGGGGTTTCTAAACCCCACCTGATTATATAATCTGGTAAACGCCAAACATATTTCAATATCCCGTCATAGGGAGGATTTCTCATGCAAGATGCGGATAATGACAACGGCGCGGAAACGCCGAGACGGCTATCGCCGGCAGCTGAACGCGCCCTGAAAGAAGCCGAAGAGAGACGCCGGCAACAGGCAGACCTTCAATTGCCACCGGAAACAGGCGGCCGCGGCGGTGCCGAACCCGTTCGTTTCGGCGACTATGAGATAAAAGGCCGTGCAATCGACTTTTGAGCCGCGCCAAAAACGAAAATACCCGCCGAAAGCGGGTATTTATCAACCAAAACAAATAGTTGACTATTTTTGTTCCAGAAGCCGGCAGACCGCCTCCAGCTGTTCAAGCGTCCGGTATCCAATGCGGATTTGCCCCGAACCACCCTTGTGGCTGATCTTTACATCAAGCCCCAGGGCGTCCGAGAGGCTGCGCTCCAACGCAACCGTATCAGAATCTTTCTCAGCCGCCGGCCGCTTTTCCGTCACGTCACCCTGTGACTTGATATCGTTCTGCGCCAGACGCTCAGCATCACGCACCGACAATCCCTTGGAGACGATCGTCCGTGCCAGATTTGCCGGATCAGACGTGGAAACAAGCGCCCGCGCGTGACCTGCGGATAAGGAACCGTCTGCAAGCATATCCCGTACCGGATCAGGAAGTTTCAAAAGCCGAAGGCTGTTTGCAACATGGCTACGGCTCTTGCCAATAATCTCGCCGAGATCATTCTGGGTATAGCCGTGTTCGGCAATCAGCTGTTCATAACCCATCGCCTCTTCAAGCGGGTTCAGGTCTGAACGTTGAACGTTCTCAACAATGGCCAGCTCCAGTGCCGTGCGGTCGTCCACATCGCGAACGATGACAGGCACATCGGTAAAACCAGCCAGCTGCGCCGCACGCCAGCGTCTTTCACCGGCAATAATCTCGTAACGGTTGGTTGCAACCGTCCGCACGACCACAGGCTGCACAATTCCATGCTGGCGAATGGATGCGGCCAGATCCTGCAATTCATTCTCGTCGAAATGACGTCTTGGATTTCTCTGGCTGCGAGCGATGAATTCAATCGGAATGGTGCGGTCAGCATTGACGGTGCGCTGCGGCTCGCCCACTGGCATAGGCTGATCCATTTCGCCGATCAATGCAGCAAGACCGCGCCCGAGTCGACGCTTGGAAAGATCATCACTCATAAGATATTACTCCATACATTCCGGCAGACGTCAGGCGGCTTTGCGCAGCCGCTCTCTCTGGATCACTTCCGATGCCAACTGCAAATAAGCCTGGCTACCAGCGCATTTCAGATCATAAAGAATTGCCGGTTTACCATAGGACGGCGCTTCTGACACACGAACATTACGCGGAATAAGCGTGTGGTAAACCTTTTCTCCCAAATGAGTTCGCACATCCGTAACAACCTGCTGCGCAAGATTGTTCCGCGCATCAAACATCGTCAGAACAATACCCTGTATATCAAGCTGCGGATTAACCGAGCCGCGGATCTGGCTGACAGTATCCAGCAACTGGCTAAGACCTTCCAGAGCAAAGAACTCACACTGCAGCGGCACCAGCACAGAGTGGGCGGCCGTCATGGCGTTCATGGTCAGAAGATTGAAAGAGGGCGGGCAATCGACGAGAATATAGGAATAATCTCTTGCCTCTTGCGTTTCCATGGCCGCGCGCAACAGAAAGACCCGGTTGGAAACATTGGCAACCTGCATCTCGAAACCGAGCAAATCCATGGTCGACGGCACAATATCGAGATTTGGAACTGCCGTTGGAACGGCGACTTCGCCGATGGTGTGATCGCCCACCAGAAGATCGTAAGAAGAAAGCTTACGCTCCTTTCGGTCAATCCCCAGCCCCGTGCTGGCATTTCCCTGCGGATCCAGATCAACGATCAGTACGCGCTCACCAATAGCAGCCAGCGCCGTTGCCAGATTAATGGCGGTCGTTGTTTTTCCAACGCCACCTTTCTGGTTTGCGACTGCGATAATCCGGTTTTTTTCAAAAGTCATGCCGCACCTGGCCAGCTTGTCAGCGTCTCAAAGTGAGGTTGCTGATTTCAAGAACAACAGAATCTGCCTCAATGGCACTCTGGTGTTTTACCAGATCAAACTGCCAGCGACCATGCGCTTTCTGCACTTCAGAATCATAATCCCGGCCTTTATTAAAAAAGGCCTTGAGATCGGGATTATTCTGCGCCCAGGGATGAATATAGTCGAAAAGCAGATCAAGCTCGGCCAGTGCTCGAGCGGAAACGGCATCGCAGGCTTTGACAATTTCAGGCGCTTTTTCGATCCTTATCGGATGAACACTCCCTCTCGCGCCGGTTTCCTTTAGGGCAATCCGCAGAAATGCAGCCTTTTTATTGTTGCTTTCGACCAGATCTACCCAACCATCGCCGAGTTCCGCGAGAAAAATAGCGGTTATAACGCCCGGGAAACCGCCGCCGCTACCTAAGTCAGCCCATCTTTGTGCCTTGGGAGAGAGCTGGAATACTTGGGCGCTGTCGGCCACATGCCTACTCCAAAGCTCTGTGAGAGTGGAGGGCGCGACCAGGTTGGTGGTTTTATTCCACTTCTTAAAAAGCTCGACAAAGTGTTCGAGCCTCTCATGTGTTTCACGTGAAACACTCTGGCCGTTTATCTTCATAATCCGACTCGCTATTGGTGCATGCGTAATTTTTCGCCTTGCTCAGCGGAACTTTTTCGCAGTAGGGCAAGCAGCAGCGATATAGCAGCCGGCGTCATACCGTCAACACGTGCAGCCTGCGCAATGTTCTCGGGGCGGACCTTTTCCAACTTTTGTTTCAGTTCATTGGAAAGACCTGAGAGACTTTGGAAATCGAAATCATCCGGGATTTTCCTGTCTTCATCCCGTTTGATATCAACAATATCCGCGCTCTGCCGCTGCATATAAACCGCATAGCTCGCTTCAATTTCCAGAGTTTCTGCAACCTTGCCTCGAAGCGACTGCAGCTCCGGCCAATGCTGCGTAAGAACATCCAGTGTTATATCAGGATAAGCGAGCAATTCATAAACGGAACGGCGCTGGCCATCCTGATTGAGCTTCAATCCCTGTTTCGCAGCTTGGGAAGGGCTGATGGTAGCTGCCTTCATCAGCTCGCGACCCGATTCCAGATCAGCAATAAATGCCTCAAAGCGCTTTTCGCGCTTGGAACCGATAATCCCGGCTCTTTGGCCAATTGGCGTCAGCCGCAAATCGGCATTATCCACACGCAGGGAAAGCCGATATTCCGCCCTCGATGTAAACATTCGATAGGGCTCGCTTACGCCCTTCGAGGTTAGATCATCGATCATGACGCCGATATAGGATTCCGTTCGACTGAAATAGAGCGGATCGGTATTGCTCGCATAAAGAGAAGCGTTCAATCCCGCAACAAGACCTTGAGCGCCGGCTTCTTCATAACCAGTGGTGCCGTTGATCTGCCCCGCCAGGAACAGGCCGGGAATTTTGCGGCATTCAAGCGAGGGCTTGAGCTCCCTCGGATCGACATAATCATATTCGATGGCGTAACCGGGCTGAAGAATAGTGACCTGTTCGAGCCCTGGTATCGTACGAATAAATTGTTCCTGCACGGAAGCGGGAAGGGAGGTTGAGATACCGTTCGGATAAATAGTGTGGTCGTCCAGACCCTCTGGTTCCAGAAATATCTGATGCCCATCCCGCTCCCCGAAACGGGTGATCTTATCTTCGATGGACGGGCAATAGCGTGGGCCAACGCCCTCGATCTGCCCGGAATACATCGCTGAAAGATGAATATTGTCCTGGATAATCCTATGACCGGCCGGCGTCGTGCGGGTTACGCCACACTCAATCTGCGGGTTGAGAATCCGATCCGTCATGAAGGAAAAAGGCACCGGATCTTCATCCGCCCCCTGTCGATCGACGGCATCCCAGTGAATGGTGCGACCATCGAGCCGGGCAGGCGTGCCGGTTTTCAACCGCCCCATGACCAAGCCAAGACGAGAAAGTGTCTCGGAGAGACCCACGGATGGCTTTTCGCCGACACGACCGGCAGGAATCTTTTCGGAACCGATATGAATCAGGCCACGCAGAAAAGTGCCGCTGGTCAAAACAGCCGCACCACACGGAATCCGGCTACCATTCGCCATAATAACCGCGGAGACACGCCCATCCGCCATCTCGATATCGAAGGCATCGCCCTCGATAATCGTCAGATTTTCAATCGCGTCGATTTCACGCTGCATCGCCTCGCGGTAAAGTCGCCTGTCAGCCTGCGTCCGCGGCCCGCGAACGGCCGGACCCTTTTTACGATTAAGCATACGGAACTGGATGCCGGCAGCATCAGCGACCCTGCCCATCAAGCCGTCAAGCGCATCAATCTCACGAACCAGATGCCCCTTGCCAAGACCGCCAATCGCGGGGTTACAGGACATCACGCCGATAGTCTCGCGCTTATGGGTGATGAGGGCGGTTTTTGCACCATGTCGCGCGCCCGCGGCGGCGGCTTCGCTGCCGGCATGGCCACCGCCGATAATTATGACATCAAATGATTGGTGCATATGCCTGCGCCTTGTCCTAAATCATCCACATAGCCACCGCGGTAGCCAATGTTTCACGTGAATCATTTTCCTATGCAGAATTCCGAGAAGATTACGCCGAGCAAATCTTCCACATCAACACGGCCGGTAATGCGCCCAAGCGATGTCGCCGCAAGCCTTAAATATTCTGACCTTATCGCAAGGTCCATGGCTTCGGATTCCAGCGCATCACTAACATAGTTCAGCGTCTCTTCAAGCCGTTTTTTGTGACGGGCACGGGCTGGAACCAACGTTTGACCGGTACCAACCCGGTTCCTGATCTCCTGGGTGATGACCGCTCGCAGTTCATCCAGCCCATGTCCCTCTTTAGCAGAGATAGAAAGGTCAAAGGCATTTTCTGCGGAATCTGTAGAGAGAGCCGACTTCGTGCGCAGATAGAGGTGACGAGCATTACCAAACGAAATGAAAGATTGTTTCGGAGGCGAATCGTTATCCTGAAGCAGTAAAATGAGATCCGCATTCTCGGCCGTTAATTTCGCTCGCCGCACGCCCTCCCGTTCCACGACATCCTCGGTCTCCCTAATACCTGCGGTGTCGAATATCCGGACAAGATAACCATCCAGATTGATATCGACACTCAGGACGTCCCGCGTTGTGCCCGCTATATCGGTAACGATCGCAACATCACGGCCGCTCAAAGCATTAAGCAGAGTGGATTTACCGGCATTCGGCTCACCCACCAATGCGATCTTAAACCCATCACGGATGATTTCGCCACCATTACCCTGGCGAAGATGATCGGCAATCTCCCCCCGCAACTGCGACATCGCCTCCCACACCTGAGTTGCGACCGAATCCGGTACATCGTCTTCATCGGCGAAGTCCAGTTCCGCTTCGATCAACGCGCGGGCACGCGTTAAGCGACCTGCCCAGCCATCATAAAGCGCGGAGAGTTTACCTGTGCTCTGTTCCACTGCCAGGCGCCGCTGCATCTCGGTTTCCGCCTGCAGCAGGTCGGCTAGGCCTTCGACTTCGAGAAGGTCCATCTTGCCGTTTTCAAAAGCACGGCGGGAAAATTCACCGGGATCGGCAGGGCGAAACCCCTCCAGATTTTCCAGCTCGGCAAAAATCGAGGCGAGCACCGCGCGGCTACCATGGCTGTGTATTTCGACACAGTTTTCACCCGTGAAGGAATTTGGCGCAGGAAAAACGAGGATCAGTGCCTGATCGATAATTTCATCGTTTCGATCCCGAATCGAACTTAAAACGGCCCGCCTTGGTGACGGGGTTTCTCGACCTGTTAGCGTCGTTAGAGCCAGAAATGCTTGGGGACCACTGATCCTGATCACGGCAACGCCCGCCGGCAGAGCGCCGCTTGAAAGCGCATAGATCGTATCGGCGGAAGCTGGCATCACTCACCTCGGTTTAAAACAGTCAAGCCGCATCCGAATAAACGGATGCGGCTTCAAGGTTTTCAGATGAATCCGGCTAAACTCCGGATCAGGTATTCATCGATTCGAAGAAATCGGAATTGTTCTTGGTCTGCTTCAGCTTGTCGATCAGGAACTCGATGGCGTCCATCGTTCCCATCGGCGCGAGAATACGACGCAGAACAAAAATCTTCTGCAGGTCCTGACGCGGCACCAGCAGGTCTTCCTTGCGGGTACCGGATTTGAGAATATCGAGAGCCGGGAAGATACGCTTGTCGGCAACCTTGCGGTCAAGCACGATTTCCGAGTTACCTGTACCCTTGAACTCTTCGAAGATCACTTCATCCATACGGCTGCCCGTATCGATGAGCGCCGTTGCGATGATCGTCAGCGAACCGCCTTCTTCGATGTTACGCGCAGCACCGAAGAAGCGCTTTGGGCGCTGCAGGGCGTTGGCATCCACACCACCGGTCAGAACCTTGCCGGAAGAGGGAACAACAGTGTTATAGGCGCGGCCGAGACGTGTAATGGAGTCGAGCAGGATCACGACATCACGGCCATGTTCGACAAGACGCTTCGCCTTTTCGATGACCATTTCAGCGACCTGGACGTGACGGACAGCCGGTTCGTCGAAGGTGGAGGAAACAACCTCGCCCTTAACCGAGCGCTGCATGTCGGTGACTTCTTCCGGGCGTTCGTCGATCAGGAGAACGATCAGATAACATTCCGGATGGTTCGCCGTGATGGAGTGCGCGATGTTCTGCAGCAGAACCGTTTTACCGGTACGCGGCGGCGCGACGATCAAACCACGCTGGCCCTTGCCGAGTGGTGCTACCAGGTCGATCACGCGCGACGACAGATCCTTCGATGTCGGGACATCCAGTTCCATCTTGAAGCGCTCATTCGGGTAGAGCGGCGTAAGATTGTCGAAGTGAACCTTGTGACGAATCTTTTCCGGATCGTCGAAATTGATCGTGTTCACCTTCAGAAGCGCGAAATAACGTTCGCCTTCCTTGGGACCACGAATCGGTCCCTCGACAGTGTCACCGGTCTTCAAAGAGAAGCGGCGGATTTGCGAGGGGGAAATATAAATATCGTCCGGACCGGGCAAGTAGTTTGCGTTTGCGGATCGCAGGAACCCGAAACCATCCTGCAGGACTTCAACGACACCTTCGCCGATGATTTCGATGTCCTGGCTCGCGAGAACCTTGAGGATTGCGAACATAAGCTCCTGCTTGCGCATGGTGCTCGCATTTTCAACTTCCAGGGATTCGGCAAAAGTCAGCAAGTCGGTGGGCGATTTGCTCTTAAGTTCCTGAAGCTTCATTTCAGCCATGAAGGGAAGACCGTCTAATAATGTAATGTCGGGGGAGGGCGTGTTCGCGAATCAGATGCTGTGGGAAATGCCGCAGATGACTGAGTAATTCACATGCCACGAAGATGAGTGGCCTGAAAATAGCGACTGAATACGGCCGCTGCAAGAGGAAAGCACGAATTCCGCGAAATTTATCGTGAAAGCCCCTTAACCAAACGGTTTCACAACCACAAGTATGACAATGAGGATCATCAGCACGGTTGGAACCTCGTTCATCAACCGCCAGTGACGGGCAGGTCGGGTGTTTTCATCCCTCGCGAAACGTCTGGCGCTGCGGGTGAAATAAACGTGAGTGGCTGTTAGAAGCACGACCAGCCCGATTTTCGCGTGTAACCAGCCGCCGGAAAAACCATAAACCGACCATCCCAGATAAAGCCCCAATATCCAGCTTATCATCATCGCCGGGTTCATGATCACCTTGATCAAGCGCTGCTCCATCACCTTGAAGGTTTCGGATTGCTGCGAACCGGCGGGCGCGTCGGTGTGATAGATGAAGAGCCGCGGCAGATAAAAAATCGCCGCCATCCAGGAAATGACCGCGATGATATGCAGCGCCTTGATCCAGAGATAGAGATCGGCTGGATCGGCGTAAAACAACAGCGCAACAAAAACCGCAAAGACACCGAGTGCGATACCAGCCCGCAGGGCTGCCCTGTTTCCGGAGCGGGCGGAGGTCTGTTTCTCCTCGCTCATACCGCGGCTCCGCCAGCACGCACCCGCTGCACCAGTCTTACAACGTTTTCCGGGTCAGCCTGCGGCGTGATGCCATGGCCGAGATTGAAAATCAGTGGGCCCTGTCCGAGCGCCTGCAGCACCGCATCGATGCCATCCTGCAACGCCCTGCCGCCCGCCACCATCAGCATCGGGTCCAGATTGCCCTGCACAGGGCCTTCCTTCTGCAAGTCCCGGGCGAAGGTCAACGGCACAGACCAGTCGAGCCCGATGGCATCTGCGCCCGTTTTACGACGATAATCCTTGAGAAGATAACCGGCACCCTTGGCGAAAGCGATGATCTTTGCTGAGGGCCGGCGAGCACGCACCGATGCGATAATACGGGCAACCGGCTTTACCGCATATTCCTCGAATTCCTTTTCACCGAGCACGCCGGCCCAGGAATCGAAAATCTGCACCGCATCAGCACCGGCATCGATCTGCGCCACCAGATAATCGGCGGAAACATCGGCAAGAAAAGCCAGCAGCTTTTCCATGGCTGCAGGTTCCTGATACCCGAACAGCCGCGCTGGCGCCTGATCCGGTGTCCCATGGCCGGCGATCATATAGGTCGCAACTGTCCAGGGCGCACCGCAGAAGCCAAGAAGCGTCGTTTCATCCGGCAACGTCTTGCGCAGACGCGAAACGGTTTCGAAAACGGGCGCAAGATGCGCCATCACATCCGTCGAATCCAGCTTCTCGATGCCGCGTACATCGATCGGATCCATGGCCGGACCCTTTCCTTCGCTAAAGGATACATTGCGATGAAGCGCATCCGGTATCACCAGGATATCGGAAAAGAGAATGGCGGCATCAAGCCCGAACCGGCGAATGGGCTGAAGGGTCACTTCAGTTGCCAGCTCGGGATTATAACAGAGATCAAGGAAACTTCCCGCGCTCTTTCGCGTTTCCCTGTACTCCGGAAGATAGCGTCCCGCCTGACGCATCAGCCATATGGGTGGCGGTGTGACCGTCTGCCCGTTCAACACCATCATTACCTTGCGTTCGCTCATGGCACCCAACTTCTAAAAAATAAAATCAAAGAGATTTAAAAGATTTTCTATTTCTTAGAGTCTGTGGGTAGCAAGGATTAAAATCATTCCAGTCGAAATGCCGCAGCGGCAGGGTTTTATGACCACCAGCGGATATTGCTCGGCGTAGCATCGCGAGCTAAATGGGAAAACAGATATTTTCAAAATAATTTCAGTACTTTAGATTTACAACCGAAATCATCCCATCTGTGGATAATGTGGGGAAAAGTTTGAACAGTTTTACATTCTTCCAGTAATTCACAGGCACGCCGGGCGGGATTGCAGCCACTTGCGGATTGTGGAAAAACACCACCTTATTCACGTCGCGGCTCGGCCCTCAGGACAATTTTGAAGTTTGTCCCGGTTTATCAACAGCGGGAGAAAAAGAGCGTGGAGAACAAAAAAAGTTTCTTCCATCTGCACCTGATTTCGGACTCAACGGGAGAGACTCTCATGTCGGCGGGTCGCGCCGTCTCGGCGCAGTTCCATGCCTCAATGCCGGTGGAACATGTTTATCCAATGATCAGGAACCAGAAACAGCTCGGCCAGGTCGTGGATCTTATCGACAAGGAACCGGGCATTGTTCTTTATACCATCGTCGACCAGCAGCTGGCCGAGTTTCTGGATCTGCGCTGCCATGCGATCGGCGTCCCCTGCGTTAATGTCCTTGAACCGATCATCGGCATTTTCCAGACCTATCTCGGTGCGCCATCGCGACGACGGGTGGGGGCGCAGCATGCGTTGAATGCCGATTATTTTGCGCGGATCGAAGCGCTCAATTTCGCCATGGATCATGATGACGGGCAAATGCCGGAAACCTATGACGAGGCCGATATCGTCATCATCGGCATCAGCCGCACGTCAAAAACCCCAACCAGCATCTATCTCGCCAACCGGGGAATAAAGACCGCGAATATTCCGGTCGTTCCCAATGTACCCCTGCCCGATAGCCTCTATGCAGCCACCCGTCCGCTGATCGTTGGTCTTGTTGCGACGTCAGACCGCATATCGCAGGTGCGCGAGAACCGCGAACTCGGTGTGACGGGCGGATTTGACAGTGGCCGCTACACGGATCGCGCCACCATCATGGAAGAGCTGAAATATGCCCGTGCGCTCTGCGCCCGCAACAACTGGCCGCTGATCGATGTCACACGCCGTTCCATTGAGGAAACGGCCGCTGCCATCCTTGCCCTTCGCCAAAGGACACGATAATCCGAATCTCACCATTCGGAGCAGACAGTCGATGAAACAAGAGTTGATCCTCGCCTCGTCCAGTGCATCCCGCCAAATGCTGATGAGCAATGCGGGGCTGACATTTTCTGCAATACCCGCGGATATTGATGAGCGTGCGCTCGATGAGCAGCTGGAACGAGACGGCGCGAACCCGGAAGAGGTCGCGCTGGAACTGGCAAAGGCAAAGGCCCTTGCAGTCGGCAGGCTGCACCCGGCGACGCTGGTTCTTGGATGTGACCAGACCATGGCGCTCGGGACCCGTGTCTATCATAAGCCGAAAACCATGGCGGAGGCCGAAGCCCATCTGCTGTCATTGTCAGGTAAGGTTCACCGGCTGAACAGTGCCGCCGTTCTCGTTCATGGCGGTGAGGTGATATGGCAGACGGTCTCCAGCGCGGAACTTGCCGTGCGGATTTTGACCGCCGAATTTGTCTCCCGTCATTTGCAGCGGGTGGGTCACAGAGCCCTGACCAGCGTCGGCGCCTACCAGCTCGAAGGGGAGGGAATCCAGCTATTCACCTCCATCGAGGGGGATTATTTCACGATTCTTGGCCTACCGCTTTTGCCACTTTTATCGAAACTGCGCGACATGGATGTCATCGATGGCTGATTCACGTGAAACATTAACCATAAACGCCTTCGTCGCGGGTTACCCGATCAAGCATTCGCGCTCACCGATTATCCATTCCTACTGGCTAAAGAAATTCGGCGTTGCCGGGTCCTATAGGGCTGTGGAAGTTTCTCCGGACGATTTTCCGAATTTCATTGCCACACTTAAGGAAGCCAAACCGGGTACGGCGGTTGGAGGCAACGTCACCATTCCGCACAAGGAAGCCGCTTATAACTTAGCCGACAGCCCCGATGCTCTGGCAGAAGAACTGGGTGCCGCCAACACCATCTGGGTGGAAGAAGGTAAGCTCCACGCCACCAATACGGATGGTTATGGTTTTGTCGCCAATCTCGATGAGCGCCATCCCGGCTGGGACAAGACCGATCGTGCGGTGGTTTTGGGAGCCGGCGGTGCGAGCCGGGCGGTCATTCAGTCCCTGCGCGATCGGGGTATTGCCGAAATCCACGTCCTGAATCGTACGGTTGAGCGCGCCCGGGAACTGGCCGACCGTTTTGGCCCCCGGGTTTTTTCGCACCCGCAGGCGGCACTTCATGAAGTCATGCGGGGTGCCGGGCTTTTCGTGAATACGACATCGCTCGGCATGGACGGCACCGAAGCGCCTGAATTCGATTTTTCGCCACTCGCCACCAACGCCGTCGTGACTGATATCGTCTATGTACCGTTGAAAACACCAATTCTGAAGATGGCGGAAGCGCAGGGCATAACAACGGTGGATGGGCTCGGTATGCTGCTTCACCAGGCAAAACCCGGCTTCCAGCGATGGTTCGGTGAAATGCCGCAAGTTGATGAAACTCTCCGCTCCCTGATCATTGCGGACATGGAGAAACATTGATGATCGTCATCGGTCTCACCGGCTCGATAGGAATGGGGAAAACGACGACGGCGAAGCTGTTTGCCGAAGAAGGCGTTCCGGTTCTGGATTCGGACGAGGTCGTACACGCGCTTTATCGTGGACAAGCGGTTCCGCTGATTGAAGCGGCCTTTCCCGGTACCAGCATTTCCGGCGCTGTGGATCGGCAGAAACTCGCTGAAGTTCTGCGCGGGAATCCGGCTAATTTCAACAGACTCGAAGCGATTGTCCACCCGCTGGTCCGTGAAAGCCAGGAAGCCTTTCTGGCGGAGGCGAGGGAAGATGGTCGCCAGTTCGCCCTTCTCGATATTCCATTGCTGTTTGAAACCGGGGCGGAGAAGCGTGTCGATAAAATAGTGGTGGTGAGCTGCGCGCCGGACATTCAACGGCAGCGGGTTTTATCCCGGCCCGGCATGACGCAAGAGAAATTTGAAATGATCTTGGCCCGGCAGATGCCAGACGCCGAAAAGCGCCAGCGCGCCGATTTCGTAATCGATAGCGGAAATGGTGTCGAAGCGGCACGGGATCAGGTAAGAGGAATATTGCAGAGATTGGCCAAGACGGGTCACGGAGAGAATAATGCGTGAGATCATTTTCGATACGGAAACCACGGGCCTCGAATCGAAACTGGATCGTGTGATCGAAATCGGCGGCATTGAGCTTATCAACCATTTTCCGACCGGCCGGACGCTGCATCTTTATATCAGCCCGGAAGACCGCAAGGTTCATCCGGACGCGCTTGCGGTTCACGGCATCACCGATGACTTCCTGAAAGACAAACCAAAATTCGCCGAAGTCGTCGATCAGATTCGCGATTTTTTCGAGGGTGCCCGCTGGGTGGCGCATAATGCGACATTCGATATGGGTTTCATCAATGCTGAATTTGCCCGTCTCGGCATTGAGCCTGTCGCAGCCGATTTGGTGACGGACACGCTTTCGCTCGCCCGTCGCAAGAACCCGATGGGACCGAATTCCCTGGATGCGCTTTGCCGGCGTTACGGTATCGACAATTCCCACCGCACAAAGCACGGCGCGCTTCTCGACTCCGAATTGCTTGCAGAAGTTTATATCGAAATGATCGGCGGGCGTCAGACGGCCCTCGGTTTCGGTTCCGCCGCCAAGCAGGAAGCAGTCATCATTGAGGACGATGTGCCACTCGAGCCGCTACAGAGGCCGAGGGCATTGGCGTCGCGGCTGGATACGGAGACGGTTGCAGCCCATGGCAAGCTCGTTCTCGGCATGGGCGACAAGGCGATCTGGAACCGTTACCAGAATTAAGGTCTGCTCAGACCCAAAAACAGCGAATGCCGAAAAAGAAAAATGAAGACAAAGAAAAATGAAGGCAAAGAAAAACCCGGGCGAAGAACCCGGGTTTGTTTTTTCGAAGGCTGTTGAAGGCTTCAGTTCGGTACGGCCTGAACCTTGGCTCTGGCCTGCTCTTCGGCAACGCGCTGGGCGAACATCTGAGCGAAATCGATCGGGTCGATCATCAGCGGCGGGAAACCACCGTTGCGGGTAACGTCCGCAATGATCTGGCGGGCGAAGGGGAACAGCAGGCGAGGGCACTCGATGAACAGCACCGGCAGCATGTGCTCCTGCGGGAAACCGGCAATGCGGAACACGCCGCCATAAACCAGCTCGGCTGCGAACAGGACCTTGTCACCATCCTTGGCTTCCGCGTTCAGCGACAAAACAACATCGAAATCCGAACCGGAGATCGGGTTTGCGTTGACATTGACGTTGATGTTGATCGCCGGCGCATTGTCACGAGCCTGGAGCGAACGAGGTGCGCCCGGATTTTCAAAGGAAAGATCCTTGATGTACTGGGTAAGAATGTTGAGGGAAGGACTAACTGCGCCCTGTGCACCATTTTCAGCGGTCATTACGTTTCCTCGCGGCGTGAATTCGTGGATGGCGGTCTATCATTTCGACCGGAGCCTTACAACCCTTCGTGATCGGGGCCTTACATGGGTTCTGAGGGGCGGATCAGGGCTTGGGCAGATCGCGATCGTCCGGCTTGTGCGACCATGGAGAGCCCTTCTGCTCTTCACGGTGAAACTCCTCCTCGTCCAGATCAACCACTTTCGAATTGCCCGCATGTCCCGGACCATTGCGGAACCCGGAATAGTCTCCCGGCTGGGGACCGGCCTGATGACCTGATTGCCGGCCCGATTGGCGGAACGAACCCGCCACGACGACACGCGGTCCAAAAGCCTTCCAGAAAAAACGCCGCACCGTGGTCGAAAGAAGCAGAAGGCCGAGGATGTCAGTGATGAAACCAGGGATGATAAGCAGGATCCCGGCAACGACCCGCATGGCGCCGTTGACCAGCTCGTCCGCCGGCTGGGCGCCGGTGCGTCCGGCATCTTGGAGATTTCTCACCATGCCGATGCCGCCGAGGCGCAGGATGAGCAATCCGAGAAACGACGTGAAGAGAACGAGTGCCAGGGTCAGCCAGAGGCCTATGGCTTTGCCGACAATAATAAAGCCGGCAATTTCGAGAATGGGCATCATCAGGATGACAATGGGGAGAAAGGAAAAACGCATCTTCTAGCCTTGCGTGTGCATCTCTGGCAGATTGCCGGTTCCTGAGGACACCCTGGGACACCAATGATTGAATCTGCACATTTGAATGATGATAAGATGCAGACTATATGATGGTGTGGTTTTCGAATTTAAATGGCGGTTTTGGTAAAAGATGGGCTTTAGCGACTTTATCACATTGTTTTTTCTCGTTGCGGCGGTGCTGATATTCCTTCAGTTGCGCAGTGTTCTCGGCCGCCGGACGGGCAATGAGAAACCGCCATTCGATCCCTATAGCCCGCGCGATGTCGCCAAAGGCCCTGTAACGGATGATAACAAGGTCGTGACCCTGCCGAAACGCGGTGAGGCCGAGGATGAAAATCCCTTTGCCGAGGCGGATGCTCTGGCGCCCGTCGATTCTCCCTTGAATGCGTCCCTGCGCGAGGTGATGACCAAGGACCCGACGTTCCGGCCCAAGGAATTCCTGAACGGTGCTCGCATGGCCTATGAGATGATCGTTATGGGTTTTGCCGATGGCGACCGGAATACTCTCAAGAATCTCTTGTCGAAAGAGGTCTTCGAAGGCTTCGAGGCGGCGATCTCCGAACGCGAAAGCCGCGGCGAAGTCGTGAAATCCACTTTCGTGGGTATCGAGAAAGCCGATATCACCCAGGCTGGCATTCGCGATTCCGAGGTGCAGATCACGCTGAGGATCGTCAGCCAGCTGATTTCGGCAACCTATGACAAGGACGGCAAGCTGGTGGATGGTGACCCGGATGCGGTTGCGGAAGTGGACGATATCTGGACCTTCTCGCGTGACATGCGCTCGCGCGATCCGAACTGGAAGCTGATCGCCACCGAATCCGAGCAATGACCGCGCCCTTTTCGATCGAGGAAGTTGCTTTCCAGAACCTGCCCGGCTGGCAGGATGACGATCCCGGTAAGCTTTTTCCGGTGATGCGGACGGTTCTGTCTCATCTCCGGAATGCGAAACCTTACAGGAGCGGTGCGCTGGGGCTGACCGCTGCTGAGCTGGTTTCTCTTCTGGAAATGGCCGATGAGAAGGACGGAGCTAGTCCGGAACAGGCCCGCCACTTCTTCGAGACGAATTGTGTACCCTTTAAAATTTCTCCATCTGGAGGAAAAAGCGGTTTTGTAACCGCCTTCTATGAACCCGAGCTGGAAGTATCATCCGTTCGTGATGATGTATGGTGCCACCCAATCTATCGAAGACCGCCTGAGCTGGTGGATATAAACGACGATAATCGTCCCGCCGGTTTCGATCCATCCTATGCTTTTGCAAAAGCGGAAGAGGATGGCATTTCCTATTTTCCCGATCGCCGGGCGATCGATGAGGGATATCTGGAGGGTAGGGGTCTTGAGATCGCCTGGGCGAAATCGAAAGTCGACCTGTTTTTCGTCCACGTTCAGGGTGCGGCCCGTCTGGTGTTTCCGGATGGTACGGTAAAACGCATCACTTATGCGGCCAAGGCCGGGCATCCGTTTTCACCGATCGGACGGCTGCTTCTGGATCGCGGCGAACTAGATCCGAAAACGATCTCGATGCAGACGATCCGCAAGTGGCTTGCCGACTACCCGGATGAGGTAAATGAGGTGCTGTGGCATAACCGCTCCTTCATTTTTTTCCGCGAGGCAGATGTGGTGGATCAGGACATGGGACCGATTGCCGCCGCCAAGGTGCCGCTGGTTGCCGGGCGGGCGCTGGCCGTGGACAGGCTTATCCATACTTTCGGTTTTCCCTTTTTTATCCATGCGCCAACCCTGACCCATCTGGATAATGGAAAACCCTTCGCCCGGCTGATGCTGGCGCTTGATACGGGCTCGGCTATCGTCGGCCCGGCGCGGGGCGATATTTTCACCGGCTCCGGTTTCGAGGCAGGAGAGCTTGCCGGCACGGTGCGTAATGAGGCCGATTTTTATATACTGCTGCCGCGCGTTGCTGCGGAAAGGTATCGGCGATGAAAAGCAGTCGAAAGCTTGGCAAGGAAGAACGCATTCTGTGGGGCAAGGTCGCAAGAACCGCGCGGCCTATCTCCGGCAGGCTGGAGGATTTGCTGGCTTTCGACGACATAGAAGAGGCGCCGACGGAGGCCATTATCCCGCAAAGCGTCAGCAGCCCTTTTCCGCGCATGCTCGCAGAACCGATCGACGTTCCGCCGGCAACCTTGGAGAAAAAGCCGAAAATTCATCAGCCGATGGAAAAACCGGTCAAACGCAAACTAACCCGTGGCCGGTTGCCGCTGGAAGGGCGTATTGATCTGCACGGCATGTTTCAGAGCGAAGCCCATGCAGTGCTCTTGGATTTTCTATTGCGTGCGCATGAACGGGGTCTGAGGCACGTGCTCGTGATCACCGGCAAGGGGCGCTCGATCGGCAGCGACGGCGCGCTGAAAAGAGCGGTGCCCATGTGGTTTTCCAAACCGGAATATCGTCACCTCATTTCGTCCTACGAGGACGCATCCGCCAATCATGGCGGCGACGGCGCCCTCTATGTGCGACTGGCGCGCCGGCGGGGCGAAAAATCATGACGCCGTTTGCCGAGGCCGTGCGGCAGCTTCGTGAACGCAAGGGCGTGACGCAGAAGCAGATGGCGGCGGCAATCGGTGTGTCGCCCGCCTATCTCTCGGCGCTGGAGCATGGCAAACGCGGCAAGCCGAGCTTTGATCTGCTCCAGCGTATCGCCGGATATTTCAACATCATCTGGGACGAGGCGGAGGAATTGTTCTTTCTGGCTGGTTCGTCCGACCCCAAGGTGGTGATCGATACGGTCGGGCTTGCGCCGCAATATACGGCTTTCGCCAATCGCCTGGCGCGGGATATTCGCAAGCTGTCGCCGAGTGTGATAGAGGAACTGTCAGCGGTGCTGCAAAAAAGCCGTTCTTGCGATTGAAACCCCCTCTATCCCCTGCTTTATGCAGCATCCTGAAGCATGCGGCCTTTGGGATTGGGTGTAGAATTTCTATAGTCGCATGTCGGATTTGAGTGATTCGCTGGCTTCAGGCCTTCTCACTGGAAAACCTGGCCAGGAAACTTTGGAAAGAGTACTTATGACCGAAACATCGTCAAGCGAAGTCGGCGTGAACACGGAATACGGAGCCGATTCGATCAAGGTCCTCAAGGGTCTTGATGCCGTGCGCAAGCGGCCCGGCATGTATATCGGCGATACCGACGACGGTTCGGGCCTCCACCACATGGTCTACGAAGTGGTCGACAACGCCATCGACGAGGCGCTCGCCGGTCATGCCGATCTGGTGACGGTGACGCTGAACGCCGATGGATCGGTGACGGTGACGGATAACGGCCGCGGCATTCCAACCGATATCCACCCTTCCGAAGGTGTTTCCGCTGCCGAAGTCATCATGACCCAGCTGCATGCGGGCGGAAAGTTCGACCAGAATTCCTACAAGGTGTCCGGCGGTCTGCATGGCGTGGGCGTCTCGGTGGTCAATGCGCTGTCCGTCTGGCTGAAGCTCAGAATCCGCCGTAACGGCAAGCTGCACGAAATCGGCTTCACCCATGGTGTTGCCGATGCACCGCTTTCGGTGATTGGCGAATATGAAGGCCGCTCCGGCACGGAAGTTACCTTCCTGGCAAGCCCTGAAACCTTCACCATGACGGATTATGATTACGGCACGCTGGAACACCGCCTGCGCGAACTGGCGTTCCTGAACTCCGGTGTCCGCATCCTGCTTACCGACAAGCGCCATTCGGACGTCAAGCAGCAGGAATTGCTGTATGACGGCGGGCTTGAGGCCTTCGTCCGTTATCTGGACCGCGCCAAGAAACCGCTGGTGGACAAGCCTGTTGCCATTCATGGCGAGAAGGACGGTATCACCGTCGAGGTCGCGCTGTGGTGGAACGACAGCTACCACGAGAATGTGCTCTGCTTCACCAACAACATTCCCCAGCGCGATGGCGGCACCCATATGGCCGGTTTCCGCGCGGCGCTCACCCGTCAGGTCACCTCCTATGCCGATACGTCAGGCATCATGAAAAGAGAAAAGGTGAGCCTGCAGGGCGAGGACTGCCGCGAAGGCCTGACGGCCATTCTCTCTGTCAAGGTTCCTGATCCCAAGTTCTCCTCGCAGACGAAGGACAAGCTCGTTTCGTCGGAAGTGCGCCCGGTCGTGGAAAGCCTCGTCAACGAAGCGCTCTCCACCTGGCTGGAAGAGCACCCGTCGGAAGCGAAGATCCTCGTCGGCAAGGTGGTGGAAGCGGCCGTCGCCCGTGAAGCCGCCCGTAAGGCGCGCGAATTGACGCGTCGCAAGGGCGCGCTCGATATTGCTTCTCTGCCCGGCAAGCTTGCCGACTGCTCCGAGCGCGATCCGGCCAAATCCGAACTCTTCCTCGTCGAGGGCGACTCCGCCGGCGGTTCCGCCAAGCAGGGCCGCTCGCGTGAAACGCAGGCCATCCTGCCGCTTCGCGGTAAGATCCTCAACGTTGAACGCGCCCGTTTCGACAAGATGTTGTCCAGCCAGGAAATCGGGACGCTGATCACCGCGCTCGGCACGTCGATCGGCAAGGACGAATTTAACGCCGACAAGCTGCGTTATCACAAGATCATTATCATGACGGATGCTGACGTCGACGGCGCCCATATCCGTACCCTGCTGTTGACCTTCTTCTTCCGCCAGATGCCGGAACTGATCGAGCGCGGCCATCTCTATATTGCCCAGCCACCGCTTTATAAGGTGACACGCGGTAAATCGGTGCAGTACCTCAAGGATGAGAAGGCGCTGGAAGAATACCTCATTTCCATGGGTCTTGAAGAAGCATCGCTGACCCTCGGCACCGGTGAGGTTCGAGTCGGCGCCGATCTTCGCGAAGTCATTCTCGATGCGCTGCGCATGCGCTCGCTGATCGATGGTCTGCATTCTCGCTACAGCCGTTCAATCGTCGAACAGGCTGCCATCGCCGGTGCACTTAACCCGGAGCTTTCGGCCGATGCCGCCCGTGCTCAGGAAACCGTTGCTGAAGTGGCCCGACGTTTGGACATGATTGCGGAAGAAACCGAGCGCGGCTGGTCCGGCACAGTGCTGGAGGATGGCGGTCTGCGCTTCGAGCGCATGGTGCGCGGCGTCAAGGAGGTCTCGACGCTCGATATGGGTCTGCTCGGTTCGGCCGATGCCCGCCATATCGATCAACTCACGGCCCGCACCCGGGAAATCTACGCCACGCCGCCGGTCCTGCAACGCAAGGATGGCACACTGGAACTGGCAGGACCTCGCGCTCTCCTGGATGCGATTTTCGCCGCCGGTCGCAAGGGTCTTTCCATGCAGCGTTATAAGGGTCTCGGCGAAATGAACGCCGAGCAGCTGTGGGAAACGACGCTCGACGCCAATGTCCGCTCGCTGCTGCAGGTCAAGGTCAACGATGCAACCGACGCCGACGGCCTGTTTGCCCGCCTGATGGGTGACGAGGTGGAACCGCGCCGCGACTTCATCCAGGAAAATGCGCTCAGCGTCGCCAACCTCGACATTTAATCCTGTGCAGCGTCTCGCGTAGCGATTCACGTGAAACGAAACTTTAACAAAAGGCCCGGCGATCAATAATCGCCGGGCCTTTTGTTCTCAGAATCGCCAGATATCAATCGGCCTTGCCAGTGAAGCGCCCCTCGAAAGCCACGTCCGCAAGCGGCAGGCGCTTGCTCGGCACTTCCCTTTCCGCCAGATCGTCCGGAAGGACGGAACTGTCGGTCAGCGTACCGATGGCGATCCCGGCTTCCACCTTGTAGCCTTCAGGAATACCCAGCGCCTCAACGATCCTGTCCTTCAGGATGCCGCCCATGCCATGGGCATGATACCCGAGCAGATGCGCCTGCATCGCGAGTGAAAACCAGGCAGCGCCAGCGTCGAAAGAATGGGTTGCGGAAGGTTTTTTCTCGCCTTCGCGGGAGATATTGTAGCCCCGGGAAACCACGAACAGCAGCACTGAGGCATTTTTTGCCCAGCGCTGGTTTCCTTCCATCAGCAGCTCCACGAAGAGCGGCCAGTCTTCGCTGTCCTTGTGGGCATAGATAAATCGCCATGGCTGCAGGTTGGATGCCGAGGGCGCCCAGTGAGCCGCATCCAGAATGGTCAGCAAATGTTCCTGCGATATGGCACTGCCATCAAAGGCGCGCGGAGACCAGCGGTCGAGGAAGAGGGGATCGACGGGATATTCGGATTGCCGGGAATTGCTGTTCGTCACGGGCCATGTCCTTTTGGTTGACGGGAAGGAAAAGGTATTTTTCGAAACTTGCCGCAGTCAAGGGGTGACAAGGATGAATGCATCGTTCATATATGCATCATCTTGTCTGACAACCGGGAGAGAGTTCCATGAAATTGATGCGCGTTGGCCAGCCCGGCCAGGAAAAGCCTGCCATTCTCGACGCGGAAGGAAAAGTCCGCGATCTGTCTGCCCACGTGAAGGATATCGGCGGCGACGCCATCTCTCCCGAAGGCCTCAAGAAGATTGCTGCCATTGATCTTGCCACGCTGCCGGTTCTGAACGAAGAGCGCATCGGCGCCTGCGTTGCGGGAACCGGAAAGTTCATCTGCATCGGCCTTAATTTCTCCGACCATGCCGCCGAAACAGGTGCGACCGTACCGCCGGAGCCTGTCATTTTCATGAAGGCGACCTCGGCCATCGTCGGCCCGAACGATGACGTTACCATTCCGCGCGGCTCCGAAAAGACCGACTGGGAAGTCGAGCTTGGTGTCGTCATCGGCAAGACCGCGAAATATGTCTCCGAAGCTGATGCCCTCGATTATGTCGCTGGTTATTGCGTTTCCCACGATGTTTCCGAGCGCGCCTTCCAGACGGAGCGTGCCGGGCAGTGGACCAAGGGCAAGTCCTGCGACACCTTCGGCCCGATCGGCCCATGGCTGGTAACGAAGGACGAAGTTACGGATCCGCAGAATCTCGGCATGTGGCTGAAGGTGAATGGCCAGACCATGCAGGACGGCTCCAGCAAGACCATGGTTTATGGTGTGGCCCATGTGGTTTCCTATCTCAGCCAGTTCATGTCGCTGCATCCCGGCGATGTCATTTCCACCGGCACGCCTCCGGGCGTCGGCATGGGTCAGAAGCCGCCGCGTTATCTGAAGGCCGGTGATGTCGTGGAACTCGGCATCGAGGCCCTCGGTTCCCAGAAGCAGACTTTTGTCGCCGACATCTGATTGCCGCTAGGCATTCAACTGAAATTGAGGCGTCGGCGGGAAACTGTCGGCGCCTTCGATTTTGTGCACTTGCGAAAAGCTGCTATGGTCAAAAAAAGAGCTTGATCCGCGAGGGAGGCGTCATCAGTGTTCTACCATCTCTATGAAATGAACCATGCGGCCATGATGCCGCTGCGCGCCGGTGCCGATATGATGCGCCAGGCTTGCAATAATCCGCTGAACCCGCTTTCCAGCACTGCTTTCGGCCGTAGCCTCGATGCCGGTTTCGAGGTGTTCGAGCGCCTGACCCGCCGTTACGTCAAGCCCGAATTTGGTCTTGGCAGTACGATTGTTGATGGCCATAGCGTCACTGTGGCGGAAGAGATCGTATGGTCGCGTCCGTTCTGCAATCTCGTTCATTTCAGAAGAGAACTTGATGCGGCTCGTCAGTCCGATCCGAAGGTTCTGCTGGTGGCGCCGATGTCCGGTCACTACGCCACCCTGCTGCGCGGGACGGTAGAGGCCCTATTGCCTTCAGCGGATATCTACATCACCGATTGGACCGATGCCCGCACCGTGCCGGTGAGTGAGGGGACTTTCGATCTCGACGATTACATCAGCTATGTCATTGAGATGTTGCAACAGATCGGCCCGGGCGCGCATGTAGTCGCCGTGTGTCAGCCATCCGTGCCGGTGCTGGCCGCCGTTTCCCTGATGGAAACGGATGGAGATCGTTTTGCGCCGGCATCCATGACGTTGATGGGCGGGCCAATCGATACGCGCATCAATCCCACCGCCGTCAATGGTCTCGCCAAAGCCAAGCCGATTGAATGGTTCCGCGACAACGTCGTCATGCAGGTGCCGTGGCCGCAGCCTGCCTTTGGCAGAAATGTCTATCCCGGCTTCCTGCAACTGTCCGGTTTCATGTCCATGAACCTCGACAAGCACATGACGGCGCACAAGGATTTTTACCTCAACCTCGTCAAGAATGACGGCGATTCCGCCGAAAAACATCGCGAATTTTACGATGAATATCTGGCAGTCATGGATTTGACGGCGGAGTTTTATCTGCAGACGGTGGAAACCGTCTTCATTGACCATGCGCTTCCCAAGGGAAATATGCAGCACCGGGGCAGGGTGGTTGATCCCGCCGCCATTCGCAATGTCGCATTGTTCACCGTGGAAGGTGAGAATGACGATATCTCCGGCGTCGGCCAGACAAAGGCCGCCCATGATCTTTGCCGGAACATCCCCGATGAAAAACGCGCGCACTATATGCAACCCGATGTCGGCCACTACGGCGTGTTCAACGGTTCGCGGTTCCGCAAGGAAATTGTGCCGCGCATGCTGGATTTCATACGCAAACACCAGACCGCATAGGGGTGAGACCGCGGGCGGTGCCGCGCATTTGCATGGCCAAACCGGCGGCGAATCGGCTATGAACAGCGCATGTTTTCGCTCTTCGGAAAATCCGTGAAATCGCCGGCAGCCAAAAAGGCCGCACCCAGCCCGCGCACTGTCGCTGTGGCGGGCAGACAGGTGCCGATCACGGTAAGGGAAAATCCGCGCGCCACCCGCATTACCCTGCGTATTGAACCCGGTGGCCGGGCGCTGAAGCTGACGATCCCGATGGGACTCCACCACAGCCAGGTTGATGATTTTCTCGAGAGGCATCAAGGCTGGCTGGAAGGCAAGCTTCTGAAATTCAGCCCTGATGACGGTCTGCGTCCCGGCACGACCATCGATATTCGCGGCGTACCCCACCGCATAGATCACACCGGTAGCCTGCGCGGCCTGACCCATGTTGCTGAAGACGCGGACGGTGCGGCTATCCTCAAAGTCAGCGGTGCGCCGGAACATCTGAGACGGCGGATCGCAACTTTCCTGAAAAAAGAAGCGAAGGCCGATCTGGAAAGGCTGGTTGCGGTTCATGCGCATGCGGCCGGCCGGCCGGTGCGGTCGATCAGCATGAAGGATACCCGCAGTCGCTGGGGCTCGTGCTCTCATGATGGAAATCTGAGTTTCTCCTGGCGCATCGTCATGGCCCCGGAAAAGGTCATCGATTATCTCGCCGCCCACGAGGTCGCTCATCTCAGGGAAATGAACCACGGCCCGAAATTCTGGGCTCTATGTGAAAAGCTTTGCCCGCACACAGAAGAAGCCAAGGGCTGGCTGAAGCGCCACGGCTCTAAACTGCACGCCATCGATTTCGATTGAAACTTGAGGTGCGGATCGCCATCTGGATTCACGTGAAACATTCCATAGATGAATGCGATTTGGCTCGACTCTCGTCGCATTTCATGTCAGGTCGCGGGTATGAAACCGGATATCAAGATTTGCGGATTGAAGACACCGGAAGCGCTGGAGCGCGCCGTCAGGCGCGGCGCGTCCTATGTCGGTTTTATCTTCTTTGAAAAAAGCCCGCGCAACATCGAGCCCGATATCGCAGGCAGGCTCGCGGATGACGTCCGTGGCGCCGCCAAGGTTGTCGCCGTCACCGTCAATGCTGATAATGATTACCTCGATGAGATCGTCGATCTCGTAAAACCGGATATCCTGCAATTGCACGGTAGCGAAAGCCCGGAGCGACTGCTGAACATCAAGGCGTTGTATGGCCTGCCTGTCATGAAGGCCATTTCCATTCGTGATGCCGCTGATCTTGCCAAAATCGACCCTTATATCGGTATAGCCGACCGTTTCCTGCTGGATGCCAAGGCGCCCGCCGGTTCCGACCTGCCGGGCGGTAATGGTGTTTCCTTCGACTGGACCATCCTGCGCTCTCTTGACGGAAGTATTGATTACATGCTTTCCGGGGGGCTGAACAAGGACAATGTCGCGGAAGCTCTGGCGGAAACCAGGGCAAGTGGATTAGATTTATCGTCCGGCGTCGAAAGCGCACCGGGCGTCAAGGATCTGGCCATGATCGATGCATTTTTCGATGTGGTGAATGATTGGTCGAAAGGCCCAAAGGGAGCTTGAAGTGAACGACGCGCCAACACCCAATTCTTTCCGCGCTGGTCCCGATGAGGACGGCCGTTTTGGCATTTACGGAGGCCGCTTCGTTGCCGAAACGCTGATGCCGCTTATTCTGGATTTGCAGGCGGAGTGGGACAAGGCCAAGAACGATCCCGAATTTCAGGCGCAGCTGAAATATCTCGGCGCTCATTACACCGGTCGTCCGAGCCCGCTTTATTTCGCGGAGCGCCTGACGGCGGAACTCGGCGGCGCGAAGATTTATTTCAAGCGCGAAGAGCTGAACCACACCGGCTCGCACAAGATCAACAATTGCCTCGGCCAGATCCTGCTTGCCAAGCGCATGGGCAAGACCCGCATCATCGCCGAAACCGGTGCCGGCCAGCATGGTGTGGCCTCGGCCACCGTTGCCGCGCGTTTTGGCCTGCCTTGCGTGGTTTATATGGGCGCGACGGATGTGGCCCGCCAGGCCCCGAATGTTTTCCGCATGAAGCTTCTGGGCGCCGAAGTTAAGCCGGTAACGGCTGGCCACGGCACCTTGAAGGACGCCATGAACGAGGCCCTGCGTGACTGGGTCACCAATGTCGACGACACCTATTATCTGATCGGCACCGCAGCCGGCCCGCATCCCTATCCGGAAATGGTCCGCGATTTCCAGGCTGTCATCGGCGAGGAAGCCAAGGTGCAGATGCAGGAGGCGGAAGGCCGCCTGCCGGATCTTGTCGTGGCGGCTGTCGGCGGCGGCTCGAATGCTATCGGTATTTTCCACCCGTTCCTCGATGACGAGAACGTCCGCATCGTCGGCGTTGAAGCCGGTGGCAAGGGTCTTTCAGGCGACGAGCACTGTGCATCGATCACCGCCGGGTCGCCCGGCGTTCTGCATGGCAACCGGACCTATTTGCTGCAGGATGAGGACGGCCAGATCAAGGAAGGCCACTCCATTTCCGCCGGTCTCGATTATCCCGGCATCGGCCCTGAACATTCCTGGCTGAACGATATCGGCCGCGTCGAATATGTGCCGATCATGGACCATGAGGCGCTGGATGCCTTCCAGATGCTGACCCGCCTCGAAGGCATCATTCCGGCACTGGAGCCGAGCCACGCATTGGCTGAGGTCATCAAGCGCGCGCCGAAGATGGGCAAGGATGAGATCATCCTGATGAACCTTTCCGGTCGCGGCGACAAGGATGTCCACACCGTCAGCAAGTTCCTTGGAATGGATGTATAATATCATGACTGCACGTATGGACAAGCGCTTCGCCGATCTGCGCGTTGAAAATCGCCCGGCCCTGATCACCTATTTCATGGGCGGCGACCCGGATTTCGAAACCTCGCTCGGCATCATGAAGGCGCTGCCGGAAGCGGGCGCCGATATCATCGAACTCGGCATGCCGTTTTCTGATCCGATGGCGGACGGCCCGGCTATCCAGCTTGCCGGACAGCGGGCGCTGAAGGGTGGCCAGACGCTGAAAACCACGCTCGATCTCGCACGTGAGTTCCGCAAGGGTGACGATGCAACACCGATCGTGATGATGGGATATTATAACCCGATCTATATTTACGGTGTCGACCAGTTCCTGGAAGATGCGCTGGCAGCTGGCGTCGACGGTCTGATCGTGGTCGATCTGCCGCCGGAAATGGATGATGAGCTTTGCGTTCCGGCTCTTGAGCGGGGTGTGAATTTCATCCGCCTCGCGACCCCGACGACGGATGGCAAGCGTCTGCCTGCTGTTCTTAAAAATACCTCAGGTTTCGTTTATTATGTCTCTATGAACGGTATTACCGGTTCCGCGCTGCCCGATCCCTCGTTGATCTCGGGCGCGGTCGGTCGTATCAAGGCGCATACGGAACTGCCGGTCTGTGTCGGTTTTGGTGTCAAGACGGCCGATCATGCGAAAGCGATCGGCGCCGTGGCGGATGGTGTGGTGGTCGGTTCGGCCATTGTCAACCAGATTGCCGGCAGCCTGACCAAGGACGGGAAGGCGACCGCAGATACCGTGCCGGCCGTTACGACGCTGGTAAAGGGACTTTCAACGGGCGTGCGTGCGTCGCGCCTTGCCGCTGCGGAATAAGCGCGGCTCAGTCAAGGAGTAATTGATTGAACTGGATCACCAATTACGTTCGGCCCCGGATCAATTCCATGCTTGGCCGCCGTCCGGAGGTTCCGGAGAACCTGTGGATCAAATGCCCGGAAACGGGTGAGATGGTCTTCCATAAGGATCTCGAGGATAACAAGTGGGTTATCCCGGCCTCGGGCTATCACATGAAGATGCCGGCAAAGGCGCGTCTCGTCGATCTTTTCGATGGCGGTGTCTATGAGGCTCTGCCGCAGCCAAAGGTGGCGCAGGACCCATTGAAGTTCCGCGATTCCAAGAAATACACCGATCGCCTGCGTGACAGCCGCACGAAAACCGAGCAGGAAGACACGATCCTTGCCGGCGTCGGCCTCCTGAGAGGCCTGAAGATCGTTGCCGTCGTGCATGAATTCCAGTTCATGGGCGGCTCTCTGGGCATTGCCGCCGGCGAAGCCATCGTCAAGGCATTCGAGCGCGCCATTTCCGAGCGTTGCCCGCTCGTCATGTTCCCGGCCTCCGGCGGTGCCCGCATGCAGGAAGGCATTCTTTCGCTGATGCAGCTGCCGCGCACGACCGTTGCAGTGAACATGCTGAAAGAAGCCGGCATGCCCTACATCGTGGTTCTGACGAACCCGACGACCGGTGGCGTGACCGCTTCCTACGCTATGCTTGGCGATGTTCATATCGCCGAGCCGGGTGCGGAAATCTGCTTTGCCGGCAAGCGTGTGATCGAGCAGACCATTCGTGAAAAGTTGCCGGAAGGTTTCCAGACATCGGAATATCTTCTGGAGCACGGCATGGTGGACATGGTGATCGACCGTCGCGAAATCCCGGACACGCTGGCCAATCTGCTTAAGATCATGACCAAGGCGCCTGCTGACAACGCAAACGCTGTCGTACCGCTGGCCGCTTCGGCCTGAGCAAAAAAATATGTCGCCCGAAGGCCTGAACGGCCTTCGGGATGATGCTATACGTTGCATGATTTCATCTTTGGTGCGGCGGACAAATGGCAAGCAAAACGCCTGAAAGGCGAACAGAAGACATGACGAAGCCCGCGATTAGTGAGGCAGAGAAGATCATTGAAGAGCTGATGCAGCTCCACCCCAAGGGTTTTGATCTTTCACTCGACAGAATTTCCCGTCTTCTCGAAAAACTCGGCAATCCCCAGAAGAGGATGCCGCCCGTTATTCATGTGGCAGGCACCAACGGCAAGGGTTCGGTCACCGCCTTTTGTCGTGCTTTGCTGGAGGCCGCAGGCCTTTCCGTCCACGTCCATACCTCTCCGCATCTCGTAAACTGGCATGAACGCTATCGCATCGGCGTTCCCGGCGATAAGGGCCGGTATGTCGAGGACGAGGTCTTTGCGGATGCGCTTCGCCGTATTGAAGCTGCCAATGGCGGCCAGATGATAACGGTTTTCGAAATCCTGACCGCCGCGATGTTCGTGCTCTTTGCGGAACAGCCTGCCGATGCCGCCGTTGTCGAGGTTGGTCTCGGCGGGCGCTTTGATGCGACCAATGTAATCAACAATCCTGCCGTGTCGGTCATCATGCCGATCTCGCTGGACCACCAGGCCTATCTCGGCGACCGCGTGGAGCTGATCGCTGCCGAAAAGGCCGGCATCATGAAGCCCGGTTCCCCCGTTATCATCGGCCACCAGGAATATGATGCGGCTCTGGAAACTCTTGTTGCCACGGCTGAACGCCTGGGTTGCCCGGCATCGGTCTATGGTCAGGATTTTTCCGCCCATGAAGAATTCGGCCGCATGGTCTATCAGGATGAATATGGCCTGACCGACGCGCCGCTGCCGCGGCTTCCCGGCCGCCACCAGCTTGCCAATGCCGCCGCCGCGATCCGCGCCGTCAAGGCCGCCGGATTCGAAGTAACGGAACGGATGATCGAAAAGGCCATGACCTCCGTAGAATGGCCTGGCCGTCTGCAACGCATTCAGACCGGCAAGATTGCCGAGATGGCTCCGAAGGATGCGGAAATCTGGGTCGATGGTGGTCACAACCCCGGCGCTGGCGAAGTGATTGCCGAGGCGATGGCAGGGTTTGAGGAAAAGACGCCCCGGCCGCTGTTCATTATCGCCGGCATGATCAATACCAAGGATCCCGTGGGCTATTTCAAGGCTTTTGCCGATATTGCCGAATATGTCTTCACCGTTCCGATCAGTGGCACGGATGCGGCGATTGATCCTGTCGTGCTCGCCCATGCGGCCTTTGATGCCGGGCTGGTCGCGGCACCGACCTCGTCGCTTACCGAGGCGCTGGACGAGCTGTCCCGTCGCCTCGATCCGGAAGGACCACCGCCGCGCATCCTGATCGGCGGATCGCTTTATCTTGCCGGAAATGCCCTTGCATTGAACGGCACGGTCCCCCAATAAAAAAAGCCCGGCAGTGATGCCGGGCTTTTTTCATTCCATAAAATGGCTTATGCGGCGCCGGAAATCCAGGCGGAAAGCGCTGTCTTGGGTGCAGCACCTACCTTGATATCGGCCACTTCGCCGCCCTTGAACATGGCGAGCGTCGGGATCGAGCGAACGCCGAACTTGGCGGCCAGTTCCGGGTTTTCGTCGATGTTGAGTTTTGCGACCTTGACCTTGCCGGCAAGCTCAGACGCGATTTCTTCAAGGCTCGGCGCGATCATCTTGCACGGACCGCACCATTCGGCCCAGAAATCCACCACAACGGGTTCGGAGGATTCGAGGACTTCGGACTGGAAGTTGGCGGCGTCGACTTTTACGGTAGCCATATCTGGCTCTCCTTTCAGCTAAACTTTTCCGCTATCGATGTGATGCGGGCGCGTCGGAATTTCAATGCCCCGGTATCTCACTTTGTCTTTATTGCGGCAAGAGCCTCTCTCATCGCAGCATCGCCAACCGTCACAAAACTGGCATTTTCCGTATAGATCAGCGCGCAGACAAATTCCTTGCCGGGATAAAGCGGCGCCAGAATTTCCCGATAGATGGCAAGCTGGGCCACGTGGGAGTAGGGGATCTCACGGGCTTCACGTGGAGGAACGCGGTTCGTTTTGTAATCCACCAGAATGACGCGGTCGCCATCCACCGCCAGCCGGTCGATACGGCCGGACACGGCATATTGTTGCCGGCCAATCGTCATCGTGCCCATGATGGATATTTCCGCGCGGCTGTTGGCGGAAAAGGCCGGTTGCACCGCCGGTTCGGACAGAACCCGCAAAATCGCCTGTATCAGATATTCGCGCTCGGCAGGAGGCCAGAAACGCGCCGCCCGTTCCGCATAACGCCGGGCCGCCGCTTCCCGCTCACTCTCGGCGAAATCCGGCAGGGCCTGCAGCATGCGATGCACCAGTCGGCCGCGTTGCAACGCGAGAGAGGAGACATCGGCTTTTTCGCCAAATAGCGGTGAACGCACGGCCAGATCGTCCGCGCCGTCATCGATGATGGTGCCCGCACCGGAAGGACTGAGCGGTCTCGGCAGCGAAGGCAGGGCCGGCAAGGGGGCAAGAAGTCCCACCGGAAGGGCGTAAACTTCGTCTAACTGCGGTTCTGGCACCCTCTGCGGCGCAGGTGTCGAGCGAGCTTCGGACTTGCGCCAGACAAGCCCCTGCCATTCTTCGCCATCGGCTGCGAACTGCTGCGGCTGGCAGTGATCCTGATTATCCGCAAGCGCTGCCTTGACGATGGCGTGCCAGCATTCGGGATTTTCTTTCTGGCCGCGATAACCACAGATAACCAGATGGTCGGCGGCACGGGTCATCGCGACATACAGCAGCCGGCGATATTCGTCTTCGGCGGCCGTCTTCAGGCGTTCCTCATCCAAGCGAATGAGATGATTGGAAAAGCCGCTGCCGGGCAGCCATACCGGGACCGCGTCCCCTTCCGCTTCGATGAAGCGCAGCTTCGGCACATGGCTGTGGTTGAAGGCTTTCGAACCGCCATCGACGACAAAAACGACTGGTGCTTCCAGCCCCTTAGAGGCATGCACGGTCATGATCCGCACTTCGCCACGGTCCTTGTCCTGCTCACGCTTCACTTCAGGCGAATCGGTCTCCAGAACGGACAGGAAAGCTTGCAGGCCGGGCAGCCCGGTTCTTTCATGGTCCAGCGCAAACGACAGAAACTCGTCCAGTACGTCGCTTGCCTCGTTGCCAAGCCGCCCGAGGAATTTTTTGCGCCCATCATGCAGTGTCAGAACCGCCGCGAAGAAATCATGCACGGTGGCCGTTTTTGAAAGCGTGATGAAGCTTTGCAGTTTTCCGGTAACGACGGAAAGATGGCTTTTCTCTTCCCGTGAAAGCACCTGCAGCCGCTGCCATACGCTCTCCGTCTCGGATCGTGTCGCGGTGATCTCGAAGACATCATCTTCGGTCAGGTTAAAGAGCGGGCTCTTTAACAGTGCGGCAAGCGAAAGATCATCCTCCGGCAGCACTACGAAACGGCCGAGCGCCAGAAGATCCTGCACGGCAATGTGGTCGGTCAGGCGAAGACGGTCGGCGCCAGCGACAGGAATGTTTTTACGTCGTTTCAACTCCCGCGTCAGCGCATTAACGAAGGCATGGCGTTTTCTCACCAGCACCAGAATGTCGCCTGCTTCGACGGCGCGTTCCACGCCCTTCTCAATAATAGTTTCGCTTCCGATCATGTCGGCGATCCGCGCAGCGATACGGCGGGCGACGATGGTAGCGGGTGCGCTTTCCCTCAAGGCATCAAAAGGCGCGGTCCAGTCTTCTTCGTCATCGGCAGTTTCCGGCGCCACCATGTCCCACACCTCCACGGTGCCAGGGTGCCCTGCGCGGTTGGAGCGATGTTCGACGGGCTCGTTATCGGCACTGAGGCCGCTGGCATTTTGCGGGATCGAGAAGACCTGATCGACGGCGGCCAGTACGTCCTCCGTCGAACGGAAAGAGAGCGGAAGACGTATGCGGTGAAAAGCCTGCTCCACCTGATCGACGCGCCTTTTGGTCTCGTCGCGCTCCTGCGAGAACCGTTCCGGCCGCGCACCCTGAAAGGAATAGATCGACTGTTTTTCATCACCCACGGCAAACAGCGTGCGCCGCCCCATGCGGGCGCTTTCGCCGGTGAAGAAATCCGCGGCCAGAGACTGGATGATCGACCATTGCACCGGGCTTGTGTCCTGCGCCTCGTCGACGAGAATATGGTCGATGCCCTGATCCAGCTTGTAATGCACCCAGGCACCCGCGGTATCGCGGTTGAGGAGATTGGCGGCGCGTTCGATCAGATCTTCGAAATCGAGCTGGCTACGCTGCTTTTTCAGATCCTCGAAATCACCGATCAGCCTTTCGGCCAGAACAAGCGCGCATTTCGTCGCCGCCAGCATCCGCACCAGACGATATCGGTTGCGGCAGGCAACGACATGATCCCGCGCCAGTGTCAGCGCGTCCACAAGATCGGGGGCGGATTTCTGCATGCCCTTGTTGATGACATAGGCATCCGATTTCTTCTCGCCCTTGGCCGTCAGCAGTGCTGCTTCGATGAACTCCATCCGCCGCACCGGGTCCGTCTGCCGTTTCGCTTCCCTTAGCGCATAAGCGACATCGATGACGCGCGATCCGCCCACCTCATCGGCAAGCGTCAGATAGGTGTCGAGCGCAAGGCCGGAAAGACCGGGCAGGGGCCAGAAGGCCGCCGCCGCCGTTTCCTCGGTTTCCTCATGATCGATCTGCATAGCCTGCCGCAAACGGGTATCGATGCCGCCGGATTGTTTTGCCTCGAGCAGAAAGGCGCGAAGGGCGCTGCGATTGGCGATAATGGCGGAGAGCAGTGATTCCAGCCCGCTTTCGTCGGCGAGATCAAGCACATAGGCAAGCGACTGCGCCAGTTCCGTGTCGCCTCCTGTCGAAACCGCCGTCAGAAGAGAGCTACGGGCCTCGGCCAGCAGGGTAGTGGCTGCGCGGTCATCGAGAACCGAGAAATGGCCGGCGACATTGGCTTCCAGCGGAAACTGATGCAGCAGGGCCTCGCAGAATGCGTGGATGGTCTGAATTTTCAGCCCGCCCGGCGTTTCCAGCGCCTTGGCGAACAGCCGCCGCGCTTCGGCAAGCTTTATGCGATCTGGCGCTTTGCCTTCAATGACTGTGATGCGCTCCCTGAGATCGGAATCCGGCAAAGTTGCCCATTCCGCCAGCCGGTCGAAGACACGGCTCGACATTTCAGACGCGGCAGCCTTGGTATAGGTGAGGCACAGGATCGCCGAAGGGCGGCATCCGGCCAGAAGCAGACGGATGACGCGCTGCGTCAACACGTGTGTCTTGCCGGAGCCGGCATTGGCCGACACCCATGCGGAACTTGCCGGATCGGAGGCAAGCCGCTGCCGGGCGCTGGTCCAGTCGATCCAGCTTTCGGGTGTATCGGCGGCGGGGCCGTGATCGACAGGATCAATCGTCATCGCCGTCTCCCGGTTCCGCCGTGGACCATTCCGAAACCCTGGCGAGATGGTCATATTCCCCGCCATAAGTTTGTTGCTCTTCCGGCACCAGCCGTGAAGCGAAACCGTTCTCGCCTTCGCGCAGTGAGCGCACGAATTTGGCAAGTTGCTCGATCGATTCCGTCGCCAGTTCAATGGCCGATTTTGGCGGTCTTTTGCCGCTGCGACTGGAATGTTCGTTATTGACCTGGTCGGCAAAAAAACGATCGCCCGGTCGCAGGCGCACATAGATAAGGTTTTCCGGCGTGGGCGAACCGGCTTCGCGGAAGGCGCCGCGCATCAGCGCCGCCGCTTCCAAAGCGAGTTGTGGATCAAGCAGCGCGCGCGCCTGATTGACGGATGGCGCAAGCCCGGTCTTGTAGTCGATAATATCCGCGTGACCGTTTGACTTGATGTCGATGCGGTCGGCAATTCCGGTCAGCCTTATCCCCGCCTCGGCTATTTCCTGGCCGGCGCGTGCCTCGAAAAAGCTGTGGCGAATGGATGGATGACGTTCCTTCTCCCAGTCGATGAAGGCGCGTGCCACCGCCGCAAAACGTGGCCGCCAGATGACATCCACATGCGGCGGCAGGTTTTCCGCGTCGAAACATTCGTCCAGAATGCGTTGCATGGCATCGAAAGAAGCCGGCGTGCCGGGGATGTGCCCCTCACGCGAATAACGCTCGATGATCGCGTGATAGAGCGTGCCGCGATCAGCGGCGCTTGGATCGCGGTTGAAGGGCTCGAGCGGGTCAAGCTTCAGGATACGCCGCGCATAGATCGAATAGGGATCACGGCGCAGCCGTCCCACTTCGCTGAAGGAATAACGGGTTGGCTGCAGATCAGCCGGCGGCTTGGGGGCAGGGCGCTTTGCCGCATCCTGATCGATGCTTTCATCCATCAGACCGGCCCAATGCCGATAGGTCTCGCCACGCTTCTTCAGCTCTCCGGCGAAATCCTCACCACCCAGTGCCAGCAATCGTTGCAGCCAGCGAGAAGCGACAGCCGGCGTCGAGCCCTGCCTCAACGCCCTGGTGTAAAAGATTTGCCGGATGCCGTTCGCCATCTCAAAGTCATGTGCCAGCTGGCCGATGCGCCGTTCCGGCGGCTCCAGTCCGATAGCGGTCTTCATGGTGCGCGACAAGAATGGGTTATTCGCCGTCTGGCCCGGCCAGAGGCCTTCATTGAGGCCGCCAATGACGACGGTGTCGACGCTTTGCAGGCGGGCTTCGAGCGCACCGAAGATAAAGATGCGTGGATGACGCATGGATCGCGGCTTGATCGATTCCCCGGCAACCAGCGCCGCAAATATGTCCGCCCATTGCGGCCCGTCCGCATCGAGGATTTCGCCGCTTTCCATCAATTCGCCGAACAGGCCGGAAAGCGTATCACCAGCCTCACCGGACCAGAGCGCGGCAAGATCGTTGTTTTCATCCGCACAGATCGCTTCGATCACGCGGCCCGTCCGCTCCGCCCAATGGGAGAGGGGCAATTTGTCGGTAAAGGCCCGGCCAGATTGATCCCGACGAATGAAGGCAGAGCCAAGCGGCTCGGTTGCAACGGCGATCCGCTGCGCCAGATCGCGGGCTGCTTCAAGGCTTCCTTCCGGCAATGCCAGCCGCCAGGCGGGCGGGTGCCGGTCATCGTGCTGCGCCAGCAGCTGCGCCTCCAGAACCGCTTTCAGATTACCGATTTCGGTTTCGACGCGGCCGCCACGCAGTGCTATGAGTTCCAGCGCTTTCGAGGCTTGTGTGAACGCCGCCTCCGAAAGCCCGAAACGGGAGAGTGGATGCTTCAGAAGCGAAATGATCGGCACCGGGTCTCCGGGCCGCAGGATCGCTTCCAGGGCCAGTTGTGTCAGCCCGGCCTGCGGTGTGGCAGAAAGTGGCGTACCGGCCGAATCGTCGGCCTCTATGCCGAAACGCTGCAATTCCGTCGCCACCCGCCGCGCCAAGCCGCGGTCGGGTGTTATCAGTGCGGCCTGCGAAGGGCGTCCAGCACCCGGAGCTTCCAGCGCCAGCCTGAGCGCCACCGCGATGGCGGTTGCCTCTTCGCGCTCGTTGGCGGCTTCTATCAGTGTGGCCGCCGCAAAAGCTTCGTCGAAGAAACCTGGGTCCCTGTCTTCGCGCCACCGGTTCCAGTCGCTGGTGGACTTGGCCGGCGCGAGCGCCGCTGAAAAAACGGCCGCGCGTTTTTCAAGATCGCTACCGATAGCTCCGATCTGATCCACGTCGTCGCGTAGGATGCCGAGCTTCTGCAGCAGCATATAGAGCCCGTATTGCGAATGGGTGCGGCTGGAAGGGTCGGTCGGGTCTTCGGCAATTGCCTCCCATTGCTCCTCTGACATGGCAAGATCAAGCCCCGGAAGCACGACGACGCCCTGCGGCAAGGCGGCAACGGCGGCGATGAGGTCGGCTGCGGCCGGAATGGAGCCAGTAGACCCGGCCACGATGATCGGTCCCGTATCCGGCAAATTGGCAAGTCGGTTTGCCTCGGCCCGCAAGATGCCGTTTCGATGCCGGCCGACCGAGGAGCGGTTGAGTTCGGCAAGGCGCGCCGGCCAGAAGACGCTGGCGATCTTCAGGAAATCCGCCGTCAGCTGCCACCATTGCGCATGTTCGCCGGTATCGAGATGCTGAAGCGCTTCCCAATCTTTTTCTTCCGTATCCATGGCATCGATCACCTCGCCAAGCGCACGCGCCAGCCATATGGCATCGGCGGGACTGGCGGGGGCAACGAGCGGCGAATCCGAATGGATTGCCCGGATGGCGTCCGGCAGGCTGTTGCGCCATGCCAGAATAAGGCGCGCCAGTTCGATCAGCCGGCCGGTGCCGGAAATCGGTGGTGCGAGATCCATGATCTCAGGATTTTCGATATCGAAAAAGCCGCTATCATCGTCCGTTTCGCCGAGCGGTCGGATCAGCGGCAGAATGGCGGATCTGCCTCCCAGAAGATCGACGAATTCGGAGCGCAGCACGCGGGCGGAACGTCGCGTCGGCACATAGATCGTCACCTTGGCAAGTGAAAGCGGATCGGCTGGATCATATCTATAGCCGGCTGTCAGTGTCCCGTCACACAGCGTTTCCGCGAGCGTTTTGAGGAACGGTGTTCCCGCAGCGATCGTCAGGACGCGCTTTTCGTGGCGAGACGTGGTCATGCAGAGCGTTTTTCCCTGAATTGCCGGATGATGTTTTCTGCGTCTTCAATGGCGTCGGGCGTGCCGACGGTGATCCAGTGCCCGTCAAGCGAAACCCCGGAAAGCCGGTCATTTTTAATGGCGCGGTCGAAATAGATGTTGAGGTTGAAAGCATCCGTCGGCGCATCTTCAAGCAGGCGCGAGTCCATGGCAATGGCGCCGGCATAAACCACCGGGTTCGGGTCGCCATCGCAATACCGCACCAATTTACCGTCGTCAGAAAGGTTGAAATCCCTTTTGCCGTTATGACCGGTGGTGCGATCCATATCGACACAGAGCAGGGCCATATCCATCCGCTCCGAATCGAAGAATTGCGCAAGCTTGCGCAGGTTGCTGACCGCACTCAATTGCTCGCCGATCCAGAATAGATCGGCGTTCATGACGAAGACCGGGCCGGGTTCCAGCAGCTTCAGACCCTTGGCGAGGCCGCCGCCGGAGTTCATCAGTTGCGCCCGCTCGTCTGAAATCAGGATTTCGACGTCGGAGCGGTGCTCCAGATGGGCGATCATCTGATCCGCATGGTGATGCACATTAACGACGATCGTCTCCGCCCCGGCTTCAACAAGCGCGTCGAGCGCATAATCGATCATCGGCTTGCCGGCAATCTTGACGAGCGGCTTCGGGATAGTATCGGTGATCGGGCGCATCCGCGTGCCAAGCCCGGCGGCCAGCACCATGGCGTTTTTGATCGTCATCGTCGTCAACCGTCTTTCAGTCGTTGAATTCCATGCCCATACGGACACACCAGTCCCGAAGAGGCTGAAGCTCCGGATGCGAAAGCGCCGCGGCAAGATAGCGGAACGTCCTCGGCATATGTTTCATATAACCGGGTTTTTGATCCCGTTCCAACAGCCTCACCCAGATACCGGCAAGCTTGCAATTGCGCTGCGCCGACATGATGGCGAAAGCCTTGAGGAAAGCGGCCTCATCGAATGAAGGTGTGTTTCTTCTGCTGTCGAGATAATGCGAGAGCAGACGCGCCTGCAGCTCGGGTTCGATGGTAACCCGGGCATCCTGCACGATGGAGGCGAGATCATAAGCGGTGGGGCCGATCATCGTGTCCTGAAAATCGATCAAGCCGACCTGCCGAATGCCGCTATTCTGCGCCTGCCAGAGAAGGTTGGGTGAATGGAAATCGCGCAGCAGAAGCCCTGTTTCACAATCAGCGAGCGAGTCGATCAGGCTATCCCACAGGGCGTAATAGTCACTCTTCTCGCTATCGGTGAGCGGTTTGCCGCGTTTGTGGGGAAGATACCATTCCGCCAGCAACGAGACTTCGATCTTCATCGCTTGCCGATCGAAGGGGGGAACCTCATAGGCGCTGCCGTCAATCACCGGCAACAGGTCGGGTCGCGGGGTCTGATGGAGGGCTGCGAGACAGGCAACGCTCTGCAGATAACGTTCTTCTATCGGCGTTCCCTCGGGCGCAAGCACCCCGTCGCGCCCCAGATCCTCCAGCAGGAGAATGCCCTGATCGATATCCGCTGCCAGAAGCTCTGGCGCGCAAAAGCCGCTGTTTCGCAGATACTCGCCGATCGCCACGAAAGAACGCGCATCCTGGGCAAGATGGGCGATTTCCGCATAAGTCTTGCCATCCGCAATGATCGCGCCTCTCAAGGGGCGTCGCCAGTCCATCAGGATAAGGTCCGGGCCATCGGCGGAAATGGTCTCATAGGCGCGCGTGGAAGCGTCACCGCTCAGGAAACGGCGGGTCGCATCGCCCCTGCCATTTTTCGAGAGGAATTCGCGAATGGCGAAAACACGCTGAAGCCGCGTTTTCAGTTTTACCGGAGCTTCGATGGAGGCCAGCCGTCCTTCGCCGGAATGCGTCAGCCGAAGCGTGACGGTCTGTTCCGGCGGCAGAACCTCGGCGGCGATATCCGGCCATTCGATCAGGCAGACGCCGTCCTCCAGCATCTCGTCGATGCCGAGCTCGTCCAGTTCGGAGACATCAGAAAGCCGGTATAGATCGAGATGGGCAACCGGAATGCGAGCGGAATAGGTCTGGATGATCGTGAAGGTGGGGCTTGGAACTTCGAGATCCGGCTCATCCGCCATCGCCCGGATGAAGGCGCGGGCGAGTGTCGATTTACCGGCGCCGAGATCGCCGATCAGCGCCAGGCAATCGCCGGGTTTCAATGCCAGCGCAAGGTCTTCACCGAGCCTGATGGTATCTTTTTCTCCCTCAAGGGGAATAGTGATCGGCAAGATGTCTTGGCTCATTCTGCGGCGATGGAATGCGGGCGGGTGCCGGAAGGAATGCGGCAGGTGACGATGGTGCCATTGCCGGGGCGGCTATCGATGCTGACCGTGCCATGATGGAGGCTGACAAAGCTTTCGACAATGGAAAGGCCAAGCCCTGCGCCGGTCCGCCGACCGCCATTGCCGCGTGTCGCGAAGCGGTCGAAGACGGTTTTCAGCATGTCTTCCGGAATGCCCGGGCCCTTATCTGCCACCGAGAACAGGAAGTCGCCCTCGCTGCGCTGGCACGACAGTTCAACGGCGGAACCTTCCGGGGCGAAGTTGATCGCATTGGTAAGCAGCTTGATGAGGATCTGCTTCAGACGCTGATGATCGGCGACCAGGCTGCCAAGATGGGTCGGCGCGACGATTTCAAGCGAAATACCGCTCTCCTGCAGCCGGTCGGCGATCTGCACAGAAACGTCTTCGAGCAATTCGTTCAGATCATTGTCTGAATAATTCAGCTGCATGATGCCGGCATCGACGGTCGCAAGATCGAGAATATCGTTGACGATGGTCAAAAGCACCGAGGACGAGGTGGAAATATGATCGAGATATTCCGCCTGCCGGTCCGTTAACTGGCCGATACCGGGCGTCTTCAGGAGGTCGGTGAAACCGATAATATTCGTCAGCGGCGAACGCAGTTCGTAGGAAACATGCTGAACGAAATCATTCTTCAGCTCGTCGGCCTTCAGAAGTGCATCGTTCTTTTCCTTGAGCGCCCTTTCGGCCCGCACGCTGTCGGTCATGTTGACGAAGGTCAGCATGGTCTGCGCATCCGGCAGCGGAATGATAGCGAAATCAAGCACGAGACCGGAGAGCAGTTCGAGCGTGCCCTGTTTGGACGGGCGCTCATCATCAAAGCTGGTGATGAACTGGCTGAAGGCGCGCCAGCCGTCCGGCCTGTCATAGGATTGTGTGCAGGCGGTTTCGATGGCGCGGATATGGGTGCCCGTTTCCGCCTCCTCGGAGGTTACCCCCCAGAGCGCCCGGAATGCCGGGTTGGAGAGGCGAATGCGGCCATCGGCACCGAACACCGCAACACCTTCGGCCAGATGATCGATGGTTTCGCCCTGCACCTTCACCAGCGTGTTGTAGCGCATCTGCAGATCGACCTGTTCGGTCAGGTTCTCAAAGACCCAGGTCGCGCCACCCTGCGGATGGGCGGTTGCGATGACCCGCAGTGTCTGCCCATTCGGCAGGTGCCAGAGATCGGTTTTGGTATCGAGCGAACGGTAAACGGCGAGCGCCGTCTCCTTCCAGTTTTTCCAGTTCAGCTGCTCGGGCAATTTGCCGGCGGTGCGCAGCCTGTCCAGAAGCTCGGAATTGTCAGGTCCGGATTCGAGGAAAACCAGATCGAGACCCCAAAGGGTCGCAAAAGCCTGATTGTAGAATTGCAGCCGCTGCCGGCCGTCGAAGATGGCAACAGGCGTTGCCAGATGATCCAGCGTTTCGGCGTGGCTTTTCAGAACCCGCTTGAGTTCTTCGCTGATGGTTTCCGCTTCGGTGGCATCGATGGCGATACCAGCCGAACCCGCCGCAGTCTTGATATCCACGACGTCGAAGAAGGTGCGGTTGCCGGAAACCACAGTCGAAATGCGGTCATGATAGGGTGATTCCGGCGTCGCGGCCGCGCGTATCTTCTGCCGGGTAACCGTGTTCAACAGCTCGCGTTTTTCAAGTACGGCCTGGTCGGCATCGCGCGCATCCACGGCCTGCGCATAGGCATGGTTGACCCAGGTTAGCTCACCTTCGCCATTGCGGCGCCAGACGGGCTGTTCGATGGAATCCAGAAGGTCCTGAAACGTCGAGACCGAGGTGATCAGACGCTCGCGTTCCACCTGCAATTCAGCAAGTTCGGCGCGCAGATTATTAAGCGCGACGAAACGTGCAAATGCATTGCCGCCGGAAACCCGGCCTTGAACTTCAATGACTTCGCCGCGCTGCGTCTCGATGGTCAGATCGAAACTCTGCGCATGGCTGCGAAGTTTTTCGAGGGATTTTTCAAGCTGGCTTGCAGAGGATGGCTTCAGCCAGCGCCCGAAGGCCAGAAAATCATGATCCGCCTGCGGTGCGCCGGTCTCCACGGGCAATTGCCCCAGAAATTCGGGCCGCTTGTCGGCACCATCCCAGATAACGATGCGCCGGCCCTTATCGGAAATCAGCGCCTCGTATTTGGCGATCTTGTGGTGGGTCTCGGCAAGCGCCTTGCGGTACTCACTGCTTTCCGACTCGATATTGCCGCGTTGGCGCACCAGCCAGACGACGGAAAACAGCGTCGCCGAAAGCATGCCGACAAAGAGCGAATAGGTGATTGTTTCGCCAGAGGAGAACAGCCGCGCACCGGTCTTGGCAACAAGGCCGTCCTGCGCCAGCGCGACACTTGCCGAACCGGCAAGGATGGTCCCCGACATCAGCACGGGAAGCCGCGAAATGCCTGTCCGGACCGCGCTGATCGCCAGCCGGCAATGCGCCAGAACCTGCGCGCTCAATGCCACGCAGCCTTGCGTGTTTTCAACGCGTTGAACTGTCTGCTCGCGCAGATCCGAATTGTGAACCGTCATCCCCGGTCTGTCTCCGTCCTATGTGCCGCATCTTCGACAAGACATCCCATTTCGTCCCCGCCGCCCTTTGGCGTGTCCGAATCAAGTCCGATGACAATACCGCCTTCATAAATCTGCGGAAAGGGAGGGCGCAAAAAAGATGCCGCGCACTTTGTCAAGTGCGCGGCGTCTATATGTTGTGTAATTTCAGTGGATATTAACTATGATATTAATATCTGTAGTGTTCAGCCTTGAACGGGCCTTCCTTGGAGATGCCGATATAATCTGCCTGCAGATCGGAAAGTTCTGTTAGCCGCACACCGAGCTTCTCGAGATGAAGGCGTGCAACCTTCTCGTCGAGATGCTTCGGCAGCACGTAAACTTCGTTCTTGTATTCGCCCTGCTTGGTGAAGAGCTCAATCTGGCCAAGCACCTGGTTGGTGAAGGACGCAGACATGACGAAGGACGGGTGGCCGGTGGCATTGCCGAGGTTCAGCAGGCGGCCTTCGGACAGAAGGATGATGCGGTTGCCCTTCGGGAACTCGATCATGTCGACCTGTGGCTTGATGTTCGTCCACTTCAGGTTCCGCAGCGAGGCGACCTGAATTTCATTGTCGAAATGGCCGATATTGCCGACGATAGCCATGTCCTTCATCTCGCGCATATGCTCGATGCGGATGACGTCCTTGTTGCCGGTGGTGGTGATGAAGATATCGGCGGAAGAGATGACATCTTCCAGACGAACGACTTCAAAACCGTCCATGGCAGCCTGAAGCGCGCAGATCGGGTCGATTTCGGTGACCTTCACGCGGGCACCGGCGCCCTGCAGCGAGGCGGCAGAACCCTTGCCCACATCGCCGTAACCGCAGACGACGGCGACCTTGCCGGCCATCATCACGTCGGTTGCACGACGAATGCCGTCTACCAGCGATTCCTTGCAGCCGTATTTGTTGTCGAACTTCGACTTGGTGACGCTGTCATTAACGTTGATCGCCGGGAAGGGCAGGAGGCCCTTCTTGCTGAGATCGTAAAGACGGTGAACGCCCGTCGTCGTTTCTTCGGTAACACCCTTCAGCGCGTCGCGCTGCTTGGTGAACCAGCCGGGAGAAGCCTTAAGGCGCTTGTTGATCTGCGCGAAAAGAATTTCTTCTTCTTCAGAGCCAGGATTGGACAAAACGTCTTCGCCAGCTTCGGCACGTGCGCCAAGCAGGATGTACATGGTGGCATCGCCGCCATCGTCGAGGATCATGTTGGACAGACCGCCATCGGTCCACTGGAAGATCTTGTCGGTATATTCCCAATATTCCGTCAGGCTTTCACCCTTGACGGCGAAGACCGGAATGCCAGCCGCTGCAATGGCCGCTGCTGCATGATCCTGCGTCGAGAAGATGTTGCAGGAGGCCCAGCGAACGTCCGCGCCCAGTTCCTTCAGCGTTTCGATGAGAACGCCGGTCTGGATCGTCATGTGAAGCGAACCGGTGATGCGTGCGCCCTTCAGCGGCTTGCTTTCGCCGAACTCCTTGCGGCAGGACATCAGGCCGGGCATTTCGGTTTCGGCGATGTCCAGCTCCTTGCGGCCAAATGCGGCAAGGTTGATGTCGGCGACAATGTAGTCCTTCTCAAGGCTCATGAAGTTCTCCAGATCAGAATGCCGCGCCTGTTGGCCCGGCTTTTAAACGTAGCAGCGGTTTAGCAGGCCACAAACGATCTGGCAATGATGATATAAAGAGGTCTTTATGTCTTTATATGTTGCTGGCTCAGGCTTCTTCGCCGAAGCGGTCGGCCACCAGAGCTTCCAACGCGGCCAGCGCCTCCGACGCCTGATTGCCGCTTGCCTCGACATAGACGCTGCAGCCGGGGCTGGCCGCCAGCATCATCAGGCCCATGATGGAAGTGCCGCCGACGGTCATGCCGTCCTTGGAAACCGTGATCGTTGCGTCGAAGCCCTCGACCATCTGAACGAATTTCGCAGATGCCCGGGCATGGAGACCGCGCTTGTTGATGATCGGCAATTCCCGGGAGAGAGGCGACATGGGCTGACTTCTCACTTGCCGCTTAAAACGCGGCTGGCGACGTTGATATATTTGCGGCCGGCATCGGATGCATCCTGAAGGGCCTTGTCCATATTGTCTTCGCTGCGAACACCGGCAAGCTTGATCAGCATCGGAAGATTGACCCCGGCGATGACTTCGACATTGCCGTTATTCATGACGGAGATTGCAAGATTGGACGGTGTGCCACCAAACATGTCCGTCAATATGATAACACCATTGCCATCATTGGCACGCGCAACGGCGTCGATGATATCCTGCCGGCGCTGATCCATGTCGTCTTCGGGACCGATACAAACCGTCTCGATCAATTTCTGGGGACCAACGACATGCTCCAACGCATGGCGAAATTCCTCAGCCAGCTTGCCATGGGTGACAAGCACTAGTCCGATCATGAAATGCTCCCTTGCACACGCACTCTCATTGCCGACTATCGCAACGCGGCAATCCTGTCCATCGGTGGGATTTCATCTTGATGAGGAAAATGCGAATCGCAAGCCTAAAATCGCCCGAATCATCGTCACTTCACATTCGTTTTAAAAAGATTCTGAGCAAGTGCAGCAAATTTTCCATAGGGCGTAAGACTTGCAAGCGGTATGCGCAGAAGTGGAAGATGCCCACCACAGGGCAGCAAAAACACTTCGTCATCTTCGGGAAGTCTGGGATTTTCCGGTGAAAGAACTGTCGTGACGGCAAAATGTAGTGGAGCGCTTGCAACGCTGCTGCGCGAAACAATGCCGCTTCCGCGCAATTCCAGCAGCCCGGCAATCGCTTGCGGCCGCTCGGCAATGATGTCTTCGCCGTCGCGATACACGAAAATCTGATCGTCCGCGATCAACGCCGCCGGCAATCCGCAGCGTTCAGCCTCGGTCAGAAAACTGAAGGCAAGCTCGCTTTTGCCGCTGCCGGATGGTCCCGTGAAGAGGATTCCCGTGTTTTGAACGGTGATGGCGGTGGCGTGCAGATTGAAGCGTTCAGCGTTCATGAGTCTCGGCCGCCGGCAGCGACAGGGTGAAGCGCGCGCCTGATATCACGCCATATTTGTCGACGACATTTTCCGCCCTCAGGCTGCCGCCATGGGCTTCGGCGATCTGCCGGCTGATGGAAAGACCAAGGCCGGAATTCTGGCCGAAGCCTTCGCTTGCCGGTCTGTCCGTGTAAAACCGCTCGAAAATCCGGTCGATATCTTCGGCCTGAATGCCGGGTCCGTTGTCTTCCACCTGCACGAGGCAGCGATCCTTGTGGCGGGAAAGACGTACGGTGATGCGACCACTTTCCTCTGACACGAAAGAACGGGCGTTCTCGATCAGATTGGTGACGATCTGGCTGAGGCGAAGGTCGTGGCCATTCACCACGAAGGAGGTTTTGGCTCCGGCCTTCCTGTCGGCCACATAGTCGATTGCCACGCTTTTCTTCTTGGTGCTGATCTGGCGGGATATGTCTACCAGCCCTTTCATCAGCACATCAAGGTCGAGCGGCGAGGCATCGGCGCGCGCCAGTTCGGCATCGAGCCGCGACGCATCCGAAATATCGCTGATCAGTCGGTCGAGACGCCGAACGTCATGGAAGATGATCTCGGTCAGCCGTTGCTTCGATTCTTCGGTTTTCGCGCGCGGCAGGGTTTCCACGGCGCTGCGTAGCGAGGTCAGCGGGTTCTTGAGTTCGTGGCTGACATCGGCAGCGAAGCTTTCGATCGCGTCGATACGGTCGTAAAGCGCCGTCGTCATTTCACGCAGCGCAATCGAAAGGTTGCCGATTTCATCCTGACGGGCCGAAAAATCCGGTATCTCCTCGCGGGTTCGCGCCCCGCGGCGCACGCGGATCGCGGCGGCGGAAAGCCGCCGCAGCGGCGTGGCGATGGTGGAGGACAGAAGCAGTGACAGAACGATATTGACGAGGGTGGCGATGCCGAAAACACGCATGATGGCCAGGCGCTCCGCATGCACGATCTTGTCGATATCGCCCGCTTGGGTGGAGAGCAGCAATACGCCAAGCACCGCCCTGAAGCGTTGCACCGGCACGGCGACCGAAACGATCAGCTCACCCTTTTCGGTGACGCGAACGACCGCGCCGCGCACGCCGGTCAACGCATTCATCACTTCCGGATAAATCGAACCGTCGCCACCAGGCGCTTCCTTGTATTGCGGCAGACTGCTTGGCTGCAGCATGCGGTTGAACATGCTGGTGAACCACTCACCCCAGGTCTGGGTTTCCGGCGTTACCGGCGGCAGATCGAAGCGCAGAACCTGTCCGCGCGAATAAAGATGGCGGGAATCGAGCAGCAGATTGGCATCGGCATCGAACAGTCGCGCGCGGGTGCGCGTCGGTGAAATCAGCCGCCGCAGCACTGGTGCCACCCGTTCGGGATTGATCGGAAAACTTAAGTCCTCGTCATTGGGAGCGGGCGTGATGCTTTGCCCCGCCTGCAATTCGAGAAGCTTTTCGGGGTTGATGGTGATCGAATTGGTATCGACCGAAGCGGAGGCCGAAATCGCGCCGGCGATGATTTCGCCCTGCGTCAGAAGGCTTTCGACGCGCGCATCGATCAGCCCCTCACGGAACTGGTTGAGATAGAGAATACCGCCGACCAGAACGACCGTCGCCGCGACATTGAAGAAAAGAATGCGGCGCGTGAGGCTGGAAAACACCGCATTGCCGAAAATGCGCCGGATGATCGTCAGCGGATGGATACGATGGCGGCGTTCGCTGCCGCGTTCTTCGGCATCGTCGCTATCCGAGACGGTTTCCGGCGTTTTCTTCAGCACGTATTTAAGTCCTCGCCACCACTCTTCGGGTGGTCTCTTCCGATTTGCGTGCCGATTCAGGCCGCTTCGCGGAAGCGATATCCTACGCCATAAAGCGTTTCAATCATATCGAAGTCGCCATCGACCAGTTTGAACTTCTTGCGAAGGCGCTTGATGTGGCTGTCGATGGTGCGGTCATCCACATAAACCTGCTCGTCATAGGCGGCGTCCATCAACGCGTCGCGGCTTTTCACCACGCCCGGCCGCTGCGCCAGCGAGTGCAGGATGAGGAATTCGGTAACGGTGAGTGTTACCGGTTCGCCCTTCCAGGTGCAGGTATGACGCTCCTGATCCATGGCCAACTGCCCGCGCTCCAGCGTGCGGGCCTGCTGGTCCGCCGTCGGCTTTATTGCGCCGCCGGCTGCTGGTGCGGCATCACGGCTGCTGGCGCGGCGCAGGATTGCCTTGACGCGTTCAACCAGAAGGCGCTGCGAGAAGGGTTTGGTGATGAAGTCATCCGCGCCCATTTTCAGGCCGAACAATTCATCGATCTCTTCATCCTTGGAGGTGAGGAAGATCACCGGCAGATCCGATTTCTGACGCAGGCGCCGCAAAAGCTCCATGCCGTCCATGCGGGGCATTTTGATATCGAAAATGGCGAGCTGCGGCGGACGGGCGATCAACCCGTCAAGCGCGGAGGCGCCGTCCGTATACGTTTCGACCCGGTAGCCTTCGGCTTCGAGCGCGATCGATACCGAAGTGAGAATATTCCGGTCATCGTCGACAAGCGCGATCGTCTGCATGTAGTTGGTCTCCATCGTCATTTTCTCGTAACTCCCGACATTCACCCAGCCAGGTTGTGCGCCGCGAGCCACTCTCTTGAGTATAAAGGTGGAACAAATTGTGGCAAAGGAAAACTCGCCCCAAAATCGTGCGGGTGCGGTGAGCGGATTTCGTGAAAACGCCGCAGCTGGATTTTAATGCGTCTTCAACCGATTTAAAAAGAAATAAAATCTTTTAAATCGATTAATATATTGAAATCACTAAGTTTTTTAAAGTTCGGCTCTTGCGTTTCCAAAAGCTGCCACGTATTTTCCGTGAAAATTTCAACAGCCTTATCGTCATTTACAAGGAACGCGTCATGAACGAGCTTGGGGTTCATAATCCTGCCAATGGAGTTGCGGAACTCGGACTGGGCGAGGCTTCCCGCGTCTTTTATAACCTCAACGAGAGCGAATTATACGAAGAGGCGATCCGCAACGGCGAGGCCGAACTGACCATCGATGGCGCGCTTCGCGCCGTCACCGGCCAGCACACCGGCCGTTCGCCGAAGGACAAATTCGTTGTGCGTGACGCTTCCACCGAGAACACCATCTGGTGGGATAACAACAAGCCGCTGTCGCCGGAAAACTTCGAGCTGCTGCATAAGGACATGCTGGCCCACGCCGCCGGCAAGAGCCTCTATGTTCAGGATCTGATCGGCGGCGCCGATGAGGAAAATGCGCTGCCGACACGCGTCGTCACCGAGCTTGCCTGGCACTCGCTGTTCATCCGCAATCTGCTGATCCGTCCGAAGCAGGAAAAACTGGCTGGTTTCAAGCAGAAGCTCACCATCATCAACCTGCCGAGCTTCAAGGCTGATCCCGCCCGTCACGGTGTGCGTTCGGAAACCGTCATCGCCTGCGACCTTACCAACGGTCTCGTCCTCATCGGCGGCACCTCCTATGCCGGTGAAAACAAGAAGTCGGTCTTCACGGTGCTGAACTACCTTCTGCCGGCCAAGGGTGTGATGCCGATGCATTGCTCGGCCAATGTCGGTCCTGAGGGTGATTCCGCCGTGTTCTTCGGTCTCTCCGGCACCGGCAAGACCACGCTGTCTGCCGATCCGTCACGCACCTTGATCGGTGATGACGAACATGGCTGGGGCGAACATGGTATCTTCAATTTCGAAGGTGGCTGCTATGCCAAGGCGATCAAGCTTTCGTCCGAGGCAGAGCCGGAAATCTACGCCGCTACCAATCGTTTCGGCACGGTTCTCGAAAATGTCGTGCTGGACGAAAACCGGGTTCCCGACTTCAACGACAACTCGCTGACGGAAAACACCCGCAGCGCCTATCCGCTGCACTTCATTCCGAATGCATCGGAAACCGGCATTGCCGGTCCTCCGAAAACGATCATCATGCTGACGGCGGATGCCTTCGGTGTGCTGCCACCAATCGCGCGCCTCACGCCCGAACAAGCCATGTACCATTTCCTCTCCGGTTACACCGCAAAGGTCGCCGGCACGGAAAAGGGCGTGACAGAACCGGAAGCCACCTTCTCCACCTGCTTCGGCGCACCCTTCATGCCACGCCACCCGGCGGAATATGGCAACCTGCTGCGTGAACTGATCGGCAAGCACGGCGTTGATTGCTGGCTGGTCAACACCGGCTGGACTGGCGGCGCCTACGGCATCGGCAAGCGCATGCCCATCAAGGCGACACGCGCGCTTCTGACGGCTGCGCTCACCGGCGAGCTGAAGGATGCACAATTCCGCACCGATGCGAATTTCGGCTTCGCGGTGCCGCTGTCGCTTGATGGCGTCGATAGTGCAATTCTCGATCCGCGTTCAACCTGGGCCGATGGCGCAGCTTACGACGCGCAGGCGAAGAAGCTGGTCTCGATGTTCGTCACGAACTTCACCAAGTTCGAAGATCACGTCGACAGCAAGGTTCGCGACGCAGCCCCGGGCCTTCTGCTCGCGGCTGAATAATAAAGCCTCATTTGTGAGGAGGAGGGGACCCGGCCTTGTGCCGGGTTTCTTTTTGCCGGTCTCTTGGTTCTGGCCACTGTTTTCATTTCACGCGTTCTGTGGCATCACCGGCGCGGAGAAAGATCATGGCCAGCGACCCGCTTTACATCAGTAACCGTATCACTATCGCCGGCTGGGAGCTGACGGAGCAATTCGTGCTGGCCGGTGGGCCGGGCGGCCAGAACGTCAACAAGGTCTCGACGGCGGTTCAGCTGTTTTTCGACATCGCCAATTCACCGTCCCTGTCCGATCGGGTGAAGGTGAATGCCCTGCGCCTGGGGGGCCGACGTGTTTCGAAAGATGGCGTGCTGATGATCGAGGCAAGCCGGTTTCGCAGCCAGGATCGCAATCGCGAAGATGCGCGTGAGCGGCTGAAGGAGCTGATCCTCGAAGCCGCGGCCCCGCCTCCGCCAGTGCGCAAGGCCACCAAACCCACCAAGGGCTCAGTCGAGCGCCGCCTGAAGGCAAAATCCGGCCGTTCCGATGTCAAGAAAATGCGCGGTAAGCCCTCGGGGGACTAGGTGGCAATCCTGCGCGAAATCTTCGCCCTTGTCATAGAGCTTCAAATATCGTCTGGTAATCCTCCCTACAACCAAGGAGGGTGCTATGGGTCTGTTCAATTTCATCAAGGAAGCGGGAAAAAAGCTTGGTATCGGTGGCGATGACGCACCTGATGTCGATGCGGTCAAAAAGGAACTCGCTTCCCACGATCTCGGCACGGACAAGGTTCAGGTCGAGGTGGTGGACGACAAGGTCGTTCTGAAGGGCGAAGTGGCCGATCAGTCTGTTTTCGAAAAGGCGGTCATTGCAGTCGGCAATACGCTCGGCATTTCCAAGGTCGAGGCTGGTGAACTGAAAGTGGCCGAAGCCCCGGCAAAAGAACCCGTCTTCTACACGGTGAAGAAGGGAGACAATCTCTGGAAGATTGCCGAAGCCCAGTATGGCAAGGCAAATGGCGCGAAAAACAACATTATCTTCGAAGCCAACAAGCCGATGCTGACCCATCCCGACAAGATTTATCCCGGCCAGGTTCTGCGTATCCCCGACCTCGCATAATAACGGGTTTAGCCACTGGAGATGCCGCCCACGCGCGGCATCTTTACAGTTTGCGAAGCGCTACCGTATCGATCAGGTGGTTCTTTCCCTTTCGCAGAATAAGGTCCGCACGCGGGCGCGTCGGAACGATGTTCTGGCGCAGGTTCTTCAGGTTGATGTTCTGCCAGAGACCCTCGGCAATGCTGAGCGCCGCTTCTTCACTGATCGACGCATAACGGTTGAAGAATGAATTGGGATCGCGGAAAGCCGTGTTTCTCAGATTCATGAACCGGTTCACATACCAGTTGTGAATGAAATCCTCGTCGGCATCGATATAGATCGAGAAGTCGAAGAAGTCGGAAACGATGGGCACGATCCGCCCGCCCGCCGGCAGGTCACGCGACTGCAGCACGTTGATGCCTTCGAAGATCAGGATGTCTGGCTGGTCGATGACTGTGAATTCGTTCGGCAGGACGTCATAGGTCAGGTGCGAATAACGCGGTGCCTTCACATTCGGCTGGCCTGCCTTGATGGCCGACAGGAAACGTAACAGCGCGCCGATATCGTAGCTTTCCGGAAAGCCCTTGCGCTCCATCAGGTTTTCACGCCGCAGCACCTCATTCGGATAGAGAAATCCGTCTGTGGTGATGAGATCGACCTTCGGGCTGGAGGGCCAGCGCGCCAGAAGCTCTTTCAGGATACGCGCCGTCGTTGATTTTCCAACCGCGACTGAACCGGCAATACCGATGACGAATGGTGTCTTGTTGACATCCCCCATGTTGAGAAAGCGGTTGCGCTGCTCGAAAAGCAGTTGCGATGCTTCTACATGCGAAGATAGCAGGCGCGACAGCGACAGATAGATGCGCCGCACTTCGTCCAGATCGATCGGATCATCAAGCGAGCGCAGCCGTTTGACCTCGTCGGCGGAAAGCGTCAGTGGCGTATCGGCGCGAAATTTCGCCCATTCTTCCGAACTGAAGAAGTGGTAGGGCGAATATTCATCGGGCCGGAAATGATCGATTGTGCTCGGCATGCCTCTCTCCCCACTGCCTGCCGTGACATTCATGATTTGGGCCTCGCCGCCTTTTCCGCAAGGCCGGTCTGGCCCGTCCGGCGCTCCAGCTCGGCAAAAACGTCGCTCAAGGGAATGTCGGCGATCTTCAGTACCACCAGCAGATGGTAAAGCAGGTCAGCGGCTTCATTCTTCAGCCCGTCGCGGTCTTTCGCGATGGCAGCGATGACAGCTTCAACTGCCTCTTCGCCGAGTTTTTTAGCCGCCCGTTCCTGCCCGGCCGCGACAAGTTTGGCCGTCCAGGATTCGTCAGGAGATGCAGCGGCGCGGGTTGCGACGATGCGTTCCAGATCGGAAAGGGAAAATGCGCTCATGAGATGTTCCTGCAATCAGTCGAGACGCATGGCGATGCCATGCTCGGCCATGTAACTCTTGGCTTGCCCGATCGAATAGGTGCCGAAGTGGAAGATGGAGGCGGCGAGCACCGCCGTCGCGTGACCATCACGAACGCCTGCCACCAGATCATCCAGCGTGCCGACGCCGCCAGAAGCGATGACGGGTACACGAACCTGATCGGCAATACTGCGCGTCAAGCCGATATCATAGCCGCTCTTGGTGCCGTCGCGATCCATCGAGGTAACGAGCAATTCACCTGCGCCGCGCTCCACCATCTTGATGGCAAACTCTACGGCGTCGATCCCGGTTGGCTGGCGTCCGCCATGGGTGAAGATTTCCCAACGGTCGGCTTCTCCGTCCTTGGAAACCCGCTTGGCATCGATGGAAACGACGATGCACTGGTTGCCAAACTTGTCGGCGGCCTGCGCCACGAAATCCGGATCCTTGACGGCTGCGGAATTGATCGAGACCTTGTCGGCCCCGCACAGAAGCAGCTTGCGAATATCCGCAACGCTGCGAACCCCACCGCCAACCGTTACCGGCATGAAACAATGATCGGCCGTGCGCGAAACCACCTCGAAGATCGTGTCGCGATTATCCGAGGAGGCGGTAATATCGAGAAAGCAGAGTTCATCGGCTCCCGCTGCATCATAGGCTTTCGCCGCCTCGACGGGATCGCCGGCATCGATCAGGTCGACAAAGTTGACGCCCTTGACCACGCGGCCGTCCTTTACATCGAGGCAGGGAATAATGCGGGCTTTGAGGGTCATGCGCTTACTTCCTTCGCAGCCTTGATGAGGGCAAGCGCCTCCGCGGGATCGATACGCCCATCATAAAGCGCGCGGCCTGAAATCGCGCCTTCGAGCTTTGCGGCATCCGGCTGCAGCATGCGCTTGATATCATCGATGGAGGCAAGGCCGCCGGACGCGATGACCGGAATGGAGACGGCATCGGCCAATTCCAGCGTCGAGGCCCAGTTGATGCCGGCCAGAATGCCGTCGCGATCAATATCGGTATAGATGATGGCGGCGACGCCGGCACCCTCGAAGCGCTTGGCAAGTTCGATGACGCCGAGTTCGGAGGCCTCGGCCCAGCCTTCAACAGCGACCTTGCCGCCCTTGGCATCGATGCCGACGGCGACCTGGCCGGGGAAACGCTTGCAGGCTTCAATGACGAGAACCGGATCGCGCACCGCGACGGTGCCGAGAATGACACGGGCAAGCCCGCGGCTCAGCCACGCTTCAATGTGATCAAGCGTGCGGATGCCGCCGCCAAGCTGCACCGGGTTTTTCGTGGCTTTCAGAATGGCATCGACCGCCTCGCCATTCACGGTCTGGCCGGCAAAGGCGCCGTTGAGATCGACGACATGCAGCCATTCGAAGCCTTGGTCTTCGAAGGCCTTTGCCTGTGCACCGGGATCCTCGTTGTAAACGGTGGCCTGGTCCATATCGCCGAGTTTCAGGCGAACGCACTGGCCGTCTTTAAGGTCGATTGCGGGAAAAAGAATCATGTCAGGGCTTCCAGCGCAGGAAATTGGAAATCAGGGCAAGGCCGAGCGTCTGGCTTTTTTCCGGGTGGAACTGCGCGCCCGCCATATTGTCACGACCGACGAAAGCAGTCATCGCGCCACCATAATTGGTGGTGGCGATGACATCCGTCGAATGCTTGGCCGCCAGATGATAGGAATGCACGAAATAGGCGTGCAGCCCGTCCGCACCGGTCTTGATGCCGTCAAACAGCGGGTGGGCGTGGCGGATTTCCAGCGTGTTCCAGCCGATCTGCGGGATTTTGAGGCTGGTATCGGATGGCGTCATTTCCACGACGTCTCCCTCAATCCAGCCAAGTCCGGCACTAACGGTCTTTTCCAGGCCGCGCGACGACATCAGCTGCATGCCGACGCAGATGCCGAGGAAGGGATGGGCTTTTTTCTCGACGGCTTCTATGAGCGCCTCATGCATGCCGGGAACGGCATCAAGACCGGCGCGGCAATCCGCATAGGCGCCGACACCAGGCAGGACGATACGGTCCGCCGTAGCGACGTGATCCGGCCTGTCGGTCAGATCGATGGTGGCATTGATGCCGGCCTCGCGGGCGGCACGCTCGAAAGCTTTGGTGGCCGAACGCAAATTGCCCGAACCGTAGTCGATGATCGCGACACGCATGTCAGCGCCTTCCATTCAAGTCGAAAAGAAACGATCCGGCGGGATCGTTGACGAAGTTTTTGTCACCGTTCTTCTGCGGCGAAGCGGTCCAGACCGGCTGTGAAAGCTGTTCCGTCGTTTCCGTGTTTTCTGAGAGCTTGGAGAAATATATGTCTTCCGCACTCGAAAGATCAGGGGCGGAGATGATCGATGTCATCTTCCAGCCTTTTCGGATCAAGTGCCGAACGAGAAAATCGCGTCCCTCCAGTGCGGTGATAAGGGAAATGGCAAAGCCGCACAGAATGCCGACCGGTTCGAATCCGGGTAACATTGATGCCTGACCGGCCAGAACGAGGGCGATAAAAACGACCACTGCCGCCAGCCACGCGCGGTTGATCGCGAGCCACAACCACGGCGCAATCAGAGCCAGCCAGACGAAACGGTCTGCAATGAAACGGGTCGTTTTGTGGTCCCTGTCCGGCCCGTTTCGGGCTTCCAGAACGAGATAGCTTGTCATGGGCTTCCTGACAGCTTTGGCGTCAGGCCAGCATACCCTTTGTGGAGGGAACGCGGCCTGCCTGCCGGGGGTCGATCTCGGTTGCCGTACGAAGAACGCGGGCAACGGCCTTGAAGCATGTTTCGGCGATATGATGGTTGTTGGCGCCGTAATGGTTCAGGATATGCAGCGTAATACCGGCATTCTGGGCCAGCGCCTGAAAGAACTCGCGCACCAGCTCCGTGTCGAAAGTGCCGATCTTCGGGGCGGAAAAATTGACGTTCCAGACGAGGAACGGCCGGCCGGAAATATCGACGGCAGCCTTGGTCATCGTCTCGTCCATGGCGAGATCAAGCGAGGCATAACGGGTAATGCCGCGACGGTCACCCAGCGCCTTGGCAATCGCCTGGCCGATGGCGATGCCAGTATCTTCCACGGTGTGATGGTCATCGATATGCAGGTCGCCCTTGACCTCGATGTGCATGTCGATCAGCGAATGGCGGCTCAGCTGGTCCAGCATATGGTCGAAAAATCCCACGCCGGTGGAAATTGTCGACTTGCCGGTGCCGTCGATATCCACACGCACCGAAACCGAAGTCTCGTTGGTGGTGCGGATAATCTCGCCTTTACGTTCTGCCATTTTGGCCGCTCCGTGAAAATGTTGCCGTTCCTTATCAGCACGGGACACAAATATCCAGTTGTTCCATCGTCTTGCCCGACATGCCGAAAACGGTGCGTTGCCTCGAAGATTGCAATCGCGAAAAGCAAACTTACATAGAACTCGAGAAGGGCCGCATACCGGCCCGTTAACCGCAGGCCCGACAGGGCAGACAGGTGTTTGATGACAACGATTATTACAGTCAGAAAAGGCGGCAAGGTCGTCATGGCTGGCGATGGTCAGGTAAGCCTCGGCCAGACCGTCATGAAGGGCAATGCCCGCAAGGTTCGCCGCATCGGCAAGGGTGAAGTGATTGCCGGTTTTGCTGGCGCGACCGCAGATGCCTTCACGCTGCTCGACCGTCTTGAAAAGAAACTCGAGCAATATCCGGGCCAGCTGATGCGCGCTGCAGTCGAACTCGCCAAGGATTGGCGCACGGACAAATATCTGCGCAATCTCGAAGCCATGATGCTGGTCGCTGATAAATCCACCACGCTTGCCATAACCGGCAATGGCGATGTGCTGGAGCCGGAGCACGGCGCGATCGCCATTGGTTCCGGCGGCAACTACGCCTTTGCGGCTGCCCGCGCCATGATGGACACGGACAAGTCGGCCGAAGACGTAGCGCGCCAGGCGCTCGATATCGCCGCCGATATCTGCGTTTATACCAACCATAATCTCGTCGTCGAAATGCTCGACGCCGAATAAGCGAATTTTCTCAACCATGGGTCCTGTGGGCCGGGCCGGAATGGCCGGCCGGAGCAGGAAAGCCGAGAGGATAGAATGACCACTTTTTCACCCCGGGAAATTGTCTCGGAACTGGACCGCCACATCATCGGCCAGCATGATGCGAAACGTGCGGTCGCGATCGCACTGCGCAACCGCTGGCGTCGCCAGCAACTCGATGAGAGCCTGCGCGATGAAGTGATGCCCAAGAATATTCTGATGATCGGGCCGACCGGTGTCGGCAAGACGGAGATTTCCCGTCGTCTTGCAAAGTTGGCCGGCGCCCCGTTCATCAAGGTCGAGGCGACCAAGTTCACCGAAGTCGGTTATGTCGGCCGCGATGTCGAACAGATCATCCGCGATCTCGTGGAAATCGGTATCGGGCTCGTGCGTGAAAAGAAGCGCGCAGAAGTACAGGCCAAGGCGCATGCCAGCGCTGAAGAACGGGTACTCGATGCGCTTGTCGGGACGACCGCGTCGCCCGGCACTCGCGAAAGCTTCCGCAAGAAGCTGCGTGATGGCGAGTTGGACGACAAGGAAATCGATATCGAGGTTGCCGATAGCGGATCGGGCATGCCCGGTTTCGAAATTCCCGGCATGCCGGGCGCCAATATCGGCGTCCTCAACCTGTCGGAAATGTTCGGCAAGGCCATGGGCGGACGCACCAAGAAAGTGCGCACCACGGTCTCGAAATCCTATACCGATCTCGTCCGTGATGAATCCGACAAGCTGCTCGACAATGAAATGATCCAGCGCGAAGCAGTGAAGTCGGTGGAAAATGACGGCATTGTCTTCCTCGACGAGATCGACAAGATCGCGGCGCGCGATGGCGGCATGGGCGCCGGCGTTTCGCGTGAAGGCGTGCAGCGTGACCTCCTGCCGCTTGTCGAAGGCACGACGGTTTCGACGAAATACGGCCCCGTCAAAACCGATCACGTCCTGTTCATCGCGTCAGGCGCGTTCCATGTGGCAAAGCCATCCGATCTTTTGCCGGAGCTTCAGGGCCGCCTGCCGATCCGCGTTGAGCTGAAGCCGCTGACCAAGGAGGATTTCCGCCGGATCCTTACCGAGACGGAAGCAAGCCTCATCCGCCAGTACAAGGCGCTGATGGCGACGGAAGAACTCGACCTTGATTTCACCGATGATGCGATTGACGCTTTGGCCGATGTGGCCGTTCATCTCAATTCTTCGGTTGAGAATATCGGTGCGCGTCGCCTGCAGACGGTGATGGAGCGGGTTCTGGACGAGATTTCGTTCAACGCGCCGGATCGCGGTGGGTCTGCCATCAAGATCGATCAGGAATACGTCAAAAAACATGTCGGCGATCTGGCCGCCGATACGGATTTGTCGCGTTATATTCTCTGAAGACTTCAGGGAGAACGAAAGAAGAGTGCGGCCATATTTGCCGCACTCTTTTATTTTATCTGCCTCATCTCGCATTCAGCCCGCATTTTGTTTATGGGAAGGGCTGCATTCCGGTTGGAACCGCTTTCGTGGAATGGTCTGGTTTTCCTCTTTTGCAGGGAAGCCGCAGGCTTGAGAAAAGGCATTCGCTCGTGCGCAAAACTCTTCTGGCATTTGCCGCTGCTTTGACGTTCACCGTCGTCTCGTCTTCTTACGTCGAGGCCGCAACGGTCGTTCCGCCGGGCAATCGCAATGCCGAACAGCCCGGTGTCCCCGGTGCTTCCGCGCGCAGGACGAAGGCGTCCAACAGCTCTTTCGAACGTAAATATCAGAAGGTGATCGACCTCTTGTCCTCCGACAAGGCGCTGATCGCCAAGATCAAGTCGACGGCCGGGCGCTACGGTATCGATCCGATCCATATGATCGGCGCGATTGTCGGCGAGCATACTTATAATGTCGATGCTTATGACCGGCTGCAATCCTACTATGTCAAAGCCGCCTCCTATGCCGGCAGCAGCTTCCGTTTCGGGTATAAGGACGAAACCATCGCGCAGTTTCTGACGCGCTCGCAATTTACCAAATGTCAGTCGAAGAAGGATTCCTACGGCCTGTGGAACTGTCGGGAAGATGTCTGGGACGACAGCTTCCGCGGCAGGACGGTGGATGGCGTCGCCTATCCGAATAACCGTTTCAGCGCCGTATTTTTCCAGCCCTTCTATGCCGGGCAGACCTTCGGTCTCGGCCAGATCAACCCGCTGACGGCGCTGATGTTGTCCGACATGGTGTCGAAAACATCGGGCTATGACAGGTTGGACGAGAACGACGCCACAGCCGTTTATACGGCGATCATGGACCCGGACCGCTCGCTGGCCTTTATGGCCGCCTCCATCCGTAAATCGATCGATGATTACAGATCGATTGCCGATATGGATATTTCGAAAAATCCCGGCGTCACCTCCACGCTTTATAATGTCGGCGGCTCGCAGCAGCGCGCGGCCGCTCTCGCCCAGAAGAACCGCCAGCGCGCCGTAGGCGGCGAGCAGCCCCTAATGCCGGAAGAAAACTATTACGGCTGGCTGGTGAATGACCGCATCAAGGACTTGCAGGCGCTTTTGTAGAAAAAGACGACTATCGGCCGCATTGTTTCCAAAATGGAAATAATATTTGGCTGCCTGCCGCAATTGACGAGCGCCCTCTTCAACGTCCAATCTGGACGCCTAGAATAGAGGAGGCGCATGTGAGCCGCACGAATAAATTCGGTCTTTCCATCGATGACAAGCTTTATGCTTTTTTGACGGATGAAGTGCTGCCGGGCACGGGTCTGGACAGCGAGGCTTTCTTCGAAGGCTTCTCGGCCATCATTCACGAGCTTTCTCCGAAGAACCGTGAATTGCTGGCAAAGCGCGATGCGCTGCAGGAAAAACTGGATGGCTGGTACCGACAGAACGGCGCTCCGGTGGATTTTGCTGTCTATGAGGGCTTTCTGAAGGAAATCGGTTACCTGCTGCCGGAAGGCCCCGGCTTCAAGGTGGAAACCGGCAATGTCGATCCGGAAATTGCTGCCGTCGCCGGCCCGCAACTCGTTGTTCCGGTCATGAATGCGCGTTATGCCCTGAATGCCGCCAATGCCCGCTGGGGTTCGCTTTACGACGCACTTTACGGCACCGATGCCATCTCTGATGCTGATGGTGCGGAAAAGGGCAGGGGCTACAATCCGAAGCGCGGCGAAAAGGTCATCACCTGGGCGCGCAACTTCCTCGATGAATCGGCGCCGCTCGAAACTGCAGGCTGGTCCGATGTGTCAGGCTTCAAGATCGTTGACGGCCTGTTGCAGCTTGCAATCGGTGACGCCACGACGGGGTTGAAGGACGCCGCTCAATTCAAGGGCTTTACCGGTGAGGCGGAAAAGCCGGCAACGATCCTGCTCGGCAGGAACGGTTTGCACACCGAGATCGTCATCGATCCGTCGACGGAAATCGGCAAGGGCGACAAGGCGGGCATCTCCGATGTCATTCTCGAATCCGCGCTGACGACCATCATGGATTGTGAGGATTCGGTCGCTGCCGTCGATGCGGAAGACAAGGTTCTGGTTTACGGCAACTGGCTTGGCCTGATGCGCGGCGATCTGACAGAGGAGGTTGCGAAGGGTGGCAAGACCTTCACCCGCAGGCTGAACCCGGATCGTTATTATACCGCGCCCAATGGTTCGGCGCTCACTTTGCCGGGTCGCTCGCTGATGTTGGTGCGCAATGTCGGTCATCTCATGACCAATCCGGCAATCCTCGACAGGGATGGCCGCGAGGTTCCGGAAGGCATCATGGATGCTGTCGTCACCGCACTGATCGCGCTTTACGATGTCGGCCCGTCCGGGCGTCGGCAGAATTCCCGCGCCGGCTCCATGTATGTCGTCAAGCCGAAGATGCACGGGCCAGAGGAAGTCGCTTTCGCCAACGAGATATTCTCGCGCGTCGAAAATCTTGTCGGCATGGCGCTTAATACCATGAAGATGGGCATCATGGATGAGGAGCGTCGCACCACGGTCAACCTCAAGGAAAGTATCCGTTCTGCGAAGGATCGCGTTGTCTTCATTAACACCGGCTTCCTCGACCGCACCGGCGACGAAATCCACACCTCGATGGAAGCGGGGCCGATGATCCGCAAGGGCGACATGAAACAGGCCGCCTGGATTACCGCTTACGAGAACTGGAACGTCGATATTGGTCTGGAATGCGGCCTTTCCGGCCACGCGCAGATCGGCAAGGGCATGTGGGCCATGCCGGACCTGATGGCGGCGATGCTGGAGCAGAAGATCGCACATCCGAAAGCCGGCGCCAACACCGCCTGGGTGCCGTCGCCGACGGCAGCGACGCTGCATGCCACGCATTATCACAAGGTCGATGTCGCCGCCGTTCAGGAAGGCTTGAAAAGCCGAGGTCGCGCGAAGCTTTCCGATATTCTGTCGGTGCCGGTCGCGCCGCGTCCCAACTGGACGCCGGAGGAAATCCAGCGCGAACTCGACAATAATGCGCAGGGCATTCTGGGATATGTCGTGCGCTGGGTCGATCAGGGTGTCGGTTGCTCCAAGGTGCCTGACATCAACAATGTCGGACTGATGGAAGATCGCGCGACGCTGCGCATCTCCGCACAGCACATGGCGAACTGGCTGCGCCATGGCGTGGTGACGGAAGGGCAGATCGTTGAGACAATGAAGCGCATGGCTGCCGTAGTCGACGGGCAGAATGCCGCCGACGCTGCCTATCTGCCGATGGCGTCCGATTTTGAAGGATCGATCGCATTTCAGGCGGCTGTCGAGCTTGTGCTGAAGGGCCGCGAACAGCGGAATGGTTACACCGAACCGGTTCTGCACCGCCGCCGCCTGGAACTGAAGGCGAAGCAGTCAGCCTGAAGCCGCTGCTTAAGCGTTTAGATAAATAAAAAAGCCGCCGGGAAATTCCACGGCGGCTTTTTCTTTGTCTTCTGTCTTATCTTACTGGATCACGACGACCTTGGAGCTGCGGCCCGGACGGACACGGCTGTAAAGATCCATGACATCCTGGTTGATCATGCGGATGCAGCCGGAAGAGGCTGCGGTGCCGATCGAAGCCCATTCGGGCGAACCATGGATGCGGAACAGTGTATCCTGTCCCTTTTCGTTAAAGAGATACATGGCGCGCGCGCCGAGCGGGTTGGACAGGCCGGGGCCCATGCCCGCCTCGACATATTTCGCGACTTCGGGCTTGCGGTCCGCCATTTCCTTCGGCGGATGCCACATCGGCCATTCCTGCTTCCAGGCAACATAGGCTTCACCGGCCCAGGCAAAACCTGCCTTGCCGACGCCGATGCCGTACCGGACGGCGCGGTTGCCGGACAGGATGTAATAAAGGTAACGATCGCGCGTATTGACGATGATCGTGCCGGGACGTTCGTTCGTCTGGAACTCAACGATCTGGCGACGGAACTTCTCGTTTACACGATTGATCGGAATGGCCGGCAGCGCATAGCCCGCATCGGTCACGGGACCGTATACGTCATTGAAAATCTGGACGGTTTCGACCTTCGCCGGAACGGGGTCGGCAACCGGCACTGACGCCGCGATCGTGCCGGATGTCGGGCGAGTTGATTGGGAGGTGGTTTCAGCGCAGCCGGCCAGAGCCAGTGCTGCCGTCAGACCAAGTGCGGTCAATGAAGTACGGATGCGCATGTCGTTCTCGCGGAAAATTCGCCAAATTGTGCGAAGGAGTAGGCTTAATTGGATAAATCGGTTATTTTCCATTCAGCCGCTCTTGGCAAGCCGTTGCGCCGCCGCGAGACGGTCGCGCATTTAAAATTACCGGTTGATTGCCTTTTTGCAACAATAGGCCAAACGCTTCAGCAGCCTTTATCCATGACTATTCTTTCCGTTACCAACAATAATCCCTTAATAGACGGTCGCCAGTCGGACAAGGCGATGCTGGTGCGTCGCGGCGTTCAGGTCCTTTTGCACGAGATGCGTCATTCGGTGCTGCCGGAACTGCCGCTTGCGAGCGGACGAAGAGCGGATCTCATCAGCCTGTCGGTCAAGGGGGAGATCTGGATCATCGAAATCAAATCTTCGATCGAGGATTTTCGTGTCGATCGCAAATGGCCGGAATACCGATTGCATTGCGACCGGCTGTTTTTCGCCACCCATCCGGAAGTGCCGACCGATATCTTTCCGGAAGAGTGCGGATTGATCCTTTCGGATGGATATGGTGCCCATATGCTTCGCGATGCGCCGGAGCATAAATTGCCGCCGGCGACCCGCAAATCGGTGATGCTGGATTTCTCGAGAACCGCTGCAACCCGGTTGATGCTGGCGGAATGGACGACCGGGCGCAGCTTCGGAGAGTGATTACTTCGGTGCGCGCTTGGCGAGAATGCGCTGCAAGGTGCGCCGGTGCATGTTGAGACGGCGGGCGGTCTCTGAGACGTTGCGTTCGCACATTTCATAAACGCGCTGAATATGCTCCCACCGCACCCGGTCGGCTGACATGGGGTTCTCAGGGACTTCGGTCTTTTCGCCCTTGCGCTGCGTCAGGGCATTAAAGACATCGTCCGCATCGGCGGGTTTGGCCAGATAATCCAGCGCTCCAAGCTTCACGGCGGTAACGGCGGTTGCGATGTTGCCATAACCGGTCAGAACGACGATCTGCGTATCGTCCCGGTTCTGCCTGATGGCTTCGATCACTTCCAGTCCGTTGCCATCGGCAAGCCGCAGATCGACCACCGCATATTTAGGCGGTGCGGCCTTGGAGCGGGCAATACCATCGCTAACCGTCTCGGCAGTGTCGACGGCAAAGCCGCGTGTTTCCATTGCCCGGGCAAGCCGGCGCAGAAACGGGCCGTCATCATCGACGATCAGCAGAGATTTGTCGGGTCCGATGGGGTCGATATCGTCCGCAGCTGCGCTGGTGGTTGGGGTCTGGTCTTCTGTCTTCATGTTTCCGGCCTTCCGGCAACTTCGTCGGCTTTGTTTCTTCTTCTTATCGCCGCTTCAACGTGGATGGTAAAGTCAACGGTTTCTTTTATCGTCCATAAGCGCGCGAGGCCAGATGATTGTGACCCGCGCCCCGGTTTTGCTGGAGCCGCGATTTTCGAAGGTAACGGCGGCGCCGGATCGCTCAAGCAGTGTCTTGGCGATAAAAAGGCCAAGTCCCAGCCCGCCCGCCCGGGTGTCGTTGTGCCGTTCCGTCACATAGGGCTCACCGATACGGGCAAGCACGTCATGGGCATAACCCGGCCCATCATCCTCGATGAGGACAGCGACATTCTGCGAATCATGCTCCACCGTCACCGTCACCTTCTCCCGCGCATAGTCCACGCCGTTTTCGATGAGGTTGCCCAGTCCGTAGATGATGCCGGCGTTGCGAATGCCGACCGGTTCGTCGGCCCGGTTGCTCTTTTCCACGAGCTCAAGGCGAATGCCGAATTCCCGGTGCGGCGCCATCACCTCCTCGATCAGCGAAGACAGCGGCAGGCGGCGCATATGTTCCTCATTATCGGCGGAAAGCGATGTGAGGCGGCGCAGAATATCGCGGCACCTTTCACTCTGGCTGCGCAGCAGCGCTATGTCTTCGCCATATTTTTCATCATTTCCGAGTTCCCGCTCCATTTCCTTGGCGACAACGCTGATGGTCGCAAGCGGCGTGCCGAGCTCATGCGCTGCGGCGGCTGCCAGCCCATCCAGCTGCGAGAGGTGTTTTTCCCGCTCCAGCACCAGTTCGGTTGCAGCCAGCGCGTCCGCCAGCTGATTGGCCTCATGCGAAACGCGATAGGCATAAAAGGCCGCAAAGGATGTGGTGGCGATGATCGCGACCCAGGTACCGACATGCAGCAGAAGCTGGATCGGCAAGACCTCGCCGGGATACCAGGGAACCGGAAACGGCGAAAAGGCGATCGCAGTCGAGCAGATGACGGCAAAAGCAAGAAGAATAAGCGAATGCCGCAGCGGCTGCGAGGCAAACGCGATGATGACCTGCACGCAGATCAGCGGCGCGAAAGGATTGGAAAGGCCGCCGGTAATATAGATCAGCGCCGTCAATTGCAGCAGGTCGAAGGCCAACAGCAATGTCGCTTCCCAGGGTTCCAGGCGATAGGTGGAGGGAAAGCGGGCGGTGAGAAACAGGTTGGCAAGCGCCAGCGCCGCAATCAGCAGGCCGCAGGCCAGCAGCGGCAGGGGGAAGTTCAGCCCGAAAGCAACGAAAAGGATCGTCGCTGTCTGTCCAGCAACCGCCAGCCAACGCAGCCAGACAATCGTCTGCAGCCTTATTCTGCGGCTGGCGCGGCCAAGCCTTGTGGTTTCGATCGGATGACCAGCCACCTTCGTCTCCTTTACCCTATTCATCGTCTTCACGTCCCGCGCGGTTTCGCGCGGCTGGTCGGCAGGGCCGCTGCCGGGTCCTCCGGCCATGGATGGCGCGGATAACGCCCACGCATATCCGCCCGTACATCTTTCCACGACCCCGCCCAGAAACCCGGAAGATCGCGAGTGGTCTGTATCGGCCTGTGTGCGGGCGAGGTCAATTCCAGCAGTAGCGGCAAGCGCCCCTGCGCGATCGCGGGGTGCGACGTCAGCCCGAAAAGTTCCTGCACGCGAATGGAAAGGGTCGGTTCGCTGGCGTCGTAGCGGATTGGATGCCGCTGGCCCGTCGGCGCCTCGAAATATGTTGGGGCCAGTCTTCCGAGGTCTCGCGCCACCTCGTGTGGCACGAGAGACATAATCCCTTCGGAAAGGCTGCCGGGTCGAATGTCCTGCAGGCTACGCGCACCGTGTTGGAAAGGAACGAACCAATCTTCAAGTCGCGAAAGCAATGCTGCATCGCTGACGTCCGGCCAGGGTTCACCGATGCTCGCGTTCAGAAAACCGATCCGGTCGCGCAGCTGCTGGGTTTCTTTCGAAAAGGGCAGAATGCCGATGCCGAATTCCTGAATGCCATTGGCCAGCGCCTGTGCGGCCTTTTCGCCTTCCGGGCGGGGCAGGGGCGTTTCATCGAGGATGATGGCGCCGAGGCGCGTGACCCGGCGCGCACGTGCCTGGCCGCTTGCCTTGTCAAAGAGCAACTGGTCCTGCTGAACGATAAGGTGCGGCATCCGCTCTTCTATATCGGCCCTGTCGATGCCTGCTGCCGCAAGGATGCGCGGCTGCGCCGCTCGCCCGGTAATGTCGGCCACGACAAGCATCCTGCTCGCCGCCAGCCGCTCGGTCTCGGCAAGTTCGGCACCCCGGCCATTCGCCATCACATAACGGCCGCG
>NZ_JAULSF010000001.1:2682500-2943089 GCF_030518355.1 Agrobacterium sp. V1
GCTTGGAAAATCCAGTCTGTTTTAACGAACGGCCTGGGTTTCCAAGCATTGTGATAAGGTATCTTACTTTCGAATACATAGGGGTAAGAAGCGAACGCAGGGAACTGAAACATCTAAGTACCTGCAGGAAAGGACATCAACCGAGACTCCGCAAGTAGTGGCGAGCGAACGCGGACCAGGCCAGTGGCAATGATGAATAAAGCGGAACGATCTGGAAAGGTCGGCCATAGAGGGTGATAGCCCCTTACGCGTAGAACAGTCATTGTCCTTGAGTAGGGCGGGACACGTGAAATCCTGTCTGAACATGGGGAGACCACTCTCCAAGCCTAAGTACTCGTGCATGACCGATAGCGAACAAGTACCGTGAGGGAAAGGTGAAAAGCACCCCGACGAGGGGAGTGAAATAGAACCTGAAACCGGATGCCTACAAACAGTCGGAGCCCGCAAGGGTGACGGCGTACCTTTTGTATAATGGGTCAACGACTTAGTGTAACTAGCAAGCTTAAGCCGGTAGGTGTAGGCGCAGCGAAAGCGAGTCTGAATAGGGCGATTGAGTTAGTTGCATTAGACCCGAAACCGAGTGATCTAGCCATGAGCAGGCTGAAGGTTGGGTAACACCAACTGGAGGGCCGAACCCGTATCTGTTGCAATAGATTGGGATGACTTGTGGCTAGGGGTGAAAGGCCAATCAAACTCGGAAATAGCTGGTTCTCCGCGAAATCTATTTAGGTAGAGCGTCGACCGAATACCCTCGGGGGTAGAGCACTGGATGGGCTATGGGGACTCACCGTCTTACTGATCCTAACCAAACTCCGAATACCGAGGAGTACTAGTCGGCAGACACACGGCGGGTGCTAACGTCCGTCGTGAAAAGGGCAACAACCCTGACCTCCAGCTAAGGTCCCCAAGTCATGGCTAAGTGGGAAAGGATGTGAGGATCCCAAAACAACCAGGATGTTGGCTTAGAAGCAGCCATCATTTAAAGAAAGCGTAACAGCTCACTGGTCTAAATAAGGGTCTTTGCGCCGAAAATGTAACGGGGCTAAAGCCATGCACCGAAGCTGAGGATATGCCGTAAGGCATGTGGTAGCGGAGCGTTCCGTAAGTCTGTGAAGGCGGACCCGTGAGGGCTGCTGGAGATATCGGAAGTGCGAATGTTGACATGAGTAACGATAAAGGGAGTGAGAGACTCCCTCGCCGAAAGACCAAGGGTTCCTGCTTAAAGTTAATCTGAGCAGGGTTAGCCGGCCCCTAAGACGAGGCGGACACGCGTAGTCGATGGGAACCACGTTAATATTCGTGGGCCTGGTGGTAGTGACGGATCTCGTGTGTTGTACATTCTTATTGGATTGAATGTGCGGCGAAGAGGTTCCAGGAAATAGCTCCACCGTATAGACCGTACCCGAAACCGACACAGGTGGTCAGGTAGAGTATACCAAGGCGCTTGAGAGAACTATGTTGAAGGAACTCGGCAAATTGCACGCGTAACTTCGGAAGAAGCGTGACCCCATTTTAGGCAACTATGATGGGGTGGCACAGACCAGGGGGTAGCGACTGTTTATCAAAAACACAGGGCTCTGCGAAGTAGCAATACGACGTATAGGGTCTGACGCCTGCCCGGTGCTGGAAGGTTAAAGGGAGGGGTGCAAGCTCTGAACTGAAGCCCCAGTAAACGGCGGCCGTAACTATAACGGTCCTAAGGTAGCGAAATTCCTTGTCGGGTAAGTTCCGACCTGCACGAATGGCGTAACGACTTCCCCGCTGTCTCCAACATAGACTCAGTGAAATTGAATTCCCCGTGAAGATGCGGGGTTCCTGCGGTCAGACGGAAAGACCCCGTGCACCTTTACTATAGCTTTACACTGGCATTCGCCAAGGCATGTGTAGGATAGGTGGTAGGCTTTGAAGCAGGGACGCCAGTTCTTGTGGAGCCATCCTTGAAATACCACCCTTATCTTCGTGGATGTCTAACCGCGGTCCGTTATCCGGATCCGGGACAGTGTATGGTGGGTAGTTTGACTGGGGCGGTCGCCTCCGAAAGAGTAACGGAGGCGCGCGATGGTGGGCTCAGACCGGTCGGAAATCGGTCGTCGAGTGCAATGGCATAAGCCCGCCTGACTGCGAGACTGACAAGTCGAGCAGAGACGAAAGTCGGTCATAGTGATCCGGTGGTCCCGTGTGGAAGGGCCATCGCTCAACGGATAAAAGGTACGCCGGGGATAACAGGCTGATGACCCCCAAGAGTCCATATCGACGGGGTTGTTTGGCACCTCGATGTCGACTCATCGCATCCTGGGGCTGGAGCAGGTCCCAAGGGTATGGCTGTTCGCCATTTAAAGCGGTACGTGAGTTGGGTTCAGAACGTCGTGAGACAGTTCGGTCCCTATCTGCCGTGGGTGTAGGAATATTGACAGGATCTGTCCCTAGTACGAGAGGACCGGGATGGACGTATCTCTGGTGGATCTGTTGTCCTGCCAAGGGCATAGCAGAGTAGCTATATACGGAATGGATAACCGCTGAAGGCATCTAAGCGGGAAACCAACCTGAAAACGAGTGTTCCCTATCAGAGCCGTGGAAGACGACCACGTTGATAGGACGGGTGTGGAAGCATGGCAACATGTGAAGCTTACCGTTACTAATAGCTCGATCGACTTCTTCGTTCCCATTGTTCATGCTCATCGAACGCAGTTCGATGATCTGTTCTGTCCTGACGCCCGAAGGGCTCCGGACGGAGCCGCGCCACAGGGCGCGACGACCTCTGGTCTGTATGGCTGCCATGCTCAACCTCGAGCAAAGGTGGAATACGGATCGGTCACGGAAAGACGTGTTAAATTAAATAGGGCCTTGAGCTCTCCAGCTTCTCGAAACAGCAGTTTCCATGTGAAAACATGGAGCATGTTGCGTTTTGCCGACCTGGTGGTTATCGCGGGGCGGCTGCACCCGTTCCCATTCCGAACACGGCCGTGAAACGCCCCAGCGCCAATGGTACTCCGTCTCAAGACGCGGGAGAGTAGGTCGCTGCCAGGTCTGCAAAACGCAACATCTAATCTTCTCATTCACATTCTTCGGCCCAGCCGATAAAAAAAGGGCCGCTCAAGCGGCCTTTCGTCGTTTAAGACCAGAATAAAAAAAAGACGCCTCGTGCGTCCCTTAAAGGAGACAAATCGCCTTCGGCAATTTGCTCCGGCACCAAGCATAACCGCCATGCGGTTACGCTCTCGCGACAAGTTCTGCGAACTTGCGCTGGTAACGCGGGGTGGAGCAGCCCGGTAGCTCGTCAGGCTCATAACCTGAAGGCCGCAGGTTCAAATCCTGCCCCCGCAACCAAATCCCCTCAAAGACGACAATACAATAAAATACCCTCCCGCCGCGGAGGGCTTTTGCGTTCCAAGCACTCAAACCTATGCATCTTCTGGGTCGTAATCTGCATCTCTTTCTGTGCCGATCCAGCCGTTCGAGATTGCCATAAATCCGGATTTGGCCATGATGCGCAAATCATCCAACGCAGAAGAAAGACGCCGTGACCGCCGAACCTTTGCAGATACTCAAGACCATCTACGGCTATGATACGTTCCGTGGACGCCAGGGCGAGATCATCCAGCATGTCATGGCAGGAAACAATGCATTCGTACTCATGCCCACGGGTGGAGGAAAGTCGCTTTGTTACCAGATCCCGGCGCTTGCCCGCAGCGGCATGGGGCTTATCGTTTCACCACTGATCGCATTGATGGTAGACCAGGTTGCGGCACTTCGTCAGGCCGGGGTGCGGGCTGAGGCCCTTAACTCCGATCTCTCTGCGGAGCAGCGACGGACACTCTGGCGCGACATGCGGGCCGGCAAGGTCGATATTCTTTATGCCGCGCCGGAAACCCTGCTCAAACCCGATGTTCTCGACGCGCTTCAATCCATTGACCTGTCGTTGATCGCGGTCGATGAGGCGCATTGCCTGTCGCAATGGGGGCATGATTTCCGCCCGCCTTACCGTCAGCTCGACACATTGATCGAGCGTTTTCCCGACACGCCGCGCATGGCGCTGACGGCGACCGCGGACGAGCCCACCCGCGCCGAGATTCTCGGCCATCTGGGCATCGATGACAAAGATGCTTTCATCGCCGGCTTCGACCGTCCTAACATCCGCTATGCGATCATGGAAAAGGACAATCCGCGCGCCCAGCTGAAACGTTTTCTCAATGGCCGGGAGAATGAAAGCGGCATCGTTTATTGCCTGTCGAAACGCAAGGTGGATGAGACGGCGGCGTGGTTGCGGGAAGAGGGGCGAGATGCGCTGCCCTATCACGCCGGCATGGACAAGGCCGCCCGCGAAGAGAACCAGACCCGTTTTCAACATGGTGAGGCGGTGATTATTGTCGCGACCGTTGCTTTCGGCATGGGCATCGACAAGCCGGATGTGCGTTTCGTTGTTCATATCGATCTGCCCGGCAGCATCGAGGCCTATTATCAGGAGACCGGCCGCGCCGGTCGTGATGGTCTGCCCTCAGACGTGCTTATGCTCTACGGTTATGAAGACATCGCTTTGCGGAACCGCTTCATTGAAGAATCGGACGCCGCGGACCAGCGCAAACATATGGAGCGCCAGAAGCTTGATTCCCTGCTCGGTCTTGCGGAAACGGCGGGCTGCCGCCGGCAGATATTGCTCTCCTATTTTGGCGATCGATGCGAGCCCTGTGGTAATTGTGATACCTGCGCCGAGCCGCCGGATCTGTTTGACGGCGCGATAGCCGCGCAAAAGCTGCTCTCCTGCATTTACCGCACCGGGGAACGTTTCGGCCAGGCCTATGTCATCCGCGTCTTGCTGGGCGTTGAGGACGAGCGGATTTCTCGTTTCGGACACGACCAGATCACCACTTACGGGATCGGCAAAGAGCATGACAATCGCACCTGGCGCGCGATTTTACGGCAACTGGTTGCGCTTCGCCTGATCGAGGTGGATCTGTCCGGACATGGCGGATTGTCGATTTCCGAAGACGGGAGGCGGTTCCTGCGCGAAAAGCCATCCCTGATGCTGAGAATACCGTCTGCGCCCCGCTCGACCCGACAGCAGACGCCGCGTAATGCCGCATCGACAGCTTTGCCGGAGGCGGATCGTGGTCTCTTCGAGGTGTTGCGCGCGAAGCGCATGGAAATTGCCCGCGCGCAGAACGTCCCGCCTTATGTGATTTTTCACGACAAGACCTTGATCGAACTCGCTGCTGCGAAACCGGCCTCGGCGAGGGAGATGGCGCAAATCCCCGGCGTCGGAGACACCAAGCTGGAGCGCTATGGCCCCGCCTTTCTGGAGGCGATCATGCAGCACGCCGCTGGCGAGTGACTGGCAGATTAATTCGGCCAAGAGCAGCTTTGGGGATAGTCAGGCAGAGGGTAAAGACTCAGCCTGTCGTGTCCTTAAAGAGAACGTTCTGATCGATGAGATAACGAGAGAACAGGGGCAGGCTTGCTCCCCCGATCGCCCGGGCCTGGCTGCCGACCGCGCCCTCGATGATCTCCGGCAGCGTGACGCCCTGAAGATCGTGGTGTTTGAGAGCAAGCCGGGTGGCAGAGACGATCCTCGCTCTGACCCAATCGGGAAAACCGCCATCGATGATGACACTGGAAAAGTCGATGATGGAGGCGGCGGCGATGACGGCCTGCGCCAGCGCGGCGGCCGTCTTGTTGATCCAGCTTTCCAGCGGTTCGCCGAAATCGATCCATTCGTCGGGTGAGAACCAAAGGGGACGTGGATCGATACCCTTTTCGCGCAGCATGTTCTCCAGAACGAAGATCGACGCGATTTTCAGAAGCTGAACCGTATTGCCATCCTGCCCCTGCACCGGCAGGGGCCCGATTGCGCCGGCGGTGCCCGTTTTTCCGGAGAACAGCGCCGAATTCAAAACGACGCCGCCACCGATGAAGGAGCCGATGAAGATATAGAGAAAATCCGGGTAGTTCTGGCCGGCGCCAAAAACCAGTTCTGCACCGCAGGCACTGGTCGCGTCATTCTGCAGAAAGACCGGGTAGTTGACGCCTTCGGCAATTTCGGAGCGGATATCAACATCCCGCCACCGTTCCATTTCGGCCTGCGGCGCGCCCACTTCCTGGGCCCAGTTCCACAGCTCGAATGGGGCGGCGATACCAACTCCGGTGATTTTTTGCCGTTCCGCCGGGGACAATTTCGATTCGATCTCCGTGATCCCTTCGATCACGAACGGCAATATCCATTCCGGCAGGGGGTAAGGGTAAGTCTTGCGCAGCTTGAGTTTGATCCGGCCGACAAAATCCATCAGCACGAGATCGACACTGCGCCGGCCGATCTTCACGCCAAACGAAAAGACGGCGTCGGGATTGAGACGCATGGGTGTCGATGGTTGCCCGACTTTTCCGCGCAGTCTTTCACCACGAATGAGAAGGCCGTCTTTCTCCAGCGAGCGCATGATGACCGATACGGTTTGCGCCGAAAGGCCGCAAAGCCTGGATATTTCGGCTTTCGACAATCCGCCATGGCGGCGAACGAGCGACAGCACCAGCCGCTCATTATAAGCGCGCACCCCGATCTGGTTGGCACCGCCGCTGATATCCATAATGGTGGGCGGCGCAGGCGGCGCCGTCTCGACAGATCGTCTCATAATGTCATCCTCCCGCCCGCTATATCCGTCACGACCGATACCTGCAGGCTTTATGGCAATCTTGCTATCGCAACGTAAACAACGGTGGCGATATTCCTCCCTGCCGCATATTAGAATGCCATACCGAATTAATAATTCAATCGGATTTATTAATTGACAGGCGTTTCCTTTGGTGGTTCCATCTGGGCCAACGGTCGTTGTTCTCGGAGGAGACGAGATCGTCGGGTAACCGTCACGGTGCTCAAATATCCATTGGGAGGATCTCATGAAGACCACTGTTTCCGCTCTTCTGGGCGCGCTTGCGCTTGGCGTTTCTTTCGCTTCCGTCGCGTCCGCGGCAGACACATCGGTGTGCCTCATTACCAAAACCGACACCAATCCCTTCTTCGTAAAGATGAAGGAAGGCGCGACCGCCAAGGCCAAAGAACTTGGCGTGACGCTGAAATCCTATGCCGGCAAGATCGACGGCGATTCCGAAAGCCAGGTTGCAGCCATCGAGACCTGCATCGCCGATGGCGCCAAGGGTATCCTGATCACCGCATCGGACACCAAGGGCATTGTTCCGGCCGTGCAGAAGGCGCGTGATGCCGGCCTTCTGGTGATCGCTCTCGACACGCCTCTGGAGCCTGTCGATGCCGCCGATTCCACCTTTGCCACCGACAATCTTCTGGCAGGTGAGCTGATCGGCAAATGGGCCGCCGGCACCCTTGGCGACAAGGCCAAGGACGCAAAAATCGCCTTCCTTAACCTCACCCCCTCCCAGCCAACGGTGGATGTGCTGCGTAACCAGGGCTTCATGAAGGGCTTTGGCATCGACGTGAAAGACATCAACAAGATCGGTGATGAAACCGATCCGCGCATCGTTGGCCATGACGTTACCAATGGTAACGAAGAAGGTGGCCGCTCGGCCATGGAAAACCTGCTGCAGAAGGATCCGACCATCAACGTCGTTCACACCATCAATGAACCTGCGGCTGCCGGCGCTTACGAGGCGCTGAAAGCGGTTGGTCGTGAGAAGGACGTTCTGATTGTTTCCGTCGATGGCGGTTGCCCTGGCGTCAAGAACGTCGCGGAAGGCGTAATCGGCGCGACCTCGCAGCAATATCCGCTGCTGATGGCGGCTCTTGGCGTGGAAGCCGTAAAGAAGTTCGCCGATACGGGTGAAAAGCCGAAGCCGACCGAAGGCAAGAGCTTCGTCGACACTGGCGTGACGCTGGTGACCGACAAGCCAGTCAAGGGCCTCGACTCGATCGACACGAAGGAAGGTCTCAACAAGTGCTGGGGCTGATGCCTCGCCATTGAAACCCGCGGGGGCATTCTTGCCCCCGCCCTTGGACCAGAATAATTTCAGCCACGATCCGGGGGATCGGACAAAGGAACAAACGAGCGCGCCGCGCGTCCCGCAGACACGAGATTGGCCCGCTTCACAACACTTTGAATCTACGCGTCATTTTATTGAGGAATAGACCCTTGCTTCAAGGGCGGATGCGATAGAGCGATCGGGAGGAAAATCCATGAGCGATCAGCCGGTGCGGGCTCAGCCGCATAATGAATTTGAAAATGTGCTTTCGGGAAGTTCGACGCAGGTCGCCGCTTTCGACACGCACGACAAGAGTGTTCTGGAAAAATTCCAGTACTTTCTGCATTCCAGCCCGGCGGCCGTGCCGCTGATCGTACTGGTGCTGTCGTTGACTGTCTTCGGCATGACCCTTGGCGGCAAGTTTTTCTCGGCATTCACGCTGACCCTTATCCTGCAGCAGGTGGCCATCGTCGGCATCGTCGGCGCAGCGCAGTCGCTGGTCATTCTGACGGCGGGTATCGATCTGTCGGTGGGCGCCATCATGGTACTCTCCTCCGTCATCATGGGGCAGTTTACCTTCCGTTACGGCCTGCCGGCGGAACTCTCCATTCTCTGTGGTCTTGCTGTCGGCGCATTCTGCGGCTTCATCAACGGCATTCTGGTCTCGCGCATGCGCCTGCCGCCCTTCATCGTCACGCTCGGCATGTGGCAGATCGTACTGGCGACGAATTTCCTCTATTCCGCAAATGAAACGATCCGCGCACAGGACATCGCTCAGCAGGCGCCCATTCTGCAGTTCTTCGGAAATAACATCCGTCTGGGAAGTGCGGTCTTTACCTACGGCGTCATCGCCATGGTTCTGCTCGTTGCTCTGCTCTGGTATGTGCTCAACCGCACCGCCTGGGGCCGCCATCTTTATGCCGTGGGTGACGATCCGGATGCTGCCGAACTGGCCGGCGTCAACGTCAAGCGCATGCTGACGACCGTTTACACCCTGTCCGGCCTCATCTGTGCCTTCGCCGGTTGGGCTCTCATCGGCCGCATCGGCTCGGTTTCACCGACCGCCGGCCAATTTGCCAATATCGAATCCATCACGGCTGTGGTTATCGGCGGCCTGTCGCTGTTCGGCGGGCGCGGCTCGATCATGGGCATGATTTTCGGCGCCCTGATCGTCGGTGTCTTTTCGCTCGGCCTCAGGCTCATCGGAACCGACCCGCAATGGACCTATCTGTTGATCGGCGTCCTCATCATCATGGCTGTCGCAATCGACCAGTGGATCAGAAAGGTAGCAGGCTGATGGCAAAAGAACCTATTCTCACAGCACGCAATCTCGTCAAACGTTATGGCCGCGTGACCGCCCTCGATCATGCCGATTTCGATCTCTATCCCGGAGAAATCCTGGCGGTGATCGGCGACAATGGCGCCGGCAAATCCTCGCTCATCAAGGCGATTTCCGGTGCGGTGACACCGGATGAGGGAGAGATCAGGCTTGAAGGCCAGCCTGTGCAGTTCCGCTCGCCGATCGAGGCGCGCAAGGCGGGTATCGAAACCGTCTATCAGAACCTCGCGCTCTCGCCGGCACTTTCCATAGCCGACAATATGTTCCTCGGCCGGGAAATCCGCAAACCCGGCATTCAGGGCAGCGTGTTCCGGGCGCTGGATCGTCCGGCCATGGAAAAATTCGCCCGCGAGAAACTCTCGGAACTGGGTCTGATGACGATCCAGAACATCAATCAGGCGGTGGAAACCCTTTCTGGCGGCCAGAGGCAGGGTGTGGCGGTAGCACGCGCGGCGGCTTTCGGCTCCAAGGTCGTCATCCTCGACGAACCGACGGCAGCACTTGGCGTGAAGGAAAGCCGGCGTGTTCTTGAACTCATTCTTGACGTGCGTTCGCGCGGTCTGCCGATCGTTCTGATCTCGCATAACATGCCGCATGTGTTCGAGGTGGCGGACCGCATCCACATTCACCGGCTGGGCAAGCGCCTGTGCGTCATCAATCCAAAGGACTATTCCATGTCCGACGCCGTCGCCTTCATGACCGGCGCCAAGGAAGCGCCGAAGGAAACGCTTGCCGCATGACGCTGAAGCTTGAGACGATCGCTGAAGACGTTCTTCGGCGGGCAGAGGGCAAATCCCGTTTTATCATTGCCATTGCCGGTCCCCCTGGGGCCGGCAAATCCACGCTGGCGGACGCGCTTTGTGATGCTTTGCTGGCGCGAGGCGAAACGGCCGCCGTGCTGCCCATGGATGGCTTCCATATGGACAATGGCATCCTTGAAGAGCGTGGGCTGCTGCCGCGCAAGGGCGCGCCCGAAACCTTTGATGTGCGTGGCTTCCTCGATATCGTCTCTGCCGTCCGCAGGGGCGGGCAGGAGGTGCTTGTCCCGGTTTTCGACCGCTCCCGCGAAATCGCCATTGCGTCCGCCCGCGCCATCGCGCCGGAGACACGCTTCATTCTGGCTGAAGGCAATTATCTGCTGCTGAATGAGGCCCCATGGACGGCGCTTTCCGAGAGCTTCGACCTTACTATTTTCGTTGGGCCGTCGGTCAACGTGCTTGAAGAGAGGTTGCGGAGCAGATGGCAGGGCTACGGCCTCGATGCAGCTGCGATCCACGCCAAACTTTTTGAAAACGATCTTCCCAACGGTAAAAGGGTGATCGAGAACGCCCGCCCTGCCGATATTCACATCGATATCTGGGAATAGGTTAACGCTTTCTCGTCACTGAGCGGCAAGGCGCATTTGCCGTTAAGCCTTTGTTGACCATGTGTTGAATCTTTTTCATCCACAGGGTGGGGCTTTTGTGTGTCTATTTATTGACGAGAAAATTTCCTCATATACTATATGTGGTGTTCAAGGTTCTCCCGATTCGCAAGCGTCGGGAGCTAAGACGGGAATTCGGTGAGCAACGCCATCATGGCGGAACAATGCCGAAACTGCCCCCGCAACTGTAAGCGGCGAGCATCGTTCCGATTTGGGTCACTGGAGCCAAAAGCTCCGGGAAGGCCGGGATAGATGTTGTGACCCGTAAGTCAGGAGACCTGCCTTGAGCGAAAACGTCCACGGGCGGGGTGTCCGGAAGGAAGGTATGGCGCAAATGAATTGCGTTCGCCCTTTTCTGACCCCTTCCAGAACAAGCTTCGGGGTGAAGTCATGCCAGTGCATTTTTTTAAGTTCCTGCGCTCGTCGGCGTAGAGAGTGATTTTACGCGGCCAGAAGCGTTTTCAGGATAACCGGGACAAACGGTTTCCGTCCGGAAATGTGACAAACCCTCTACGCCGTGCGCCCCACCTGAATGACAGATCCATCGCCACCCGATTGCGATTGCAATCGGCAATGTTGAGCCGTGTCCAAGAACGGCTTCGAAAGAGGAAATTATGACCGTCACCGTTTACAGCAAGCCCGCCTGCGTCCAATGCACTGCCACCTATCGCGCACTCGACCGCATCGGCGTTAGCTATGAGATCGTCGATATTTCCGAAGATGCGGATGCGCTCGATCACGTTCGTGGCCTCGGTTACATGCAGGTTCCCGTGGTCGTCGCCGGCGAACGCCATTGGGCGGGTTTCCGGCCGGATATGATCGGCGCGATCAGCTAAGGCGGCAGCGTGATGGGGCTGATCGTTTATTATTCCAGCCGCTCTGAAAACACGCATCGTTTCCTTCTGAAACTGGGGCGGCGATTGTTGCGCCTGCCGCTCGGCGCCGAGGAGGATGTGCCTCATGTGTCTGAGCCCTATGTGCTCGTCACCCCCACCTATGGGGGCGGCGGCACGAAAGGGGCCGTGCCAAAGCCGGTCATCCGGTTCTTGAACGAGCCCTCCAACCGAAATCTCATTCGCGGCGTCATCGCGGCGGGAAACACGAATTTTGGCGCAGCTTTCGCATCCGCCGGAGATATCGTCTCGCGCAAATGTGCCGTGCCGTTTCTCTATCGCTTCGAGCTTCTCGGCACGGAAGAAGATGTCGCCAACGTCAAACATGGATTGGAACGATTTTGGACACGCTGACCTCAGGCGCGCTGCGCAAGGACGCCAAACAGCCGGTAGCTGCAAGCCAGAAACCGGTTGATACGGGACTGGACTACCACGCGCTGAACGCGATGCTGAACCTCTATGACGAGAACGGAAAGATCCAGCTCGACAAGGATCGCCTTGCCGCCCGGCAATATTTCCTCCAACACGTCAACCAGAACACGGTATTTTTCCATAACCTCAGGGAAAAACTCGATTATCTGGTAACGGAGGGATATTACGAACAGGAGGTACTGGATCAGTATTCCTTCAATTTCGTCCGCGATCTCTATGACGAAGCCTATGCCCGGAAGTTCCGCTTTCCGACTTTCCTCGGGGCCTTCAAATATTACACCTCCTACACGCTGAAAACATTCGACGGAAAACGTTATCTCGAGCGTTACGAGGATCGCGTCTGCATGGTGGCGCTGGCTCTCGCGCGCGGTGACGAACAGCTTGCCCGCGACCTGATGGACGAGATCATTTCCGGCCGCTTCCAGCCGGCGACCCCGACGTTCCTGAACGCTGGCAAGAAGAGCCGCGGTGAGCTGGTGTCATGTTTTCTGCTGCGCGTGGAAGACAATATGGAAAGCATCGGCCGCTCCATCAATTCGGCGCTGCAGCTTTCAAAGCGCGGCGGCGGCGTGGCGCTGTCCCTGACCAATATTCGCGAATTCGGCGCACCGATCAAGCACATCGAAAACCAGTCGTCCGGCGTCATTCCTGTCATGAAGCTGCTGGAAGACAGCTTTTCCTATGCCAACCAGCTTGGCGCGCGTCAGGGCGCGGGCGCAGTCTATCTGCATGCCCACCACCCTGACATCATGCGTTTCCTCGATACCAAGCGCGAAAATGCCGACGAAAAAATCCGCATCAAGACCTTGTCGCTCGGCGTGGTAATCCCTGACATCACCTTTGAACTCGCCCGCAACAACGAGGATATGTACCTGTTCTCGCCCTATGACGTGGAGCGGGTTTATGGCGTGCCGTTGACCGAGATTTCTGTCAGCGAAAAATATCAGGAGATGGTCGCGGATAGCCGCATCCGCAAGAAGAAGATCAAGGCGCGCGAATTCTTCCAGGTGATCGCCGAAATCCAGTTCGAGAGCGGTTATCCCTACATCATGTTCGAGGATACGGTGAACCGCGCCAATCCAGTCGCCGGCCGTATCAGCATGAGCAATCTTTGCTCGGAAATCCTGCAGGTCAGCGAGGCAAGCGAATTTAATGCCGATCTTTCCTATAGCCATATGGGCAAGGATATCTCCTGCAATCTCGGCTCGCTGAACATCGCCTCGGCAATGGATTCGACTGATTTCGGCAAGACGATCGAGACCTCCATCCGGGCGCTGACGGCGGTATCGGACATGAGCCATATTTCCTCCGTTCCTTCGGTGGAAAAGGGCAATGATGCGAGCCACGCCATCGGGCTTGGCCAGATGAACCTGCACGGTTATCTGGCGCGCGAACGCATCTTTTATGGTTCCGAAGAAGGCGTCGATTTCACCAATATCTATTTCTACACCGTGACCTATCACGCCATCCGCGCCAGCAATCGGCTGGCCGTGGAACGGGGCCAGAGCTTCAAGGGCTTTGAGAACTCCAAATATGCCTCGGGCGACTATTTCGACAAATATACCGACCGGGAATGGTTGCCCGCGACGGAAAAGGTCCGTGAGCTCTTCGAAAAAGCCGGCATTGCCATTCCAACGCAGGAAGACTGGACGGCGTTGAAGCAGGACGTGATGGCATCGGGTCTCTATAACCAGAATCTTCAGGCCGTACCGCCAACCGGTTCGATCTCCTATATCAACCACTCCACCTCTTCCATTCATCCGATCGTCTCGAAGATCGAAATCCGTAAAGAGGGCAAGATCGGCCGCGTTTATTACCCGGCTTCCTATCTTTCTAACGACAATCTCGAATATTATCAGGACGCCTATGAGATCGGCCCTGAAAAGATCATCGACACCTATGCGGCGGCTACCCAGCATGTCGATCAGGGCCTGTCGTTGACGCTGTTCTTCCGCGATACGGCGACGACGCGCGATATCAACCGCGCGCAGATCTACGCCTGGAAGAAGGGGATCAAGACCATCTATTACATCCGTTTGCGCCAGATGGCGCTGGAAGGCACGCAGGTTCAGGGCTGCGTTTCCTGCACGCTCTGATTTGAGGGACAAGAGAATGAACATCGCCGTAAAAACCGCGTCCCGCATCCGCGCGGTCAACTGGAACCGCATCGAGGACGACAAGGACCTCGAAGTCTGGAACCGCCTGACCTCGAATTTCTGGCTGCCGGAAAAAGTGCCGCTTTCCAACGACATTCCCTCCTGGGGAACGCTGAAGCCCGAAGAACAGAAGCTGACGATCCGCGTCTTCACTGGGCTGACTTTGCTCGACACCATCCAGAACGGTGTCGGCGCCGTGCGGCTGATGGCGGATTCGGCAACGCCGCATGAGGAGGCGGTGCTTTCCAACATCTCCTTCATGGAGGCCGTGCACGCCCGTTCCTATTCGTCGATCTTCTCGACGCTGTGCCTCACGCCTGACGTTGACGACGCCTATCGCTGGTCTGAGGAAAACGAGTTCCTGCAGCGCAAATCAGCGCTGATCATGCGGGAATATGACAGCGGTGACCCGCTGAAGAAGAAGATCGCCAGCGTGTTTCTGGAAAGCTTCCTGTTCTATTCCGGCTTCTACCTACCGATGTTCTGGTCAAGCCGCGCCAAGCTCACCAACACGGCGGATTTGATCCGTCTGATCATCCGCGACGAGGCCGTGCATGGTTATTACATCGGCTACAAATTCCAGCGGGCGGTGGATCGTCTGGGCGAGGCAAAGAGACAGGAAATCAAGGACTTCGCCTTCGATCTCTTGCTCGAGCTTTATGACAACGAGGCAAAATATACCGAAGACCTCTATGACGGCGTTGGTCTGACCGAGGACGTCAAGCAGTTCCTGCATTACAATGCCAACAAGGCCTTGATGAATCTGGGTTACGAAGCGCTGTTTCCGGCCGAGGCCTGCCGCGTCAACCCGGCGATCCTCTCGGCACTCTCACCCAATGCCGATGAAAACCACGACTTCTTCTCCGGTTCCGGCTCGTCCTATGTCATCGGCAAAGCCGTTGCCACCGAAGATGAAGACTGGGATTTCTGAGACCAGGGACCGGTAAGAACCCGCAGAAACTACTGCGGGTTCACCACCTGGCTTGCAAGGCGGAAGGGGCTGGAGACGGTCGCGCCGATCGCATCGAAAACGAAGGCACCCGCACTGTTGATGTCGCCTCCGCGTCTGCTGGATTCCAGCTGCGGTACCATCGAGGCCAGTGCGGCATAGCGGTCATGGTTGAGCGGGTCGGAAGCCTCAAGTTTGGAAATGTCGATGAACTGCACACCCTCCTTCAGGGCGGCTTCCTGTACCTGTGGGTCGGTCACGTCAAGTGCGCCGATGCGGGTGACATCCGCGCCCAAAATGGAGGATGCCTTAAGGGCGCGGTCGTCCTTGGAAACGAGAACGGTGAGCGGCGGGTTGAGCCGGCCCACCACCTCGATCTGTTTGCGAAACACATCGGCATCGATGTCAGGTGCTGCCAGCACCACCTGCAGCTTGGCGAGCACGTCGTTCCTGCCCTGCAAGCGCAATTGGCGCAGCGCCTCCATGACCAGCCAGCCACCCATGCTGTGGCCAAACACGACAACGCTTTTTCGCGGTGTCTGCCGGGTAAGGTCGATCAGCACACCTGCCAGCGCATCACGCGAGAAGGTCGCCGATTCCTTGTCGGCCACGTAACCGGTGACATTGGCCTGCGATGGCCAGGAGAACACCAGCGGCACGCCATCCATCTTGGCATCGGCAGCCATTTGCGCCGCGCGGAACAGGGCTTCCTGATAGCTGTAATTATAACCATGGACAAAAAGCGCGATCTGCTTGCCGGACCGGGCGACGTCGCCAAGATCGGCATTGAAGCTCGGCTTCGTCAGCATATCGGCGCGGGTAACGACAAAATCCTTGTTCGGATCCGGCTTGCCGCTGGCCCACTCGATTTTTCCACTTTTATGAGTAGGAGGAATAGAAATGTCGAAGCTTGCATAATTCGGCTCCATTGCCCGCTCCGTGCCAAACCCCTTTTTCGCGTCGGTGTTTTTCTCCCGTGTGCTCACCACATAGGCCGTCACGATTTTCGTGCCATGGGCCTTGGTGTTTATGGCCTGCAGCACGTCCGCCCCCGGCCGGCCTGCACAGGATGAAAGAAGACCGAGGGTGAGAAACAGCGTAAAGATCAGGCGCATGAATGGGCTACCGATGATAAGGAACGGCTCATAAATAACCGGCCGTCCGAAAAGTTACTACTGGAGAATGAATTGCCTTGCTGTGGCGGTCTTTCATGCGGATGGGCATTCCCCTTCTTGCCATCCGGCCATGTTCGTTTTAGGCCGTACAGATGACGAACAAGGTGTCGCTTTTACGGCTGAAACTCACGGACTTCCGCAACTATGCGGCGGCGTCGCTCACACTTGATGATCGCCATGTTGTGCTGACCGGTGATAATGGCTCAGGCAAGACCAATCTGCTGGAGGCCGTCTCGTTTCTTTCACCCGGCAGGGGCCTCCGCCGGGCCACCCTGTCCGATGTTACCCGCGTCGGCGCGGACGCCGGGTTCTCGATCTTCGCTGATGTCGAAGGCATGGATGGCGAAGTTGCCATCGGCACCGGGATTGAAGGTGATGGCGAAGTGGTGTCGCGTCGCCTGCGGCTGAACGGCACATCGGTAAAATCCGTCGACGAACTGACCGATCATCTGCGCGTGCTGTGGCTGACGCCCGCCATGGACGGCCTTTTTACCGGCTCGTCATCAGACCGTCGACGTTTTCTCGACCGGTTGGTGCTGTCGCTCGATCCCGCCCATGGCAGGCGGGCAAGCGATTTTGAAAAGGCAATGCGCGGCCGCAATCGCCTCCTGTCGGAAGGCCGTTTTGATCCGGTCTGGCTGGACGGCATCGAAAAACAGATGGCCGAACTCGGCATTTCCATGGCGGTTGCCCGTTATGAAATGCTCGGCCTGTTGAAGGCCCTGATTGAGGGACGGGCCGGCAACGCTGCTTTCCCGTCGGCGGCGCTTGCGCTCTCCGGCTTCATGGACGGCGGGCTTCATCGGCCGGCTGTCGATCTGGAAGACGAATATGGTCTGATGCTGCGGGAGGGCCGGTATCGGGACGCGGCGGCAGGCCGCACGCTGGATGGCCCGCACCGGGTTGATCTTTTCGTACGCCATGCGGAAAAGAACATGGAAGCGGAACGCTGTTCAACCGGAGAGCAGAAGGCATTGCTGGTCGGGCTGGTGCTTGCACATGCGCAGCTGACCGCCAATATGACGGGACATGCGCCCATTCTGCTCCTGGACGAAATTGCTGCGCATCTGGATGAGGGCAGACGTGCCGCCCTGTTTGATCTCATCCATGCGCTCGGCGGCCAGAGTTTCATGACCGGAACGGATGCGGCCATGTTCTCCGCCCTTGGCGAGCGGGCGCAGTTCTTCAATGTTTCCCACGGGAGCGTCACGGGATGACGATAGAGAGATGGAGGGCGAGATGGACCTGCTGAGCCCGGAAGAGATCGAACGCTACAAGCGCCACATCCTGCTGCCGGAAATCGGCGGTGCCGGCCAGCAACGGCTGAAGGCGGCGCGCGTGCTGGTCATTGGCGCGGGCGGTCTCGGCGCGCCCGTCCTTCATTATCTTGCCGCCGCCGGTGTCGGCACGCTCGGCATGATTGACGACGATGTCGTTTCCCTGTCCAACCTCCAGCGACAGGTGATTCACGATAGCGGCACGATCGGCGAGCTGAAAACGCAAAGCGCCCGCAAAGCCATCGCCCGTCTCAATCCACATGTCCGCGCGCTGGTTTATGAGGAGCGCTTTTCGCAGGTCTGGGCGCATGACCATCTGCCCTCCTTCGATCTGCTGATCGATGGTTCGGATAATTTCGATACGCGTTATGCCGCTGCCGATGCAGCGGAAGCGGCGAAGAGGCCGTTGGTCACCGGCGCCGTCGGCCGTTTCGATGGCTCGGTTACCGTATTGAAACCCTATGAAACCAACGCCGACGGCGCTCTTCTGCCGGGCTACCGTGATCTGTTTCCGGAGCCGCCGCCGCAGGGCCTCATTCCCAATTGCGCCGAAACCGGTATCGTCGGCGCGCTGACGGGGGTGATCGGCACCATCATGGCCATGGAGGCGATCAAGCTGATAACAGGTGCCGGTGAGCCCCTGATCGGCCGCCTGCTTCTCTATGATGCCCTGTCGGCCCGTTTCGAAACCGTGCGTTACAAGCGCCGGCCAGCGGGAAAGAAACCATGATCGAGATCGCAAGGGTCGGCGAAAAATTCGATCGCTGGCAGGAATTGCTGGCGCTCATCATGGCGTCCTTCGCCTATATGGATGGCGTCATCGATCCGCCGTCGTCGGCCCATCGCCTGACGCTGGAAAGCCTTGCCGAGAAGGCGAATGCAGAGATCGCTTTCGTGGCGCTTGACGGCGATGAGCTGCTGGGCTGCCTGTTTTGCCGGCCGGAGCCGCCGGCCTGCCTTTATGTCGGCAAGCTTTGTGTTTCCCCGAAAGCGCAGGGTAAGGGCATCGGCAGGATGTTGCTTGAAAGAGCTGAAACACTGGCTGGCGAATTGGCGCTTCCGGCGCTACGCTTGGAAACGCGCATCGAGCTTGGTGCCAATCACGCCAAATTCGCCGCCTGGGGTTTCGTCAGGACCGCTGAAAATGCCCATGCCGGTTATGATCGCACAACCTCGATTGAAATGACGAAATTCCTCGGCTGAGGCCTTTCAATCGTTGCAGCAAAACCGGTATTGCGAAAAGGCCTATCGCAGCAGGCCGGATTGCAGCATTTGCGCGATAAAGACAGCGGACACTTGGTCGATGCCCGTTTCGGGCTGAACGTCGCCCGATCCGACCCGCCAGACGCGCTTGTCCGCTCCGCTGACGAGTTGAATTTCCGTCGTGACCTTATGGGTCACCGGTGCTGCCATCGCGGCTTCCGCCATCTGTTTCATAAGGTCTGCAGACGGCATGCGGCCACCGTCACCGAGGTCATCCGGCTTTGCGCCCGCCTTCAGCTTTTTGAAGGCAGGTTCGGCATCCGGAACGACGCAGTTCATCTTGATCCGCGCCAGGAAGACACCCGTGGGCAATTGCGCTCCGATGCGTGCTGGTTCGGCCTGGCAGCGCGCGCGCTTCTTGCTTGCCACCCACAACTTTGCAAACTCGGTCTGCTGTTCGCTTGTGGTCCCGTTTGGCGCGTTGGAACTCTTATATTTAAGCTGCCAGGCGACCGGATCGGCAACCAGTTCCATATCGACGTAACGCGGACCGCCATCCGCAGAACCCCATTCTTTATCCAGTCGAGCCATGCTGCTGCGGTCAAAATTCAGCCAGGCACGATAATAAAGTTCCGCTGTCTCTTCGGGCGAGAGTGAAGCGGCTTGGACGGGGCTGCTGCCCAGAACAAGCAAGGCGGAGATGAGCAGCAAAAACTTCGCCGGGATTCCCATTGACCTTCCCTCCACGCGATAATCAGACGAGGATTTCTTTAGCTGATTTAGCTACGCCCCGGAAGCACCCGGTTCGGCGGACGGTGTCCATCGAACAGCGTACGGATGTTGATGATGACCTTGTCACCCATTTCGATGCGCCCTTCGATCGTCGCCGAGCCCATATGGGGAAGCAGGACAACCTTGCCTTCCTTGGCGAGCTTGATGAGCTTGGGGTTCACCGCAGGCTCATTCTCATAGACATCGAGACCGGCGCCGGCGATTTTTCCTTCGCGCAGGCACTGGATCATCGCCGCTTCATCGATGATATCGCCGCGCGCCGTGTTGACGATGTAGCTGGTCGGCTGCATCAGCGCCAGCCGCCGCGCCGAGATCAGGTGGTAGGTAGCAGGTGTGGAGGGGCAATTGACGGAGACAATATCCACGCGCGCCAGCATCTGGTCGAGGCTGTCCCAATAGGTCGCCTCAAGCTCCGTCTCAGTCGCCGGGTTAACGCGTTTGCGGTTGTGATAATGAATGGAAAGGCCGAAGGCCTTGGCGCGCCGCGCAACTGCGGTTCCGATGCGACCCATGCCGACAATGCCGATGCGTTTTCCGGAAATGCGCCGCCCCAGCATCCAGGTCGGCGACCAGCCCAACCATTCGTCCGAACCATTGGCAAGCACGCGCGTGCCTTCGATCATGCGGCGCGGCACGGCCAGCACCAGCGCCATGGTGATATCGGCGCTGTCTTCGGTCAGCACATTCGGCGTATTGGTAACGGTAATGCCTTGCCTGGCCGCGGCATCAACGTCGACGTGGTCTATGCCGTTGGAAAAGCTGGCGATCAGCTTCAGCTGTGGTCCGGCCTTCTCGATCATGGCCGCAGTGATGCGGTCGGTAACCGTCGGGACCAGCACATCCACCCGCTGCATGGCGGCGACAAGCTCTGCCTCGCTGCGCGGCGTATCATCGATGTTCAGTTCAGCATCGAAGAGTTCGCGCATTCTGGTCTCGACGACGTCAGGCAATTTGCGGGTGATATAGACTGTCGGTCTCTTCTTGTGGGTCATCGTTTGCCGCTGCCTTGTTCAGAAGTCATTAACCAGAAAGAGCGATAATTTCTTTCAATCAGGGCGTTTCTACCAGACCCGCCGGCGAAGACAAACAAAACTCGCCGAGGCTCGAGGCATGTGGAACCGAGCCTCCTTAAAATATCATCCGGTTTGCAGAAGGCGGGAAACGGAAATGGGCATGCGCAGTGTGGTTTCTATCGTTTGCATTGCATTGTCTCTGGGCCTCCTCGGCGCGGCCACCGAAGCCATGGCGCAGGGTGCCGCCAAGGGCGCAAGTGGTCTGCCCCTGCCGCGTTTCGTCAGCCTGAAGTCCAAGCGTGTTAATATGCGCATTGGCCCCAGCACGGATTATGCCGTGTCGTGGATGTATCTGAAATCGGGAATGCCTGTCGAAATCATCCAGGAATATGAAAACTGGCGGCGCATCCGCGATGCCGATGGCACGGAAGGCTGGGTCAACCAGGCGCTACTGTCCGGTGAGCGCACGGCCGTCGCAGCCCCATGGATGCGTGGCAAGGGCAAGGAAGTTTACGTAAACATGCGCCGCGAAGCGCAGTCGGGTGCTTCGGTCATCGCCAGGCTGGAGCCGGGCGTCGTCTTCAGGATCGGTGAATGCAACGGCGACTGGTGCCGCGCCGAGGCCGGTCAGGCCTCGGGCTGGGTATCGCAGGGCGAAATCTGGGGTGCTTATCCCGGAGAGGCCTTTAAATAAGGCCGTGCTTTGCGCCAAGCGCCTTGAGCGATGACATCGGGCGCGGGCCCACCTGCTGAATGACGGCCGCGGCCGCAAGGCAGCCGAGCTTGCCGCAATCTTCGAGCGACCGGTCCTGCGTATAACCGAACAGGAAGCCGGCGGCGAAAAGATCGCCTGCACCCGTCGTGTCGACCACGTCATGCACGGGATAGGCTTCTACCTTCACCCGTTCCGTACCACGCAGGATAACGGCACCTTCTTCGCTCATCGTCACCGCCGCGATCTTGCAGTCGGCGGCAATTTTCGTCAGCGCCAGCTCGAAATCATCCGTCTCGTAAAGCGAAAGCGCTTCCTGCTTGTTGGCGAAAACAATGTCCACCGTGCCGGAGCGCATCAGGTCGAGAAATTCCTCGCGGTAACGGCCGACGCAGAAACTGTCGGACAGCGTCATGGAAACTTCGCGGCCGTTTTCATGCGAAATGCGGGCGCATTCGCGAATGGCGTCCTTGGCGCGCGGCGGATCCCAAAGGTAACCTTCGAAATAGGTGACCTTGGTCTGCGCCACGACGTCTTCTTCCACGTCCTCCGGCCCGAGATCGACACAAGCGCCGAGATAGGTGTTCATCGAACGCTCGCCATCTTCGGTCACGAAGATCATCGAACGGGCGGTGGGCGGAAACGTGCCTTCCGGCTTCGTTTCGAAATAGACGCCCTGCGCACGGATATCGTGCTGGAAGATTTCTCCGAGCTGGTCTTCGGCGACCTTGCCGAAATAGGCGGCCTTGCCGCCGAAATTCGCCACACCGGCCGCCGTGTTACCCGCGCTGCCGCCGGAGGCTTCGAGAGCCGGCCCCATCAGCGAATAAAGCAGCTCGGCGCGTTCCGCATCGATGAGGTTCATCGCACCTTTGGTAATGGCATTGTCGTTAAGGAAGCGGTCATCGCAGCGAGAGATGATGTCGACGATGGCATTGCCGACAGTCAGTACGTCGAATTTCGTCATGGGGCCCTATCCAGTTCGCACGAGGCGTGTGCGTATTTTCAAACGGTCTTAAACATTTCTGGCGGCAAGAAAAGCCCAAAGGGAAAATATGCGGTTCTCCCCTGGAGGGGAAGAAACGCGTCATCTGCCTGTAATGTGGTTAAGCTATTGCTCCTTCCAGAGCAAAAGGTGTGTGAATGCGTACCGGAATGGAAGACATGATGGTCTTCTGGCTCAACCGTTATCTCCGCCACGGATGTACTGGCGGCGTATAACGGACATAAAAGGCGGGGGAAACCCCGCTTTTTCTTTGCGCTGACGCCGCGGAATGCGGGGTTATGGGCAGCGAAGTCCATTCCCGGTGATGGCGCTTGACCGGTCTGGCTCCCGCGGCATGTGATCCGCAATCGGGCGAAAACAAAGACGCTCAGCGTTTTCGCGATTCCATTCCGGCGGAAAACGCTCTAAAGCGGAGTATCTCCCGCAAAGCCGCGAAAGCTTTCCCTCCATGTCTGCCGTTGCCGCTAACGTCGCTCCGATTTTCATTCTCATCCTGATTGGCTGGCTTACAGTCAAGGCCGGTCTGTTCCGTGCCGATGCCGGCGAGATTCTCAGCGATTTCGTGTTCAAGATCGCCGTACCGACACTGATCTTTCGCACGCTTGCGGAAGCGAACTTCCACGGTGCGTCGCCCTTCCGGCTCTGGATTACCTATTTCGCCGGCGTGGCCGTGACCTGGACAATCGGACATATCGTCACCCGTTACGTCTTCAAGCAGGATGTGCGTATCGCCGTCATTGCCGGGATATCCTCGGCCTTCGCCAACAATATCTTCATCGGCCTGCCGCTCGTCGGCCGGTCCGTTGGCGATGAGGGGCTGGTGGCGCTTTCCATTCTGCTGGCCATCCACCTGCCGGTCATGATGATTGCCGGCACGATCCTGATGGAGAACGCCACGCACAAGGCCGTCGGGGGTGAAAAGCGAGGCATGGCCGCGGTCTTCAAACAGGTCGGTCGCAACCTCGTTACCAATCCGCTGGTGATTGGCCTGGTGATTGGCCTTTCAACCAATGTTTCCGGTGTGACGCTCACACCCATCCTCAAAACCGTGGTCGATCAGATTGCTTCAATGGCAGGGCCAGCAGCGCTCATCTCGCTCGGCATGGCGCTGACGAAATACACCATTCGCGGCAATCTTGGCATAGCCGTTACCATGACGGTGTTCAAACTGCTGCTCTTGCCCGCCTGCGTGTGGGCTATGGGCCACGCTCTCGGCCTTAGCCGGGAATGGACGGCGGCCCTTGTGCTCACCTCGTCGGTGCCGACGGGGGTGAACGCCTGGCTGATCGCCAATCGCTTTGGCATCGGCCACAGCGTCGCGGCCTCCACCATCAGCATTTCCACGGCGACCGGCGTTCTTTCCGTGTCGCTGTGGGCTTGGCTTCTGAGCTGACTGCCCTGCTGAATTGATTATTTCTGGGCGCTGAGGATCTTGAAGCGGGCGTTACGGCACACCTCGGCGCTGGTGCGGAACTCCGCTGCCAGCACCGGCTCATAGGGCATGCCGCGATTGGCAACCATCAGCAGCTTGCCCCCGCTGCGAAGCGCGCCGGCTGCCGTCTTGATGAAAGCCTGACCGAGAGCGGGCTCCGCCGCCTGTCCCGCCGCGTGGAAAGGCGGGTTCATGATGATGAGATCGTATTTTTCCTTGGGCGGTTCGTTCGCCAGATCCTGCCAGAAGAAACGTGCCGTCAGTCGCGGATTGTTTTCAAGAAGATTGGTCTTCGCAAATTCAAGCGCATTCCAGTCCGCCTCAAACAGGTCGATACGGGCCGTGCGCGGCGATTTTTCCGCCAGCATCACCGAGAGGTAACCCCAGCCCGCGCCAAAATCAGCGGCGTTGCCGTCAAAATCGGTCGGCAGGCGCGATGCGAGAAGCTCCGAGCCGTCATCGACGCGGTCATGTGAGAACATGCCGGGCAGGGCGGTGAAGCGGCCTTCAACCGTCACGGGCTTCTGGGCAAGCTTCGAGAGAGCCGAGGAAACATCGTCCGGACGTTTGAACCAAAGCGCGACACCATGGTATTTCGGCGTCGAGTCGGCCTCGATGCCAAGCTTTGCCAGCGTCTTGCGCAGCGTCACGATGCCGTCTTCCTTTGATCCCGCCGCGACGATCAGGCCGCCGGCTTTCACGCGGGACAGTGCTTCCGCGACGCGGTTTTCGTTTTCGCCACGATGTTTGCCGCACAGCAACAGCGCCGCATCGTAATCCTCGCCCGAAATGTCCGGGGTGACCTGCGCGCCCTGCGCCTGCAGAGCCCGGTAAAGTGGCCGAAGATGCTGAACGGCAATGATCTCCGCGTCAAAACCATCCAGCCGCGGGCCAGCCTCCGCTCCCAGAAACAGAACGCGTTCGCCCTCTTTCGGCATATCGAGCATTTCTGCGGCAAAGGGGTGGAAAAGGGTTTTAATAGCGTCGCGGCTCATGGGAGCGTCCTTAGGGCATTTCCAGGAAAAGCGGGACTGCTTTTACATCTGGACAATGCGTTAAATCAAAGAGTTAGATCGCTCTGGCGGTGAGAAGGAAAGCCAAAGGATCTAAGCGGGATAGAAAAAAGGCGCGGGCAGAACCCGCGCCTCGATAGGGTCTGGCGGCGCGACCTTATTCGGCAGCGGCTTCGCCGTCTTCCTTCTTCTTGTCGGCAGCAACTTCCTGGCCGGTTGCCTGGTCGACAACCTTCATGGACAGGCGAACCTTGCCACGCTCGTCGAAGCCCATCAGCTTGACCCAGACCTTGTCGCCTTCCTTGACGACGTCGGAGGTCTTGGCCACACGCTCGGAAGCGAGCTGCGAGATGTGGACGAGGCCGTCGCGGGCGCCGAAGAAGTTGACGAAAGCGCCGAAGTCAGCGGTCTTTACGACCGTGCCTTCGTAGATGGCGCCGACTTCCGGTTCAGCAACGATCGAGTGGATCCACTTGCGGGCCGCTTCGATTTCCTTGCCGGAAGAAGAAGCGATCTTGACGGTGCCGTCGTCTTCGATGTTGATCTTGGCGCCGGTCTTTTCAACGATTTCGCGAATGACCTTGCCGCCGGAGCCGATGACTTCACGGATCTTGTCGACCGGAATGTTCATGACTTCGATGCGCGGTGCGAATTCGCCGAGCTGGCTGCGGCTCTCGGTGATGGCGTTGGCCATTTCGCCGAGAATGTGCTTGCGGCCACCCTGTGCCTGCTCCAGAGCGATTTTCATGATCTCTTCGGTGATACCGGCGATCTTGATGTCCATCTGCAGCGAGGTGATGCCGTCGGCCGTACCCGCAACCTTGAAGTCCATGTCGCCGAGGTGGTCTTCGTCGCCGAGGATGTCGGAGAGAACCGCAAAGCGCTCGCCTTCAAGGATAAGGCCCATGGCGATACCGGCAACCGGCTTTGCCAGCGGAACACCGGCATCCATCAGTGCAAGCGAGGTGCCGCAAACCGTTGCCATCGACGAAGAGCCGTTGGACTCGGTGATTTCGGAAACGACGCGCAGCGTGTAGGGGAACTGTTCCGCAGTCGGCAGCATCGGACGGATCGCGCGCCATGCGAGCTTGCCGTGACCGATTTCGCGACGGCCCGGGGAGCCCATGCGGCCTGTTTCACCGACCGAGTAGGGCGGGAAGTTGTAATGCAGCAGGAAGCGTTCCTTGTACATGCCGGTGAGCGAGTCGACATACTGTTCGTCTTCGCCGGTGCCGAGCGTCGCAACAACGATCGCCTGGGTTTCACCGCGGGTGAACAGCGCCGAACCGTGCGTGCGCGGCAGCAGGCCGACTTCCGAAATGATCGGACGAACGGTCGACAGGTCGCGGCCGTCGATGCGGCTCTTGGTGTCGAGAACGTTCCAGCGAACGATCTTCGCCTGCAGGTGCTTGAAGACGGCGCCGATTTCTTCCGGGCTGTACTTGGCTTCGCCTTCTTCCGGCAGGAAGTGGGCCTTGACCTTCGCCTTCACGGCATCGACGGCAGCGTAGCGGGCAGCCTTTTCGGTGATCTTGTAGGCGGTGCGCAGTTCGGTTTCGGCCAGAGCCAGCATTTCGTTTTCGAGCGCGGAGAAATCTTCCGGTTCGAATTCGCGGGGTTCCTTGGCGGCAACTTCGGCGAGCTTGATGATCGCGTCGATAACCGGCTGGAAGCCCTTGTGGCCGAACATGACGGCGCCGAGCATGATCTCTTCGTTGAGTTCCTTGGCTTCCGATTCAACCATCAGAACGGCGTCGGAGGTGCCGGCAACAACCAGATCAAGCGTGGATTCTTCCATCTCGTCCAGATGCGGGTTCAGAACATATTCGCCGTTGATGTAGCCAACGCGCGCGCCGCCGATCGGACCCATGAACGGGATGCCGGAAAGGGTCAGCGCTGCCGAAGTGGCGACCATCGACAGAATGTCGGGGTTGTTTTCCAGATCGTGCTGAATGACGGTCACGACAACCTGCGTGTCGTTCTTGTAACCTTCAGGGAAAAGCGGGCGGATCGGGCGGTCGATCAGACGCGAAACGAGGGTTTCGTTTTCGCTCGGACGGCCTTCGCGCTTGAAATAACCGCCGGGGATCTTGCCGGCTGCATAGGTCTTTTCCTGGTAGTTGACGGTCAGCGGGAAGAAGTCCTGGCCGGGCTTCGGAGACTTTGCGGAAACCACGGTCGCGAGAACCATCGTCTCGCCGTAGGTTGCGATGACGGCGCCGTCAGCCTGACGGGCAACCTTGCCGGTCTCGAGCTTCAGCGGGCGGCCTGCCCATTCGATTTCCACGGAGTGTTTATTGAACATATCTTGTCCTTGTTTGTACTTGTCCGCCTTATGGGGGGCGAAGAACGACGCAATCACGGGCAAGACAGCGGGAGGCTTTTAAGGTGCAAGCATCCGGCAATCCTGCCCCATGACAGGTCTGCGGTTGAAAAGGCGACACCGGCCCATCCGGGTCACCCTTGTCGTCCGGGGGCCACAGCTGCGGCAAACGCCCGGAAATTCATGCGGCCTTCAGAAGACCCAATATAAAAACCGGCGGGTATCGTTGTGAAACCCGCCGGGCACAAGTTTTAGCGGCGAATGCCGAGAGCACCGATCAGCTTGGTGTAACGGGCTTCGTCCTTCTTCTTCAGATAGTCGAGAAGCGAACGACGGCTCGAAACCAGCGTCAGAAGGCCACGACGGGAGTGGTTGTCCTTCTTGTGGTCCTTGAAGTGACCGGTGAGGTTGTTGATCCGCTCGGTCAGGATTGCGACCTGAACTTCCGGAGAACCGGTGTCACCTGCCTTGGTGGCATATTCCGTGATGAGGGCGGCTTTGCGCTCTGCAGTAATCGACATCGTACGATCCTTTCTTGTTTTAAGGAAAAACGGGGACGCCTAGAGCCGGGATGTCGTCCAGCTCTGGCCATTCAGCAGCATAGGCAAAGCCCAAGCTGGCGCTGCCTATAAACTATTCCGGGTACAATTGAAAGAGGTGATTGACTGGGCCTCGCGGAGCATTTCCGAGAAAAACGGATGCGGTTTTCCGTCCGGAAATACATGAAGACAGTCTATTTCAGCCAAAAACCCGCTTTGGCCGAAACTCTCCCTCACCGATTTCGCCGATCGCGACCAGCTTGCCCTGCGCGGTGGCATAGGCTTCCGGATGATTGGCCGGCGCGTCACGCCCGCGCAGCAGGATGGGGTTGCCCATCTTCAGCCGATGCGCCTGGTCGTCGTTGATGATGAGATGCGGAAGCGAGGAAAGCGCCTGCGCCGTGTCGATCAGAAAGGCGTCCAGCGCCTCGACCCGCTCGTCGCGGTCTTCTATGGCTTCCAGCGCCGTCAGTGTTTCGAGCGGCACCATCATGTCTTCGCCAAACGGGGCGACCATTGTGCGGCGCAGTTCCGAAATATGGCCGAAACAGCCGAGATCGCGACCCATGTCACGTGCCAGCGCCCGTACATAGGTGCCCTTGCCGCATTCCACTTCGAAATGCGCGGTATCGGCGTCGGGGCAGGCAAGCAGCGTCAGGCGGTGGATTTCCACCTCGCGTGCCGGGATTTCCACCGTCTCGCCGTCGCGCGCCAGATCATAGGCGCGCTCGCCGGCAATCTTGATCGCGGAAAATTGCGGCGGTGTCTGCAGGATCACACCGGTATAATTGGGCAGAAGATCGCGGATCGCCTGTTCGTCCGGGCGCTGGTCGGAGGAATTGACGACCTCGCCTTCCAGATCGTCGGTTGCGCGCTGCTCACCCCAGGTGACGGTAAATTCGTAGATTTTCCGGCCGTCCATGACGTAAGGCACGGTCTTGGTGGCATCGCCGAGGGCGATCGGCAACATGCCGGAAGCCAGCGGATCGAGCGTTCCGGCATGGCCTGCCTTCTGGGCATTGAACAGCCACTTGATCTTGGAAACGGCTTCGGTGGAGCCGAAATCGAGCGGCTTGTCGAGGATCAGCCAGCCGGAAATCGGGCGGCCCTTGGGTTTGCGGTGCTGCTGTTTGCGTGGTTTGGACATGCTTCAGTTCTGTTCGTCGTCTTTTTCGTTTGAAGGTCCAAGATCGCGCTGCACCTCCGGTGACCGCAGGAGTGCGTCGATCTTCTGGTAATTGTCGAAACTCGTATCGTCGCGGAAACGCAGTTCCGGCATGTATTTCATCTGCCGCAGCTGCGGACCGAGACGGCCGCGCATGAATTTCGCGTGGCGGTTCAGCGCGCTGATGATGTCGGTGTGATCCGCAACGCCAAGCGGCGTCACGTAAGCTGTCGCGATCTTGAGATCGGGCGACATGCGCACTTCCGAGATGGAAATGACGGTGCCTTCGATCAGGTCGTCGCGGACTTCGCCGCGCTGGAGAATTTGGGTAAGGGCGGCGCGCACCTGTTCGCCAACACGCAGCATGCGTTGCGAAGGGGCCGATGATGTTGCTTTTGCCATGGGTAATGCCTCAAACGGAGCGAGCGCCGGTAAGCCGGCGCCCGACAGAAAAATCCTGTTTTGCGGCGAGAACGCTTAGAGCGTTCTCGTGATGTGTTCGACGCGGAAGCACTCGATGGTGTCGCCGGCGCGGATGTCTTCGTAGTTTTCGAATGCCATACCGCACTCCTGACCAACCGGCACTTCGTTGACTTCGTCCTTGAAGCGCTTGAGGGTCTTGAGCTTGCCTTCGTGGATGACGACGTTGTCGCGCACCAGACGGACACCCGCACCACGTTCCACCTTGCCCTCGACGACGCGGCAACCCGCGACCTTGCCGACCTTGGTGATGTTGAACACCTCGAGAATTTCGGCATTGCCGAGGAAGGTCTCGCGACGTTCCGGCGAAAGCAGACCCGACATCGCCGCCTTAACGTCATCCACCAGATCGTAGATGATGTTGTAGTAGCGGATTTCGATACCGGCGCGTTCGGACGCCGTACGTGCCTGTGCGTTGGCGCGAACGTTGAAGCCGATGATCGCGGCGTTCGATGCCTCGGCAAGCGAGATATCCGATTCCGTGATGGCACCAGCACCAGAGTGAACGACACGAGCGCGGACTTCGTCTGTGCCGAGCTTGTCGAGCGAAGCGATAATGGCTTCGACCGAACCCTGCACGTCCGCCTTGATGACCAGCGGGAATTCCTTCAGTCCCGAAGTCTGAAGCTGGCTCATCATCTGTTCCAGCGAGCCGCGCTGACCGGTCTGGCGGGCGACAGCCTTGTCGCGTGCCAGACGCTGGCGGTATTCGGAAATCTCGCGGGCGCGGCTTTCGTTTTCGACAACCGCAAAACGGTCACCGGCCGACGGTGTGCCGGAAAGGCCAAGGATTTCGACCGGCATGGCCGGACCGGCTTCCTTGACGTGTTCGCCCTTGTCGTTGACGAGCGCGCGCACACGGCCCCACTGGTCACCGGCAACGATGATCTGGCCGGGTCTCAGCGTACCCTTCTGCACGAGAACGGTGGCGACGGCGCCGCGTCCACGGTCTAGCTCGGCTTCGATGACCGTGCCTTCTGCGGTGCGGCTTGGATCTGCCTTGAGATCGAGGATTTCCGCCTGAAGCAGGATTGCTTCGAGCAGCTTGTCGAGGTTGAGCTTGTTCTTGGCCGACACTTCGACGTCAAGAACTTCACCACCCATCGATTCCACGAAAACTTCGTGCTGCAGCAGCTGCTGGCGAACCTTGTCAGGGTTTGCCTCGTGCTTGTCGATCTTGTTGATCGCAACGACGATCGGAACACCGGCCGCCTTGGCGTGATTGATGGATTCGATCGTCTGCGGCATGACGCTGTCGTCTGCGGCAACAACCAGAACGGCAATGTCGGTCGCCTGCGCACCACGGGCACGCATCGCCGTGAAGGCGGCGTGGCCGGGGGTGTCGATGAAGGTGATCTTCTGACCGTTCTTCTCAACCTGGTAGGCGCCGATATGCTGGGTGATGCCACCGGCTTCGCCAGCAACCACGTTTGCCTGACGGATGGCGTCGAGCAGCGAGGTCTTGCCGTGGTCGACGTGACCCATGATGGTCACGACCGGCGGACGGGAAACCATTTCGCCTTCGTCGTCAGCCTGGTTGAAGATGCCTTCTTCCACGTCGGATTCAGAAACGCGCTTGACGGTGTGGCCGAATTCGACGGCGATCAGTTCGGCCAGATCGGCGTCGATGACGTCGCCCGGCTTCATCATCTGGCCTTCCTTCATCAGGAACTTGATGACGTCAACGGCCCGCTCGGACATGCGCTGTGACAGTTCCTGAATGGTGATGGTTTCCGGCAGGATCACTTCGCGCATAACCTTTTCGCGGGTTTCCTGCATCTGGCTGCGGCGGAATTTCTCCTGCCGGCGGCGCATGGATGCCATGGAGCGACCACGCGGCGTTCCGTCTTCATCCAGATTGGACGAGGTAACAGTAAGCTTGCCGCGACGGCGTTCTTCTTCCGTCTTCAGACGGGCGGCGGGCTTGGCCGGAACCGGAGCCGTGACCTTGCCGCGAGCCGGAAGGCTGCTGCCACGACGCGCGGCACCACGATCATCCTCCTCGTCGCCACCGGTACGACGTCCGCGCGGAGCGGCCGCGTCGGGCGTTGCAGGAGCGGAACGGGGGGCAGCGGCGGCGGACTGAGGACGTGCGTCAGTGCGGGGGGCCGGTGCAAAGGCTGCAGCCGGCTTTTCGCTGGCCGGTTCGGATCTCACTTCAGCGGCAGGCTGGCTTGCCGCTGCCTTGGCAGCCGCGGCCTCTTCGGCAGCGCGGTTGGCAGCCTCGACCTTTTCGGCTGCGATGCGCTGTTCTTCCTCGACCTTGCGGCGGGCTTCGTCTTCGGCACGCTGCTTGGCTTCCACCACGTCGCGAGCCTGCGCTTCCATCAGCGCACGGCGACGGGCTTCCATCTCGCCGGCGGAAAGATCGTGCAGAACGTTGCCGCGCGGGCGATCAGGCTGGCGCTGCTGGGGTGCGGACGAGCCGGGACGCTGCTGCGACTGGGAAGAACCCGGACGCTGCTGCTGGCCGCCTGGCTGATGAATGCGCGGCTGGGGGGCCTGCGGACGCGCTGCCACGGGGGCAGGGGCCGGTGCTGCGGGCTTCGGTGCAGGTGCTGCTGCCGCGATCGGCTGAACCGGCTTCTCGTCTTCGGGACGTAGGGGGCGGCGCTTGCGTGTTTCCACGACAACCGCATTTGTGCGACCTCGACCCATATCCTGCCGCACGGTGCCCTGATTCATCCCGCCCGGCTTGAGGGTGAGAGTCTTCTTGGCCGGCGCGTTAAGTGTCTTGTCGTCGTTGTTGTCGGTCATTCGTTCCCGTTCCTTCGGACGAGAACCGGATGACGTCCATCAGGTCTCGTCGTTCAATTGCTGCATCGGAACGCGGCGACCGTTCATGTCGGTTAACCGCGTCATTGTTCTGTCCGGGCAGCGTCGCGTTCCGCCTGAGATCGACCGCCAAGGCGGTACTGTTCAAGCATCGTTGCGCGCTTCACTACACCCTCACCCGCCTGCCCCGCAAGCGCGCAAGCATGGATAAAAGCATTCTGGCCCATCAACTCGTCCATTTCGGCGCTACTGAAGAGCCGGAAGGACGGAATTTCATTGTCGGCATCGCTGCCGAACGCCCAGGCCCTGCGGGCCTGGTCCAGTTTTCTCACGCCGTCCGCCGCAGCATCGGTCGCGTGGAACACGGCAATCGCGTTCCCGGACCGGACGGCGGCATCGACCTTCGTTGCGCCGCTGATGAACTGGCCCGCCTTGCGCGCCATGTTCATCATTCCGGCAAGCTGCTGCGCCATCAGCCGGTCGAGAAGAGCAAGAAGCTCCGGTCCGGCCTTGACGTCGCGTTTGAGTGCCCGTGCGAAGATCTTCTTCGCAATGGCTTTCTCGATCAGGGCGCGCTCGGGTGTTACCCAGCAGCCGCGCCCCGGCAATTGGCGTTTCAGATCCGGCACGACGCTGCCGTCCGGGCCTGCGACGAAGCGGATCAACTCATCGGGCGATCCGCTCTGCCGTGTCACAATGCACATACGTCCATTGACGTTGCCTGCAAGCCGCCCGTCCTCATCGGTCTCGGGCAGCTCGTCCGGCTCATGCGCCTGCGATGTCATTCCTGCTCGGCGGTATCCGCCTCCTCGGCAGCTTCAGCATTGGCTTCTTCTTCGGAAGCGAGATCTTCGGCCGTGATCCAGCCAGCCAGAAGACGGGCCTGCACCACCATGTTCTCGGCCTCGACGCGCGAAACGTCGAGCTTGGAGAAGATGCCTTCGAACTTCTTGGTCTCGCCGTCCTTGCGTTCGCTCCAGCCGACCAGATCGTCCGCGGCGCAGCCGGCAAAGTCTTCGATGGTCTTGATACCGTCTTCACCCAGCGCAACCATCATCTGTGAGGTCAGGCCGTCGATCTGGCGCAGCTCGTCGGCAACGCCGAGTTCCTTGCGCTTGGCGTCCATCTCGGCTTCCAGACGTTCCAGATATTCGCGGGCGCGGGTCTGGATTTCATCGGCGGTGTCTTCATCGAAACCCTCGATCGAGGAAATTTCACCGAGATCGACATAAGCGAGTTCTTCGACCTGTGCGAAGCCTTCGGAAGCCAGAACCTGGCCGACCATCTCATCGACGTCGAGGGCGTCCATGAACAGTGCCGTGCGCTCGTTGAATTCCTTCTGGCGACGCTCGGACTCTTCCTGCTCGGTCATGATGTCGATATCCCAGCCGGTGAGCTGCGATGCCAGACGCACGTTCTGGCCACGACGGCCGATGGCGAGCGACAGCTGCTCGTCGGGAACGACCACTTCGATGCGCTCGGACTCTTCATCCAGAACGACCTTGGCGACTTCCGCCGGCTGCAGGGCGTTGACGATGAAGGACGCCGGCTCCTGGCTCCACGGAATGATGTCGATCTTCTCGCCCTGCAATTCGCCGACAACGGCCTGAACGCGAGAGCCGCGCATACCCACACAGGCGCCGACCGGGTCGATCGAGCTATCATTCGAGATAACGGCGATCTTGGCGCGCGAACCGGGGTCACGGGCGACCGACTTGATCTGGATGATGCCGTCGTAAATTTCCGGAACTTCCATGGTGAAGAGCTTCACCATGAACTGCGGATGGGTACGCGACAGGAAAATCTGCGGGCCGCGCTGTTCGCGGCGAACGTCGTAGACGTAGGCGCGCACGCGGTCGCCGTAACGCATGTTTTCCCGCGGGATCATCTCGTCGCGACGGATGATGCCTTCGCCACGGCCGAGGTCGACGATGACATTGCCATATTCGACGCGCTTGACGGTGCCGTTGACGATTTCGCCGATACGGTCCTTGAATTCATCATACTGACGGTCACGCTCGGCTTCACGAACCTTCTGAACGATGACCTGCTTGGCCGACTGGGCGGCGATACGGCCGAAATCCATCGGCGGCAGCGGATCGGCGATGAAATCGCCGAGCTTGGCGTCCGGGTTGCGGTCGCGGGCCAGCTCAAGCGGGATCTGGGTCGAATAGTCCTCAGCGGCCTCGACAACTTCCAGAAGACGCTGCAGGCGGATTTCGCCGGTCTTGGAGTTGATGTCGGCGCGAATGTTGGTTTCCGAACCATAGCGCGAGCGGGCGGCTTTCTGGATAGCGTCGGCCATTGCGGCAAGCACGATTTCGCGGTCGATGACCTTTTCGCGCGCCACAGCATCGGCGATCTGCAGAAGCTCAAGCCGGTTAGCACTCACTGCCATTTTTCTATCTCCGTAAGTCGCATAATTGCGGGGATCGCCCGTTTTCGGGCTTTACGTTGGAATTAGTCTTCGTCTGTTTCGTTTTCGTCGTTCTGGTTTGCGGCGGCGGCCTTTGCCGCCTTGTCTGCCCGCAACGCATCACGAATAAGGTCGTCCGTCAGAATAAGCTTCGCATCGGAAAGCGCGCTGAACGGAACGATGACTGTCGGCTCCTCGCCATAGGCGATCTGGTCGCGTTCCAGCTTGAAGCCGTCCGCATCCACCTCGACGATCTTGCCGCGAAACCGCTTGCGGTTTTCGACCAGAATGGAGGTTTCGACCTTCACCAGATGACCCTGCCAGCGGGTGAAATCCGATTTGCGAACCATCGGCCGGTCAATGCCGGGCGAGGAAACTTCGAGATGATACGCTTTATCGACCGGATCTTCCACATCAAGAACCGGTGAAATGGCCATGGAGATCGCTTCGCAGTCCTCGACGGTCATGGTGCCGTCTTCGCGCTCGGCCATCACCTGCAGCGTCATGCCGTTCTGGTTGGAGAGCCGCACGCGCACCAGAAGATATCCCATACCCGCCAAAACAGGCTCGATGATCTCGGCAATGCGCTGGTCGATGCCCGTTTCAGTTATCAGTCGCGATTCTTGTGCGGTGTCTGCCATCTGGCCTTCCGGTCTCTGATTTTCACCGGGCTCCTGGCCCGTGGTTTCCGGTTCGCCTAACGAAAAAGAGCGGAGCCTTGCGGCCCCACTCTTCATCAAGCGATCAAGAATTTCAGGGGTCATATAGACCCATCGGGGCGGGATTGCAAGGTTTTCGCGGGCGCTCCTGCTTCAATGGCGTCCGCAGCCACATTTTCACCTTCACCGTGTCGGAAGGGGTGGCATCATTCTGGGCACTGTCTATAGTTGCCGTTTAACAAATCGCAGTTGCATCAAGTGGACAGAGCGTGCCTGACCGTAAATCGCCACTCGCGCCTTTAAGGCATTTGACTTACAGACGAATCTGGGTCGCCAGCCTTGCCTCGAATTTCGGCGGACTGATCCAGGCGGTGGGCGCCGCATGGATGATGACCTCGCTTTCGAGTTCTGAAAACATGATCGCGCTGGTGCAGGCTTCCACCTCGCTGCCGATCATGATGTTTTCGCTGATTTCCGGCGCGCTGGCCGACAGTTTTGACCGTCGCCGCATTATGATCTCGGCGCAGCTCCTGATGCTGACGGCCTCCGTGCTGCTGACGGTTTTTGCCTGGTCCGGCTGGCTCACGCCCTGGCTGCTGCTGTTCTTCACCTTCATGATCGGCTGCGGCACGGCGCTCAACAATCCGTCCTGGCAGGCCTCCGTCGGTGAAATGGTGCCGCGCGAAGATTTGCCCGCCGCCGTAACGCTGAACAGCGTTGGTTTCAACATCACCCGCAGCGTCGGCCCCGCCATCGGCGGTATCATCGTCGCTGCCGCCGGTGCCGCTGCCGCGTTTTTCGTCAATGCGCTCAGCTACTTCACCCTGCTTTACGCCCTGTTTCGCTGGCAGCCGCCCAAACACGCCTCGACCTTGCCGCGCGAGCAGCTTCTTGCCGCCATATCGGCCGGAATGCGCTATGTGGCGATGTCGCCCAATATCGGCAAGGTGCTGGTGCGCGGCTTTCTCTTCGGCCTCTCCGCCAGTGCCATCCTGGCTTTGATGCCGATCGTTGCCCGCGATCTGGTTGAGGGCGGTCCGTTGACCTATGGCGTCATGCTGGGTGCGTTCGGCGTTGGCGCCATTGGTGGCGCGCTCATCAGTGCCCGGCTGCGGGAAGTCATGTCCAGCGAATGGATCGTGCGTGTCGCCTTTTTAGGTTTCGCTTTCAGTTCCGGCATAACGGCAATCAGCACGAGCGCGATCATCACCTCGCTGGTTCTGACCGTCGCCGGCGCCTGCTGGGTATTGGCGCTTTCCCTGTTCAATACCATCGTCCAGCTTTCCACCCCGCGCTGGGTGGTGGGCCGGGCGCTGTCGCTTTACCAGACACTGACCTTCGGCGGCATCGCGGTCGGCAGCTGGCTGTGGGGCGAACTGGCCGAAGACTATGGCATTTCCTATTCGCTTCTCTGTTCCTGCGTGCTGATGCTGCTCGGCGTCGTCGTTGGCCTCAAGCTTGCCATGCCGGCCTTCGCCTCGCTCAATCTCGATCCGCTCAACCGCTTTGTCGAGCCGCCGTTGAGGCTTGATATCAAGCCGCGCAGCGGCCCGATCGCCATTCTCATCGATTATGAAATCCATGATGAGGATCTCGGCGAATTCCTGCCGCTGATGGCCGAACGCCGCCGCATCCGCATCCGGGATGGCGCACGCAACTGGAACCTGATGCGCGATCTCGAAAATCCTGACATCTGGACCGAGAGCTACCATGTGCCGACATGGGTGGAATATGTCCGCCATAACCACCGCCGCACCCAGGCGGATGCGGAGGCCTGGGACCGGTTGCTGGAGCTTCATCGCGGCAAGACACGGCCGCGCGTGCACCGGATGATCGAGCGGCAAACCATTCCGCCGACCGACGATATCTTCCACAAGCCGCATACCGACCAGCACTGATAGGCTAGGAGAGGCAGAAACGGGCCAGGTAAAAGGCTATTGATGGCCCTTGCCATAACCCTCGACATCATCCTCGGGCTTGTCCCGAGGATCCAACCAGGTATCGCTAAATCAATCGGTTACAGATGCTCGGGACAAGACCGAGCATGACGATAGAGAGGTTTTCCGACGTCGCCGGTAACGTGCTATTTCAGCTTGGCCTTCAGGCTTGCATCGGGAAAGCACGTCGGTGAAAGCCCGTTCTTGGCCTGCCAGTCGCCAAGTGAACGGCGCGTCTTGAAGCCGGCCAAACCGTCAGCCTTGCCGACGTCGTAACCATTGGCAACCAGTGCCTTCTGCATGGCCAGAACATCCGAGCGCAGCATCGATCCGACATTGCCCCATTCCGCCTTGAATGGCCCCGCCCCATGGGCGATGCGGTCGGCGAGATTGCCGATGAACAGGGCGTAGAGATCGGAATTGTTGTATTCCTTGATGACGTAGAAATTCGGCGTCACCACGAATTCCGGCCCATGCCGCCCGGCCGGCACCAGCATCATGCCATCGGCGCTAAGGTCATTGGCCGGAAAGGCTTTTCCGGAAATGCGGGTGATGCCCATCTTCGCCCAGTCGGCCACCGGCCGTGCAAGGTCAGGGCCTTCCTGCGCGCAGGAGACATTGGCCGGGATCGAGGCTTCGAAGCCCCAGTCGCGATTGCGTTGCCAGCCGCGCTGAGAAAGATAGTTCGCTATGGATGCCAACGCGTCCGGTACGGAGTTCCAGATATCCCGCCGGCCGTCGCCATCGAAATCCACCGCATATTTGAGGTAGCTCGACGGCATGAATTGCGGCTGACCGAGCGCCCCGGCCCAGGAGCCCATCATGCGTGAAGCTGCAACATCGCCGCTTTCGACGATCTTCAGTGCGTCGATCAGCTCGGTGCGGAACATCTCCTTGCGGGTGGACATATAGGCCTTCGTGGCCAGCACATCGACCACCGAATGCGGCAGTTTCGCACGGCCGAAACCGGATTCGCGACCCCAGATCGCGACGATGATATCGCCGGGCACGCCATATTTCGCTTCGATGCGACGAAGGGTGGCGGCATGAGTTGCCGCAAGCGACCGACCGGTGCCGGCAAGCCCCTGCAATCGCTTCTCGGAGAAATAGGCGCCCGGTGAAGAAAATTCGGCCTGGCTCTGGCTCTGCTCCTTCGGCGGCTTTTGGCCGGGAATGACGAGATCAGGCAGCTTCCAATTGATGGAAAGACCACTCAGCGCAGCATCGAGCGTTTTTTGCGAAATGCCCGCCTTGCGTGCTTCCGGCCAGACTTCCTTTTTCAGCCACGTATTGAATTCGGCGTCGTATCGGGCGGCAGCTGCACCGGTTGGTAGAGATTGCGCCATCGCCGTCGTCGCTGAAAAAACGGAAAGAATGGCAGCCAGTGCCTTGAAGCTTTTCCAGGAAAAGTGGAGCTCGGTTTTCCGTCCGGAAATGCGCCAGGACAAACAATTAAATCGGTTTCGCATTCGGTCTCCTCTTTGGGTCGCGGGGAGTGAAGGAAGGTGTCAGATCGTCGTGCGGGCCCGAAGCGCCGCCGTCAATGTGCCTTCGTCGAGATAATCCAGCTCGCCGCCCACCGGCACGCCATGCGCAAGCCGGGTGATCTTTATGCCGAGATCGGAGAGGCGGTCGGTGATATAGTGGGCGGTTGCCTGCCCCTCCACTGTCGCATTGACGGCGATGATAAGCTCGCGAATGCCACCGACGCTGACACGGTCGATCAGCCCCTTGATGTTCAGATCTTCCGGCCCCACACCGTCGAGCGGCGACAGCGTGCCGCCCAGCACATGATAGGCGGTGTTCATGGCGCCGGCCCGCTCCAGCGCCCACAAATCCGAAACATCCTCGACAACGATGATGACCGACTGGTCGCGCCGGTCGTCGGCGCAAACGGTGCAGGGGTCGATGGTATCGACATTGCCGCAGCAGGAGCAGATTTTCACCTTGTCATAGGCCTCGCCCATGGCGTGGCCCAGCGGCCCGAGAAGCTGCTCCTTCTTTTTGATGAGGTGCAGCGCCGCCCGCCGCGCCGAGCGGGGGCCAAGCCCCGGCACTTTTGCCAGAAGCTGGATCAGTTTTTCGATTTCAGGACCGGTGACTCGTTTTGCCATGAGCGCTTTCTACTGCATAAATCGGGAAACGGGAATCATGAAGCACGAAGGGCAGTTCATGAAAATACAGGCGGTGTGCCGGGGCGAGGCCAAAAAACTGCCGGGAAAGACGATGAAGACGGGCATCTTCAAACATCCCGTTCAAGGCCCGGTCATGGTGGATGCCGAGGGCATTGTTAGCGATGCCGTGTGCAATCGCAAACATCATGGCGGGCCGGATCAGGCGATTTACGTCATGGGCTCCATTGATCTCGACTTCTGGTCCCGGATATTGGGCTTTGTGGTCGAGCCCGGATTTTTCGGCGAAAACCTCGTCCTGGAGGGTGTCGACAGCGCGAAACTCAATGTCGGCGACAGGTTCTCAGCCAGCGAAGTCGTGCTGGAGGTAACCGCTGCCCGCATTCCCTGCGCTACGCTCTCGGCCCGGATCGGCGATCCCGATTTCGCCCCGCGCTTCAAGCAGGCGGGCCAGCCGGGTTTTTATTGCCGGGTGCTGAAAGGCGGGATGCTTGCCGCCGGCGAGGATATCGCCTTCGAACCCTATCAGGGAACGAAACTGCCGATACCAACTATTCTCCAGAGCTTTCGTCCCATGCAGCTGAATGCAGCCGAGCGCATGGCCTATCTGGAAACGCCGCTTGCCAGCCGGTTCCGCGCGATGCTGGAGGCCCAAACTCTGCCTTGAGACGAGGACGGCAAATGCTCAACAACGTTTCGCCATCCTGTCAGTCGATATGATATCAGAACGGCAACTTCATGCCTGGTGGCAGCGGCAGACCGGCGGTCAGGCCAGCCATCTTTTCCTGCGCCTGTGCTTCGCCCTTTCCCTTGGCGTCCTTATGGGCCGCCACGATCAGGTCCTCGAGAATTTCCACCTCTTCTTCCTTCAACAGCGAAGGATCGATTTTCAGGCTGCGCATTTCGCCCTTGCCGTTGAGAACGACGGTCACCAGACCGCCGCCGGCCCTGCCTTCGACTTCAAGGGCGGCGATTTCTTCCTGCACCTTTTCCATCTTGGACTGCATTTCCTTGACCTTGCCCATCATGCCCATGATGTCACGCATGTGCCAAACTCCTGTTTTTGTTGTATATTAAAACTCGATGTCGTCGCCGGGAAGGATGTCGCCTTCGCTCGATTCGGCAACCGATGGAGGAGCGATCTCGTCCGCCTCGTCCTGTTCGACCGCCCTGATGCGCACGTCGGTGATCTTTGCGCCGGGGAATTGCTGGAGAATGGCCACGACGTCGGGATCCTGCCTCGCATCGACAAGGCGGGCGTCGCGGGCGTTGCCCTCGGCCTCCACCAGGGTCGGCTGGCCCTCTTCCTTGCTGAGGCTGACGATCCAGTGGATACCGGTCCACTCCTTCAGCCTCACGCCAAGCTCGCCGGGCAGGGAGCCGGGGGCACCATCGCCAAGGCGCATATCGAGCCGGCCTGGTTCCAGCCGGACCAGCCGCACAAAGTTGCGCACCTTCGCCCGCATGACGGGATCGCGATTTTTCTGGCAGAGATCGGCAATATCCTGCATCGAATTGACCGGAACCTTCGGCTCCGGCCGTTCTTCGCTCTTCGGTGCGGCGATCTGCATGTCGTGCGGGCGGCTATCGGGAACGGCGCGCAACATCGCAGACGTCTGTGGTGTTGCAGGGCGCTGGGCGGGAAGATCGACGGGTCTTGCCGCAGCCACGGTTTGCGTTGACGAATAGGCCCGCGCCCCGCCACCATTGCCGCCGCCCGAAGGCGCGCCGTTGGCATAGCCGCCATCACCGTTGGAAAGCTCAAGCAGCCGCCGCGCCGCATCTTCGGGCGCAGGCAGATTGGCGGCATGCGAAAGCCGGATCAGCACCATTTCGGCAGCACCCGCAGGCCGCGAAGCATTTTCCGTTTCCGGAATGCCCTTCAGCAGCATCTGCCAGATGCGCGACAGCGCGGTTACCGCGATGGTTTCGGCAAATTCCGCGCCACGCACACGTTCGATCTCGGAAAGAGAAGGATCGTCTGCCGCGTCAGGCACATATTTCATGCGGGTGACAAGGTGGGTGAAATCGGCAAGGTCGTTCAACACCACGACGGGGTTCGCGCCCGCCTCATATTGGCCGTTGAATTCCGAAAGGGCTGCCGCGACATCGCCTTTGACGACATGCTTGAAAAGATCGACGATGCGCGCCCGGTCGGCGAGGCCCAGCATACCGCGCACGGCTTCGGCCTCCACGCGGCCGCCGCCATGGGCAATTGCCTGATCGAGCAGGGAAAGGCCGTCACGTGCCGAACCCTCGGCTGCACGGGCGATCATCGACAGTGCCTGCGGCTCAGCCTCAAAACCTTCCTTGCCGGCGATGGCGGTGAAAAGGCCGACGAGATCGGCAGCGCTGATGCGGCGCAGGTCGAAGCGTTGGCAGCGCGACAGAACGGTGATCGGAACCTTGCGAATTTCGGTGGTCGCGAAGATGAATTTCACATGCTCCGGCGGCTCTTCAAGAGTCTTTAGAAGACCGTTGAAGGCCTGCGTCGACAGCATGTGCACTTCGTCGATGATATAGACCTTGTAGCGCGCCGAGACCGGGCGGTAACGCACCTGCTCGATGATCTCGCGGATATCGTCAATGCCGGTATGGGAGGCCGCGTCCATCTCGATCACGTCGACATGTCGGCCTTCCATGATCGCCTGGCAATGTTCGCCGGGGATACGCAGATCGATGGTCGGCTTGTCGATGGTGTCGGTCTTGTAATTCAGCGCGCGGGCGAGAATGCGGGCTGTGGTGGTCTTGCCCACGCCGCGGACGCCGGTCAGCATATAGGCCTGTGCGATGCGGCCGGTCTCGAACGCATTGGTCAGCGTGCGGACCATCGGCTCCTGGCCGACCATCAGATCGGAAAAATCCTTCGGGCGATATTTGCGCGCCAGTACCCGATAACCAGTCCCGACCTGGGATTCGCTTGTGGTGGTGGGTACGGTGTCGCTCATTGCCTCGCCAGTTTGTTTTGCCAGTTTGTCTTGGGGCGCTGAACTGGCCCGGCGAAAGCTGAGCACGTCTTTTAAAAAAGGTGGGAGGCTGGCACGGCGACCCGTGCCGGGCTCGTTAGGGCTGCTTCCTTCCGGACCTGACCCGGTTGGCGAGTGGCTCGTCCACCACCAACCTCCCGGGGCCACATATCGGCAATATCGACAGCAAATGCAAGCCAAGCCTTCAAAAAACTGCTATCACAATGAAAACAAACATGGAGGACACCTTGGAGACATTCCGGCTGGACGACAGGCTGGCACGCGATAGCGTGCTTGTGACGCGTTTGGGGCTATGCGAATTGCGTTTGCAGAATGACAGCCGCTGGCCCTGGCTGGTGCTGGTGCCGCAGCGAGACGGTGTCAGCGAATTGTTCGATCTCACCCCGCTCGATCAGGCCATGTTGACATTTGAGACCAATCTCGTCGCCGCTGCGCTGAAAGAAGTCACAGGGGCCATCAAGATCAATGTCGGTGCGCTGGGCAATATCGTCCGGCAGCTTCATGTTCATATTATCGCCCGCAACGAAGGCGACACCTGCTGGCCCGGCCCCATCTGGGGGCACGGAACGCCGGTGCCTTATGCGGCGGGTGAAAAGGAAACTTTGATGAAAAAAATCTCCGGCGCGCTCTGATGATGTCAATGACGATTTTCGAAACCAACGCCCCCCATCCCGAAGCAAGCCTGCTGACAGCCTTTTCAAAAAATGCCCTCGACCGTTTCGCCGAGAAGCGGACGGAAGAGTGCGTTGCCGATGCGCTGAAAATCGATGGCACCCATATTTTTGCTTTCTCCGGTAACCGGCTTGTCCTGAAGCACGATGATCAGGTCATCGATCCGCTGTTCTCCGCCTATGAACTGGCCGAGTTGCAGCCGGATTTCGACAATGCCGTGCTGCTTGGATACCGTGAGACCGGTGAGCCGAGAATAGCCGTGCCGGTTGCCGTCGCCGAAGACCGTCTGGCGAGCCATTACAAGCTCGCCGACGCCCGTACGCTTTACCGCGATCATCTGCTCGATGAGGAATTGCTCAGTGAAGTTGCTCAGGCTGTCAGTCTCACGCACTGGAATGGTGACAATCGCTTTTGTGGCAAGTGCGGCGGCAGCATGGAGCTGCGAATCGGTGGCTACAAGCGCATCTGCGCCGCCTGCAACCACACTATTTTTCCGCGAACCGATCCTGTCGTCATCATGATGACGATCGATATCGAGCGTGATCTTTGCCTGCTTGGTCGTGGCGCCCATTTTGCGCCGGGCATGTATTCCTGCCTCGCCGGCTTCGTTGAACCGGGTGAAACCATCGAGCAGGCCGTCCGCCGCGAAACGCATGAGGAATCCGGTGTCGACATCGGCCGCGTGCGCTATCACGCCTCCCAGCCGTGGCCGATGCCGCATACGCTTATGATCGGCTGTTATGCCGAAGCGCTGTCTTTCGATATCGCCCGTGACGAGATCGAACTGGAGGATTGCCGGTGGTTTACGCGCACCGAGGTGGCCGCGATGCTGGAGACAGCGACGGGCGAAGGCTTTTCCGCCCCTCCGGGCGGCGCCATCGCGCACCGGCTGATGCGCGACTGGGTGGAATGGACGAAATGAACCGCGTTGCGGCAGGCTCAGCTCTGGTTGAGCTTGCCGCGCATTGCATGGCCCTTGTAGACGCCGAGAATACGGACTTTTTCTGAGAAGAAGCGCAACTCGTCCAGCGCATGCCGTACCGGCTCGTCATCCGGATGGCCTTCGATATCGGCATAGAACTGCGTCGCGACGAATTTTCCACCGAGCTGATAGCTCTCCAGCTTCGTCATGTTGATGCCGTTCGTCGCAAAGCCGCCCATGGCCTTGTAGAGCGCGGCCGGAATGTTGCGGACGTTGAAAACAAAGGTGGTGACGATGATTTCGTCGGTAGATCTGTCGTCAGACTGGCGTTTGGCCCAGTTTTCATCACGCGACAGCACGACGAAACGGGTGACGTTGTTTTCCGAATCCTCGACATTTTCGGCCAGAATATCGAGACCATAGAGATCAGCCGCAAGGCGTGGTGCGAGCGCTGCCATGCTGCGGTCACCCTTTTCCGAAACCTGCTTGGCCGCACCCGCGGTGTCGCCGGCGATAACCGGTTTCCAGCCGTTGGAGCGGATGATCTTGCGGCACTGGCCCAGCGCATGAATGTGGCTGTGGACGGTGCGAATCTCGTCTTTTTTTACACCCGGCATGACCATCAGCTGGAAGCGGATCGGCATGAAATATTCACCGATGATATGCAGGCGCGATTCCGGCAGCAGATGGTGAATATCGGCGACACGGCCGGCCAGCGTATTTTCGATCGGGATCATGCCGAGATCGGCTTCGCCATTTTCAATAGCGTTGAAGGCGTCCTCGAACGTCGGACACGGCAGAGGCTCCATATCCGGGAACATGTCGCGGCAGGCCATGTCGGAATTCGCGCCGAATTCGCCCTGAAAGGCAATGCGATTTGTGCTCAAGGTCATGACATTATCCGTTAGAGAGTTCTGCTTGCAAGAATGCTGCGGGCTTTTTCGAGGTCGTGCGGCGTGTCGACGCCGAGCGGCACGGAGCGGACGATTTCCGCATCAATGCGCATGCCCGCTTCCAGCGCCCGCAACTGTTCCAGCCGCTCGCGCTTCTCCAGCGGCGAGGGCGGAAGGCTCACGAATGTCTCAAGTGCGGCGCGGCGATAGGTGTAAAGCCCGATATGGTGATAAAGCGGGCCGTCGCCAGAAGGCGCGGTCGCACGCGTAAAATAAAGGGCGCGCAGCCGAGTTTCGGAGAGCGGGCTGCCCACGACTTTCACGACGTTCGGATTGGTTTTTTCGTCTTCGTCAGTGATTTCCACTGTCAGCGTGGCAATGTCGACGGCGGGGTTCTCGAGCGGGCGCAGAGAGGCGCGGATCGTCTCCGCCTCGATGGTCGGCAGATCGCCCTGCACGTTTATGACGTATTCGGCGTTGCCGTGAGGATCGGCCTTTTGCAGCGCTTCGAAGATGCGATCCGAACCGGACTGGTGGTCGTCCCGGGTCATCATCACGTCGAAACCGGCATTTTGAACCGCCGAAAAAACCTGTTCGTCATCGACAGCAACGACGATTCGTTCGGCACCCGCTTCTCGTGCACGCAACGCCACCTGAACGATCATCGGCTTGCCGCCAATATCCGCAAGCGGTTTGCCCGGCAGGCGTGTGGATGCCATCCGCGCCGGTATGAGGACGACAGCTTTCTCGAAATCCCGATTCTTCATCCGACACCCTTCAAATCCCGTCCGAAAAGTGTCAAAACGTCACGGAGTGGGGACCATTATTCAAGTTGCGCAGGCTGTGCAAAAGCCATAGCTTTCGAGTAATTTCAAGATGCCCGGTTATATGGAGCGGATGCGAGGGAGCGCATATAGATGAATTCTTATGTAAATATGGGCGTTGGGGCGTTGCTGGGTACGGTTTTTGTCCTGATGTCGGTGTCAATTGCTTCTGAGGGCATTTTTCATGCGCCTACGCCCGAGAAGGAAGGTTACGCCATTGCTGCCGCAGAAAGCGGCGGTGAAGCAGCCGGCGGAGAAACGGCTGCCGCAGCGACGCCAATCGCGCAATTGCTTGCGAACGCCGACGCTGCCAAGGGCGAAACGGTCTTCAAGAAGTGTACGAGCTGTCATACCGGAGAGAGTGGTGGTGCAAACAAGGTCGGCCCCAATCTCTTCGATATCGTCAACCGGCCGATCGCCAGCCACGAAGGTTTCAGCTATTCCGCAGGCATGAAGGATTTCTCCAAGGGCGGTTCCGTGCATTGGGATTACGATCATCTCAGCTTCTTTCTCGAAGCTCCCAAGAAACACGTTCCCGGAACGGCCATGGGTTTTGCGGGTGTGAAGAAAGAAACCGAAAGAGCCGATCTGATCGCTTATCTGCGTACGCTGTCGGCAAACCCGGCACCGCTGCCGGATCCGGCAGCTGCTCCCGCGCCGACGAACTGACGCAAATCTGATTCATACAAAAAAGCCCGGCAGCGATGCCGGGCTTTTTCATTCTGTGGCATGGCAGCTCTTAAACGATCAGAAGCCCTTGCCGCCACGCAATTCGGAAATCACGGTTCCGACCATGATCCTGATGTCCAGCCAGACCGAAAAATTGTCGACGTAATAGAGATCGGAAACAATCCGTGCCCGCGCCTTGTCACTACGATCCGTAGGGCCGCGCAGCCCGCGCATCTGTGCAAGGCCTGTAATGCCTGGCCGCATCTGGTGCCGCATATGATAATGAGGAACCAGCTCTTCATAAGGCCGGCCGGCCGCCAGCATGCCGATGGCATGGCAGCGCGGGCCCACTAGCGACATGTCGCCTTTCAGCACATTGATAAGCTGTGGCAATTCATCGATGTTGGTGCGGCGGAGAACGGCGCCGATGCGGGTTATGCGCGGGTCGTTCTTCACCGTTTGTGCCACGCCGGTGGCGTCGCCCAGTTCGGTCCGCATTGAGCGAAATTTATAGACGCGGATTTTTCGCCCGTTCATGCCCCAGCGGATTTGCGAGAACAGGACTGGCCCCTTGCTGTCCAATTTCACCAGCGCCGCAACCGTCAGCAATACGGGCGCCAGCGCGACAAGGGCGATGGACGCCCCTGCAATGTCGATTGTTCTTTTGAGCGCGAACTGGCCGCGCTGCAACGCAGATGGGTTTTTTTCTAAAAAGGAAGTCTGCATTTCCGCCGTTTCGAAACTGGCGGCCGCAGGATAGGGAGCACCGTAAAAAACGGCATGCGATGAGCCTTTAGTACCCAGCATAATATGGAACCCTGAAAAGTTATTTTGAAACAAGAAAATTAATTTATATGAACAATTAATAATTCATTTACCGTAAAAAGTCACCCGAAATGTAGCCGCCTCGGCGCAAAAGGCAATCTAGGGTTAATGTTGGTGCACGCATATGTTGCGGCTTTAGGGCGTCTCCGCTCATGGATGCGGATTTGAAGCACCAAGCCTCTGGAAAACCGGGGACTTTGCGGAAAGTGAGCCTATGGCTGCCGAACCTACTATCGGTCATTAAACCGGCCGGCTCATACCCGATGCGGGGTCAATTTCCCATCAGAATGTCGAGCAGGGTCGTCTGTTTCGGTCCGGATGTCGCAGGGGATTGACCGCCTATATCCGCTGGCGGCACAGGTCCATTGCCGGCCTGATAGCCGGGTTCGATGTCGCGGGAAGGGATGTTCGCCGGCGGCATGGCCATGCCCGGCTGATTCGGGTTCGGCGAAGCGGGTGCATCGGGATAGGCGCGGGGGTCCGTTGTTCCGCCGCCCAGCGCATTGGAAATGATGTCGCCGATGGAAGAGGGCGCGTTTTCGGGCGCCGGTTGCTGCATTTCCCCAAGCGGCGGCACGGCACCTGCGCCAAGGCCGAAGAGTGGCGAAGGCGAAAGCCCGGAATGGGCGGCGGTCATGAAATCCTTCCAGGCTCTTGCCGGAAGACCGCCACCGGTAACCTTTTTCATCGAGGTGCCGTCGTCATTGCCGAACCAGACGCCCGTGGTCAGATTGCTTGTGTAGCCGACAAAAAGTGCGTCGCGAAAGGATTGGGTGGTGCCGGATTTTCCCGCTGCCTGCCAGCCTTGCAGGCGTGCGGCCTTGCCTGTGCCTTCGGTAATGACGCGCGACAGCATACTGTTCATGGTCGCGGCGATTTCCTCGCTCAGTACACGCGGCGGATTGTCGTATTTGTTTTCGTAAAGCACCTTGCCATCGGCATCGGTGATACGCTTGACGATATGCGGCGTCGCCTTATAGCCGCCATTCATGAAAGGTGCGTAGGAAGCGGTCAGCTCCATCAGTGACACTTCCGAGGTACCGAGTGCGATGGAGGCATTGTTCTGCAGCTCCGATTCGATGCCCATGCGATGCGCCACCTGCGTCACCCGGTCAGGGCCAACTTCCATCACCAGCTGTGCGGCTATCGTGTTCAGCGAATTGGCGAGTGCTGTGGCGAGTGTCACTTCGCCACGGAATTTCTTCTCGTAATTTTCCGGGGTCCAGTTGCCGATGCGGACCGGTGCGTCGTTGCGAATGGTGTAAGGGGTAAGCCCCGATTCGAGCGCGGCCACATAAACAAAGGGTTTGAAGGCCGAACCGGGTTGGCGTTTCGCCTTGGCGGCACGGTTGAACTGGCTTTCGGCATAATCAGCCCCGCCGACGACGGCCCGGATCGCGCCCGTGCCATCGATGGAGACCAGCGCCGCCTGCGAAGCGCCCTGCTTCTTGCCATCACCCTGCAATATATGGGTCAGCGCCTTTTCGGCGTCGCGTTCAAGATTGGGGTCGATGGTCGTATCGACGACGATGTCCTGCTTGACCTCGCCAACCAGGCTGCGCACTTCCTCCAGAACCATATCGGCGGCGTAATGTTCGGCGCCGGACCAGAAACGTTTCGCCTTGGTTGGCGGCTGCGACATGGCAGTCTTGATTTCATCGTCCGTGATGAAGCCGACATCGCGCATGGATTGCAGCACGACCTGCGCCCGCTCTTCCGCTGCCTGCGGATCACGTGCGGGTGAAAGGCGCGACGGGGCCTTCAGAAGCCCGGCAAGCATTGCCGCTTCGCCCAGATTGACGTCGCGCGCGGATTTGTTGAAGTAGCGCCGGGAAGCCGCCTCGACGCCATAGGCATTGGACCCGAAATAGACGCGATTGAGATACATCGCGAGAATCTGGTCCTTGGTAAATTCATGCTCCAGCCAGAACGACAAAAGCACTTCCTGAACCTTGCGCTCCAGCGTCCGGTCGGGAGAGAGGAACAGGTTTTTCGCCAGCTGCTGCGTCAGCGTCGAGCCGCCTTGCACTGTTCGCCCCGTCAGCACATTCGTCACGATTGCACGGCCGAGACCCAGCGGATCGATACCGAAATGCGAATAAAACCGCCGATCCTCGATCGCCATGACGGCCTGGGGAATATAAGGCGACATGTCTTCCAGCGCGAGCGCCTCGCCGCCTGTCGTGCCGCGATTGGCAAGCACGCTGCCATTGACCGAAACGATCTTCACATTCGGCGGGCGTTCGGGAATGGACCAGCTGCTGGCGCTTGGCATGCGTGCGCCATAATAAAGGACAAGTCCGGCAACGCCGATACCGCCCCAGATGCCGAGTACGATGCACCAGTAAAAGAGGGAGCGGACGATGCCCGTCGCACCGCGGCCGGAAGAATTGCGTGAGCGCTTTTCTTTTTTCTGCGATTTGGCGCGACCGGTGGTGGCCTTCGGTTTTCTGGCGGGCTGTTTTGCGGTTCCGCTGATGCGTTCGCTGGCGTCGAGGCGCAGGTCATCGCCGGACTCGTGGAAATCCCCGAAGGAAGGTTCTACCCGATCGCGTGATTTGCCCTTGCCTGCCATCCAGCCGAAATTGCTCCTTAATTCACGAGACCGCGCATCCATATGACCTTCAGGCTTCTATGCCAGCGCGATCCTTAATCCAGGATGAAGAGTTTAAATGCGGCAATTTAAGGCGGGGTTAAGCCCAGACGGGATCAAATCGCCGTCATTGGCAGACGTCGACCCATTCCGCTCCCGTCAATTCAGCCATGGCACCGGGCGAAATCCGCACCGCCGCATTGGTGGCGCCGGCTGCCGGCACTACCTCGTCATAGTTTTTCAGCGATATATCGCAGAACACCGGCAGAGGTGAGGGCAGCCCGAAAGGGCACACGCCGCCGATGGGATGGCTGGTCACCGCAACCACGTCTTCCGGCCCCAGCATGCGCGGCTTGGCGCCGAAATGATCACGGAATTTCCGGTTGTCCAGCCGCTTCGTCCCGGCGGTGACGACGAGAAGAATGGTATCGTCGGCCTTCAGGCAGATTGTTTTGGCAATCTGGTCCGGCTCGACGCCATGCGCTTCGGCAGCCAGTGCGACGGTCGCCGAACTGGCTTCCGTTTCGATAACGGTCACTTCCGGCAATTTCTCGGTGAAGAAGGCTCTCACGGATTCGATAGTCATGCGTATTTATTAGGCGGTAAGCGAGCGAGCTTCAAGACACCAGGAGATAGCTATGCATTTTGTGCAATGCTGCGCTGCGATGAAGTGTCTGTTTTTTGAGCTGATATCCTGTATGTTCAAACCATCGAAGCGACGCACTCCTCCTCCCAGCGTCGCCCGATTGGACTGACAATACTCCTCCTCCCAATTGTCAGTCAGTTTCAAGAACCCGGCGCACCTCCTCCCGCGCCGGGTTTTTGCTATTTAAAGCCCTGTTTTCAGCGGCTTCGGTTTGGCCGCGCTTCACAAAGATCACACCGTTTTTCAAAGAAACTTGACTTTTAGCCCCTGCCAACCTAGGTGTTCGCCCATCGATATTTGTTTGACGACCAGAGCTTCGGCGCCTTTTCGGGTGCACACGACGATCTTTCCTTCAAATTCGACCCAAGACCGCACTGCGCGCAGTGCAAATACAATTTGCCAACGGAAGGAAATCGTTATGGCGACTGGTACAGTAAAGTGGTTCAACGCAACCAAGGGCTACGGCTTCATTCAGCCTGACGACGGTTCGCAGGACGTATTCGTGCACATCTCCGCTGTTGAGCGCGCTGGTCTGACCGCCCTCAACGACGGTCAGAAGCTCTCCTACGAGCTGATGCAGGATCGCCGCTCGGGCAAGATGTCCGCAGGCGAACTCGTCGTTTCCTGATAAGCGCTTTGGCCCCCACGGGTCATTGACATGAATGGAAAGGCCGGATTTTTCCGGCCTTTTTCTTTTGGAGGACGGTCCTGAACCGGCTGGCCTTGAAAAGAACGGATCGCATACCAATATAGGGTTCAACAGTGTTTCGGATGAAAACTGTCGGGCGGGCATTTTGATAATGCCGCTGTGATCGCGTTAACCAAAGATTAACCGAAACAGCTGATCCTGACGGTGAAAGCAGCGTCGACATGATCGACGCGCTCTGAAGCATCAGACCGTTGAACGCTTTGACCACGGATGTACTGGCATTGACGAAAAACGGATGGAAAGGTCGGGCTTGCCCGGCCTTTTTGTTTTTGAGCGCCAAAAGCAGGAAAAGGAGGAGCCGGGTAGCCGACGCTTCCTCTTTTCTTGGTTATTTTGCCGCCAGCGCGTCGAGAATGCGGACCCAGGAGCGGATGCCCTTGTGGAAGGACTGCAGGTCGTATTTTTCATTGGGCGAATGAATGCGGTCGTCGGTGAGGCCGAAGCCGACAAGCAGCGAATCCATGCCCAGCATCTTCTGGAAATCACCGACGATGGGGATCGAGCCGCCCATGCCGATGACGACGGCGGGATTTGGCCACTCGTCCGAAAGGGCGTTTTTGGCCTTGGTCAGCACCGGTGAATCGTAGGAAAGCTGGATGGCTGGCGATGCGCCATGCTCATGAAACTCCACCGAGCAATCCGCCGGGATTTTCGATCGCACGTAAGCCCGGAAGCTCTCGCGAATGGCTGCGGGGTTCTGTTCGCCAACCAGACGGAAAGACACCTTGGCGGAAGCTTTTGCGGCGATCACGGTTTTGAAGCCGTCGCCGGTATAGCCGCCGATAATGCCGTTGACTTCCGCCGTCGGCCGCGCCCAGGTCTGCTCCAGCACGGTGCGGCCTTTTTCGCCCGAGGGAACCGACAGGCCGACTTCACCGAGGAAGGCTTCCGCCGTGCGCCCCAGCGTTTCCCAGGAGGCCTTGATGTTGGCAGGCGTTTCCTCCACGCCGTCATAGAAGCCGGAAAGTGTGACACGGCCGGTTTCGTCATGCAGACCGGCCAAAATATCGGTGAGAATGTGGATCGGATTTGCCGCCGCACCGCCGAACAGGCCGGAATGCAGATCACGGTCAGCCGCGGTGATGACGATTTCTTCACCGACGAGGCCGCGAAGGGCGGCGGCAATGGCGGGCGTATCGCGATCCCACATGCTTGTATCGCAGACCAGTGCATAATCGGCCTTCAGCTCATCTGCATTGGCTTCGAGGAACGGCTTCAGCGAGGGGGAGCCGGATTCCTCTTCGCCTTCAAAGAGGATGGTGACACGCACCGGCAGGCCGCCATTGACGGCTTTGTAAGCCCGGCAGGCTTCCACGAAGGTCATCAGCTGGCCCTTGTCGTCAGCCGTTCCACGGCCGGTAATCACCTGACGGCCAGCGCCGATATCCTTGATCGCCGGCTCGAATGGATCATTTTCCCAGAGATTGAGCGGATCGACCGGCTGCACATCGTAATGCCCGTAAAAAAGCACATGTGGTGCGTCCTTGGTGGCTGCATCGTGATGCGCCACCACCATCGGATGACCGGCCGTATCGCGAACGGAAGCCTCAAAGCCCAGTGAGGAAAGCGTTCTGACCAGCCATTCCGCCGCCTTGCGGCATTCCGCCTTATAGGCGGGGTCCGTGGAAATCGACGGAATGCGCACCAGTTCGAACAGCCGCTCGAGGCTGGATGTAAGATTGTCGTCGGCGGTGGAAAGAATGGGGGAAACGTCTGTCATCGCTGATCCTGTCATGTCTGTCGTGACCCGGCGATGGACGAGGCATCCGGGCATCGCGCATCGCGTGGGAACAAGGGGCTGACGTGTCGTGAATCGCCAAACGTGCAGCCGCCGGAACGATAGAGCAGTTCAGGAAAACTGCGAAGCGGTTTTACATCCGAAATTACGCATAAACAAAACCCCGGACCCTCAGCGATGACGGGTCTCAGAGCAGATGAGCAGCGGTTTCAAGTTGCGAATGCTATTTCGCTTTTTTTGCGCTTTCGATCGCCCGGCGCATATATTCCAGCAGAAGCTGTCTTTCGAAACGACGGAAATCCTTAAGCAGCGTCTCTTCGGTGGCCTCGGAGGCTGCAATGGCATTCGCCTCCAGATCCCTGCCGCGCTGGGTCAGCTCGATGATCTGGGCGCGGCGGTCGCTGGGATGGGATTTGCGGATGATCAGCCCGTCGCGCTCCATACGTGAGAGCGTATTGGCAAGCGTTGCCTGCTCGACGTCGATTCTATCGAGCAATTGCCGCTGCGTCAGGCCTTCCTCATGCCATAGCTCGATGAGGATGGGGAATTGCCCGGGGGAAAAACCAAGGGCAGCGGCTCTTTTTTGCAGCGCCATGGTAAATTCCCGCGCCATTTTCGTGGCGAGATAAATTGCCGATTCGTCCCGGGAAAATCCCATTCTTCCGTCCGTAGAGCATTTCCGCCGGCACATTCCGGCAATTAGATAGCGCGATATATATCGTATGATATGTTTGCGCCAGCCCGGAATCCGGCACAAAATAAAACCGCCATGGCCGGGAGGGATCGGCCATGGCGGTCATATTGGAGGACAAAGGCCCGGAGAGGGGGAAAGGCCTTTGTCCGGTCTGACGCGGCGGGGGACGAGCCAGCTATCAGACTACGGCGTGATCAGGCGCCGTCCCTTATGAAATGTGTCTCCAAATACGGCTTTTCAAGGGAGGAGCTGATTACAAATCGGTAACGTTCGGGTGAATTCTCAGCGCTTTTCGGGCGGTCTCGTTTCCAGTGCTTTGCGGTGTGTTGTGCGAAGTTTCGGTGGACGCCAAAACGGCCCCGCGCTATCCATATCGCCATGAAAAAAGGCGATCATCTCTTCCTCGTTGACGGCTCCGGTTTCATTTTCCGGGCCTTCCATGCCATTCCGCCGCTGAACCGCAAGTCGGACGGGCTGCCGGTCAACGCCGTCTCTGGCTTCTGCAACATGTTGTGGAAGCTCTTGAAGGATGCGCGCAACACCGATGTCGGCGTGACGCCAACACACTTCGCCGTTATTTTCGACTATTCGTCGAAAACATTCCGCAATGAACTTTATGATCTCTACAAGGCCAATCGTTCCGCGCCGCCGGAAGATCTGGTTCCGCAATTCGGCCTGATCCGCGAGGCGACACGCGCCTTCAACCTTCCCTGCATCGAGACCGAAGGCTTCGAGGCGGATGACATCATCGCCACCTATGCCCGCCAGGCGGAGGCGATTGGCGCCGATGTCACGATCATCTCTTCCGACAAGGATCTGATGCAGCTCGTCACGGCCAATGTGCATATGTACGATGCCATGAAGGACAAGCAGATCGGCATCCCTGACGTCATCGAAAAATGGGGCGTTGGCCCGGAAAAGATGATCGACCTGCAGGCGATGACCGGCGATTCCACCGATAATGTCCCGGGCATCCCTGGCATCGGGCCGAAGACTGCGGCGCAATTGCTGGAGGAATATGGCGATCTCGATACGCTGCTGGCGCGGGCGGGCGAAATCAAGCAGCAGAAGCGCCGGGAAAACATCATCGCCAACGCTGATCTTGCCCGTCTTTCCAGACAGCTCGTGGCGCTTAGAACCGATGTGCCGTTGGAGCAGTCTCTTGAGGCGCTGGTGCTTGAACCGCAGAACGGCCCGAAACTCATCGCTTTCCTGAAGGCGATGGAATTCACGACGCTGACCCGCCGCGTTGCCGAAGCGACCGACAGCGACGCCTCTGCCATCGACCCCGCCAATGTGCCGGTGCAGTGGGGGGCGGATGCCCATGGTCCCGATCTTGATGCGCCTGCTTCGGCAGTTGCCATTAGTGACGTGGCCGCCGGCGCAACTGCCGCCTCGGCTTCGCCCTCTGCTTCGGCGAGAAAGCTGACCGGGGAAGGCAACTCGCCGGCCGATCTCGCCGCCGCGCGCCAAGCGCTTTTTTCAGCCGCCAAGATCGATACGACCGCTTATACGACGATCAGAGACCTTGCAGAACTGGACCGCTGGATTGCTGCAGCCCGTGAGACCGGCGTCGTCGCCTTCGACACGGAAACGACGTCGCTTGATCCGATGCAGGCGGAACTTGTCGGTTTTTCGCTGGCCATCGCCGACAATGGCAAGGACGCCTCGGGCACCGATATCCGCGCTGCTTATGTTCCCTTGACGCACAAGACCGGCTCCGGCGGCGATCTTTTCAGCGATGGTATCAAGCTTGCCGAAGGGCAGGTGCCATTTGCCGAGGCGCTGGCGCGTTTGAAAAGCCTGCTTGAGGACCCGGCGGTTTTGAAAATCGCCCAGAACCTCAAATATGATTATCTGCTGATGAAACGCCATGGCGTCGTCATGCAGAGCTTCGACGATACCATGCTGATTTCTTATGTTCTCGAGGCCGGCAAGGCCACGCATGGCATGGATTCGCTGTCCGAACGCTGGCTCGGCCACACGCCGATCGCTTACAAGGATGTAGCGGGATCGGGCAAGTCGAGCGTCACCTTCGATTTCGTCGACATCGACAAGGCGACGGCTTACGCCGGGGAAGACGCGGATGTCACCCTGCGCCTCTGGATGGCCCTGAAACCCCGGCTCGCCGCCGAGCGCCTGACCAGTGTTTACGAGCGACTGGAGCGCCCTCTGGTGCCGGTTCTGGCGCATATGGAGGAACGCGGCATCACCGTTGACCGGCAGATCCTGTCGCGCCTTTCCGGTGAACTGGCGCAGAAGGCTGCCGCCTTCGAAGAGGAAATCTATGAGCTGGCGGGCGAGCGTTTCAACGTCGGATCGCCAAAACAGCTCGGCGATATTCTGTTCGGCAAGATGGGTTTGCCCGGCGGCTCCAAGACCAAGACCGGCCAATGGTCGACATCGGCGCAGGTTCTGGAAGATCTGGCGGCGGAAGGTGCAGAGCTGCCACGCAAGATCGTTGACTGGCGGCAGCTGACCAAGCTGAAATCGACCTATACGGATGCGCTGCCGGGATATATCCATCCCGAGACGAAACGGGTGCATACCTCATACGCGCTCGCTTCCACCACCACGGGGCGTCTGTCGTCCTCGGAACCGAACCTTCAGAACATACCGGTGCGCACGGCGGAAGGTCGCAAGATTCGCACGGCCTTCATCTCCACGCCCGGTCACAAGCTTCTGTCCGCTGACTATAGCCAGATCGAGCTGCGTGTGCTGGCTCACGTCGCCGATATTCCGCAACTACGCAACGCCTTTGAAAACGGCATCGACATCCATGCAATGACCGCATCGGAAATGTTTGGCGTGCCAGTGGAAGGCATGCCGTCGGAAGTGCGCCGCCGCGCCAAGGCCATCAATTTCGGCATCATCTACGGTATTTCGGCTTTCGGTCTCGCCAACCAGCTGAGCATCGCCCGCTCGGAGGCGGGCGAATATATCAAGAAATATTTCGAGCGGTTTCCCGGCATTCGCGATTACATGGAAGCGACCAAGGCTTTCGCCCGCGAAAACGGCTATGTCGAAACGATTTTCGGCCGCCGGGCGCATTATCCGGAAATCCGCTCTTCCAATCCTTCGGTGAAAGCCTTCAACGAACGGGCGGCCATAAATGCCCCGATCCAGGGTTCTGCCGCTGATATCATCCGCCGTGCGATGGTCCGTATCGAGCCGGCGCTGGAATCGGAGAAGCTCTCTGCCCGCATGCTTTTGCAGGTGCATGACGAACTCATCTTCGAAGTCGAAGAAGCGGAAATCGAAAAAACCCTGCCCGTCGTCGTCTCCGTGATGGAAAACGCGGCCATGCCGGCCATTTCCATGAAGGTGCCGTTGCAGGTGGATGCGCGTGCTGCGGAGAATTGGGACGAGGCGCATTGACCGGCCATCTGATCGGCCAATGTCATTGGTTTGTTGCGTGCGCAGACTAGGGGAAGCCTCTCACAAGGAGTTCCCCGATGCACGCCCCGCTCGTCTCGAAAGATCTGGAATATTTCTCCGCCAACAGCCACGATATGCCACCGCGCCATCTTGGCAGCCGTTATAATTTGGACGGCGAATTTCTGCCCGAGCCGGGCAACACGGTGGTTTGCCATCTCGTCGAAGGATCGCAGGGCGAAAGCGCGATCATCAGGACGCGCCAGCGCTTCCTGGATATGCCCGAGGCATCGCAGCTTGCCTTCACGCCGGTTTCCAGCCTGCATATGACGGTGTTTCAGGGCATCATCGAATTCCGGCGCGCTCTGCCCTATTGGCCGGAGAACATGCCGCTCGATACGCCGATTGACACAATGACGGACTATTATCGCGACCGTCTTTCGGCCTTTCCAACCCTTCCGGTTTTCAGGATGCAGGTGACTGGTCTCAAGCCCACAGGACTGGTGATGCAGGGTGTGACCGCGCAAGACGACCGGATCGTTGCGTTGTGGCGCGATGCGTTTGCCGAAGCTTTCGGTTACCGGCATCCCAACCATGAAAGTTATGAGTTCCATATTACGCTGTCTTACATCACGCGCTGGTTCGATCCGGAATGCCTGTCGCGCTGGCAGGTAATGCTCGATGAAGAATTGGAAGAACTGCGCGCGGCAGCGCCGGTCATCGAGATGCGTCCACCGGCTTTCTGTGAATTCAAGGATATGAACCACTTCAAGGAGCTTGTCGTTTTTGATAAGAGGTGAGGCATGATTTGCTACGCCTGACGGCGGCCCGTTGCACCAATTCCGCTGAATCGGAAAAAATGCGCGTCAGGGCTGGTCAAAGCCCGTTTGGGCATGTATAAGCGCGCCAAATTTCCGATATCGAGACACCCGACATTCGGCCTTTGGTTCTGGCCGGTTCCGTTGTTTCGCCGCTAAAGTGGAGTAACAAAAATGGCTGTACCAAAAAGAAAAACAAGCCCGTCCAAGCGCGGCATGCGCCGCTCGGCTGACGGTCTCAAGTCTGCAACCTACGTTGAAGACAAGAACTCCGGCGAACTGCGCCGCCCGCACCATATCGATCTGAAGACCGGTATGTATCGTGGCCGTCAAGTTCTGACGCCGAAGGAAAGCGCATAAGCTTTTCTGAAATCTTATTTGCAAAAAACCGGCCCTCGTGGCCGGTTTTTTGTTTTCTGAAGGTGGCGTCAGTCAAAGGTGGGTCACTTGGAAAATAAGATAACACCTCTTACACTCCCTGTGGGAGTTAGCGGGAGCCTGATGTGGGAGAGGAGCTTCGGTGAAATATCGCTGGATTTTGCTGATATTTCTCAGCCTCGGCCTGGGTTATGGCGCCGTGACAAGGGGTGGCGGCATCATTGCGGAAAGCTATTTCGGAGAAGTCTCCGATCAGGGCCGCACTACTCTGCGGCTGGCCGTCTCGGCCCTCGGCGGGCTTTTGAGCCGTTACGAGCCACTGCCGGCCCTGATTGCCGACCACGACGACATTGAGGAACTGGTCGCGCATCCGAAAGATGAGGCGCTGCGCCAGCGTGCCAATGTCTATCTCAAATCCATCAACACCCTGCTGGAATCCTCCGATATCTACATCATCACGCTGGACGGCGAGACCGTCGCGGCCAGCAATTATGATGGACCGACCAGCTTCGTTGGCGAGAATTTCAGCTATCGCCCCTATTTTCAGGATGCTGCCAAGGGCTTCCAGTCACGATTCTTCGCGCTTGGCACGACCTCCTTCAAGCGCGGTTATTATTTTTCCGCTCCCATTCTCTTTAATGAGGAGATCAAGGGCGTCATCGTCTTCAAGGTCGATATCGAAGGCATAGAGGCCTCCTTCGGTGATGGCGAAAACCGTATTCTCGTCTCCGATCCGGAAGGCATCATTTTCATGACCGGAACGCCGCAATGGCTCTATTCCGGCTTGATGCCGCTGACACCCGAAAGGTTGGCGCGCACGGAGGCCTCCCGTCGATACGCAAATGCTACGCTGAAGGAGCTGCCGCTGAAAAACGGCAATTTCGGCTCCCATCAACTGATGACGATTACCCAGAATGACGGGGAGAGGGAATATATGGTCCTTTCCCAGCCGATGCCGGATGCCGGCTGGACCGTCAGCGTGCTGATGGATACGGGTTCAGTCAGAACACAGGTCAAGACGGCGATGATCGCCATCATCCTGTGCCTGTGCCTTGCCGCCGCCCTCATTGCCGCGATCCTGCAGAGGCGGCGGCGTCTGCGTGAGCGCCTGACGCATCAGGCCGAGGCGCAGGCGGAGCTGGAGCGCCGGGTAGAGGAACGCACCGCCGATCTCGCCCGGGTCAACCAGGAGATCAAGCACGAGATCGCCGAACGCCGTCAGACCGAGAAGCAATTGCGCAAGATGCAGAATGATCTGGTACAGGCGGGTAAGCTTGCCGCACTCGGTCAGATGTCGGCGGCTCTGTCGCACGAGTTTAACCAGCCGCTTGCTGCCGCCAAGAACTATGCGGAAAACGCCTCTCTCCTGGTGGAGCGCGGGCGTCTGGACGACGTGACGGAAAACCTCAGACGCATTTCGGGCCTCATCGATCGTATGGCGTCCATCAGCAAACACTTGAGGAATTTCGCCCGCAAGCCCAACGAAAAAATGGCGGCGGTCGGTCTGGAGGCCGTGCTTCGCGATACACTGGAAATCGTCGGTGCGCGATTGAAGGCTGCCAATGCGGTGCTGGATGTTGATCTTGGCCCGGTGCCGCTTGCGGTGAAGGCCGGCTCAGTGCGGCTGCAGCAGGTGCTCGTCAACATCATTTCCAATGCTGCCGATGCCGTGGAAGGGTGCGAGGATCGCCGCATTTCCCTGCAGGCTGTGCAGCATGACCAGACAGTGTCGATTTTCATTCGCGATCGCGGCCCCGGCGTGCCGCCGGCGATTTCTGAACGCATCTTCGATCCCTTCTTCACCACCAAGGGTGTAGGACGCGGTCTCGGCCTTGGCCTCTCCATCTCCTACAACATCATCAAGGATTTCGGCGGCCAGTTGCGTGTGCGAAACCATGCCGATGGCGGCGCAGAGTTCGAGATCGAATTACCGGCCGCCGTCTATCGTATGGAGGTGGCCGCCGAATGACCATGTCGCGGGTTCTGTTGATCGATGACGAGGAGGAGCTGCGTTTCTCCACCGCACAGGCGCTGGAGCTTTCCGGTTTCGCCGTCACCATGCTGGCGAGCGCCGAACATGCGCTCGAACTCATCGGTTACAGCTTCGACGGCGTCGTGGTCAGCGATATCCGCATGCCGGGCATGGATGGCATGACGCTTTTACAGAAGGTGCGGGAGCTTGACCCGGAAATACCTGTCATCCTCATGACCGGACACGGCGATGTGCAGCTGGCGGTCAATGCCATGCGCAATGGCGCCTATGACTTCATCGAAAAGCCGTTCACGCCGCAATATCTCGCCGGCATCATCAAGAGAGCCAATGACCGGCGGGCGCTGGTGCTGGAAAACCGCCGCCTGAAGGCGGTGGCCGGCAAACATGACGATCTCGAAACACGTTTGCCGGGCCGAACCCAGGTCATGGTCGATCTGCGGTATCGCATCCGTGCCATCGGCGCGACGGACGCCGATACGCTGATCGTCGGCGATACCGGTGCGGGCAAGGAGGTGGTGGCGCGGGCGCTGCATGATATCAGCGCCAGAGCCAACCGGCCCTTCGTCGCGATCAATTGCGCTGCCCTCCCGCAGACGCTGATCGAAAGCGAACTCTTCGGCCATGAGGCCGGCGCTTTTCCGGGTGCGCTGCGCCCGCGTTACGGCAAGTTCGAGCACGCCCGTGGCGGCACCATCCTGCTGGATGAAATCGGCTCCATGCCGTTCGAATTGCAGGGCCGGTTCCTGCGTGTCTTGCAGGAGCGGGTGATTACCCGCCTCGGCTCCAATGAAATCGTCGAACTCGACGTCCGTTTCATTGCCACCAGCAAGGTCGATCTGGAACAGGAAGTCGCCGCGGGCCGGTTCCGCGCCGATCTTCTTTATCGCCTGAATGTCGCGACAATCCTCGTGCCCTCTTTGTCGCAACGCAGTGCCGACATACCGCTGCTCTTCCTGCATCTGGTGCGGGAGGCTGCCGCCCGTTACGGGCGGGAGGATGTGGACGTGCCGCAACAACTGCTTTCAGTCGTTTCCCTTCGCGAGTGGCCTGGCAACGTCCGTGAATTGCGCAATGCGGCGGACCGCTTCGTCCTTGGTCTGGAAAGTGATGCTTCCGAAGCCTCGCCGTCGTTTCAGGACGATGGTAGGGAAGGGCTTGCCACAAGGGTTGCAGCTTATGAAAAAAGCCTGATTGCACGCGCGATTGCCGTCCATGGCGGCAATCTGAAATCCGTCTATGAGAGCCTCGGCATTTCCCGCAAAACGCTTTACGAAAAAATGCAGAAATACGAGCTACACCGTCATATGACAGAGGTGTGATGGGTGGATTTCCACCCACGGATGAACCCCTATGGGTAGAAATCCACCCATTGCTGTTTGTGACGACGATAAAAGCGCATCTCTTGGCAAGACCGCCGTTGCTGAACGACAATCCCGGATCGCAAATAGCTCACCCCGGCCGCCATAGAGGAGTATGCGCGGCTGAAGTGGCGAAAATTTTCATCCGGGAGGAATCGATGAAAATACTGAAGACAGTCACCGGCCTTGCTGCCGCCGCTGCCGTTTCCCTTTTTGCGCTGTCCGCATCCGCTCAGAATTATCCCGAGCGTAACATCACCATGGTCGTGCCTTTTGCTGCCGGTGGCCCGACGGATACGGTAGCGCGCCTTGTTGCCGAATCCATGTCGAAGGATCTTGGCCAGCAGATCATCGTCGAAAATGTCGGCGGCGCGGGCGGCACGCTCGGCGCTGGCCGTGTGGCTTCGGCTGATCCGGACGGTTACACGGTTCTCTTGCACCATATCGGCATGGCAACCAGCGCCACGCTCTATCGCAAGCTTGCCTATGACACGACAAACGCTTTCGAATATGTCGGTCTGGTCACCGAAGTGCCGATGACCATTCTGTCGCGCAAGAACCTCGAGACGAAGGACCTCAAGGGTCTGATCGACTACGCCAAGGCGAACAAGGACAAGGTCACCGTCGCCAATGCCGGCATCGGCGCCGCATCGCATCTGTGCGGCATGTTGTTCATGAGCGCCATTGAGACGCCGCTGGTCACCGTTCCCTACAAGGGCACAGGCCCGGCCATGACCGACCTGCTCGGCGGCCAGGTCGATATCATGTGCGACCAGACCACCAACACCACCAAGCAGATCCAGGGCGGAACCGTGAAGGCCTATGCCGTAACCACGGCCAAGCGGCTCGACGTGCTTCCGGATGTGCCGACGGTCGCTGAAGAAGGCTTGCCGAAACTCGAAGTCGGTATCTGGCACGGCATCTATACGCCCAAGGGCACGCCTGCCGAAATCAACGAAAAGCTCTCCAAGTCGCTGCAGGTCGCGCTGAAGGACAAGAATGTCGCTGCTCGTTTTGCCGAGCTCGGCACCACGCCTTCCCCTGAAAGCGATGCGACGCCTGCGGCACTCAAGGCCAAGCTTGAAAGCGAAATCGCTCGTTGGAAGCCGGTTATCGAGTCCGCCGGCCAATATGCCGATTGATGATCAGGAAGTGACCGGCGGCGTCTCGCCGCCGGTTTTCTGCCGTCATTTTTAACGCGCGGAACGGTGTATTGCCGGCCGCAGTGGAGGGGCAACTTTCATGAAGTCGTTTTTCATTGACCCTGCCGAAGCAGCCTGCGGGGCCATATTCATCGGTTTTGGCGCTTTTTTCGCCTTGCAATCCTTCGGGCTGGAAATCGGAACCGCCTTCCGCATGGGGCCGGGTTATTTCCCGCTTGTTCTGGCAATCGTGCTGATCCTGCTCGGCAGCGTCATATTCTTCCGCGCCACCCGCGTGCAGGGTGATGTCATCGGCGCCATCGCCTGGCGGGGGATTTTTTTCATCCTGCCCGCGCCGATCTTTTTCGGCTTCACGGTTCGCGGATTGGGTTTCGTGCCAGCACTGTTTTTCAGCGCGCTTATCGCAGCCTTCGCCTCGCACAAGATGAGCCCGCTGATGGCCGTCGTTATTTCCGCCGCCATCACGGTCTTCTCCGTTGCTGTGTTCAATTATGGTCTCGGCCTGCCATTCCAGCGCTTCGGCCCCTGGCTTAAATTTTGAGGCGCCCCGATGGATTTGCTCAATAATCTCGCTCTCGGTTTCGTCACCGCTTCGTCGCTGGCAAACCTGTTTTTCTGCCTGATCGGCGTATTGCTCGGCACCCTCATCGGCGTGTTGCCGGGCATCGGCGCAACGGCGACCATCGCCATGCTGCTGCCAATCACCTTTCAGCTTGAGCCCGTCTCCTCACTGATCATGCTCGCCGGCATTTATTACGGCGCGCAATATGGCGGTTCAACCACGGCCATTCTCATCAATATGCCGGGGGAGTCTTCCTCCGCCGTGACCGCCATTGATGGTTACCAGATGGCACGCAAGGGCAAGGCGGGTGCTGCACTTGCAATCGCCGCCATCGGCTCGTTTTTCGCGGGTACGGTTTCCACCTTCCTCGTGGCAATCTTCGCTCCGCCTCTGACGGCCATCGCGCTGGAATTCGGTGCCGCTGAATATTTCTCGCTGATGGTCGTCGGCCTTGTCTCGTCCATCGCACTTGCCCATGGCTCCATCGTCAAGGCGCTGGCCATGGTCGTGCTCGGTCTGTTGCTTGGTCTGGTTGGTACGGATATCTATAGCGGTACGCCGCGCTTCACCCTCGGCATCCGCGAATATGCCGATGGCCTGAACTTCGTTGCAGTCGCCGTGGGCGTCTTCGGTATTGCGGAAATCCTGCGCAATCTCGAGAATGAACGCACCCGGTCGGTGCTGATCGCCAAGGTCAGTAGCCTGATGCCGTCGAAGGAAGATTTCAAGGCCATGATCGGCCCGGTGCTGCGCGGCACGGTTATCGGCTCGGCTCTCGGCATCCTGCCGGGCGGCGGGGCAATTCTTGCGGCCTTTGCCTCCTATACGGTGGAAAAACGCGTCTCCAAGAACCCGGAAGAATTCGGGCATGGCGCGGTTGCCGGTGTTGCCGGTCCGGAATCGGCCAATAATGCCGGCGCGCAGACTTCCTTCATCCCGCTGCTGACGCTTGGCATTCCAGCCAACCCGGTCATGGCGTTGATGATTGGTGCGATGATCATTCAGGGCATCGTGCCGGGTCCGAACGTTGCAACCGAACAGCCAGCGCTGTTCTGGGGCATCATCGCCTCCATGTGGATCGGCAACCTGATGCTCGTCATCCTCAACCTGCCGCTGATCGGGCTGTGGGTGAAGCTCCTGACGGTACCTTATTACGTGCTGTTCCCCATCATCATGGCCTTCTGCGCCATCGGGGTCTACAGCGTCAATTCCAACGTCTTCGATCTCTATGCCGTCGCCTTCTTCGGTTTCATCGGTTACGTGCTGGTAAAACTGCGCTGCGAGCCCGCCCCACTGCTTTTGGGCTTCGTGCTCGGGCCGCTGCTGGAGGAAAACCTGCGTCGCGCCATGATCCTGTCGCGTGGCGATCCGACGACCTTCGTCACCCGCCCGATCAGCGCCACCCTGCTTTTCATCGCTCTGGCCGTCCTGATCATCGTCTTCCTGCCCAGCGTGAAGAAGAAACGCGAAGAGGTTTTCGTGGAAGAAGACTGAGCAATATCAAACCCTGAGACGCCGGCGATGGAAGCATCGCCGGCTTTTTTGTGTCTGGATCGGTTGTGACGAATTCGCTTCACGAAAGCGACATATGGTTGACTCCCGCGCTTTTAAGCCCAAGGAAGGGCGGGAAAGAGAGGTCGATATGACGTCGGAAACCGAAAAACGGATCATTGCGCTCGAGGAAACGATCGCGCATCAGGCAAAGACCATCGAGGAACTGTCCGACCAGCTGACGGAACAGTGGAAGGTGGTGGAGCAGACCCGCGCCAAGCTCGACCGCTTGACGGAACGGTTCCTGAGCCTTGAGGAGCAATCGCTGGACGCGCCAGCCATCACCCGGCCACCGCATTACTGACAGGGAGCACCCGATGAAAGACGACACAGCCGCACTTGCCGCCGAAATCACCAATTTCTGGAAAAAGGCCGGGCCGGACAAATGGTTCGACAAGGATGCCGCCTTCGACAATCACTTTCACGACCGCTTCCGCGATGCCCATTTCGCTGCTGCACGGCGTGAACTGGATGGCTGGCTGGCCGGTGCGGAAAGCAGTCTTGCCCTGATGCTTCTTCTCGACCAGTTCCCGCGCAACTGCTTTCGTGGCACCGCCCATATGTACGCCACCGATCCGCTGGCACGTCTGTTTGCCGATGAGGCCATACGCCGTGGTCACGATCAGGCAGTGAGCGAGGATCTGCGCGTTTTCTTCTATCTGCCCTTTTCCCATGCCGAGGATATTGCGGCCCAGCAGCGCGCCTGTGACTTGAACCAGCCGCTTGGCGGGCTTTATCTGCACCATGCCGAAGAACATCGCGATATCGTCGAGCGTTTCGGTCGCTTTCCGCATCGCAACGACATATTGCTGCGGGAAACGACGCCGGAGGAACGGCAATATCTTGATGAAGGTGGCTTTTCCGGCTGAGCCAGAAATGAAAACGCCGCCAGTCCCGAAGGATGGCGGCGTTATTATTAATGAACGTAGCCGTCGACAATCAGCCGTCGAAGAATTCTTTCATCCGGGCAAAGAAGCCGGTCGATTCCGGATTGTTCTCCTTGGAGGAGAGCTGTTCGAATTCCTGCAACAGCTCGCGCTGACGCTTGCTGAGCTTCTGCGGCGTCTCGATCTGAATCTGGATGTAGAGATCACCGGTCTGCGCCGAACGCAGCACCGGCATGCCCTTGCCCTTCAGACGGAACTGCTTGCCCGGTTGGGTGCCTTCCGGAACCGTGACGCGCGATTTGGTGCCGTCGAGCGTCGTGACATCGAAGGTGCCGCCAAGCGCTGCCGTCGTCATCGAAATCGGCACGGTGCAATAAAGGTCGGCACCGTCGCGCTGGAAGAACTCATGCGGTCGCACGGACAGGAAGATATAAAGATCACCCGCCGGGCCGCCACGCATGCCGGCTTCGCCTTCGCCCTGTAGACGAATGCGCGTGCCGTCCTCGATGCCCGAGGGAATGTTGACCGAGAGCGAACGCTCTTCCGTTACACGACCCTGACCGTGGCACTTGCCGCACGGATCGGAAATCGTCTGGCCGCGACCATGGCAGGTCGGGCAGGTGCGCTCCACCGAGAAGAAGCCCTGTGCCGCGCGCACGCGTCCGGAACCCTGACAGGTGGCGCAGGTCTTGGGCTGCGTGCCGGGTTTGGCGCCAGAGCCGGAACAGACGTCGCAGGTAATCGAGGTCGGAACCCTGATCTGCGCCGTCTTTCCGGCGAAGGCTTCCTCCAGCGTGATTTCCATATTGTAGCGAAGATCGGCCCCGCGCTCGCGCCCGCCGGAAGAGCGGCGCGCACGACCACCACCCATCATCTCACCGAAAATGTCTTCGAAGATGTCGGAGAAGCCGCCATTGGCGAAACCGCCACCGCCCATGCCACCACCACCCATGCCGCCATTTTCAAACGCGGCGTGGCCGAAACGGTCATAGGCCGCGCGCTTCTGCGGGTCCTTCAGCGTTTCGTATGCTTCGTTGATTTCCTTGAATTTCTGCTCGGATTCGGCGTTATCCGGGTTCTTGTCCGGATGGTATTTCATCGCGAGTTTGCGGAAGGCGCTTTTCAGCTCTTTTTCGTCCGCGGTCTTGCTGACGCCGAGTGTTTCGTAAAAGTCTGCTTTCGCCATTAAGTTAACAAGCCCCGCAAATGGATTTCCGGCTGCACGTCGGCAGCCGGATGTCTTGCATATGGTGTGAGGAGTAGGGAAGTCACGCGATTATGCGGACTTCTTGTCATCCTTGATTTCTTCATAGTCGGCATCGACGACGTCATCCTTGCCGCCTTCAGAAGCATCGCCGGCCTCGGCCTGCTGTGCTTCATAGATGGCCTGACCGAGCTTCATGGAAACTTCCATGAGGGTCTGGGTCTTCGCCTGAATGTCGTCGGCGTCAGGCTCGGAAGCTTCAACCGCCGTCTTCAGGCTGGCAATGGCATCTTCGATCGCCTTGCGGTCGGTCTCGGAAACCTTGTCGCCATATTCCTTCACCGACTTTTCGGTGGAGTGAATAAGGCTTTCTGCCTGGTTCTTGGCTTCGACACCCGCACGACGCTTCTTGTCGGCTTCGGCATTGGCCTCGGCGTCCTTGACCATCTTTTCGATGTCGGCATCGGACAGACCACCGGAGGCCTGGATGCGGATCTGCTGTTCCTTGCCGGTGCCCTTGTCCTTGGCGGATACCTGCACGATGCCGTTGGCGTCGATATCGAAGGTAACTTCGATCTGCGGAACGCCACGCGGCGACGGCGGCAGACCAACGAGGTCGAACTGGCCGAGCAGCTTGTTGTCCTGCGCCATTTCACGCTCGCCCTGCGAAACGCGGATGGTCACGGCCGACTGGTTGTCTTCGGCGGTCGAGAAGGTCTGGCTCTTCTTCGTCGGGATCGTCGTGTTGCGATCGATCAGACGGGTGAAGACGCCACCCAGCGTTTCGATGCCGAGCGACAGCGGGGTCACGTCGAGCAGCAGAACATCCTTGACGTCACCCTGCAGAACGCCGGCCTGAATGGCGGCGCCCATGGCAACCACTTCATCCGGGTTCACGCCCTTGTGCGGCTCCTTGCCGAACAGCTGCTTGACGACTTCCTGAACCTTCGGCATGCGGCTCATGCCACCAACGAGAACGACTTCGTCGATCTCGGCAGCGGTAACGCCGGCATCCTTCAGCGCCGCCTTGCAAGGTGCGACGGTGCGCTGCACCAGATCGTCAACCAGGCTTTCGAACTTGGCGCGGGTGAGCTTCAGCGTCAGATGCTTCGGACCGGAAGCGTCAGCCGTGATGAAGGGCAGGTTGATTTCGGTCTGCTGCGAAGACGAAAGTTCGATCTTTGCCTTTTCGGCAGCTTCCTTGAGGCGCTGCAGAGCGAGCTTGTCGTTCTTCAGGTCGATGCCCTGATCCTTCTTGAATTCGCCGGCCAGATATTCGACCAGACGCATGTCGAAGTCTTCACCACCGAGGAAGGTATCGCCGTTGGTCGACTTCACTTCGAAGACGCCGTCGCCGATTTCCAGAACGGAAATATCGAAGGTACCGCCGCCAAGGTCATAAACGGCGATCGTCTTGCCGTCCTTCTTGTCGAGGCCGTAAGCGAGTGCAGCTGCAGTCGGCTCGTTGATGATACGCAGAACATCAAGACCGGCGATGCGGCCGGCATCCTTGGTTGCCTGGCGCTGCGCGTCGTTGAAGTAGGCCGGAACGGTGATGACGGCCTTCTCGACCTTTTCGCCGAGATAGGATTCAGCCGTTTCCTTCATCTTCTGAAGGATCATCGCGGAAATCTGCGAAGGGGAATAGTTCTTGTCCTGCGCCTTCACCCAGGCGTCACCATTGTCGCCATTGACGATCTCGAAGGGGACGAGGTGCTTGTCCTTTTCAACGGTCGGGTCTTCATAACGACGGCCGATGAGGCGCTTGACCGCAAACAGGGTGTTGGTCGGGTTGGTGACGGCCTGGCGCTTGGCCGGCTGGCCGACAAGGCGTTCGCCATCGTCGGAAAATGCCACCATGGACGGCGTGGTGCGTGCACCTTCCGCGTTTTCAATTACTTTCGTGTCCTTGCCGTCCATCACTGCGACGCAGGAATTGGTCGTGCCAAGGTCGATACCGATTACTTTTGCCATGCTCTTCTCTCCTTGAAGCGAGCTGCCGGAACCCCGTGAGGCATTCTTGTGGCAACTCCTTGACTTGGATTTGCAACATTCGCTGCAGTTCTGCGGCGTATATAAGGAGCGATTTTTCCTGCTGCAAGGCGCAAGAGAGGGGTAAGCGCAGCAAAAAGCGCAGGAAACCTCAGTCTGTGCGGAAGCATAGCCATCAACGCTTGCGGAAACGGGAAAACGCGACTTTGACGCTATGCTGTCCCACCGTCAGGTGTACTGGCGGACGGAGACGGGCGAAGTTCGATTTTGGCCGCTATTGCGCATGGCAGGGGCCATGGCGGGTTACGTGGGGTGTGGTGCTCCCGCGAAGTTTTTCCTTTTGGTCATGCTGCAAATGGCCTTGATAACCGTCTGCTCGAGTTCGCCTGGAAGGTCGTGCCCCATCCCTTCGATCGGCAGATAAATCGCATTTGGAATCGAAAGCGCCGTATCCTGACCGCAGGCTGACGGGATCAATGGATCGTCGGTTCCGTGAATGACGAGCGTCGGTGCTGTAATCGTCGCCAGACGCGAGCGTCGGTCTCCTGCCACCGCCATGCCTGCGATCTGCCGCGCCACGCCATCGGGATCATGGTTGCGACGCACCTCTTCCAGCAGGACGGTACGATGGGCATCTTCGTTGAACGGATACCCGATACCGGCAATCCGGCGGGCGAAAGCGAGGCGCGCAGCCAGAAACCCCTGCTGATCGATGGCGGGGTCAGGCGCGGGCGTCATCATCATTGCCATGACATCGGGTGCCGCCTGCGGCAGGGCGGGATTACCGGTGCTGGACATGATCGACGTTAAGGAAAGGACGCGGTCTGGATGATCACTCGCAAGGACCTGTGCGATCATTCCTCCCATCGAGCGTCCAACGACATGCGCCTTTGCGATACCGAGTGTGTCGAGGAGGCTGACGGCGTCGACTGCCATATCGCCAAGTGTATAGGGCACCTGGGGCCGACGTCCTGCCATCAATGCGGATGCAAGTGCGCCGAAATCCGGTGGGGGCGAACTGCTGAAGTGGGTGGAGCAACCGGTATCGCGATTGTCGAAGCGGATTACGCGATAACCCGCTGCGGCCAGATGCTCGCAAAAAGGTATCGTCCAGCGAATCATCTGCGTCCCCAGACCCGAAATCAGCAGGATCGCTTCATCGGTTACGTCACCGAAACTGTCCCAGGCGAGTTCGATGCCATTGGATCTTGCAATATTCACGGCTGCCCTCCAGCGGAAATCATTGGAGACAGGGCATGGGCTCTGCTCTGCTCGTGGGGTTCTGTTTCCCGGCGCGTCACGAATGCCGCCGGTCGTGCGACCTGAATGCGAGGCGCAGGGCATAGGCCCTGATATCTGCGGGCCATGATGTGGTCCGTTCTTCCAGCGCGGGGCGGTCGTCTGCAAAAAGTGCTCGTATCGCTTCCTCGTAGCCGGGGAGGTTTCCCGCGATCGCTTGCATGAACTGATACGCGGCCTCCTGTGCCGCCCGCTTTTCCTGATGCGGATGCCCAGCCTTTCTGGCCTCGTCCACCAGACGCCTTAATGCCGCTGAAGCGCCGCCGGGCTGGGCGGCAAGCCACTCCCACTGTCGCGGCAGCAGGGTCACTTCGCGGGCGACGACCCCCAGTTTCGGTCGTCCGCGGCTCTTCGGATTCTGTCCTTCCTCCGAAACCGTCGGGCCTGAGATTGTATCGGTCTCCGGTCGATCGCTTCCCGCTGTTGCCTTTGGCGGGTGGGATAGCCGTTCAACGATTTCCGTATCGGTGCCACGCAGATCGAGATCGACGACACGACCTGTGGCATCGTCGAATACGAGGATCGTTTTGTCCGTCTCGCCCAATCGGCGGATCGCGATGGCCACTTCGGCCAGGAGACCGCTGAGCAGTAATCTGTCGCTGGAAAAGGCTGTGTATGGCCTGCTGGGGGGATTCGACATGTCACACTCGCCACAAAGAATGTCGAAATTAATACCCGGGTAAAACAATTTCGTCAATTGCACCCGGGTAAAAAGGAAATATGATGCCAGGATTGGTCCGTCACGCGAGCGTTGTTGTGCGCGGTAACTCTGTAGTCTGCAAATCCATACGGTATGCGGGGAAGAAAAGGCGTATCGAAGGAGAAAGCGGCAATAGACGCTAAGTCGTGGGCTTATCTGACTGTTTGGGAAAAATGGCGGACAGGGTGGGATTCGAACCCACGGTACGCTTTCACGCACACACGCGTTCCAGGCGTGCGCCTTAAACCACTCGGCCACCTGTCCTTTTTTCAAATCTGCATGTTTTGAAGAATGCAAATCACTGGAACGGCGCGATATATACCGATGAATTCGCAGGGATCAACACGAATCTGACAGTTTTTTGAAATGTCGGCAATTTCCTGCATTTCGATGCGGTTGCAAACGGGTTTTACCGCCTTTATCGATGCGCTATATGTATCAAAGCATGTCCGTTGAAGAGATGGACCATAACCGAGGTGTCCCGATGAAAGCTTTTTTGCGTTTTTTGAGCTTTCTTCTCCTTCTGGCAGCGGTTTTTCTGGGTGTGCTTGATTCGATCCGCTCGGTTTCCACGTCCTCGGTCAATATTACCGGCATCCTTTCCGTCTGGAATTATCTTCTTCCTGCCTCGCGCACCATGGTGGAAGCCGCCGTGGGTCACTATATTCACCCTGAAGCGTGGCGCTTCATTGAAAACGCGCTGTCGGCGCTGCCCGCATTTGCTTTTTTCCTCGCCCTATCCCTGCTTTGCTGGATGGCCGGTTACAGGAAGCACAAGGCGATGAGGCGCCTGCCAGTCTGATTTTTCAGCCTGAATGACCTTGCGCCCGCAGTTGTGAACCATGAGAAGCGGCAATATTGGCCGCACGGAGGTCCCGATGTTCCTGTTCGATACGCTTTCAAAAAAGACGACGATGCCGACCGAAGAGACTGCCTTGCCGGGCCGTGAAGAGGCGCTTGTGGTGCCGGAGAACCATTTCGTCAATGGTCGGCCGTTGAAGGGGCCTTATCCAGACGGTTTGGAAATCATCTACCTCGGCATGGGTTGTTTCTGGGGCGCGGAACGATTGTTCTGGCAGACGCCGGGCGTTTGGGTGACGGCGGTTGGTTATGCCGGCGGCTTTACTGAGAATCCGACCTATCAGGAAACGACGACCGGTCAGACGGGCCATGCAGAAGTGGTGAAGGTCGTCTATGATCCGGCTGTGATCTCGTTGTCGGGCCTGCTCAGGATATTCTTCGAGGAGCATGATCCGACCCAGGGTATGCGGCAGGGCAACGATGTGGGTACGACCTATCGTTCGACCATATATGCCACGACCGAAGGCCAGCTGCAGCAGGCGCAAAAGGCGCGCGATACTTTTCAGCAGGCTCTGGAGGCGGCAGGCCATGGACGGGCGATCACCACCGAAATCGGCCCGCTTGAAACCTTTTATTACGCTGAGGACTATCATCAGCAATATCTTGCCAAGAACCCGGGTGGCTACTGCGGCTTGCGGGGAACCGGCGTAAGCTGCAATATCGACTAGATTTTTTGCAGGTCGCCACGGTGGAAAGACCAAAAAAGCGCCAGATAAAAGTTTTTCCACCGGGTCAAAAAAACCGGATGAATTTTTCATTGAGCCATGCAAGGATATGAGGCAAGCACAGCCGGTATAACGGTTGGCGGTTCCGCAGACATTCCCGGCAAACGGGATTGCGGGAGGACCCTTATAATATCAATTGCAACAACAGGGCTGCACAATGAAAAAATCCCTTCTGACGCTTTTTGCGCTTGCCGCAATGTCGGCTTCCGCGCTCGCTGCGGATGTCAAGCCGGCGCTGGTCTATGGCACGGGCGGTAAGTTCGACAAGTCGTTCAACGAAGCCGCTGCGGCCGGCGCTGAAAAGTTCAAGGCGGAAACGGGTATCGAGTACCGTGACTTTGAGCCGACCAGCGACACGCAGGGCGAACAGGCCATCCGCAACTTCGCCAGCAAGGGCTTCAACCCCGTCATCGCCGTGTCCTTCGCCTGGACTTCGGCCATGGAAAAGGTTGCAGCCGAATTCCCCGACACCAAATTCGTGATTGTCGATTCCGTTGTCGAACTGCCGAATGTCCGCTCCGTCGTCTACAAGGAGCATGAAGGTTCCTACCTCGTCGGTCTTCTGGCGGGCATGGCTTCCAAGACCGGCAAGGTCGGCTTCATCGGCGGCATGGATATTCCGCTGATCCGTAAGTTTGCCTGTGGCTATGCCCAGGGCGCCAAGGCGGCCAATGACAAGATCGAAGTCTTCCAGAACATGACCGGCACCACGGGTGCTGCCTGGAACGATCCGGTGCGCGGCGGCGAACTCACCAAGAACCAGATCGACCAGGGTGCGGACGTAATCTATGCGGCAGCCGGTGCGACCGGTATCGGTGTGCTGCAGACCGCCGCCGACAACAAGAAGTTCTCGATCGGCGTCGATTCCAACCAGAACCACCTGCATCCGGGTTCCGTCCTGACCTCCATGGTCAAGCGCGTCGATCTGGCCGTTTATAACGCCTATAAGGATGCCAAGGATGACAAGTTCACCCCCGGCATCGTGGCGCTCGGCGTCAAGGAAGACGGCGTGGCCTATGCGCTTGATGACAACAACAAGGCCCTGATCACGCCTGAGATGATTGCCGCCGTGGACAAGGCGAAGGCCGACATCATTGCCGGTACCGTCAAGGTCCATGACTATATGGCGGACAACTCCTGCCCGAAATGATATGATATGTAACTGGGGCGCATGATGAATTTTCATCTTGCGCCCTTTTCATATCCAGCCTTCGGAGAGGTTAGGTTTGAGTATGGATCCTGCAATCGAGCTCGTGGGCATCGACAAGAAATTCGGTGCCGTTCACGCCAACAAGAATATCAATCTGACCGTTGCCAAGGGCACGATCCACGGCATCATCGGGGAAAATGGCGCCGGAAAATCGACTTTGATGTCGATCCTCTATGGTTTTTACCAGGCAGATGCCGGTGAAGTCAGGGTAAACGGCGCACCTGTTGCGATCCGTGACAGTCAGGCCGCGATCAATGCCGGTATCGGCATGGTGCATCAGCATTTCATGCTGGTGGAAAATTTCACCGTTCTGGAAAACGTCATGCTGGGTGCGGAGGGCGGCGCATTGCTGGCCAAAGGCCGGGCCGGAGCGCGCAAGGAGCTGAAGCGTCTCGAGGATGATTACGGACTGGAAGTCGATCCGGATGCGGTGATCGAAGAATTGCCTGTTGGCCTGCAACAGCGCGTCGAAATCCTCAAAGCCATGTATCGTGGTGCCGAAATCCTGATCCTCGACGAGCCGACCGGCGTTCTGACGCCGGCTGAGGCCGATCACCTTTTCAAGATCCTCGGTGTTCTGCGTGAGCAGGGCAAGACCATCATCCTCATCACCCACAAGCTGCGCGAAATCATGGCGATCACGGACTCCGTCTCCGTCATGCGCCGCGGCGAAATGGTGGCAACCCGCAAGACCTCCGAAACCAGCGTCGAGGAACTGGCCGAACTGATGGTCGGCCGCCGTGTGCTGCTGCGGGTGGAAAAGGGCGAGACGACGCCGGGCGAGGTTCTTCTCTCCATCCGTAATCTCACCGTCAAGGACAGCCGTGGCGTCACCATGGTCGACGATGTCTCGCTGGATGTCCGCGCCGGTGAAATCGTCGGCATCGCCGGGGTCGCCGGCAATGGTCAATCGGAACTGCTGGAAGCCATCGCCGGCATACGCAAGCCCTCTTCGGGCGAGATATGGGTGAATGGCCAGAAGGTGGATCGTCCCGATCCGGCGATCCTGCGCAAACTTGGTCTGGCTCATATCCCGGAAGACCGCCATCATATGGGGCTGGTACTGAAATTCGAGGAATATGAAAACTCCATCCTCGGTTATCACCATGACGAGCGTTACGGAAAGGGGCCTTTCCTGAACCCCGAGGCCATCCGCAAGGATGCCGTCGAAAAGATCGAGAAATATGACATCCGCCCGCCGAACCCGCATTTGAAGACCGCCAATTTTTCCGGCGGCAATCAGCAGAAGATCGTCGTTGCCCGCGAAATCGAACGCGACCCGAAGATGCTAATCATCGGCCAGCCGACACGCGGCGTGGATATCGGCGCCATCGAGTTCATCCATCGCCGCATCATCGAAATGCGCGATGCCGGAAAGGCTATTTTGCTGGTCTCGGTCGAACTCGATGAAATCCGCTCCCTTTCGGACCGGATCATGGTCATGTTCGCCGGCCGTGTCGTTGGAGAAAAAACGGCGGAAGCCGAAGAACAGACGCTGGGCCTGATGATGGCCGGCATCGCCGCATGAGGCATGAATGAGCACCGCTTCCGCACCCCTACCAAACTGGATCAGCTACGGCCTGTTGCCATTGCTGAACGTCATCACCGCCTTTCTGATTTCCGGGCTCGTCGTCTGGTCCATCGGCGAAAATCCGCTGGCAGCACTTCGCCTGCTGATTGAAGGCGCGCTCGGCCGTGGCGACGCCATCGGCTTCACGCTGTTTTATACGACGAGCTTCATCTTCACCGGCCTCTCCGTCGCCGTGGCTTTTCATGCCGGCCTGTTCAACATCGGCTCCGAAGGTCAGGCCTATATTGGCGGGCTGGGTGCGGCGCTGGTGGCGCTGGCACTTGACCGTTACGTGCCATGGTATGTGACGATGCCCTTCGCCGTTATCGGTGCTGCGGTTTTTGGTGCCGCCTGGGCCTTTATTCCGGCCTGGCTTCAGGCCAAACGCGGCAGCCACGTCGTCATCACCACCATCATGTTCAACTTCATCGCTGCGGCCTTGATGGTTTACCTGCTGGTGAATGTGCTGATCGTACCGGGCAAGATGGCGCCGGAAACGCGCACCTTCCTGCCCGGTGGACAATTGCCGAAGCTGGACTGGCTGATGGCATGGTTCGGCCTCAAGCTCGGGCCGGCGCCGTTCAACGTCTCCTTCCTTATCGCTCTGGTAATGTGTTTCCTCGTCTGGGTGCTGATCTGGCGCACCAAGCTTGGTTATGAGATGCGCACGCTCGGTGTCAGCCCTTCCGCTGCCATTTATGCCGGCATTCCCTATGCACGCACCGTCATCATCGCCATGCTCATTTCCGGCGGTCTGGCGGGCATGATGGCGCTGAACCCGGTCATGGGCGCTTCAGCGCGCCTGCAGGTGGAATTCGTCGGCGGTGCGGGCTTTGTCGGCATCGCCGTATCGCTGATGGGGCGAAGCCATCCGCTCGGCATCATTTTCTCGGCATTGCTGTTTGGTATTCTTTATCAGGGCGGCGCAGACCTTTCCTTCGAGATGCCCAACATTACCCGCGAGATGATCGTGGTTATCCAGGGTCTGGTGATCCTGTTCGCCGGCGCGCTGGAATATATGTACCGGCCGACGATCGTCCACATCTACCAGCGTTTGGCAAAGGGGTGAGCTGACATGGATTTTTTCGATATGCTGGTCAGCATTCTCGGCTCGACCGTCCGTCTCACCATCCCGCTTCTGTTCACCGCACTGGCCGGGCTGTTTTCCGAACGCGCCGGCGTGTTCGATATCGGCCTTGAAGGCAAGATGCTGGCGGCGGCCTTTGCTTCCGCGTGTGTCGCCTATCTTACCGCAAACCCGTGGGCTGGTCTTCTGGCCGGCATTGGCGTCTCCATCGCGTTCTCGCTGATCCATGGCTTTGCCGTGATCACCAATCGCGGTAACCAGATCGTTTCAGGGGTAGCGCTCAACTTCATCGCCGCCGGCCTGACGGTAGTTCTGGGCCAGGCATGGTTTGGGCAAGGTGGCCGCACGCCGCAATTGCCCGGCGAGGGGCGTTTTGCGCCAATCATCCTGCCCGGCGCGGATGCGATGCGCGAAGTGCCCTTCATCGGCCCGCTCTATGCCAATGTCATTTCCGGCAACAATATCCTGACCTATCTCGCCTTCCTGGCGGTGCCACTTTCCTGGTGGGTGCTTTATCGCACCCGTTTCGGCCTGCGCCTGCGCGCCGTCGGTGAAAATCCGGGTGCTGTCGATACGGCGGGCATTTCGGTGACGTGGATGCGTTACCGCGCGGTTATCGTCGCCGGTTTCCTCTGCGGTTTCTCGGGCGCCTATCTCGCCGTAGCACAATCGGCGGCCTTCATCGCCAACATGTCGGCCGGCAAGGGTTATATCGCGCTTGCCGCCTTGATCTTCGCGAAATGGAAGCCGGTGCCGGTCATGTTCGCCTGCCTGCTGTTCGGTTTTCTCGATGCCTTTGCCAATTTCATGCAGGGCAAATCCGTGCCTGGCATCGGCGAGGTGCCGGTGCAGATTTTCCAGGCCATGCCCTATATCCTGACCTGCATCCTGCTTGCCGGTTTCATTGGCGTTGCCAAGCCCCCCAAGGCCGGTGGCGTTGCCTATGCGAAGGAGCGTTAAACCCATGTCTTCTGACCCGACATCCCATGCCCTGTTCGAGGCGGCGGTGGAGGCCATGGCCTTCGCTTATGCGCCCTATTCGAAGTTTCCCGTCGGCGCGGCGATCCGTGCTGATGACGGCAAAATCTACAAGGGCGCCAATATCGAGAACATCTCCTTCCCGCAGGGCTGGTGCGCGGAACCATCCGCCATCAGCGCCATGATCATGGGCGGGGCAAAGAAGATCAGCGAAGTCGCTGTCTTTGCCGAAAAGCTGCCGCTCTGCACGCCCTGCGGTGGTTGTCGCCAGAAGATTGCCGAATTCGCCACACCGCAGACGAAGATCTATCTTTGCGACGAAACCGGCGTCCAGAAGGTCATGACCATGGAAGAGCTTCTGCCCTCCGTCTTCAAGACCGAGTTGCCCTGATGACGGATGGCTTGATCGATATTCTGGTGGAGCGCCTGAACGGCCTGATGCCGCGCGTCGCCATCGTTCTCGGCTCTGGCCTGGGGTCGCTGGTGGAAGAAGTCAGCGACCCGATCCGTGTGCCCTATGCCGATCTTCCCGGGTTTCCCGCCGGTGGCGTTTCCGGCCATGCGGGCGAGCTGGTGGCCGGTTATCTCGGCGGCGAGCCCGTCATGATGCTGTCCGGTCGGGTGCATTTCTACGAAAAGGGCGATCCGGCGGCGATGCGCCCGGTCATCGAGGCGTTGGCCGGTCTCGGTGTGCAATCGCTCATCCTCACCAATTCGGCGGGTTCGGTGAGGCAGGATATGCCGCCCGGCTCCGTCATGCAGATCACCGATCACATCAATTATTCCGGCATGAATCCGCTGATCGGCGAGGAAAGCGACCGCCGCTTCGTCGGCATGACCACGGCTTATGATCCGGACCTGATGCTGGCAATGCGCAACGCCGCGATCCGCGCGACGGTGCCTTTGTTCGGCGGCGTCTATATGTGGTTTTCCGGGCCAAGCTTCGAAACGCCGGCGGAAATTCGCATGGCGCGGCTTCTCGGCGCGGATGCCGTTGGCATGTCCACCGTGCCGGAAGTCATCCTCGCGCGCTTTTTCGGGATGCGCGTTGCCGCCGCATCGGTTATTACCAATTACGGCGCCGGCATGACTGGCGCGGAACTGAGCCATGAGGAAACCAAGGACATGGCTCCCGTGGGCGGCAAACGACTTGCCGCCATTCTGAAGGAAATGATCTCAGGAGGAGCGTGACCATGGAACTCCAGCGTCCGCGCGAAGCGGCTGCCCTCACTCTGTCCTTGCTGGACCTGACCAATCTTAGGGAAGACTGCACGCCGCAGCAGATCGCCGCTTTGTGCCAGCGTGCGCATACGGATTATGGCAACACTGCTGCCATCTGCATCTGGCCGCGTTTCGTGGCGCAGGCACGCGCTGCATTCGGAAGAGAACACGCGATCCGTATCGCCACCGTCGTCAATTTTCCCTCGGGTGATCTTGATGTCGCGACTGTCGTGGCGGAAACGGAAGCAGCGATCCGTGATGGTGCCGATGAAATCGACCTCGTCATCCCCTATCGTAAATTCATAGCAGGCGATGAAGCGGCGGTTAGCGAAATGGTAGCGGCCGTGCGCAAGGCTTGTGTCGCACCCGTGCTGCTCAAGGTCATTCTCGAAACCGGCGAGTTGAAGGACAAGGCTCTGATCCGCCGCGCCTCCGAACTCGCCATCGCCGAAGGCGCTGACTTCATCAAGACCTCCACAGGCAAGGTCGCCATCAATGCCACGCTGGAGGCGGCAGACATCATGTTGCAGGCGATCCGCGACAGCCGGCAGAAAGTTGGTTTCAAACCTGCCGGTGGCATCGGCACGGTGGAGGATGCGACGCTTTACCTGCGGCTGGCGGAAACCATCATGGCACCCAACTGGGCCATGCCGTCCACTTTCCGCTTCGGTGCTTCGGGCGTTCTCGACGATGTGCTGAACGTGCTGGCCGGCGGCGAACCGGCCAAGGCCGCCAGCGGGTATTGAGCTTGATCCCGCAGGAAATCATCCGCCGCAAACGCGATGGCCTGTCTCTTGAGCCGCAGGAGATTGCCGCTTTCATCGGCGCGCTGTCGAAAGATGGCATATCGGAAGGGCAGGCGGCCGCCTTTGCCATGGCGGTGTTTTTTCGTGGCATGAACCGCGACGAGATGGTGGCGCTGACGCTCGCCATGCGCGATAGTGGCGATGTCCTCTCATGGAGCGATATTGGCAGGCCGGTGGCAGATAAGCACTCGACCGGTGGCGTCGGTGACAACGTTTCCCTGATGCTCGCTCCCATCGTTGCCGCCTGCGGTCTCGCCGTGCCGATGATTTCCGGCAGGGGCCTTGGCCACACCGGCGGCACGCTTGACAAGCTGGAAGCCATCCCGGGTTACAATGTCATGCCGGACGAGGCTTTGTTCCGCCAAACGGTGAAGGCGGTCGGCTGCGCCATCATCGGCCAGACAGGCGATCTCGCCCCAGCCGACAAACGCCTTTACGCTATCAGGGATGTGACCGCGACGGTTGATTCCGTACCGCTGATCACCGCCTCCATCCTGTCGAAGAAGCTTGCAGCCGGGCTTGAGACGCTGGTTCTCGACGTGAAGGTCGGCAACGGTGCTTTCATGCAGAGCGTGGAGGATGCCCGCAATCTGGCCCGTGCGCTGGTCGATGTGGCGAATGGTGCGGGTCTTCCGACGACGGCGCTTATAACCGACATGAACCAGCCACTTGGTGATGCAGCCGGCAATGCCGTCGAAATCGTCAATTGCCTGGATTTTCTGGCTGGTCGCAAGGCTGGAACCCGTCTGGAGAAGGTGGTCTTGTCCTTCGCCGCGGAAATGCTGGTGCAGGCTCAAAAAGCTGCCACGCTGGAGGAAGGCGAGGCGCTGGCCGCGGCCGCTCTGTCTTCCGGTCGGGCCATGGAAATCTTTGCGCGGATGGTTTCAGCACTGGGCGGACCTTCGGATTTCGTTGAAGACCCGACCCGTTATCTGCCGTCCGCGCCGGTCGTTCTTCCAGTGCAGGCTGAGCGAAGTGGCTGGCTAACATCCTGCGAAACGCGTGATCTTGGTATGGTCGTCGTCGAACTTGGTGGGGGCAGGAGAACGCCGTCGGACATCATCGATCCGGCGGTCGGTATTTCGGATATCCTGCCGCTTGGCGTAAAGGTGGAAAAGGGCGAGCCGATTGCCATTGTCCATGCGGCTTCGACGGATGAGGCGGAACGTGCCGTCAAAAGGATAACGGCCTGTTACGCGATCGCCGACAACGCACCTGAAATCGTTGATCCCATCCTCGAGCGGATCACCTGACCAGCCGCATTTCACCGCCCGAGACTTTGAAGGATGACAGTTGTTTCAAAAAGCTCATGCCGATCAGCATGTTGCTCAGCGCATTGTCCTTCAGCACCATGGCATCGACATTCTGAACGCGGATCGGACCAATCTCCACCCGGTCGAGCTTCACATAGGCCGCCATCGTCTGGCCATTGGCTGTCGAGATCGCATATTTGTAATCTAGACTGTTGACGCCGTAACCAAGCCGGCGCGCAATCGTCTCGTTGATCGCGACCATCGAAGCGCCGGTATCAACAAGCCCGTCGAAGGATTTGCCATTGATGCGGAAGGTGGCGTTGAAATGGCCGCGGGCATCTGCTTTCAGATTGATGCCACCTAGCGAAGCCGTTTGCGGCTTGGCGACCTCGGGTGCGGCCGCCGGCTTTTCGACGTCTGTTTCAGGGCGTTGCTGGAATTTCTCCACCAACGCCGGAATTTGTGTGGCGCTGACCGAAAGACCGATAAGCAGAAAAATCATGCGCGCCAGCAAGTGGTTGCTCCTCAAAGCCCAAGGTTATTTCTGGACAGGATAAGCGCAAAACATGCTGAAATCTTAAAAGAAAAAGCCATTCGCCGCGTATCGGGCGGCGAATGGCTCAAACGGTTAAGCGAAGATAAACGGCGTTATTTGGTGCCGTACATACGGTCGCCAGCGTCACCGAGGCCGGGGACGATATAACCCTTCTCGTTCAGATGTCTGTCGATTGCGGCGGTATAGATCGGCACATCGGGATGCGCCTCGCGGAAATTCTTGATGCCTTCCGGTGCTGCCAGCAGACACAGGAAGCGGATGTTCTTTGCACCCCGTTCTTTCAGCTTTTCGACAGCGGCGATGGAGGAGTTGCCGGTTGCCAGCATCGGGTCGACAACGATGACCAGACGGGCATCGAGGCTTTCGGGAGCCTTGAAATAATATTCGACGGCCTCCAGCGTATCATGGTCACGATACACGCCGACATGGGCAACGCGCGCCGACGGCACCAGTTCGAGCATGCCTTCCAGAAGGCCGTTGCCGGCGCGCAGGATGGAGGCGAAAACCAGTTTCTTACCTTCCAGAACCGGAGCCTGAATGGTTTCGAGCGGCGTGTCGATGGTTTCCATCGTCATTTCAAGGTCGCGCGTCACTTCATAGCAAAGCAGCGTCGAAATTTCCCTCAGCAGGCGACGGAAGCCGGCCGTGGAAGTTTCCTTCTTGCGCATGATGGTGAGTTTGTGCCGCACCAGCGGATGTTCAATGACTGTGACGCCGTCCATGAAACTGGCCTTCCTTTTTGATCTTGTGCCCCTGTCATTCACCGAAAGCGGGCTTTTCGCAAGCCTTCTTCGCGGTTTTACCCCGTCAACCGTCGTCTCGGACGCGATCCAGTCTCGCAAGCAGCTGCTCGCGCGTCGCCTCGTCCACGAAGGCGTATTCCAATGCGGTACGGGTCATGCCGTTGATCTCGGTGTCGCTGAAGCCGAACGCGCCGGCGGCCAGCTCATATTCCCGGGCAAGCGAGGTGAAGAAGAATGGCGGATCGTCGGAATTGATGCAGACCCGCACCCCGGCATCGCGCAACGCCTTCAGCGGATGGCTGGCAAAATCCGGATAAACTTTGAGTGCGATATTCGATCCGGGGCAGACTTCCAGAACCGTTCCCGTCTCGACAAGCCGGGAGACGAGACCGGCATCTTCGATGGCGCGCACGCCATGGCCGATGCGTGCTGGTTTGATGAGATCGAGTGCATCGGCAACGCTTTCCGGTCCGCAGACCTCGCCGGCGTGGATGGTCAGTCCGAGACCCGCATCGCGGGCAATATCGAAGGCGCGCGCATAATCGGCAACCCGGCCCATGCGTTCCTCGCCGGCCATGTTGAAACCGGTCACCAGCGGATGCCGGGCACGTGCCGCATATTCGGCCGCCGCGATCACCCGTTCCGGGCCGAAATGCCGTTCGCCGGTAACGAGGATACGGGTCTCGATGCCGGTTTTTTCCTTCGCGATCCGGATGCCTTCGGCGATACCGGCGAGATAAGCGTCAGCGCCAAGTCCGATACGGTCGCCATGGTCGGGCGAAATGATCAGCTCGCTATAGATCGTGTTGGCCTGCGCCAGTTCGGTCAGATAGGTTTCGGTCAGAACCGCATAGTCCTCATCCGTCTTGAACACCTGCGCCACCGCATCGTAGCACTGGATGAACTCGGCAAAATCCGACCAGACATATTGGCCGTCACGCAGGAAACCGCTGGTGTCTATGCCGTATTTCTCTGCCTGTTTTGCGACGAGGGCAGGCGGTGCCGCACCTTCGATGTGGCAGTGGATTTCTGCTTTCAGCAAATGCGATGTCAAATGAAGCTCCTGCCGTGTGAACCGGCCTCGATACCAAGATGATGGGCGATGCTTTCGCCGATATCGGCGTAGCTTGAACGAATTCCGACATCACGAGAGCGGATGCCCGGCCCGAATGCCATGATTGGCACCCGTTCGCGTGTATGGTCGGTGCCACGCCAGGTGGGGTCGCAACCATGGTCGGCGGTAAGAATGGCGATGTCTCCCGGCTTCATCTTGCGATGAATTTCCGGGATGCGCGCATCGAAAGCCTCAAGCGCAGCCGCATAACCGGCAACGTCACGACGGTGGCCATAAAGCATGTCGAAATCGACGAAATTGGTAAAGACGAGATCGCCATTTTCGGCCTCGTCGATGGCCTGCAGTGTCGCATCCATCAGGGCTGCGTTGCCATTTGCCTTGATGACGCGTGAGATACCCTGATGGGCATAGATATCGCCGATCTTGCCGACGGCGTGCACTTTGCGCTCCGCCTCCACCAGCCGGTCGAGAAGCGTCGGTTCGGGCGGCGGCACGGAAAAGTCGCGGCGGTTGCCGGTACGTTCGAAGGTGGCGACCGTCTCGCCGATGAAAGGACGGGCGATAACGCGGCCGATATTCAAGGGATCAAGCAGTTTGCGCACCGTCTCGCAGAGCGCGATCAGCCTGGCCAGCCCGAAATGGCTTTCATGCGCGGCGATCTGGAACACGGAATCGGAAGAGGTGTAGCAGATCGGTTTGCCGCTCCTGATATGTTCTTCGCCGAATTGCGCGATGATGTCAGTGCCGGACGCATGGCAATTGCCAAGAATGCCGGGAATATCCGCCTCTTTGCAGATGGCCTCCACCAGCTCCGGGGAAAAGGCGTCGCCCTCCGTCGGGAAATAACCCCAGTCGAAGGTGACAGGCGTTCCGGCGATTTCCCAGTGGCCGGATGGCGTATCCTTGCCTTTTGAAACTTCGCTGGCTGAGCCATGCAGGCCGAAAATACGTTCCGGCGGCTCCATGCCGGCGGGAATATCGCCACTTGCCTGGCGCGCGATCTCCAGAAGGCCAAGCGAGCACATGTTCGGCAGCTTCAGCGGGCCGGATCGAAGCCCCGGCCTGTCGGCAGCACCTGCGGCACAAAACTCGGCGATGTGGCCGAGGGTATTCGCGCCAAGATCACCATAGTGCTCTGCGTCAGGTGCACCGCCGACACCGAAGGAATCCAGAACGAGAAGAAATGCTCTTGCCATAACTCACCGAAACAAAATGCGCCGACGGGCAATGTCAGGCCGAACTGTCGTTATAGATCAGCAAAACGTGAAGAAGGAAGCGCTTTTATGAACCATCCGGTAAAACCAGCGGTTCAATCAGCATCCTGTTTCGATTTCGGTGTGTTGAGGTTGCGCAGCACGTACCAGCCGGCCGCAACCACCATGGCCGCGAGAATATACCAGGTGACGGCATAGGAGAGGTGGCTGTTGGGGAAGGTGAGCATGGTTTTGCCGCCAACCGGCAGGCCACCCGGATTGGACGTCGCATCCGCATCGACGTAAAACGGCGCCACGTTGGAGAGGCCGGATGCCTGCGTGATCTGGGGAATGTTGCGGGAATACCAGCGGCCATTGGCCGGATCGTTGGTTCGAAGGAAAAGTCCGCCGGTTTCCGGCGCGCGCATCAGCCCGACGATCTCGACGTTTCCGGCCACTTCCCCTTCGCGGCGGGTAGACGGATCGCGTTTGTCGGAGAGTACGAAGCCGCGATTGACGATCACGCTTGAGCCATCGTCCCGCCGCAGCGGTGTCATGACCCAGTAGCCGGGGCCGAGATCCGTGACCGTGTAGACCTGAACCTCCTTGTCGTTGAGCAGGGTACCGGACAGTTTCACACGGCGATATTCATAATCAGCGGGATCGGTGAGGGCCGGCCATTCACCTGCGGCAGGCGCATCGACAGGCGCGGCATGGGCGCGGGCCTCGACACGCTCAATCAAATCCAGCTTCCAGAACAGGCGCTGGACCTGCCATGTTCCAAGCGCCAGCAGGCAGCCCGTCAGGATAATGGTCAAAAACAGGACGACGATTGCCGCAGGGCGGATACGCCGGTTTTGGGGTGCGATTTCGCTCATCTCATGGTCCTTGCGAAGCGCCTCTGGCAGCAGGATCGTCTGCTGCGGCGGGCACTTGGCTCCCGCATGCGCTTCCTCCAGCAAATAACCCCATAAATCGCGCCAGGATTCATGGGGTTATGTGTTGGCGCGGAGCGGCCTGCCGGAGGTCCGGCAGGCCGTTGATTTATGGCTGCTCAGGGCAGGTTTTTCACATCTTCGATGTGCAGCGGCATCATGTTCTTGTTCATGTTGTACATGACCCAGAGCGAACCCGAGAGCGTGATCAGCAGCACCACAACGGTGAAGATCAGCGCCATGAAGGTCCAGCCGCCCTCGGACTTGGTGTCCATGTGCAGGAAGTAGATCATGTGCACGAAGATCTGGATGACGCCGAGACCCATGATCGCGATGACCAGCAGCGTCTTGTTTTCCAGAACGTCGCCCATGACCAGCCAGAAGGGGATCGCCGTCAGAATGACCGACAGGACAAAGCCGATCATGTAGCTTTTGAACGTGCCATGGCTTGCGCCATCATGGTGATGGTCGTCGCCATGCGCGTCGTGATGTGCGTGTGCTTCGGAACTCATCAAAGAACTCCCATGAGATAAACGAAGGAGAAGACGCCGATCCAGATGACGTCAAGGAAGTGCCAGAACATCGACAGGCACATCAGGCGACGCTTGTTTGCCGGGATGAGGCCGTGTTTGCCGACCTGGACCATCAGCGTGACGAGCCAGATGACGCCGAAGGTGACGTGCAGACCGTGCGTGCCGACCAGCGCGAAGAAGGCCGAAAGGAAGGCCGAACGCTGTGGGCCGGCGCCTTCCGCGATCAGGTGATGGAACTCGTAGATTTCGACCGCAAGGAAGGCGAGACCGAAGAGGCCGGTTACACCGAGCCATATCAGCGTCGTTTTCACCTTCTTCTTTTCCATTTCCAGCATGGCAAAGCCATAGGTGATGGAGGAGAAGAGCAGGAAGCCGGTATTGATGGCGACCAGCTTCAGGTCAAAAAGGTCCGCACCCGAAGGGCCGGCCGCGTAGTTGCGGCCGACAACGGCATAGGTGGCAAACAGCGTCGCGAAGATGAGGCAGTCGCTCATCAGATAAAGCCAGAAGCCCAGCGACGTGCCGTTCTCCGGGTGGTGGTCTTCCTTCAGGTAGAAGACCGGTGGTTCAGCGCCGGCGGCGCTTTGTGCAGGTGCATGAGCCATATTCGTTACGCCTGTTCCGCAAGCAGCTTTGTACGCTCAGCCTCGACGGTCGAAACGTCCGAAGCCGGAATGTAGTATTCGCGGTTGTAGTTGAAGGTGTGGGCAATCGAGACTGCGATGATGGCGAGCATCGAAAGAGCCGCAAGCCACCAGATATGCCACACCAGGGCGAAGCCGAGGACGACGCTGATGGCGCTGATGATGACGCCCGCGCCGGTATTTTTCGGCATATGGATCGGGATGAACCCTTCCTGCGGACGGTCGTAGCCACGCTTCTTCATGTCCGCCCAGGCATCCACGTCATGAATGACGGGCGTGAAGGCGAAGTTGTAGGCGGGCGGTGGCGACGACGTCGACCATTCCAGCGTGCGGCCATTATAGGGGTCGCCCGTCACGTCGCGCAGCTGATCGCGCTTCAGGTAGCTGACAATGAGCTGGATGACGAAGGAGGCGATGCCGAGTGCGATCAGGAAGGCGCCGAAGGCGGCGATCAGGAACCAGATCTGCAGCGAATTGTCCTCGAACTGGCTGATACGGCGGGTAATCCCCATCAGGCCGAGAATATAGAGCGGCATGAAGGCGAAGTAGAAGCCTATGAACCAGAACCAGAAGGACAGCTTGCCCCAGAACGGATCGAGACGGTAACCGAAGGCCTTCGGGAACCAGTAGACGATACCTGCAAGCACACCGAACACCACGCCACCGATGATGGTGTTGTGGAAGTGGGCGATCAGGAACAGCGAGTTGTGCAGCACGAAATCCGCTGGCGGAACGGCAAGAAGAACGCCGGTCATGCCGCCGATGACGAAGGTGATCATGAATCCGATCGTCCAGAGCATCGGAACGTCGAAATTGATGCGGCCCTTGTACATGGTGAAGAGCCAGTTGAAGATTTTCGCGCCCGTCGGGATCGAGATAATCATCGTGGTGATGCCGAAGAAAGCGTTGACGCTCGCGCCGGAACCCATGGTGAAGAAGTGGTGCAGCCAAACGATGTAGGCAAGGATGGTGATGACACCCGTTGCATAAACCATCGAGGCATAACCGAAGAGACGCTTGCGGGAGAACGTCGCAACGATTTCCGAGAAGACGCCGAATGCCGGCAGCACCAGAATATAAACTTCGGGATGGCCCCAGATCCAGATGAGGTTGACGTACATCATCGGGTTGCCGCCGAGATCGTTGGTGAAGAAATTTGTGCCAACGTAACGGTCGAGGGTGAGAAGCGCGAGCGTGCCGGTCAGGATCGGGAACGAAGCCACGATCAGGATGTTCGAACACAGCGATGTCCAGACGAAGATCGGCAGGCGCATCATGGTCATGCCAGGCGCGCGCATCTTGATGATCGTCACGATCAGGTTGATGCCTGAGAGTGTCGTTCCCACACCGGCGATCTGCAGACCCCAGATATAATAATCCACCCCGACGCCCGGACTGCCATCGATGCCGGAAAGCGGCGGATAGGCGAGCCAGCCGGTCTGCGCATATTCACCCACGAACAGCGAGATCATGGTGATGACGGCGCCGGCCGTGGTCATCCAGAAGGAGAAGTTGTTGAGGAAGGGGAACGAAACGTCGCGGGCGCCGATCTGCAGCGGCACGACGAAGTTCATCAGACCGGTGATCATCGGCATGGCCATGAAGAAGATCATGATGACGCCATGGGCCGTGAAAATCTGGTCGTAATGGTGTGGCGGAAGATAACCTTCCGAGCCGCCGGAGGCGATCGCCTGCTGGACACGCATCATGATGGCGTCGGCAAAGCCGCGCAACAGCATGACCAGCGCCAGAATGATGTACATGATACCGATCTTCTTGTGATCGATGCTCGTGAACCATTCGTTCCAGAGATAACCCCACAGCCGGAAATAGGTGAGGGCGCCAACGACGGCGATGCCGCCCAGCGCCACGGCCGCGAAGGTGGCGACAAGAATGGGCTCGTGAAGCGGGATGGACTCCCATGTCAGCTTCCCGAACAGGAACGACGTTTGATCGGAATTGACGATCATTTTCAGCCTCTTGCGATTCTAAGACGTAAGGTCGGCGCAGCCAGGCCGCGCCGAAGAATGCCGGGACGTATCGTCAGCCAGCGACTTGTTTGGTTTCCGGCAGCGCTGCAGGCTCGAAAGTCTGACCTTTGATCGCAGCCGGAGTGGATTGGGGACCGCTGGCGACGCCGTAAGGCGCAAGCGGTGTGCAGACGACGGAGTTCAGCGCCTTGGTGATGTCGATGCCTTCCTTGCCGCCGCCGCCCTTGGCGTCGATATGCATCATGTCGCGCATGCATAGCTTGTTGGGTTCGACACAGCGGTTGAGGATGGCGCTGTAAAGTTCCGGATCGACCGAGGCAAAATATTGCACCGGCTCGCGCTCCGAAGGCTTGGCGAATTCCAGATATTCCTGTCGGCCGAAGCCCTTGCCGCCTTCTTTCGCCTTGGCAACCCACTCATCGAAGCCCTGCTGGCTCAGACCATGGAACTTGAAGCGCATGTGGGAGAAGCCGGGGCCGGAGAAGTTGGCCGAGAAGCCGTCATAAACGCCTTCCTTGTTGATGACGGCGTGCAGCTTGGTCTGCATGCCGCCCATGGCGTAGATCTGGCCGGCGAGTGCGGGAACGAAGAAGGAGTTCATCGCGGTCGTGCCGGTGATCTTGAAGTTGATCGGAACATCGACCGGAGCGGCGAATTCGTTGACGCTGCCGATACCGAGTTCTGGGTAGAAGAACAGCCATTTCCAGTCCATGGCCACCACTTCCACCGTGATCGGCTTGATATCGGCGGTGACCTGGCGGTTTTCGTCGATGCGCTCCAGCGGACGGTAGGGGTCGAGACGGTGGGTGGAAATCCAGGTTACGGTGCCGAGCATGAGGATGATCGCGACGGGGGCCGACCAGATCACCATTTCAAGGCGCGTGGAGTGGTGCCATTCGGGGTCGTAATCCTCGGCTTTTGCCGACTCGCGATATTTCCACGCGAAAAACAGCGTCAGCACGATGACCGGGACGATGATCAGCAGCATCAGAACCGTGGACGTGATGATGAGATCGCGCTGCTGGATGGCGACGTCGCCCGAGGGATTCATGACCACGAGGTTACAGCCGCTGAGCAGCAGCAGTACCGGAATAGCCAGAAGGGCGGATGGGATTTTTTTGATCATGCGCACGTTCTCTGAACTCGTACAGTTTGGATTATGCCGCGAATAATTGCCGAACATCATTTTTAGAATGAGGTATATTGTCGCGGTGCAGCGAAACCTTCGCGATGCACCATGTGCGGGCAGAGCTGCGTTTGAAGGCGGAGCGGCTGCATTATCGCATAGCGAGCTTGCGGGGCAAGCCTTTCTTATCAAACTTCAATTGACGTTACGGAGGGTGCGTGTGACAATCCGTCGCATCGTAACGCAACGGAAGAGGAGCCCGAGCGTTACAGGGAATGGTTCGACCATGACGCAGGAGGGATATTATGAGTTATAGCAATGCTGCTCCATCATTTGGGCAGGCGCCGGAAGCCAATGGTCATGGAACAGATCCGGTCAAGGTCGATCCGGATCGCATCACGATTGCGGTCATTCTTGCCAGAATGACGGAGTTTTTCGACTTTTTCATCTACGCCATCGCCTCCGCTCTCGTTTTTCCGCACGTCTTCTTTTCTTTCGTCGATCCGCTGACGGCTACGCTTTATTCGTTCGCGGTATTCTCTCTGGCCTTTATCGCAAGGCCGATCGGCTCGCTGATCTTCCTCCAGATCGACCGCAAGTTCGGTCGTGCCGTCAAGCTGATGGCGGCACTGTTCACGCTCTGTGGCTCCACGATGGCGATCAGTTTCCTTCCGTCCTATGCGGAAGCCGGCATGCTTGCTCCCTGTCTTCTGGCAGTGTTCCGCATCGGCCAGGGTCTCGGTCTCGGCGGTGCCTGGGATGGTCTCGTCTCGCTGCTTGCCATGAATGCACCGCAGAAACAGCGCGGCTGGTACGCCATGATGCCGCAGATCGGTGCGGCCATGGGCTTCGGTCTCGCAAGCGCCTTTTTCATCGTTTTCGTCACGCAGCTTTCCAATGCGGAATTCCTCGCCTGGGGCTGGCGTTTCCCCTTCTTCGTGGCGCTGGCGCTCAATGTTCTCGCGCTCTTTGCCCGCCTGCGCATGATCGTCACGCCGGAATTCCAGGCCATGCTGGAGCAGCATGAGCTGGAACCGCGTCCGATGTTCAAGATGCTGCGCTCACAGTTCCCGGTCGTCGTCACGGGTGCCTTCGTGCCGCTGGCAAGCTTCGCACTGTTTCACCTCGTCACGGTATTCCCGCTGAGCTGGGTTTCCCTCAATACCACCCAGCGCGTCTCGGACTTCCTGTTCGTGCAATTCGTCAGCGCCATCATCGCCGGCGGCATGATCGTGGTGTCCGGCATTCTGGCCGACAGGATCGGCAGGCGGAAGCTTCTGGCCATTGCGGCTGTGCTCATTGGTCTATTCAGCCTTGTTGCACCGGTCCTTCTCGCTTCAGGCGATATTGGCCGCTATCTCTTCGTTCTGATCGGCTTCTCGCTGCTTGGTCTGTCTTTCGGCCAGGCGGGCGGCGCGCTCGCATCCCGTTTCAGCCGTGAATATCGCTATACCGGCGCGTCGCTGACCTCGGATATTTCCTGGTTGATCGGCGCCGGTTTCGCACCGCTCGTCGCACTCGGATTTTCGTCCAAATTTGGACTGTTTGCCGTCGGAATTTACCTGATGTCAGGCGCCCTCTGTACGCTGGTTGCCCTCTGGTTCAGCCGAACGCTGGAAATGCCCTCGGACTGATCTGGGCAATTTAACAATCGCTGCAGCCATCGCGCCGCGGAATCCTGTCGGATTTCGCGGCGTTTTTGTTTTTTTATTGCGCGAGGCCGATTTTAATCTTGACTCGGTCCATCATGAAATATTATGTAAGCAATACTGACATAATTCAGTGTGTCTCATTGCCGGAAATACCGGCCACCAGGGAACGCGATGCGAACGACGACGATCATTATTTGCGAAAAAGCGGCCATTGCCGCCACGCCGTTTGCCGGCCGCAAAACGACCGTTCGCGCCATTAAACGCCGATAGCAGAAAAAAGAGGAGCAGCCAGGTCGCCTGCGGCTCCGCCCGCAGAGTGCCGGCTGACGCGCCGGGTTTCGGGAAAAGAGGGTGATGCCGCGCGAAATGCGCAACGAGAGGAGAGTGCCTTGAGTGTGACGGAGCAAAAATTCGGCCTTTATGATGCGGCTTTTGAAAAAAGCAGCTGTGGCGTCGGTTTCATCACCCGCAAGGATGGCGTGCAGACGCATGATGTGCTGAAGCGCGGCCATGAGGCGCTCTGTGCCGTGCCGCATCGCGGCGGCATGTCGGCGGAAGGTGTTGGTGATGGCGCGGGCGTGTCCCTGGACCTGTCGCTCTCCTTTTTTCGTGAGTTGACGGGACAAGGTTCCCTCAAGGCCGGCCGGTTCGGTGTCGGCAATTTTTTCCTGCCGCAGAATCAGGCTTTCCACGGTGAGGCCGTCGGTATCATCGGCAGCGCTCTGAAAGAGCAGGGCTTTTCGGTTCTGCTGGTGCGCGATGTGCCGGTGAATGATGCGGCCATCCGTCCCGCCGCAATCCCCTACCAGTTACCGATCCGCCAATGGGTCTTTTCGGCACCAGCGGAATGCGCGACGCTTGCTGAGTTCGACTGGCGCATCCACAAGGCGCTGCTGGCCATCGAAGCGCTCGCTTACACCGTGCCGGAGCTTGCCGGTTTTTACCCGCTGTCGCTCAGCGCGCGCACGCAGGTGCTCAAGGGGCGTCTGAACTCCCAGGAGGTCATGCCCTATTTCTGCGATCTGACAGATCCGCGCCATGAAGTGCATACGATGTATTTCCACACGCGCTTCTCCACCAATACCGATCCGCACCCCTCCATGGCGCAGCCCTTCCGCCTGATGGCGCATAATGGCGAACTCAACACCGACAAGAAAAACCGGCTATCGGAAGCGGCCGTGGCGCTGGCGAAGAATGCCAGCATCGTCAGGCCCAAGGGCCAGTCGGATAGCTGCCGTCTGGACCAGACATTGCAGGCGCGGGTGATGGAGGATGGTCTCGACCTCGTCACCGCCGTGGTCTCGATGATGCCGCCGGCCTGGGAAAACGACGACACGCTCTCGCCCGGCGTGAAGGCGATGCTGGAATATTTCTCGCTCTATGAGGAAAAGAACGACGGCCCGGCCGCGCTGATCTTCGGCGACGGCACGATCATTGGTGCACGCCTCGACCGCCTTGGCCTGCGCCCGCTGCGCACCGTCGAGACGGAGGACTATCTCTGTGTCATGTCTGAGGCGGGGCAGATCGCCTTCCCGGCGGAAAGTGTCATCCGCCGTGGCCGCATTGAAGCGGGCGGCATGCTTTATTACGACCACGCCGAGCGTCGTGCCTTTTCAACCGTCGAGGCGCTGGAGCTTCTGGCCTCCCAGCGGGACTATTCGTCGCTGCTATCTGAAGCGCGCGTGATGCTTGGTGATCTGCCAGAGGTGCCGGCCGACAAGCAGGGTTCGCCGCTTCGCTACAATGGTGATCTGGAACGGCATCAGCGTTATGTCGCCTATTCGCACAATCAGGAAAGCTTCAAGTTCCTGATGGACCCGATGCTGGCCTCCGGTGCGGAAAAAATCTCGGCCATGGGTTATGGAAATGCCATCAATGCGCTTTCCGATCAGGAAGGCGGGGTGGCCAAATATTTCTCGCAGCGTTTCGCGCAGGTCACCAATCCGCCGCTCGACAGCATTCGTGAGGCCGATGGTATGACGCTACGGGTGGCGTTGGGCGCAAAGCCGAACAGCGGTGCGGCCAAGGCCCGCCAGATCGTCGTTCGCTCCCCGATCCTTACCCACCTTGATATGCTGCGCATTCGCGAGCAGCCCGAGACACCCGTTCGTCGTTTCGAAATGCTCTATACGCCAGTCTTCGATGCTGCTGACGCCAATGAAGCGGCCCTCCGGCAGGCGATCGACGGCCTTTGCGATGAGGTTGCGGCTTTCGCAGCCGAGCAGGGCGGGATTGCCGTCATCACCGACCGGCATGTCTCGGCGGGCCGCGCGGCCTTGCCGATGATCATGGTCGTTTCCGCCATCAATCAGCGGCTGATCGAGGAAGGTCTGCGGCTGCGCGTTTCCCTGATCGTCGAAAGCGGGCAGTTTTCGTCCTCCCATCATATCGCAGCCGGCCTCGGTTTCGGTGCTTCCGCGGTCTATCCGCTCGGCGTGCAGTTCCGTGCGGAAGAGAAATTCGGTGCCGAGGCCGACAAGGCGTTCAAGCGCTTCGCCAAGGCGGCTGAAAAGTCGCTGATGAAGACCATGGGCAAAGTCGGCCTATGCACGGCGGAAAGCTACATTGGCGGTGAGTTCTTCGAGCCGAATTTCCTCGATACCAGCGATCCCGTCCTGAAGCGTTATTTCCCCAATGTGAAGACCCCCGTCGGCGGCGTCACCTTCGCCGTTATCGCGCAGGCGGTGGCCGACTGGCATCGAAAAGCATTGTCGGTGAAGGGTGAAAACGACATTCCGCTCCTCGGTCTCTTCAAGGAGCGCGCTGAAGGCGCCGGCCATTCTTATGGCACCACGGCGGTTCGCGGCTTCGTTGATATGACAGAGGAGAAGATCGGTTTCGACAAGGGAACCGAAAACGAGGAGGCGCTGCGCCTCCTGCCGCTTAACCGGCTGGAAGATGCCTTCGGTCTCAGCGACGCTGCCTATTATCACAACAGCTTCGACCGGCTGACCCCGGAGGCCATCGACGCATTCGAGGTGACGCCCGGTTACCGCTCCTTTGCCCGCATGATGGCTGAAGAAAGAGCGCGCCGCCCGGCCGCCCTGCGTGATGTTCTGGAACTGCCGGCCGATGTGACCTTTGCCGGTTCGGCCGAAGAATTCCGCCGGGAAATGGGGCGGTTTTCCCGGCAGGGCAATAACAGCTTCATGGTGCGCGGATTGCGCTGCGAAGAGGTAGGAGACGGCGCGTTCCGGCTACAGCTGATCGGCTCACAGGGTCATGAACTTGCCCGCCTCGCCGCACTCGGCCAGTCGCTGCTCGACCGCTTCGGCGACGACATCGCCGGCCATTGGCTGGAAGGTGGCGCACTCATGGTTCAGGCAAAGGGTGAGGCCTCCGCCTATCTGTCGCTTATCCGCACCGCACCGGAGAGTATTCCGCTTGAGACCGTGCAAAAGGCAAGCGAGATCACCAAGACCCTCGCATCGGGTGCCATGAGCCACGGCGCGCTGGTTGCTGCTGCGCATGAGGCGGTGGCCCACGGCACCAACATGGTTGGCGGCATGTCCAATTCGGGCGAGGGCGGCGAGCATATCTCCCGTTACGGCACCATCCGTGCCTCGCGCATCAAGCAGTTCGCCTCCGGCCGCTTCGGTGTCTGGGCCGGTTATCTTGCCGATCCAATGCTGGAAGAGATCGAGATCAAGATCGGCCAGGGCGCAAAGCCGGGCGAGGGCGGGCAGCTGCCATCTCCCAAGGTGACGGTTGAGATCGCGGCGGCGCGCGGTGGCACGCCGGGCGTCGAGCTGGTCTCGCCGCCACCGCATCATGATACCTATTCGATCGAGGACCTGGCGCAGCTTATCCACGACGCCAAGGCGGCGCGTGTGCGTGTCATCGTCAAGCTCGTATCGTCGGAAGGCATCGGCACGATTGCGGTCGGCGTCGCCAAGGCGGGTGCGGATGTCATCAACGTTGCCGGCAATACCGGCGGCACTGGTGCTGCGGCCGTTACCAGCCTCAAATATACCGGCCGTGCGGCGGAAATCGGCATTGCCGAGGTGCATCAGGCGCTATGCGCCACCGGTCTGCGCGCCAAGGTGCTGCTGCGTTGTTCCGGCGCACACCAGACGGCGAGCGACGTGGTGAAATCAGCCCTTCTCGGCGGCGACAGCTTCGAATTCGGCACCACGGCGCTGATGATGCTGAAATGCGTCATGGCGAAGAACTGCAACATCAAGTGCCCGGCCGGTCTCACCACCAATCAGGAAGCCTTCAACGGCGATCCGCGGGCGCTGGCGCAGTATCTCATGAACATCGCCCATGAAACGCGCGAGATTTTGGCAGGGCTTGGAGTTGCCTCGCTGCGGGAAGCCCGTGGTCGTTCCGACCTTCTTCACCTCCTCGATCATCCGGCAAGCGTCGGCCAGCTTGACCTCCGGGCAATGCTTGCCGTGGTCGACGAGGTGAAGATCAACAGCCCGGTCTATATGGAAAAGGACTTCGCACTCGACGATGCCTTCATCGATCTCGTGCGTTCGGCGCTGGTCGACAGCAAGCGCGAGAACATCGAGCTTGGCGGCAATCGTTTCCTCAACAATTGCAACAAGAGCGTCGGCGGCCAGCTCGCCGTCGATATCGAACGCATGTTGAACCACGAACTTTCCGATGAGCAGCTGGACGCGCTTCCGGCCGTCAAGCGGGATGGCCGTGGCCGCCGTTTTCTGGAAGCGGGTTCGGTGCGCATCGATACGTCAGGTTCGGCTGGTCAGTCCTTCGGCGCTTTCTGCAATGACGGCATGGTCATGGTGCATACCGGCACCTGCAATGACGGTGTCGGCAAAAGCGCCTGCGGCGGCACCATCGTCGTGCGCTCCCCCGGCGGCGGTTCGCAAGAGGCGGGCGGCAATGTGCTGGTCGGTAATTTCGCGCTGTTCGGCGCCACCGGCGGCCGCACCTTCGTGGAAGGACAGGCGGGCGACCGTTTTGCGGTGCGTAATTCTGGCGCCACCGCCGTGGTCGAAGGCGTTGGCGATTTCGCCTGCGAATATATGACCAATGGTGCTGTTCTCAACCTTGGCAGTTTCGGCAAGGGTTTTGGCAACGGCATGAGCGGCGGCTTCGTCTATCAGTATGATCCCTATGGCGATCTGCCGAAGAAGGTCAGCCATGATTCCATCCTGCTCGGCTCGATCACCGGTGAGGATGAACAGGCAGCAATCCACAATCAGGCAGTCCATCAGCTTCTGAGTCTGCATGTCGCAGAGACCGGCTCGGCCAAGGCGGCGTGGCTTCTGGAAAACTGGGAGAGTGAGCAGCATAATTTCGTCTATGGCATGCCGCGCGCCCTGCTGCTTTATCAGGACAGCGATGAGATCCTCAAAGCCAAGCCCCGCAAGGAGCTGCTGGAGGAACTAGCCTCGGCACTTGCCGCCCATCAACTACGTAAGTTCAAGCTCGCTTATCGCGACCGTAAGGCTGTCTTGAACGGAACAGTGCCGGGTTATGGCGAGACGGATACGGAAGACATGTATGCGCTTCTCAATAACTACACCGTGTTGAGCATGGCGCAGGCCATCGCCCTGCAACGTTTGCCGATGGCATCTGGCCCTTCCGACCCGACAATAGAAAAAGCCGTGCGTAATCTCATCCTCACGGAAGATTATGCGCTGATGCAGCGCCTGCTGAAATATGCCCGCGAAGCACTTTCCGACCATAGCGACGAACAGCTTGCGGTGATGATCGCGGCCAAGCGGCTAGACGATTACAAGCAGGCGCTGGCGCGCCGGAACATCTGGTCGGTGGACAGCCCCGGCACCTATGGCTGGATCATTCAGCAGAACCGGAAAAACATCGAGAAGATCGGCCGCCTGCCGGGCTTCGAGGAGCTTTTCGCCGCTCGCGCCATCCCGGACCTTGCCACCGCATCCAGCCAGAACAGGGCAGCATGATGAAGATACCTTACATTCCACAGGATGCGCCGTTTAATGGCGACCAGCGCGCTTGGCTCGCCGGTTTTCTGGCCGGGCTGCACTCCCGCACCGCCATCGGCCTCGAGACATCGGTGGCCTCTGCTGCCCCCAAGGCGACGGCCAGCCTGCTGAACATCCTTGTCGGCACCCAGACCGGCAACGCCGAGGCATTGGCGATGGATATCGCCGCCGCTGCCCGCACGCAGGGCATGCAGCCGGTTGTGACGGCGCTGGACGACGTTTCCATGGACAGTCTCGGCTCCATGAAGCGTGTCATCGTTGTCACCTCGACCTACGGTGAAGGCGAGATGCCTGACAATGCCCAGCTGTTCTGGGAGTCGCTTGCCGCCGATGGCGCGCCACGACTGGATGAGATGAGTTTCGCCGTTCTTGCACTCGGCGATACCGGTTATGACGGCTTCTGCCAGGCGGGCAAGCTTATCGATACGCGTTTCGAACAGCTCGGCGGCAGGCGCATGAAGACGCGTATCGACTGCGATATCGATTTCGAGGATGCGGCTGCCGCCTGGATCGGCGAGACGCTGCCGCTTGCCCTCGCCATCGGTGGTGACAATGCCGCCGCGATCACACCTGTGGTCGCCGAGCCGCCCGCGCGGGCAAAACAGGGCTGGGGTCGCAAGAACCCTTATTCGTCACGGGTGAGCGTCAATCGCCTTCTTTCCGGCCCGGCCTCGTCCAAGGAGATTCGCCATTACGAATTTGATCTTGGGGCAAGCGGCCTTGAATATGAGGCCGGGGACGCCCTTGGTGTCGTCCCCCTCAACGACCCGAAACTGGTCGCCGCTCTGCTCGAATGCTTTGGAGCGAGTGCGGATGGCGAGGTCACCGGCCTCGACCGACCGATCGGTGATGCGCTTCTGAACATGTTCGAGATATCGACGCCTTCGCGTGAGCTGGTGGCTGAAATTGGCAAGCGCGCAGGACATGACGAGTTGAGCCATATCCTTGCCAATGGGGACAGGGAGCAGCTGGCCGCCTTTCTCTGGAGCAAGGATATTCTCGATCTGCTCAATCTCGGCGGAAAGCCCGTATTCGATCTTGCCGAATTCGTGACCTTCCTGAAGCCGCTGCAGCATCGCGCTTATTCCATCTCCTCCAGCCCGCTGGTTGCGGAAAACAGCGTGCATCTGACGATCGCCAGCGTGCGTTATCGTGCCGATGGCCGCGAGCGCGGCGGCGTATGCTCCACCTATCTGGCGGATCGGGTTGAGGCCGAACAGAATGCCGGGATTTTCGTGTCGCCCAACAAGGCATTCCGCGTACCGCAGGATAACGGCGCGCCTGTCATCATGGTCGGACCGGGCACCGGCATCGCGCCTTTCCGGGCCTTTCTGCAGGAGCGGCAGGCGAGGGGTGCTGCTGGTAAGAACTGGTTATTCTTTGGTGACCAGCACCGCCAGTCGGATTTCATCTACGAAAACGAGCTTGGCGACATGAGCCGTGATGGCGTGCTGACCCGTCTCGATCTTGCCTTTTCGCGGGATCAGGCGGAGAAGATCTATGTCCAGACCCGCATGCGCCAGAACGGCAAGGCGCTTTATCAATGGCTTGAAGAGGGCGGATATTTCTACGTCTGCGGTGATGCGACCCGCATGGCCAAGGATGTCGACGACGCCCTGCATCAGATCGTCGCCGACGAAGCCGGCATTTCTGCGGAAGCGGCAAGCGAGTATGTGAACCGGCTGAAGCGCGAAAAGCGTTATCTGCGCGACGTCTATTAGAAACGGATCGTACGGGGGTCACCTTTGCTGCGCCTTCTGGCTCAGCAATTGGTGCAGGTGACCTCCGCATCGCGCTGTTTGAAGAAATAATCACGGCCGATGGTGATCGATCTTGCGCCCGATGAAGCGATGTCGGGCATGAACATCAGCAATTCATGCGGAATGGAAAGTTCGACGTGAATGAGAAAGCTGTTTTCGATGAGCAGGCGGGTTGGAACCGTGACGGCCGATCCCACCGCATATGGTCTCTGGTCTTTCTCATCCCAGGACCAGGTTATTTTCGCCTGTTTCTGCTTGTCGATCGCTATGCCACTGATCTTCAGCTTCAAACCGGTGGTGCTGTAAGGCGCGAAGACGGCCGCCGCAACATTCTGCATGTTTTTGAGATAGGCCTTGTCGACGGACCCCGTTTTGGAGATCAGGTCGTTGATCGTCGCTGAAGCGCTGCTTGCCCGCTTATAGGTATTGTAACCGATGGTGAGCTCGAAGGATGTCACATAAAGGGCGAGCAATATCGGGAAGAGAATTGCGAATTCCACAGCGCCCACGCCGCGGCGATCCTTTACGAAGCGTGTGGCGAGTGTTGTAAAACGAAGTCTGCCGTTCGCGACGGCGGCTATCAGCCCTGCGATCATGAGCCCCCGCTTGTTGTATATTTCTCGTTCACGAAAGCGTCGGTCGCGACAATAAGGAAATGCGAGGGCATAGACCCGTCAGCTGGACGTATTTTTGTAAGATATGGACGGATGATATCGGCGATGACACGCCAGCGATAATAGACGCGCAGCATGTTGATTGTTTCCGGTCCGCCCGGCTTGAAGCCGAATTGCGCCGTATCGAGATCGTAATATTCGCCGTAAGCCTTCAGGGGTACCGTGGTCGGAATATCCTTGAAGGCCGGAAAGGAACGAAGGTCGATATAGAGTTTCTGTTCGGTTTTTATCTCATCCGCAGAGCAGGTGATCATCACCGAGACTTCGTTGCAGAAGTTCTTGCGAAAATCCTCTTTCGAAATCGAACTGCTGATTTGTCCGGTGCGCAGACGCCGCGCCATGGTTTCCGTGGCATTCACGACAACCTGCTCCGCCATCATGGCGATGAAGGTCTCAATGATCGCAAAAACAACGAGGAAATAGGGAATGGCGAGTATCGCGAATTCAATGGCCGCTGTGCCATCACGCGAAACCCCGAATTTTCGTAGCAATGGCGTCAGTCTGGCCAGTCGCATATGTGTCGATCTCTAGAATATGCGGCAAGCGCAACCGATGAATTTGTTGCAGACCATAACCAGCTGGTGTTTAAATTCAGTTACCCCAACGGCTTCTACTTTAGCGATTCACGAAAATGACACAGGCTCCAAATGCAAAAAGCCCGGCATATTGCCGGGCTTTGTCGAAGGGAAGAAACGGGTTATTATTCCGCGTCCGCTTTTGACAGAACCTCGAGTGTAGGGGTCGAGGTGATATTGTAACCGCAATCCACATAGTGGCACTCGCCGGTTACACCGCGCGACAGGTTGGACAGCAGGTAGAGCGCCGATCCGCCAATATCCTCGATATCCGCCGTACGCCTCAGCGGCGCGTTCTTCTGGTTCCATGCGTAAATAGCACGGGCGTCAGAAATGCCGGCACCCGCCAGCGTGCGGACCGGACCAGCAGAGATGGCGTTGACGCGAATATCGCGCGGTCCATAATCTGCAGCGAGATAACGCACGGACGCTTCAAGTGCCGCCTTGGCGACGCCCATGACGTTGTAGTTCGGGATGACGCGTTGCGAACCATTATAGGTCAGCGTCAGCATCGAACCACCATTCGTCATCAGTTCGGCGGCGCGCTTGGCAATTTCCGTGAATGAGAAGCAGGAAATGACCATGGTGCGGCTGAAATTGTCGCGGGTCGTGTTCGCGTAAAGACCCTTCAGCTCATTCTTGTCGGAAAACCCGATGGCGTGCACGACAAAATCCAGCGAGCCCCATTTTTCGCGGATCGCCGCAAAAAGTGCGTCGACAGAGGCAATATCCTCGACATCGCACGGCACGATGAAGTCAGAACCGAGTTCTGCGGCAAGCGGTTTTACGCGTTTGCCAAGCGCTTCACCCTGATAGGTGAAGGCCAGTTCCGCACCCTGCGCCGCAAGTGCCTTTGAAATACCCCAGGCGATGGAGTGATTGTTCGCGACGCCCATGATGAGGCCGCGTTTACCCTGCATGATGCCGTTCATTGGCAATTATCCGTTATGACGCTGGAAGACCAGCGTGGCGTTGGTGCCGCCGAAGCCGAAGGAATTGGAAAGGATGGTGTCGATCTTGGCGTTGTCGATGCGGCTGCGAACGATCGGAACGCCCGCAAATTCCGGGTCGAGTTCGGAAATATGCGCGCTTTCGCCGATGAAGCGTTCCTGCATCATCAGCAGACCGTAGATCGATTCCTGCACGCCGGCTGCACCCAGCGAATGGCCGGTGAGGGACTTTGTCGACTGGATATGCGGAATCCTGTCGCCGAAGACTTCGCGGATCGCACCGATTTCCTTGCTGTCGCCAACCGGCGTCGAGGTGCCGTGGGTATTGATGTAGTCGATGTCGCCCTTGACGGTGGCGAGCGCCTGCCGCATGCAGCGGATTGCGCCTTCGCCTGACGGGGCCACCATGTCGTAACCATCGGAGGTTGCGCCATAACCGACGATCTCGGCGTAAATCTTGGCACCGCGCGCCTTTGCATGTTCCAGTTCTTCGAGAACCAGCACGCCAGCGCCGCCAGCGATGACGAAGCCGTCGCGATTGACGTCATAGGCCCGTGAAGCGAGAGACGGCGTTTCGTTATATTTGGACGACATCGCGCCCATGGCATCGAAGAGGTTGGACATCGACCAGTCGAGGTCTTCGTGGCCGCCTGCAAACATCACATCCTGCTTGCCCCACTGGATCATCTCGGCGGCGTTGCCGATGCAATGCGCCGAGGTGGAGCAGGCAGACGAGATCGAATAGTTGACGCCGTGGATCTTGAACCAGGTGGCGAGCGTTGCGGACGCGGTGGACGACATGGCCTTTGGCACGGCGAAGGGGCCGATGCGCTTCGGGCTGTTGTTCTTCAGCGTAATATCGGCGGCTTCAACAATGGTGCGGGTGGACGGACCGCCCGAACCCATGATGATGCCGGTGCGTTCATTGCCGCTGATGTCGCTCTCTTCGAGACCGGAATCGGCGATCGCCTGTTTCATGGCGACATGGTTCCACGCGCCGCCCTGCGACAGGAAGCGCATGGCGCGCCGGTCGACCAGATCGGTCGGGTCAAGAGACGGCTTGCCCCAGACCTGGCACTTGAAACCGTGTTCGGCAAAATCCGGCGAAAATGAAATGCCGGATTTGGCATCGCGCAACGATGCGGTGACTTCAGCGGCATCACCGCCGATGGAAGAAACAATACCGAGGCCGGTGACAACAACTCGTCTCATGAAAGGGACCTTTTCTTAAGATTTCGGCTGGACGACCGACGCCGCCCGGCCTTGCCAAGACTTATTCCGTCTGCTTCAGGCGGTCTTTTCTTTCGACAGCCCTACACGAAGGTCCGTCGCCTGATAAATGGTTTCTCCGTCGGCCTTCAGCCAGCCGTCGGCGGTTCCAAGCACCAGACGGCCGCGCATCACACGCTTGAAATCGATACCGTATTGCAGGAGCTTGGTGTTCGGGCGAACCATACCCTTGAATTTGACTTCGCCGGTGGAAAGCGCCATGCCGCGGCCTTCTTCACCCAGCCAGCCGAGGAAGAAACCGGTCAGCTGCCACATGCCGTCAAGGCCGAGGCACCCCGGCATGATCGGGTTGCCCTGGAAATGGCAGGGAAAATACCAGTCATCGGGGCTGACATCGTATTCGGCGCGGATGAAACCCTTGTCGAACGCGCCGCCGGTTTCGGAAATTTCGGTGATGCGGTGAACCATCAGCATGGGGGGCAATGGGAGCTGGGCATTTCCCGGGCCGAACAATTCGCCGCGACCGCAGGACAGGATCTCCTCGTAATTGTAACTTGATTGCCTCGTTGCCATACCGCTTTCACTTCCCCAGTTACTGGTGTTGATTGACTTCACTAGAGCAAGTTAGGTTCAAAATGAAGCGCTGCAAGGGCAAAGGCCGTTTCGCCCCCATTCTTTGTCTTCAGAACCTTCTTTGCAGAAGTCATTACCTCAATGTGCCGTCCGCATACAGGAACCATCGGGAAGGAACCAGAGGAAATTTGCAAGAATGGCCGGTTTGCAGCCATTTGCGACACTCGGCGACGCTGAAACTATTGAAAGCATTCGCTGCAAAAGATATATGCTAATGCAATTGGTGAATTTCACCCCTGTGCTTGGAATGGGATTGCATGGCATTTGACGCCACTTTGGATATCGGAACGAGGCTGCGGCGCTCGGGGCTGCGCCCCACGCGTCAGCGTGTGGCTTTGGGCGATCTTCTTTTCGCAAAGGGTGATCGCCACCTGACGGTCGAGGAACTGCACGATGAGGCGGTCACCGCTGGCGTGCCTGTTTCTCTCGCCACGGTTTATAACACGCTGCATCAGTTTACCGAAGCTGGCCTGATCCGCGTTCTGGCTGTCGAAGGTGCCCGCACCTATTTCGATACCAACGTATCGGATCACCACCATTTCTTCGTCGAGGGCGAGAACGAGGTTCTCGATATTCCCGTCAATAATCTCCACATCGGCAACCTGCCGGAAGCGCCCGAAGGCATGGAAATCGCCCATGTGGATGTGGTCATCCGCCTTCGTCGCAAGCGCGGCTGAGGTTTCGGCAGAGACCGAAAATGAAAATGGCGCCCACGGGCGCCATTTCTGTTTCAGGCGACTTTATCGCTCACTTCATTATATCTTCGGGGCGCCTGCCGGGCTTGGCCTTGTAGGGCGGAAAAGTCCATCCGAAGATCAGAGCTCCAGAGCGGACGCCGAAAGCCGTCAATACGCCGACGGCTGATGCCGCATAAAGCGGCGCGCCGAGGAAATAGACGATGATGAAGGTGGAAGAGCCCAAAAGCGCGCAGGTAATGTAGATTTCCGGTCGCAGGAGGACGGAAGGTTCCCCGGCGAGAATATCGCGCAGCACGCCGCCGAATGTGGCCGTCAGAACACCGGTGACAATGGCAACGGTTGCAGAGCCGCTTGCGGCGAGGCCCTTGGCTGCTCCCATCACGCAATAAGCGGAGAGGCCAAGGGCATCAAGCCATAACAGCACCCGGTAACGGGATTCGAAAAGATGTGCTGTAAAGAAGAGCAAAACCGCGACCGATACGCAGACAAGAATATAGGTCGGGTTTACCACCCAGAAGACTGGCGCCCTGCCCAGCACGAGGTCACGCACCGTGCCGCCGCCGATCCCTGTCGCGGCTGCGAAAAACAGGAAGCCGATCAGGTCCAGTTGCTTGCGTGAGGCAGCCAGAGCACCGGTTGCAGCAAAGATGGCGACACCGGCATAGTCGAGAAAACCCAGCAGTGTCATGAAAAGGTTCCCCCCGAAACATGGGCCGCGAACACGTCAGTGTCGCGCAAGCACTAAACTCTAGGCTGGCCGCCCGGATGATCGCAACATCCATAACCGAAACGGATGCAAAGGAAAATGCCGTGCGAATCGCTATCGTTGTCGCTCTTCAGACACTGGTTCTTCTGATGTTTCCGGTGGCGCTGGCGGCACAGCAGCAACTGGTGAACGATCCCGAGATTTATGAAAAGGACCATTTTCGCAACGAGTGCAAGGTGGCGGCGTTTGGTGACGATTTCGTTACACGGCTGGATATCAATAATGACGGCCTGATGGATGCCGTCGTTAATCACGGTGTTCTGGATTGCGACGGCGAAAAAGGCCGCGCCTGTGATGATGAGGGATGCCCCTATAATTTCTACGTCCAGGTAAAAGAGGGTGGTTATCTGATGATCGCCACAGCCCGGATTTACGGCTACGATTTCATCAAGCGTTTCGGCAACATGGTCTTCGTGCTGAAAATGCATCCGCGTTATTGCGAACGCACCGACAAGGAGCCCTGCCTGATGACGGTGCGGGTGCGCGGCACGAAATTCGTCACCATTTCGCGAAAGTGACGGCGGCAGCCGTTACGGCGCAATTCGCCGGATTTTGACCCGCTGATTGTATCGCTGGCGGAGCGAGCGCGGAATGACGAGGGTTGCGAAGGCTATGGCGAAAACCGAAGCCGCAACCACCCACAGCGCATCCGAATGCAGCGTCGCGCCCAACACCGCACCGCAGATTGCGCCGGTGAGCATGCCAAGCCATGGCACGATCTGGATGCCCCAGTCGAGGCTGCGTTCGCCGAGAAGAAAGCGACCGATGCCGCGGCCGAAACGGGAAAGAGCGCCGGTCACATAGGTGAGGCCGATCGGCAGCCCCTCAATATGCTCCACGGCGGCATTGACCATGCCCATCGCAAAAACGACGAGATAAAATTGCAGGAGACCGGAGGCCTCGTCGCGCAGCAGCGCTGCAATCGCCACCAGCCCGCCCACCGCCATAAGAACTGCGAAGATGCGCCGGTCGAATTTATGCGCCACCACGATGCCGCCGGCATTGCCCGCCACGAAAGCAACGATGGCGAAAAGCAGTTTGGCAGCGTGGGAGTATATGCCTGACTCCATGGAGACTGCGGCGCGCGTCGTGTTGCCGGTCATGAAGGAGACGAAATCTCCGGAAACGTAAAGACCCACCGCATCCGTCATGCCGGCGATGAAGGAAATGGCGGCAACCAGCGCAATGCCGGTTCCGGTGCGCCTTGCCTTGATGATGTTGCGACGTCTCTGTCTGGTCATGGCAGCCCGATGGAAAAACGGCGGACCTGTGCAGGTCCCTGTCACTCTATGTGTAGGACGGTAGGCGACCGATTTGCAATCTTTCCGGCAGCGCGCAAGCGCCTCTACTTTGTCTAGACAAATCTAAAAACCCTGCCTACGATGCCTCAAATAAAGCGATAAAAAACGTCGCACAAAAATAAATCAAAAGGGGTTCAGATCATGAAAAAAACGTGGGTTCTCGCCACAATTGCATCGCTTTTCTCATCCGCTTCCGCCTATGCTGAAACATCGGTCACCATCGGCATGTCCGGCTGGACCGGATTTGCGCCGCTGACACTTGCCAAGCAGGCGGGCATTTTTGAAAAGAACGGCCTGAAGGTCGATATCAAGAAGATACCGCAGGCCAGCCGGCATCTGGCCCTTGCGTCGGGTGATATCCAGTGTGCTGCCACCACGGTGGAAACTTGGATCGCCTGGAACGCCAATGGCGTGAAGTCCACGCAGATTTTCCAGATGGACAAATCCCATGGGGCTGATGGTATCGCGGTGCGCGGCGACGTCTTAAACGTCGCTGATCTCAAGGGCAAGACGATTGCCGCTTCCGCGCCGGGCACCTCCCCCTATTTCTTCCTTGCCTGGATCCTCAAGGAAAACGGCATGACCCTGAAGGATGTCAAGGTCGTCAACCTTGAGCCGGGACCGGCCGCGCAGGCATTCGTCGCCGGCCAGAATGATGCGGCCATGACCTATGAGCCTTATCTCTCCACCGTGCGCGCCGCGCCCGACAAGGGGAAAATCCTCGCCACGACGCTCGATTATCCGGCCGTCATGGATACGTTCGGCTGCACGCCGGATTTCCTGAAGGACAATCCGCAGGCGGCGAAGGCTCTGGCGGACAGCTATTTCCAGGCGCTCGACCTCATCAAGACGGACCCTGAGAAGTCCTATGCGACGATGGGCGCGGATGTGAAGCAGGCGGGAGAGGCCTTTGCAGCTTCTGCAAAGTTCCTGGAATGGCAGGACAAGGCCGCCAACCAGAAGTTCTTCGAGGGCGAATTCAAGACCTTTTCCGAAAAGTCGGCCGATCTGCTTCTCGAAATCGGCGTGATCAAGTCGAAGCCCGATCTTTCGACGCTCGCAGATACGTCCTTCATCAAGTAACGCGCACAGGCGGCTACATTCCCTTGCCGGAATGTTGTCGCCAATGACATGCAGAAAAGCGTCTTCCACGCCGGGAATGGTGTGGAAAGCGTTTTGAGGGCGCGGCGCAGCTGCCGCGCCGGTTCTCCCAGACAGGCGACAGAATGCAACCACTTCAACCCATCAGGAACAGCACGAGAATTGCCCTCGGCATTCTGTTCTTCGTGCTGTTTTTCTCCGCCTGGGGCCTTGCCACGCTTGGGGGCTTTGTATCCCCGACCTTTCTGGCGGACCCCATCACCATGCTGAAGGACGGCATCTATCTGCTGACTGATCAGGGCTTTGCCGGCGATATCGGCATGACCATCTGGCGCGTGGTGGGCGGTTTCGTGCTGGCATCCGTGGTCGCCGGGCCGCTCGGCATCGCTATGGGGGCATATAAGCCCATCGAAGCGTTGCTGGAGCCCTTCGTCTCCTTCGCCCGCTACCTTCCGGCATCCGCCTTCGTGCCGCTGCTCATTCTCTGGGCCGGCATTGGTGAGATGCAGAAACTGCTGGTTATCTTCATCGGCGCGGTTTTCCAGATCATCCTGATGGTGGCCGTGGCGGTTGCCGGCACGCGACGGGACCTTGTGGAGGCCGCCTATACCCTCGGCGCAAAAGACAGAGGCGTGGTCCGCCGTGTTCTCATTCCCGCCAATGCGCCCGATATTGCCGAAATCCTCCGCCTCGTCCTTGGCTGGGCCTGGACCTATGTCATCGTCGCCGAACTCATCGGTGCTTCCTCGGGCATCGGTTATATGATCATCAACAGTCAGGCGCTGATGGCAACCGGGCAGATCATCTTCGGCATCATCGTCATCGGTGTTATCGGCCTCATTTCCGATTTCGCATTCAAATCGCTGAACCGGAAGCTTTTCGCCTGGAGGCTTGCCTGATGAGTGAACTTATTATCAAGGGCGTCAGCCGCACCTTTCCGGGCGTGCAGGGCGGGCAGCCGACGCTGGCCTTGCAGCCGACCAATCTGGAAATACCGCGCAATGATTTTGTTACCATCCTAGGCCCGTCGGGCTGCGGAAAATCGACCCTGCTGCGCATCATCGCCGGGCTTGACCGTCCGACGACCGGCGAGGTCCTGCTGTCCGGCCGGGCGGTGACCGGACCGGGTGCGGATCGCGGTATGGTATTCCAGTCCTACACGTTGTTTCCCTGGCTGACGATCCGGGAAAACGTCGCCTTCGGTCTGCGCGAACGTGGTGTGGCCGAGAAGGAAAAATGGGAGATCGTCGATAGCTATATCGACAAGGTCGGCCTGCGCGGTTTTGAAAACCATTGGCCGAAACAACTGTCCGGCGGCATGCAGCAGAGGACCGCCATTGCCCGTGCTTTGGCGAACGGCCCGAAAATCCTGCTGCTTGATGAGCCTTTCGGCGCTCTCGACAACCAGACGCGCGGGCTGATGCAGGAATTGCTGCTCGGCATCTGGGAGCGGGAGCAGAAGACCGTCATTTTTGTCACCCATGACATCGAGGAGGCAGTCTTCATGGCGTCGCGTGTGGTGACAATGTCGGCAAGGCCGGGGCGCATCAAGTCGATCACGCCGGTCGACCTGCCGCATCCGCGTCACTACACCGTTAAGGCCAGCCCGGAATTCTCGCAGCTGCGCGCGAAGCTGACGGAGGAAATTCGCAGCGAGGCGATTGCCGCCGCTGCCCATGGCTAGTTGATCCAGCGAACCGGGAGGAGAGAAGCATCGGGATGAGGAGTACAGGTGCCGATCTTCAGGAGAAATCACTGCACGAGCGCATCCGCAACGATGTCGAGCGCCATATCATGTCGGGCGAATGGCCGCCGGGATACCGTATTCCTTTCGAACACGAGATGACACGGCAATACGCCTGCTCGCGCATGACGGTGAACAAGGCGTTGGGCGAATTGGTACAGCGCGGCCTGATTGAAAGACGCCGGCGGCTCGGCACCTTCGTTCGCCAGCCCCATGCGCAATCGGCCGTGCTGGAAATCCATGATATCGAGCGGGAGGTTCAGGCGCTCGGCCTCGTTTACGGATACCGTCTCGATAAGCGACGTCTGCGCCCCGCGGGTGAAAAAGACAGTGAGGCAATGGCGCTTGCCGCCGACGCGCGGGTGCTGGAGCTCACCTGCACGCATTTTGCCGGCGGCGTTCCCTTTTGCCTTGAAGAACGCATTATAAATGTCACTGCCGTCCCGGAAGCGGAAGTTGCGGATTTTTCGCAGACCGGTCCGGGCACCTGGCTGTTGAAGATGGTGCCCTGGAGTGCAGCCGAACATCGCATCAGCGCCGTCTCCGCCGATCGCAAGAATGCGGCGGCGCTGGGCATCGCATCCGGTGCGGCCTGTCTGGTCATAGATCGCCGCACCTGGCACGGGACGGACTATGTCACGAGCGTTCGTGTGACCTATCCCGGCGACCGGCACGCCCTCGTGGCGCAATTTTCGCCTTCGCAAAACACCTGAAGCCACTCGGACAGTCACTTTTTTGTAAAGAAGAGTTTACGCGTCGTCTTTTAATAATATAATAGTTGTCAAAAGAACTCAGGTTTATTATCGGAACGTCAAGCTTTCACGACGGCATCCGTTCATGACCCCGGCTTTCAGAAACCGGCCAATCTGCGGATGAGTTCATCGACGGAATCCGGGATAAAAATTATGTCAGCTGAGACCTCCACTTCTTCCGCATCCTTCAACAGGGCAAACAAAACACGGCACGTTTCCCTTGCTGCGGCAGTTACCCTGCTGGCCGGGCTGAGTGCCGGCGCGGTTTTGGCTCAGACAGCATCCGAGCCCCAGGCCCAACCTGCACCTCAGGCGGAAACGGTTCAGCCTGCCCAGCCGCCGGTGGAAACGCCCGCAACGCCAAGCGCTCCGGCGCTCCAGCCTGTCACCCCGCCTTCCGCAACCACACCGGAACAGCCGGCTGCCACACCCGCCCAGCCGCCATCGAACCAGCCTGCACCCGCTCAGTCCACATCTGAAGGTGCTGCGCCGCAGCCGACGCAGACCGAGCAGCCGCCTCAGGCGAACGGAACACTTGCGCCGAACGAAGTCTCTACTCCGGTAGAGCCCGCCAATCCCGAGCCCACCAGCGCCCAGCCTACTAGCGCCGAACCCACAAGTGCCGAACATCGTGCTGATATCCCGCATAACCTGTCGCCATGGGGCATGTTCATGGCTGCGGACTGGGTCGTGAAGGGCGTGATGATCGGCCTTGCTTTCGCGTCGCTCGTCACCTGGACGGTCTGGGTGGCGAAGTCTATCGAGCTCGCGGGTGCGCGGGTGCGTGCCGGTGCAACACTCAAGGTCATTCGCCGGGCGAAAACCCTGACTGAAGCGACTGATGCCGTCGAAAACAAGGGCGGACCGGCGGCACTCATGCTGCGCATGGCAACCCATGAAATGCAGCTTTCCGATGCGGTGGTCGAACACACGGACGGCGGTGGCATCAAGGAGCGTGTCTCCTCGGCGCTGTCGCGTATTGAGACCCATGCGGGTCGCCGCATGTCGCGCGGAACCGGTGCTCTCGCGACTATCGGTTCCACCGCTCCCTTCGTCGGCCTGTTCGGCACGGTCTGGGGCATCATGAATTCCTTCATCAGCATTTCGGAATCGCAGACCACCAACCTTGCCGTCGTGGCGCCGGGTATTGCCGAGGCGCTGCTCGCCACCGCGATCGGCCTCGTTGCCGCTATTCCGGCGGTGGTGATCTACAACGTCTTTGCCCGCTCCATCACCGGTTACCGTCATCTGCTGGCGGATGCCGCCGCCGGCGTGGAGCGTCTCGTGAGCCGCGATCTCGATTTCCGCCGCATTCCGCCGGGCAGCACCAGCAAGCCCGCAGTGTCGCTGGTTGGACGGTGATCGGTCATGGCTGGCGGTATTCGCGAAAATAGTGGAGACGATCTCTCCGAAAACCACGAGATCAACGTCACGCCCTTTATCGACGTGATGCTGGTTCTGCTCATCATCTTCATGGTGGCTGCGCCGTTGGCCACGGTGGATGTGAATGTCGATCTCCCCGCATCCACCGCCAAGCCGGCGGAGCGTCCGGAAGAACCGCTTTATCTGACGGTCAAGGACGATCTCTCGCTTAACCTCGGCAATGATGTCGTTGCCCGGGAAGCACTGGCGGCCTCGATTGACAGGCAGACGGGCGGCAAAAAGGATACGCGCATTTTCCTGCGCGCCGACAAGGCCGTTGACTACGGTCACTTCATGGAAATTATGAACCTGCTCAGGGATGCCGGTTACCTGAAGATCGCCCTGGTGGGTCTGGAAAATGTCGGTGCGGCATCGCCGCCCGCCAATGCCGCCCAACCCGCCGCGCCGACGGCGCCGGGATCGGCGCCATGACTGAAAACGGCTACCCGCAGTCCCGACATTCCCGTCTGGGGGAAGTGACGCTGTGGTCCGCCGCGGCGCTGCTCATGCTGAGCGTTCATGCCGGTTTTGCCTATTATCTGATGCAGGAACCGGAAGAACTCGATGCCGGCGGGCCACCGCCAGCCGCGATCATGATCGAGATGGCGGCGATACCGGAAGCCGTCAACACTGAAGAAACGACACCGGCGCAGGATGTCGAGGACGCCGAAGAGGTAAAGAGCGACAACAGCCAGCCGATGGAGGAACCTCCACCGGAAGAGCCGCCGCCACCGGAACCGGTTGCGGAAACGCCGCCGCCGGAGCCTGTGCAGCCGCCGGAACCGCCGGTTGAGGAGATTGTCGAGCCACAGGAAATTCCTGAGCCGGTAGAGCAGATCGACCCCGTGCAGGAACAGATGATGGCGGAACTCGAAAATATCGAGGTTCCCTTGCCTGTCATTCGGCCGCCACCGCCGCCCGTTGAAAAGAAGGTCGAGAAGAAAGAACCGGAAGAAAAGAAGAAGGTCGAGCGCCAGCGCCCCAAACCGCAGCAGGCATCGGAATTGCGCGAAACGGCCAAGGCCGAGGCACAGCAGTCCGACAGGACAGCGGCATCGCGCAACAATGCCGGTTTCTTCTCATCGTCGTCTGCCTCACCGGCAAAGTGGGGATCGAAGGTTCGTTCCCATATCCAGCGGCGCAAGCCACGTTCGCTTCGCAGTGATGCAATGACGGCAACGGTGCGGTTCAGGGTCAATGACGCAGGCGCGATCAGTGGGGTCAGCGTGGTCCAGTCCACCGGCGATTCCTCAATCGACCAGCAGATTGCGGCCTGGATCCAGAGCGCGTCACCCGTGCCTGCTCCGCCTCCGGAAGCAAGCAAGACGATCACGCTGCCGATCAGCATCCGCTAGAACCCGTTTAAATTAACGGGCATGTCCACTATTCCTCACGCGCACATCCGTTTGCGCGTGAATAAGATTTCGCGAATGTTTTCGATGGTGTAGGTCTTTGTCGACTTTACCAAGCAGAGGCATTCCGGAATGAAATTCTCAATCGCAGAGGCGGAGGATCTCGTCTCCTCTATCTTTGAGCGCAACGGCGTTCTGCCGCAGAACGCCCGCTCAGTGGCGAAGGCGCTCGTCGCATCCGAAGCGGCAGGCCAGAGCGGTCACGGTTTTCGCCGTATCCCCGTTTATGTCCGCCAGGCGCGGGTGGGAAAAGTCGATGGCAAGGCGCGGCCGGTGGCGACGCGCGTGAAGCCGGGTGTGCTGTCGATCGACGCCAACCACGGTTATGCCTATCCGGCGATTGATTGCGCGCTGGAGCAGTTGCCTGAAATGGCCCGGCAGCAGGGCATTGCGCTTGCCGCCATCCATCGCTCCCATCACGCCGGCGTCATGGCATTAACTGTCGAACGTTTTGCCGAGATGGGTCTTGTTGCGCTGATGTTCGCCAATGCGCCGGCATCCATGGCCCCGTGGGGTGGCAACAAACCCCTTTATGGCACCAATCCAATCGCATTCGCGACCCCGGTTGGCGACGTTGATCCTCTGGTGATCGATCTGGCGCTTTCCAAGGTAGCACGCGGAAAGATCATGGCGGCCCGTCAGAAGGGCGAAACTATTCCGGGGGACTGGGCGCTCGACAGAAACGGCCGGCCAACCACCGATCCTGAAGAAGCCATCGAGGGAACCATGGTGCCCGCCGGCGAGGCGAAAGGTGCCGCACTGGCGCTGATGGTGGAAATCATGGCCGCCGCGCTGACCGGAGGAAATTTCGCGTTCGAAGCCTCTTCCCTTCTGGATGACAAGGGCGCGCCACCGTCACTCGGCCACACGATTATCGTCATCGATCCCGTATCCTCGGGTGGTGCAGTCTTTACTGAACGACTGGCGCTCATCGCCGGTGAGATAGAAAAGCAGGAGAATGTGCGTTTGCCCGGCCGCCGTAGCCAGGGCGTTCGCCGGCAGGCGCTGGAAAGCGGCATCGTCGTCGAAAGCGATATCCTTGCTGAAATCCAGTCGCTTTAAACAGTTGTAAAATGAAAACCCGGCGGACCTGATGATCCGCCGGGTAAACCGTTTATGGCCGCTTTGCATTTGCGTCGATATGGACCGGAAATCATTTCCGGCCCGCTTTTGGTCCGCCATCCCGCCATCAAAATGAGGGGATTTTGACGCAGAAAGCCGCTCATCCGGTTTGGGCTTACGGGAAGGGAACGCGTCCACATAAGCCGCTGGAGCGAAAAAGCCTCAGATATCCTGCTCGATCAGGCCACGCAGCAGGGCAATGCTGACGGCATTCAGCAGATTGGTGGCACCCAGCCGGTTACGCACAGCTTCCAGCGCGTCCTTCACCTCTGCCTCGGTCCCACCGGTCACAAGGGCGATGTGGGAGGGGTGTTTACCCCGTGCCACCAGTCCCAGATAGTGCCGTTCCCGGTCCGACAGGGCGATCTCGCGCGTCTGGCGATGTTCATGCGGCGTTTTTAAAGACATGTTCTTTCTGCCTCAAAAGAGATTGACCTTCCCGGCGGTGCGGTCAGGTAATAATTTCATTCCCCGAGGCCCGCCCACGAACGTTCTGTCTGCACGCGAAGGGAAACGTCAATTTCGCCAATAGGTTTCATCTGGCACCAGGAATATGCAATAATGGCTGCTTTCGCAGCCAGCTGGCCCCGCATCGACGTTGTTCCGGGGCACAGGGAGTGCTGCCACACTGACATTCGCAAAACCGGGCTCGGTTCTGGATCAGAACAATGTGCAGATTCAAAGCTTTGGAATGTTTTCCGTCAAACCCTAAAGGCCACGCGGCGCTCTAATAGGCGATATACTGCGCCGATAGAATAACATCTCGCGCCAAGTTTTGCGCTTTTATTGTTATGTTTCGGCACAGGAGCCGGAAAAGCCGACATAATTCTGAATTTTAATGTGCAATTTCGAAATATTGGTGCGAAAAATCTGTATTATCCGGTGGAATGATGCGCGTGTTTCTTGCGAATATCCGTCGGGGTTGCCCCAAACCAGCGGGAAACGGAGCGCGAAAACGCGCCGGGCGTCGAATAGCCCAAGCGATAGCTTATGTCGGAAACCGAAAGGTCGCTTTCCACCAGAAGCTTGAAGCCGGCATTTTTGCGTATGGCGTCTTTTATCTCGTTGAGATTGGTGCCAAGTTCGGCAAGCCGCCGCTGAAAACTCCGTTCGGAAAGATTGAAGTAGGGGGCGATTTCGCCAAGCGAAAGCTCCGCATCCGACAGCCGCATCTGCATATACCGCTTTACCTGATCGATGAAATGTGTTGCATCCGCCGATGTTTCCGGTCGCAACATCCGGCATTGCAGGTTCATCAGTTCGAACAGCCGCTCATCTGCGTTCGGATTGGCCACGTCGAGGAGCGACACAGGAATACGTATCGTGTGGATCGCCTGTGAGAAGCTGATCCGTTTGGTCATTCTTTCTTTAAATAGCTGAATATTATTCGGTTTCTGTCGCTCTAGACCGATTTCGACCTGATTGATCCGATCGCCCAGAATATCGCGAAGACGCTGGATCAGCACTGTGAGGGAAAGATCCACATATTGATCACGCTTGGCAATGACAGGTGCGAAGGACCAGGAAAGCGTTACATGTGTGGTATCCGCGACCATGGTGAAATTGCTATTGTTGGTCGCGTAATAAACGTGATCCTGAAGAAACCGCAGGAAAGCCCGCACCGTCGGCGCGCTGATCAAACCGTAACCAAATGCACCGGATGCGCCGGCCGGAAAAGCGGAGGCGCATTGCAGCCCGAAGGCGTCGTCACCGGAAATCAGGGCGCAGGTTTCGAGCAATCGGCATAATCTGTCGAGACTTATGCGCTCCGTCAGACTGTCGAAAGTGGCGGGATCAATATTAAGAGCCTTGCAGATGGGGACGATATCGATCCCCCGCGACTGCGCATAATTGCTAACGCCGGCGGCCAGACCAGCCACCACAGTTATCTCGTCACTGACCCTCTTTTCGGGCATCCCTCGCCTTGGCGTACCATGTTTGGAATTTGTCGCCTGATGGTAAGCTTTGCGTGACCTTTTGTCGAGCGGTCCGGGCCTCAGATATCAAGATCAGTCGCGGCCGGCGCTTTGTTCCAATACCTGCATGATGGTCTTGCCCGCATCTTCGATCGCGCCGCTATTATCCACCGTCGTCACGTCAAAATCTCCGACGACCGCAAGCGAGCTGCGTTCCAGCCGCCGTAGAATATCCTCGCGGCTTTCCCGTCCGCGCTGTTCCAGCCGCCGCGCCAGCACTTCCGGCCGGGCGACAATGTTCACCACCCTGAGGCGGGAAAAGGCGGAGCTGAACTCAGGCAAAGCCGAGCGGGAACCGTTGGCGATGACCACGTCTCCCGCCTCAAGCTGGCGATAGACCGCAGCCGGAATACCATATTTCAGCCCATGCGCCTGCCAGGAGACGGCGAATGCGCCCTCATCCTGCAGCCGGTTGAACTCCTGCATCGAAACGGCATCGTGATTTTCGCCGCCCGCATCACCACTGCGGGTAATCACCCGGCGGGTGAAGTGGAAGCCGGGCCGTCCGGATAATTGCGTTGCCGCATAGTCCATCAGCGTATCCTTGCCGGCCCCGCTTGGGCCGACAACCACAATCATCGTGCCGGGCGTTTTCTCGCGCCGGCTGCCTTCTCCGTTGCCGGTCATGCCACGCGCTTGCCCTGACGCCAGACCGAGCGGGTGACCGGTACGCCATCTTCGCGGTGAACCCGAACCAGATCGGCCCGCAATCCCGTGGCGATACGGCCGCGGTCAAGAAGACCAACGGTGCGAGCCGGTGTGGCGGTGACCATACGGAGCGCTTCAGGCAGGGTGATGGCTTCCACCTGATCGGCGAGCAGGAACGGTGCGAAAAGCAGGCTGAACGGCACATAGTCGGAAGAAAGAACATCCAGCACGCCGATCTCGGCGAGATCGCGAGCTGCGATGTTGCCGGAATGGGACTTGCCGCGAACGATATTCGGAGCGCCCATCAAGACACTCATGCCGGCGCTATGCGAGGCTTTTGCAGCCTCGACGCTGGTGGGGAATTCCGCCAGTTTAACACCGTGGCCAATGGCTTCGCCCACATGCGCTTCGGTGGCGTCGTCATGGCTTGCGACGGTGATGCCGCGCTTGGCGCAGCTGGCGGCCAGATAATCCCGGTGCTTGGCGGAATATTCGGCCGATGCGGCCTGCCGCCGGCGCACGAACTCGCCAAAAGCCTCGTCGCTCAGCCCGCGCTTCTTCTGGTAATAGAAGATGTACTGGTCCATCGACTGGAACTGGCGCTGGCCCGGGGAGTGGTCCATCAGCGAAATCAGCCGCACACGCGGATCGGTTTCGAAATCTTCGAAATGTTCCAGCACATCGGCGGAGGCGACCTCACAGCGCAGATGCAGCAGGTGATCTGCGCGCAGACGGTTCTGATCCGCCGCCGCTTCGATGGCATCAGCCATTTCCCGCATTTCGCCCTTTTTGAAGCCGCCATCCTCATCCGAGCCGAGCCGCAGGCAATCGAACACGGTGGTGATGCCTGATGACGCAACCTGTGCATCATGGGCCTGAATGGCGGCAATCTTGTCCCAGATCACGCCGGGGCGCGGTGAATAGTGCTGCTCCAGATGGTCGGTGTGAAGTTCTACCAGACCGGGGATCAGGAAGTCGCCTTCGAGGTCTTCCCCGGTTTTGGAGGCGCCTTCGCTGATATCGGCAATCTTGCCGTCGCGGATCAGAACGGATCCCAGAATGATATCGTCTTCCAAAACGATACGGGCATTGGAGAGGGCGTGCTCGGTCATGGGTTCGCATCTTTCTTTGGCTGCTGGCCAAGCGGGTGCCAGCGATGAACGGTAAAGGGCGCGCCGCGCGTTTTTTCGATGAACAAAGCGAGGCCGGAAATGGTGAGAGGCTGATCGACGAATTCGGCAAAACGCGCCGAAAGTACCTCCTGCATGGCGGGCTGGTCGTCTTCGTCGATACGACCGGTCAGCGTCATGTGAAAACGGAAGTCGTCCATGACATGCGGATACCCCCAGAGCGACAGATTTTGCCGCTGGCTTTCCGTCAGCATCTGTGGCCGTCGGCGGGCGATATCGGTCTCGGACAGAGGCGCGCGAAACCGGTCAAAATGGTCGACGATCTCGGCGGCAAAATCCTGCAGCGGCTGGTAGGTCCGGTCTGGAACCAGCGCGAAAAACGGCCCGAGCGCGCCAACGACGACACGCGGAATATCGAAGGCCGGCTGGCTTGCGGCAAAACCTTCGACAGCGGCAAGAAGCTCGGCCTCGCTGTATTTTTCGGCAAGCTCGAAGGGAGCCTTCAGGGTCGCGTGGAAACCGTAACGGCGGGGTTCTTCCGTCATGTCCGCATAGGCGTCATGGTCATCATGCAGCGTACCGGAAAATGCATTGCGCCCAAGCCAGCGCGACGCTGCTTCAGTCAGCGGATGATCTTTAGCCGGAGAAAAATAGATGGCGTAGCGCACGGCAAGCACTCTTCAGTGTCATGGAAAACCAGGGATGAGAAGCTATTTGGCGTGACTCGCCCGCTTCCCGCAAGGTCAGGAGTGCGAGGTAATCGCTTTCCGTGACAGAATGATGATGCAGATGGAAAAAAGCACATTCGAAATGCGGTTAAGCCCCGGAATGCCCCTTGGGGGGCGCCCGGACATCAGGACGAATGCATCAGGGATAAAAATCCGTCTTTGGACCCGTGGTTTTAGCAGGGCGGGATAGGGAAGCCGCTACGGTCTTCGCATACATCCCGCCCCTTATCTTTTATGGCCTAGTGCTGCGTTTTTCCAATCAGGCGCGAACGCAGTGAATTGGAGATATGGTCGAACAGGAAAACGACGAAGAGGATGAGCAGGACCATATAGGCAACCTTGTCCCAGTCGGCGTTGGTGCCCATCGCTTCCAGCAGCTTCAGGCCGATACCGCCCGCACCCACAGCACCGATGATCGTGGCGGAGCGGGTATTGCTTTCCCAGAAATAGAGCGACTGGGAAATAAAGACCGGCAGCACCTGCGGAAGCACGCCGAAACGATTGACGGCAATCGGGGAAGCCCCAACCGATTTGACGCCCTCGCGCTGCTTGTCATCGACATTCTCCAACGCCTCGGCATAGACCTTGCCGAGCGCTCCGGTATCGGTAAAGAAGATCGCGGCAATGCCGGGGATCGGTCCGGGACCGAAACTGCGGGTGAAGAACAGCGCCCAGATCAGCATGTCGATCGAACGCAGGAAGTCAAACAGACGCTTCATGCCCCAGTTGGCAGCCCTGTTGGCGGTAATGTTGCGGGCGGCGATGAAGGCGAGCGGCAGGGCAACGAGCGTGCCAAACAACGTGCCAACAAAGGCCATGACCAGCGTCTGCATCAGCTTGGAAAGAATATCGGCATGCTGCCAGACGCTGTTGTCGAGAAAATCATCCACCATATGGCTGATATTGGAGCGCTCAGGATCGAGCCTTTCTCCCCACAGCGCCAGAGCCGCGAGTTCACCATAGCCTTTGCCCCAGAATTCCGACTTGGTGTCAAACAGGAAGTTTGCCCATCCAAGGAAGCGGCGCTGTACATAGACCTGGCTGGTGCGGATTTCCGCTTGGCCGGCAAAACCGTAATGCACGAGAACCTTGTTACCGTCCTGCTGGATTTCTTCCGGCAGTCGCTCAGGCGCCCGCGCCTGCTCACCGTTGATGATGACGGGATAGTTCTTGCCGTCGACATAAACGTCCACCCGGGTTGGCGTCACGTCGATGCGATTTTCCATGCCTGCATAGATCACGCTGTAGCCGCCATCCGGCAAGGGCTGCAACCAGTCGATCTTTGAGTCGACCGGATATTGCCCGCGGCTCGACCATTGCGGCGCGACCTTGCCATCTTCGAAGCGCAGGCGCGGCTGGGCACGCCAGGAATACCAGTCTTGAATATAGCTCGAGGCACGATCCCAGCGGCCCTGCATGAAAGCCGGCCCGACATTAAAGAAGAAAAAGCAGCTGATGAGATAGACGACGGTGGCGAGAATACCGATCAGCAGACCGTAACGCTTCATGAAGCCGCGTTTGAAAATCGCGGGATGCGCGGCGGTCAGCCTTTCGCGCTCGGCAGTGTTGAGAATGAAGCTGGAGGACATCAGGCTGCTCCCCGTCCGAATTCGAAGGATTGATGGCCGATCAGTCTGCGGCGCAGCCAGCTGGAAAACTGGTCGACGGCGATGATGGTGATCAGCAGCAGGATGATGATGGCATAGGTCTTGGAAGCATGATCGTTGCCGATCGACAACCGGAACACCTCGCCGATGCCGCCGCCACCGACAGCACCGATGATGGTGGAGGCGCGCACGTTGATTTCGGCGCGCAGCAGCGCGTAGGACACGAAGTTGGGCAGAACCTGCGGCACGATGGCGAAGCGAACGCGTTCCAGCCAGTTTGCGCCGGACGCGCGAAGGCCTTCATCCGGCTTCATGTCGGCATTTTCCACCACTTCGAAGAACAGCTTGCCCAGAGCGCCGATCGTGTGGACCGAAATCGCGATGATCGCGGCAATCGGACCGATCGAGAGAATGGCGGTCAGCAATCCGGCAACGACGATTTCCGGAAAGGCGCGCAAAACTTCCATTACCCGGCGCACGACCCAGCGCACGATCCCGGCGCCGACGAGATTGGTGGAGGCAAAAAAGCAGAGCACGAAGGCAAAACTGGTGCCGATGATTGTCGAAACCAGCGCGATGTTGAGCGTGATGATCAGCTGATAGATGAAGTGCGGGATGTAGAAGCTGTCAGTGATGTAAACACGATCCGCGACGTAATTATATTTCAGCGAACCGTCCGCATAGGGTGACGGAAGGTCGAACATCGCCCGGAAAATTTCAAGCGGGCTGTCCGGCACGAAGGTTTTCATGAAGTCGAAGAAATAGGGCAGGCGCTCGAAGAATTTGCCTGAATTGGCCGCGTTGGCAAAATTCAGTGAAGCGGCGAGGATAACGAGGAAGATCACAAGCGAAATAACGGTATAAATCCGTCTTGTCGCAAGCTGCTGTTGATAATGACGCATCACCGTCTGGGACGATGCGCTCAATCCCTTGGGGGAGAGGGTGCCATGATGCAGTGTGGTCGTCATGCCGCTTTTCCTTTATTGGCAAAAGCGGCGGCGCCGCAAGGCACCGCCGCTTCCGGGTATGATCGCAGGATCAGCCGCCGATAACGGACTTACGGGCGTCGATGATCGTCTGGTAGAAGGACGGGTCGACCTTGATGTAGGCGGTGTTCTTGCCCTGGGTGAAACCCTGGAAGCAGGCGAGGTCCTTCTTCGGCAGTTCCATGAAGAAGTCTTCGACCTTCTGCTTCATGGCGTCGCCGAGCTTGTTGGTAACCATCAGCGGGCCGTTCGGGATCAGCGGCGACTTCCAGACTTCGACGATATCGTCCATGTCGAGGTTGCCCTTCTTGACCATCTGGTAGAGGTTGCCGGCCGTGTAGCCTTCTTCCCACTTGCCAACGCCCGAACCGAAGGTCGTGCCAACGTCGAACTTCTTGTCGAGAACGGCGAGAACGAGGTTCTCATGGCCGCCACCGAAGCCGGTCTCGGAGAAGTATTCCTTCACCGGAACGCCGGTTTCCTTCGGGATAGCCACGTTCGGGACGAGGAAGCCGGAGGTGGAGTCAGGGTCGGCAAAACCGATCTTCTTGCCCTTGGCGTCAGCCAGCGTCTTGATACCGCTGTCCTTGCGGGCAACCATGATCGTGTAATAGCCGGTCGAACCATCGGCGCCAGCGGTGGTCAGGATCGGATCGACGGCCTTCGGATCGGCCAGAGCGATCTTGGCGTAGGAGGAAGCGCCCATGGAAGCGATGTCGATGGTGCCGCCGAGCAGACCCTGGATGACGCCGTTATAGTCCGGCGACGGGAAAACCTGAACTTCGGAAACGCCGGTCGCAGCCTTGAGGCCATCGGCAACGCACTTCGTGTTGCGGATCTGGTCGGCTTCGTTTTCAGAACCGTCGAGACCGATACGCAGGACCTTGACGTCCTGAGCCATGGCGGAACCGGCCAGAACGCCAAGGGCGACTGCCGAAAGAAGGATTTTCTTCAACATGGACTTTCTCCTGTTTCCCGGCGAGCCGGAGTTTGTTGTGAAATGTCGGCCCTTGACGCGGGCACAAACGATGCTGAGCGGTTCCTCAGAGCCCGGCGAGAGCGAGCGGTTCGGGACCGGCAGATTGCTGTATCGGCCGTGCGGGAAGCTGCGCGCCGGGAATGTTGATGCTGGTCGACGTCATGGTCTCGTCGATGCCGGACCCTTGTGAATCGGTCCCGTAAATCTCCGTGACGGCCGCAGCGGTCAGCTCCGCCGGCGTTCCGTCGAAGACAACACGACCCTGCGACATGCCGATGATGCGTTCGCAATAATTGCGCGCCGTATCCAGCGTGTGCAGGTTGGTGATGACGGTGATGCCTTCGCGCTCGTTGATGTCGCGCAGCGCGTCCATCACGATCTTGGCATTGAGCGGGTCGAGCGATGCGATCGGCTCATCGGCCAGAACCATCTTCGGAGACTGCATCAGGGCGCGGGCGATGGCGACGCGCTGCTGCTGGCCGCCGGAAAGCGTGCCAGCGGCCTGCATGGCCACATGTTCGATGCCGAGCCGCTCGAGGGCGGCGATTGCCATCAGGCGCTCATCATTGGTGAAAATGTTGAACAGGCTGAGCGCCGTCGAACGGTGGTTGAGACGGCCAAGCATGACATTGGTGAGCACATCGAGACGCGGCACCAGATTGAACTGCTGGAAAATCATGGCGCAATCGCGCTGCCAGTTGCGCAGCGCCGCACCCTTCAGCGACGAAACTTCCATGTCGTTGAAGTGAATGGAACCCGAAGAGGGATCGACGAGGCGATTGATCATGCGCAGCAACGTCGATTTGCCGGCGCCGGAGCGTCCGATCACACCGACCATCTGACCCTGCGGTATCTCGACATTTACGGCATCGACCGCGGTGTGGTTGCCGAAACGGCGCGTGACTTGCTTCAGGTGAAAGCTCATTTCCCCGTCCAATCTTCTTATGACGGGGTTCGACCTAACAGCGGTCCATGAACTGCGCGTGTCAGTTTAATGAAGAAAATATTACAGAATTCGCAGATACGACGCCCAGGGGTTCGCCGACAAACCTTTCGTCAGGCAAGTCATGAGCAGGAAATCCCGCCGGGCATGTCTGGAGGCGACAAACAGAAATCCCGGGACATGGTCCCGGGACTGCAATTGCCTCGCCATGAGCGGAGTTCATCCACCATATTTCGCCACGAAATCCTCGGCGGCGAGCGCGCGGAAATCATCGAGCGCGCCGCGCAGCCTTGCATGGTCCCAATCCCACCAATTCAGATTATCCATTCGCCGGCCGAGCTCCGCTGAAAAACGCTCGCGGATCAGCCGGGCGGGTACGCCGCCGACGATGGTATAGGGCGCGACATCTTTCGATACCACCGCGCCAGCACCGATCACCGCACCGTTCCCCACCGTCACGCCGGGCAGGAGGGTCGCACCATGGCCGATCCAGACATCGTGACCGATCACCACCCGCTTGGCGCGGCGTGCGGCAAAGAAATCCGTTTCATCCTCGGCGTCGTCCCAGTAGCTGCGGGCGCGATAGGTGAAATGGTGCAATGTCGCCCGCTGCATCGGGTGATTGGTGGCATTGATGCGGACGGAAGCGGCAATATTGACGAATTTTCCGATGGTGGCGCACCAGATCGCGCCATCCTGCATGACGTAGGAGTAGTCGCCCATCTCAACCTCCTCGAGGCGGCAGCGCTCCGAAATTTCGGTATAGCGGCCGATCGAGGAATTGGTGACGCGGGCGGTGTCGTGAATGACGGGTTCGAGACCGACCTTGACACTCATGCCGCTGCCTTCCGGGGAGAGAATTGCGAGACGTCGAGAATGCGGTCGGCAACGGCTTCGCGCACTTCCTCGTCGTGGAAAATGCCCAGCAGCGCCGTGCCTTTGGCTTTTTTCTCGATGATCATGTCGACGACCACCCGCCGGTTGGCGGCATCCAGCGATGCGGTCGGCTCATCGAGAAGCAGGATCGCATGATCGGTGATGAAGCCGCGCGCTATGTTGACGCGCTGCTGCTCGCCGCCCGAAAAGGTCGCCGGCGGCAGGGACCATAGTTCGCGCGGCAGGTTGAGTTTCGACAGCAGCATAGCTGCCTGCTCACGCGCCTCCTCGGCGGCCACTTTGCGCGCGAAGAGCGGTTCGGCAACGACGTCGATTGCCGGAACACGCGGCACGGTGCGCAGGAACTGGCTGACATAACCGATGGTGCGATGGCGAATTTCGAGGATCGTGCGCGGCGAGGCATTGCCGATATCAACGACCTGATCCTCATGACGGATGAGGATCTGCCCGCTGTCGATGGCGTAGTTGCCATAGAGCATTTTCAGGATCGAGCTTTTGCCGATACCCGAGGGACCGCCGAGAACGACGCATTCGCCGCCCGAAACGGAGAAATTGACATCGCGGACAACGGGCAGCTCGATGCCGTCGCGAAGATGCATGGTGAAGCTTTTGAAGACTTCCGAAACGATAAGGGGCGTCGCCATGGCGTCAAACCTGCAAAATGGAGGAAACAAGCAATTGCGTGTAGGGCTCGCGCGGATCATCCAGCACCCGATCGGTGAGACCATGCTCGATGACGTCGCCGCCCTTCATCACCATCATGCGATGAGACAGCAGTCGTGCCACGGCCAGATCATGGGTGACGACGACGACGGCCAGGCCGAGATCATTGACGAGACCGCGAACCAGATCGAGCAGGCGCGCCTGCACGGAGACATCGAGGCCGCCCGTCGGTTCGTCCATGAAGACGAGGCGCGGCGAGGTGACGAGATTGCGGGCAATCTGCAGGCGCTGGCGCATGCCGCCGGAGAAGGCGCGCGGCTGGTCGTCGATGCGGTCGGTGCCGATTTCCACCCGCTCCAGCCATTCGCTGGCCGATTGCCTTATATTGCCGTAATGCCGGTTGCCCACGGCCATCAGCCGCTCACCGACATTGGCGCCGGCCGAAACCGCCATTCGCAGCCCGTCCGCCGGGTTCTGGTGCACGAAACCCCAGTCGGTGCGCATCAGGAAACGCCGTTCAGCCTCACCCATGTGATAAAGGTCACGTACCGAACCGTCGCGCATGCGATATTCCACGCTGCCCGCCGTTGGCATCAGCCGGGTGGAAATGCAGTTGAGAAGCGTGGTCTTGCCGGAACCGGATTCACCGACAATGGCCAGAACCTCGCCCGGATAAAGCTCGAAGGAAACGTTGCGGCAACCGGCGCGGTCGCCGTAATATTTGGAAACGTCCCGGACTTTCAAAAGCGGTGCGTCGCTCATTCTGCGGCCTCCTTCACATCCGCCAGCATATGGCCCTTGTGGCCATGGGCGCGGCGGTCTTCGCAATGGTCGGTATCGGAGCAGACGAACATCCGCCCGCCTTTATCATCAAGCACCACCTCGTCCAGATAGACATTCTCCGCGCCGCACAGTGCGCAGGGCTTGTCGAAGCGCTGGATTTCAAACGGATGGTCTTCGAAATCGAGGCTGACGACGTCGGTATAGGGCGGTACGGCATAGATACGCTTTTCGCGCCCGGCGCCGAACAGTTGCAGGGCGTCCGACATATTCATTTTCGGATTGTCGAATTTCGGCGTCGGCGAGGGGTCCATCACATAACGTCCGGCAACCTTCACCGGATAGGCATAGGTGGTGGAGATGCGGCCGTTGCGGGCGATGTCCTCGTAGAGCTTGACGTGCATCAGGCCGTATTCTTCCAGCGCGTGCATGACGCGGGTTTCGGTCTCGCGTGGCTCAAGGAAGCGCAAGGGTTCGGGAATGGGAACCTGATAGACCAGAACCTGTCCGGAATGCAGTTCTTCTTCCGGAATGCGGTGCCGCGTCTGGATGATGGTCGCATCCCTGGTGCGGGTGGTGACCGCGACATTCGCCACTTTCTGGAAAAAGGCACGAATGGATACCGCGTTGGTGGTGTCGTCGGCACCCTGGTCGATCACCTTCAGCACATCGTCGGGGCCGACGATGGAAGCGGTGAGCTGCACGCCGCCGGTGCCCCAGCCATAAGGCATGGGCATTTCACGGGAAGCGAAGGGAACCTGATAACCGGGAATGGCGATGGCCTTCAGGATCGCCCGGCGGATCATCCGCTTGGTCTGTTCGTCCAGATAGGCGAAGTTGTAGGCAGCCAGCCCGTCGTCAAATGAAACTTCTTCAAGCATTGCGCGTTAACCTTGCGAAAAAAGGAGTACAAGCTCATGGAGATTGGAATTCTTGCAGCCGTGTTCTTTGCTGTGTTTGCAGCATCGACCGTCTTTTGCGCTTACTGGTTTGGTGAGCAGCACAGCCGCTGAGCTATTCGGCCGCATCGCCCATCCATTCCGCGCCGCCAGCGTTGATCGCCTCGAAATCGGCGCGCATTTTCCTGACCAGACCGAGCTCGGCCTGAAAATCCACGTAATGCGGCAATTTCAGGTGTTCGACAAAACCTGTCGCCTGCACATTGTCGGCGTGTGAGATGACGAATTCCTCATCCTGCGCCGGGGCAACGACATCTTCGCCGAATTCACCGGCCCGCAGTGCCCTGTCGACCAGCGACATGGCCATCGCCTTGCGTTCGCTCTGCCCGAACACGAGCCCGTAACCGCGGGTGAATTGTGGCGGCGCCTTGGCCGAACCCTTGAACTGGTTGACCATCTGGCATTCGGTAACCTGGATGTCGCCAAGCGAGACGGCAAAGCCGAGTTCGGGAACCTCCAGTTCCACTTCCACATCTCCGATGCGAATTTCCCCGACGAAAGGATGCGTGCGGCCGTAACCGCGCTGCGTCGAATAGGCGAGTGCGAGAAGGAAGCCCTCGTCGCCGCGCGCCAGCGATTGCAGGCGCAGGTCGCGTGGCATCGGAAACTCCATCGGCTCGCGCGTCAGATCGCCGGCAATATGATCGTCAGGCATATCGCCATCGCTTTCGATCAGCCCTTCTTCGGCGAGAATATCGGAAACCCGCATGACATAATCCGGTTCGCCTTCACGAATCGCAGCGGTTTCGACAGCCTCGTCTTCGAGCAGCGAGGGGTCGAGCAGGCGATGGGTATAATCGAAGGTCGGTCCCAGCAATTGCCCGCCCGGCAAGTCCTTGTAGGTTGCCGAAACGCGTCGCTGCACCGTCATGTCAGCGGTATTGACCGGCAGAGAATAGCCGAAGCGCGGCAACGTGGTGCGGTAGGCGCGCAGCAGGAAGATGGCCTCGATCATGTCGCCGCGCGCCTGCTTGACGGCAAGGGCTGCAAGCGACTGATCATAAAGTGAGGCTTCCGCCATGACACGGTCGACGGCGAGTGAAAGCTGCGAAACGATCTGCGCGACCGTCATCGCCGGCAGGTTGCGGTCGCCGCGCCGCTTGTCTGCCAGAAGCCGGTGAGCGTTGGCGATGGCGGTTTCCCCGCCTTTGACAGCAACATACATCTTATGCCTCCACGGATTTAATGCGCGTCGTGCGCGGCAGGCAGACGAATTTGTCGGCGCAGGTCAAAATGACATCGACGCCGCGCGGGAAAATGGCGTTGTTCTCCGCCCAGAGCCGCGGGAATATCTCCGGCAGGCCGGAAGGGCTGATGATATTGATGTGGCGGATGCCTGGGCCGGACAGGGACAACTCCTGTCCGCCATCAAGGTCGGGCAATTCGATGATGACCGTCGTCGAACGGTCGGGATATTCCTGGCTTCCCTGAGCGAAGAGGCCGAAGGAGGCAATGGTGCTGCCCGCCTCAATGACGGCGAACTGCGCAGCACCCTTTTCTTCCGTCGCAATCGCGCCGGTGTGAAACCCAACCCAACCCGGCACGGCGGTTTTCCGCAACGTGCTGCTTAGCCAGAGGGGCGTGTCGTGGTCGCAAAGCGCCAGCAGAACCGCACCCGTCGCCGTGGCAAGCGGTGCCGGCGGGGCGACTGCGGTTTCGATCGTCTGCGGTGTGCCCGGACGGGCCATGCCGTCCATCAGCTTTTTAAAAACCCGTTGGGAATCGAAGACGGCGTCGGAAAAGCCGCCCGTCAATGCTTCGGCTTTGACACCCATTAGTCTTCTCCTCGAACCATGGTGAAGAAATCGACCCGCGTGGCGGCGGTCTCTTTCGTTTTCCGCTGCTTTTCTTCGGTCAGTCTTTTTTCGACCGGTGAGAGAAGCTCGGTTTCAATGAAGTTACGCGTCGGATTTTCCTGCCAGAGCGCGTCGAAAACGGCTGCGTACCAGGCTTTCTTGCGGCCGGTGCCGAGAACATGCGCATGGCCGACAGTGCCGGAAGCAAGCTTGATCGTCGCGCGGGTAACGGTGGTTTCACCCAGGTTGAAAGGCGCGCCGCCGCCGCCGATACGGCCCTTGACCATGACGAGGCCGGTTTCCGGCCCGCGCACGTTTTCCGTCTGCGGGCTGGCGTCCTGCCGGTTCCAGACCGCCTCAAGTTCCTGAACGGTAGCGCGGGCAAGAAGTGCCGCCACCCGCTTCCTTTCGCTAAGTATATTCGCAGCTTCGTTATTCATCGCTTGACCTCTAATGTCTATTGATATAGACAACTATACAATATAAGCTACAATTAACGTCGATGAATGACAAGCGTGTGACATGAGCCCTGCAGCAGCAATGAAAAGAAAGAACGGCGTCGCACTCTGGCGGCAGATCGCCGACCGGATCCGAGGCGAGATTGCGGCTGGTGATCACGATGAAACCGGCATGTTGCCGCCTGAGATGACGCTGGCGGAAAAATTCGGCGTCAACCGCCATACCGTCAGAAGCGCCATTGCCGCATTGGCGAGCGAAGGTATTCTTGAGCCGATGCAGGGGCGCGGCACGATGATTGCCCGCAAGGAACGGCTGAGTTTTCCGATTTCACTGCGCACACGGTTCACGACAGGCATCGGCGATCAGGTGAAGGAAATGGAGGCGCTGCTTCTTTCCCACACGACCGAGCCTGCAACCGCCGATCTGGCAGCGCGGCTGCAACTCCAGACCGGCGCTCCGCTCGTGCGTCTGGAGACCCTGCGCAAGGCCGACACCCGGCCGGTGTCCCGTTCGACCACATGGTTTCCGGCGGATCGTTTTGCCGGAATAGGCGAGGCTTATCAGAAAAGCGGGTCGATCACGGCCGCTTTCAAGGCGCTCGGTGTGGCGGACTACGTGCGCATCTCGACGGTCATTTCAGCCAGCCACGCCGATACGCAGGATCTCGCCGATCTCGAATTGTCGCCGGGTGCCATCCTGCTCGTCACCCAAGCGCTGAATGCCGATATGGATGGCGTGCCGGTGCAGTATGCCGTCAGCCGATTTTCGGCCGATACCGTCGAATTCACGGTGGAAAATTAGGGTAAGGGCTTATTCCGCCTGCGAAAGACCGAGCACATCCAGCATGGAATAGAAGCCCGGCTTCTTGTCGAAGGCCCAGACAGCCGCCGTAATCGCACCGCGTGCGAAAATAGAGCGGTCGCCGGCGTAGTGGGAAAGCTCGACGCGCTCACCTTCACCGGCAAAGATCACCGAATGTTCACCGATCACCGAACCGCCGCGCAGCGTGGCGAAACCGATGGTGCCGGTCTCGCGTGCACCCGTATGTCCGTCTCGTACGCGCACGGAAGAGGTGGTAAGATCGACCCTGCGGCCGGCCGCCGCTGCTTCACCCAGCAGAAGTGCCGTGCCGGACGGCGCATCCACCTTGTGCTTGTGGTGCATTTCCAGAATTTCGATATCCCAGTTCTGCGCGTCCAGCGCCTGCGCCGCCTGCTGCGTCAAAACGCTGAGCAGGTTGACGCCGAGGCTCATATTGCCCGACTTGACGATGCGGGCATGGCGCGACGCCGCCTTGAATTTTTCCTCGTCTTCGGGGGAGCAGCCCGTGGTGCCGATGACATGCACGATGCGCGCCTGCGCGGCGAGGCCCGCGAAGGTGACACTGGTTGCCGGTGAGGTGAAGTCGATAACGCCTTCCGCATGCAGGAAGGCCTGCAGCGGATCGCTGGTGATTTCGACGCCGATCGGGCCGAGACCGGCAATCTCGCCGGCATCGCGGCCGACAAAGGCCGAGCCTTCGCGCGCGACGGCGGCATGCAGCTGGACGCCTGGTGTCTGGTGAATGAGGCGGATCAGTGCCTGTCCCATGCGGCCCGCCGCGCCGACCACCACCAGTTTCATGCCGCTGCTGCTCATGTTTCACTCACTTTTCATGTCGGGCGGATCGAAACCCGCCAGTATCGGACGTTTCATATTTGCAGCGGTGACGTTAAAGACCAGCCGCTCGCTTCGCAAGCGCCACATGGGAAGGGTAGTTCCCTTTGAGAGGCGAGCGATCAGGCTCTCCAGCGCCGCCCATCCAGCGCCAGGCCGAAATCAGAAGGCGTTCTCGCATAGGTGGCGAGGCCGGAAAGCGCCGCCTGCGGATGGGTGACAACGAAGGTCGGAATGGTCCGCATCAGCGCGCTGTGTGGCGCCTTGTCTTCGAATGCGGCCCGGAATTCCGGGCTCTTCAGCGCCGGGATGATCTTCTGCGAAATGCCGCCGGCGAGATAAACGCCGCCCTTGGCCATGAAAATCAGCGCGAGATCGCCAGCCACACGGCCGAGATAGGTGCTGAAAAGCGAAAGCGTTTCTTTTGCCTGCGCATTCTGGCCCGTAAGCCCCTGCGAGGTGATGTCGGCCGGATCGGAAAAGACCGGTTCGATGCCATCGGTCTTGCAGACGGCGCGGTAGAGATTGACCAGTCCGCGCCCGCACAGGATCTGCTCGCCGGCAACACGGCCCTCAATGGTCTCGATATGCGGGAAAACCGCATAATCACGCGCGCTCCTTGGGCCGACATCGATATGGCCGCCCTCACCGGGCACCGGGAACCACATATGGCGGGCGTAAACCAGACCGGCGACCCCGAGGCCCGTGCCCGGTCCGAGAACGACGCGCGACGCCAGCATGTCTTTCTTGCCGGAGCCGATAGGCTCGCGGTTGTCGTCGTCAAGCGCTGCAATCGCCAGAGCCTGTGCTTCGAAATCATTGATGACGATGACGTCCTTCAGGCCGAGATTAGCCAGCATGCCCTTCGGCTTGACGACCCAGTGGCAGTTGGTGAGCGGTATCTCGTCGCCTTCGATAGGGCCGGCAATCGCAAGAATGGTCGAGACCGGCTGAAGCGAGGTCTTGTCCAGAACCGCCTGCTGGATGGCGTCGTCGATCGTCGGATATTCCGCGGTCTTTACCGTGGTCAGGTGTACGGGATCCGCAAAAGAATCGATCAGAATGGAAAAGCGGGCATTGGTGCCGCCGATGTCGCCAAGAAGGATCGGAAAGGACAGATATTCGGTATCGGACGTCTTCGGCATTGCCTGTTCCATATTGGTGGGTGCGGGTCAGTCGGCGGAGTTGAAGTCGATCAGGTTTTCTGCGGTGGCGCGGTTGAGCGCCATGGGAATGTCGTAAACCGTGGCAAGCCGGGTCAACGCTTTCACATCCACATCATGCGGCATGGCCGTCAGCGGGTCGGTGAAAAAGATCAGCATATCCACCTCGCCGGTGGCGATCATCGCTCCGATCTGCTGGTCGCCGCCAAGCGGCCCGCTTTTCAGACGAACGACCTCGAGCTCCGGGCAGGCTTCCTGTACCCGCCCGCCGGTCGTGCCGGTGGCGACGATCCTGAAACTGGAGAGCGCCTTCTGGTGATGACGGGCGAAATCCGCCATATCGTCTTTTTTCTCGTCGTGAGCGATGAGCGCGATACAGCGTTGCCCTTCCATGGTCCCAGCCTGTCCCCGTAAAGAATTAAATCGATTTGAAGCCTTCTATAACAGCTTGCCGCCATTTGAAAAGGGAAGCTGTTGAATGCCTCATTTCTGTTTCAGTTCAATGTCGGACGTTGGGTTGGAAGCGGAATATCCGAAGGCGGCTGCAGGGTTGGAGCGTTCTGAATGACCTGTTCGACGCTTTGCTGGCGCACGGCCTGAACCGGTGCGGAGGAATAGGCCTGCGCAGCAATACCCTCGGGGTTGGCGGAAGGGGCGGCAGCCACGGCGGCGCAGGCGGCGGGCAGGTCGGAGACCATCACCTGTCGCGGTTTCACCGGCTTGGCGTTAGGGTCCTTCTTCGGTGCTGCCCATGGTTCCTTGGAAAACCACCAGGCGAGCGACTTGTCGCAGCCATCGCCCTTGCCCACGGCCGCCTGCGGCTTGCAGTTCGGCGCGCCGGGCGGGCATTCGAGGCGGATATGGAAATGTTCGTCATGCCCATAGATCGGCCTGATCTTGCCCATGAAGGTGCGGTCGCCGGTCCATGTCTGGCAGAGTTTCTGCTTGATCGCCGGGTTGACGAAAACGCGTTCCACCTGCGGATAGCTTGCCGCCATCATCACCAGCCGGGCATTGAGCGGTGACCACTTGCGGTCATCGACCGTCAGGAACTTGCTCTTGTCCAGCATGGAGATGAAAGGCACCGTTTCGCGCTGTTCCGCGGTGAGCCGCGGGGTCGGCATCGGCCGCCACCAGATGTCCACATCGAGGCCGATCTGGTGCGACGCATGGCCGGTCAGCATCGGCCCACCGCGCGGCTGGGAAATATCGCCCAGCAGCAGACCCGGCCAGCCGATTTTCTGGGCATCCTGCGAAAAGCGTTCGAGGAAGGAAATCAGCTGCGGCTGGCCCCAGCGCCGGTTGCGCGAAAGTCGCATGGCCTGCCAGCCCGGACCGTCGGTCGGCATGGCGATGGCGCCGGACTGGCAGCCCTTGGCATAGGAGCCGATCGGTTGGGAGGTTGCTGCGGAGGGCAGGGCCATATGGCCGAACACTTCTTTCGCAGGCCGGTCCTCGGCCGATGCGGTTTCCATCTGCAACTGCAGCGCGGAAACGACTGAAATCGCCAGCATGGCCGCCCTGAAAACTCTCGATGATCCCGCCGTCATATAGCCGTGTCCGTCCGATCAGATGATTCTCTTCCCCCTAGAATAAACTGGAACGGGATTTTGTTGAAACCATGTTTCGCCCCGTTTGTGCAAAGCAGGGAATTAACGGTGCCGATAAAGAGCTTGTGAGCCGAAGCATCTGTTTTTTGCCAATGTTTGTTTTATGCTCTCTTCAACAAACACGAAAACAGGAACCGCCCCGCATGATATTGGCTCCACTGAAATTCCGCCTTGTGATCGCCCTTGCGGCATCCGCCATGCTGATACCGGCGGCGGCCTTTGCCCAGTCGGGCGATGTCTGGCGAAAGGGGATTTCGACGGTCGGGGAACTGAAACATCCGGATGGTTTCGATCATTTTGACTATGTGAACACCAAGGCGCCGAAAGGCGGTGCGTTGCGCATGTCGACGACGGGAACCTTCGATACGCTCAATCCGCTGCTCGCCAAGGGCGAGGCGGCGACCGGCCTCTCTTTGGTTTTCGATACGCTGATGAAATCGACGGAGGAGGAACTGTCGGCCTCCTACGGGCTTCTGGCAGAGGGGGTCAGCTATCCCGACGATATTTCGAAAGCCACCTTCCGGCTGCGCGCGGAGGCCAAATGGGCGGATGGCAAGCCGGTGACGCCGGAGGATGTGGTTTTCAGCTTTGAAAAAGCCAAGGACCTGAGCCCGCAGCTTGCCACCTATTATACCCACGTCACCAAGGCGGAAGTGAGCGGCGAGAGGGACATCACCTTCACCTTCGATGAAAAGAACAATCGCGAACTGCCGCAGATCGTCGGGCAATTGCTGATCGTTCCCAAGCACTGGTGGGAAGCCGCCGGCCCGGACGGCAAGCCGCGTGATATCTCCCGTGGCACGTTGGAGCCGGTGATGGGCTCCGGCCCCTACAAGATCGCCTCGCTGTCTCCCGGTTCCACGATGACCTATGAGCGTCGCGACGATTATTGGGGCAAGGACGTCAATGTGAATGTGGGGATGAACAATTTCAAAACCATCACCTACAGCTTCTTTTCCGATCAGGATGTGGAATTCCAGGCCTTCAAATCCGGTACCGTCGATTTCCGGCAGGAAGCCTCATCCAGCCGCTGGGTCACGGGTTATGATTTTCCGGCCGTCAAGGAAGGCCGCGTCAAGAAAGAGGAACTGCCGAATATCTATCGCTCCGTCGGTATCATGCAGGCCTTCGTGCCGAACATGCGCCGCGAAAAGTTCCAGAACCCCAGCCTGCGCAAGGCACTCAATTACGCCTTCGATTTCGAAGAGCTGAACCGCACATTGGCTTACGGTCAGTTCCAGCGCATCAACAGCTTCTTCATGGGCAGCGAGCTCGCCTCTTCCGGTCTGCCGACCGGGCGCGAACTGGAACTCTTGCAGGAGTTGAAGGATCAGGTTCCGCCGGAAGTCTTCACCACCGAATACCGCAACCCGGTGGCAGGCGATCCTGCCAAGCAGCGCGACAATCTGCGCGAGGCGGTGAAGCTGATGAAGGAGGCCGGTTACGAGCTGCGTGGCAACCGCATGGTCAATGCGGCAACGGGGCAGCAGCTGGACATTGAATTCCTGATCGATTCCTCGGGTATGGAAAGAACCATCCTGCCCTATGTCCAGAACCTCAAGAAGATCGGCATCAATGCCACGATCCGTACGGTTGATGCCTCGCAATATACCAACCGCACCCGCAGCTTCGATTTTGATATCGCCGTCAAGCTCTGGGCGACATCGGCCAATCCCGGCAATGAACAGGCGGATTTCTGGGGCTCGGCCGCCGCCGATCGGCAGGGGTCCAACAACTTTGCCGGCATCAAGAACCCCGCCGTCGATGCGCTGGTCAGAAAGGTCATATTTGCGCCCAACCGGGATGAACAGGTGGCCGCGGCGCGGGCGCTCGACCGGGTGCTCTTGGCAAACAGCTACGTCATTCCGCAATTTTACCGCGGCGAGATGTTCCTCGCTTACTGGAACACGCTCACCCGCCCTGAAAACCTGCCCGAATATGGCATCGGTTTTCCGGATGCATGGTGGTCCAGCCAGGCCGGAAACTGACGCCGGTCTTGCTTTCGCGCCGAAGGCTTGATTCACATAGGGCGAAACGAATCGCTTGGAGCGCGGAAGAGCGCTTTTGAGGAAAGGACAGGGTTTGAGAGAGACGAAAACCGCTGACATATCGGCTGGGAACAAAGGCTGATGGGCGCCTATATCCTCAGACGTCTGGCGCTGATGATCCCGACCATCATCGGCATCATGGGCATTTCGTTTCTCGTCATCCAGTTTGCACCGGGCGGCCCGGTGGAGCAGGTCGTCGCGCAGCTGACGGGGCAGGGCGACAGCGCCTCCGACCGGCTTTCTGGCGGCGGCGATCTCATGGGTCAGTCCGGCGGTTTTGATGAAAGCGGCTCAAAATATCGCGGCGCGCAGGGCCTTGATCCGGAACTGATCGCCAAGCTCGAGAAGCAGTTCGGTTTCGATAAGCCGCCTCTCACCCGTTTTCTCGAAATGATGTGGAATTACATCCGCTTCGACTTCGGCGACAGCTTCTTCCGCAATTCCTCGGTCATCGATCTCATCATCGACAAGCTGCCGGTGTCGATGTCGCTTGGTTTCTGGATCCTGATCATCTCCTACATCATCTCAATTCCCCTCGGCATCAAGAAAGCCGTCTCCGATGGCTCGACTTTCGATGTCTGGACCTCCGGCATCATCATCATTGGTTATGCGGTGCCGAGCTTCCTGTTCGGTATCCTGCTCATCGTGCTTTTCGCCGGCGGATCGTTCTTCGACTGGTTCCCGCTGCGTGGTCTGGTATCGGATAATTTTGACCAGCTGAACTGGTGGCAGAAGATCATCGACTACTTCTGGCACCTGACACTGCCTTTGATCGCGCTGTCGCTCTCGGCCTTCGCAACGACGACGCTCCTGACGAAAAACTCCTTCATCGACGAGATCAAGAAGCAGTATGTCGTCACCGCCCGCGCCAAGGGTCTCACCGAACGCAAGGTTCTCTACGGCCATGTCTTCCGCAACGCGATGCTGATCGTGATTGCCGGTTTTCCGGGCGCCTTCATCTCGGCCTTCTTCACCGGCTCGCTGCTGATCGAGAACATCTTTTCGCTGGATGGTCTCGGCCGCCTCGGTTATCTTTCGGTCGTCAATCGTGATTACCCGATCGTGTTCGGCACGCTCTTCATCTTCTCGCTGATGGGCCTCGTTGTCGGCCTCATATCAGACCTCATCTATACATGGATCGATCCGCGCATCGATTTCGAGCGGAGGGACGTGTGATGACGCTTGCCCACACCGCCGCTGCCGAAACACTGGTAAAGCCGAAGCGCCCGTGGTTTTCGCCGACCACCAAACGCCGCTGGCAGAATTTCAAGGCGAACCGGCGCGGTTACTGGTCCTTCTGGCTGTTTCTGGTCCTGTTTTTCCTGAGCCTGATCGCGGAATTCATCGCCAATGACAAACCCATTCTCGCTTCCTACAAGGGTGAGATTCTGGTGCCGGTCATGGTCGATTATCCCGAGGAGAAATTCGGCGGCTTCCTGGCCCAGACCGATTACAAATCCTCCTTCATCCAGGACGAAATCAACGCCAATGGCTGGATGATCTGGCCGCCGATCCGCTATTCCTACCAGACGGTCAATTCCAATATTCCGCATTCCGCGCCCACCGCGCCCTTCTGGCTGATGGATGAAAAAGACCGTTGCTCGGCCTACCCGCAGGGCAATGCCGACCCCGGCTGCACGCTTGGCAATCTCAACTGGCTCGGAACCGACAATCAGGCACGCGATGTCACGGCGCGGATGATCTATGGTTTCCGCATCTCCGTGCTGTTCGGCCTGACGTTGACCATCGCGTCGGCGCTGGTCGGCGTCACCGCCGGTGCCATTCAGGGCTATTTCGGCGGCTGGACGGATTTGCTTTTGCAGCGTTTCATCGAAATCTGGTCGTCCATGCCGGTGCTCTATATCCTGCTCATCATTGCGGCCATTCTTCCACCCGGCTTCTTCGTGTTGCTCGGCATCATGCTGCTGTTCTCATGGGTCGGCTTTGTCGGCATTGTGCGTGCGGAATTCCTGCGCGCCAGAAATTTCGAATATGTCCGCGCTGCACGTGCACTCGGTGTCGGCAACTGGACGATCATGTTCCGGCATCTTTTGCCCAACGCCATGGTGGCGACGCTGACCTTCCTGCCGTTCATCCTCTCCGGTTCGATCACGACGCTCACCTCGCTCGATTTCCTCGGTTTCGGCATGCCGCCGGGATCGCCGTCCTTGGGCGAGATGATCGCGCAGGGCAAGAACAACCTTCAGGCCCCGTGGCTTGGCCTCACTGCGTTTTTCACCATGTCCATCATGCTTTCGCTGTTGATTTTCGTCGGTGAAGCGGTGCGCGACGCCTTCGATCCACGCAAGACGTTCCGGTGATCGCCATGACGGAAAAAACCATCCAGCCACTTCTCTCCGCCCGTGACCTTTCGGTGGCTTTCCATCAGGGTGGCGCGACCAGCGTTGCCGTCGATCACGTGTCCTTCGACCTGATGCCGGGCGAAGTCGTTGCCCTCGTTGGCGAATCCGGCTCCGGCAAATCCGTGACCGCGAACTCCATTCTCAAATTGCTGCCCTATCCGGCAGCAAGCCACCCGTCCGGGAAAATCCTGTTTGACGGCAAGGATATGTTGACCCTGCCGGAACGGGCGTTGCGCGCGGTGCGGGGCAACGACATCACCATGATTTTCCAGGAGCCGATGACATCGCTCAATCCGCTCCACACCATCGAGCGGCAGATCGGCGAGATTCTCGAGCTGCACCAGGCAATCACAGGGGCTGAGGCGCGGGCACGCACGCTGGAACTGTTGCTGCAGGTCGGCATCCGCGAGCCGGAAAAACGCCTGAAAGCCTATCCGCATGAATTGTCCGGCGGCCAGCGGCAACGCGTGATGATCGCCATGGCGCTTGCCAACCGGCCGAAACTGCTGATCGCCGATGAGCCGACCACGGCGCTCGACGTGACAGTACAGGCGCAGATCCTCGAGCTTCTGAGTGATCTGAAGACCAAGCACGGCATGTCCATGCTGTTCATCACCCACGACCTCGGCATCGTTCGCAAATTTGCCGATCGTGTCTGTGTCATGACCAAGGGCAAGATCGTCGAGACCGGCACCGTGGAGCAGGTGTTTACCGATCCGCAGCATGCCTATACGCGCCATCTCCTTGCAGCCGAACCCAAAGGCGAGCCGCCGCATTCCGATGCTAGCAAACCGGTGGTCATGCAGGGCGACGACATCAAGGTCTGGTTCCCGATCAAGGCCGGGCTGATGCGCCGGGTGGTCGACCATGTGAAGGCGGTTGATGGCATCGATATTACCCTGCGCGCCGGCCAGACGGTGGGCGTGGTGGGCGAATCAGGCTCGGGCAAGACCACGCTTGGTCTGGCGCTCTCCCGGCTGATCGCATCCAAGGGGCGCATCAGCTTCATCGGCCAGTCGATCGATCATTATTCCTATGAGATGATGAAGCCGCTCAGGAACCGGTTGCAGGTGGTGTTTCAGGATCCCTATGGGTCGCTCAGCCCGCGCATGTCTGTGGGTGAAATCGTCGCCGAGGGACTGAAGGTGCACGAGCGGTCCCTGTCCGCCGATGAGCGCGATACGCGTGTCGCTACCGCGCTGGAAGAGGTCGGCCTTGATCCGGCCACCCGCTGGCGGTATCCGCATGAATTTTCCGGCGGTCAGCGCCAGCGCATCGCCATCGCCCGCGCCATGGTGCTTAAACCCCGGTTCGTCATGCTGGACGAGCCGACATCGGCACTCGACATGAGCGTGCAGGCGCAGGTGGTCGATCTGCTGCGCGATCTCCAGGCCAAGCACGAACTTGCCTACCTCTTCATCAGCCACGATCTTAAGGTGGTGAAAGCGCTTGCCAATGACCTGATCGTCATGCGCCACGGCAAGGTGGTGGAGAGCGGCCCGGCGGCGGAGATTTTCGCCAATCCGCAGGAGGATTATACCAGGGCATTGCTGGCGGCGGCCTTCAATATCGAGGCTGTCGAAACCAAAGCGGTGAGCCAGTAGGCGCATCGCTGTTTCTATTAAGGTGATGATTTTTCTGTTGCTTTGCGAAAAATGCCGACCCATGTTGCGAGAGACGTGATGCGGAAACGGATTGATTGCCATGGCAGCGGATGTGATTGTTCTGGGAGCGGGGATCATCGGGGTCTCGGTCGCCCTGCAACTGGCCCGAAGGGGAAAATCGGTGGTGTTGGTCGATCGGCGCGGACCGGGCGAGGAGACCTCCTTCGGTAATGCCGGGCTGATCCAGAGAGAAGGTGTCGTACCTTACGCCTTTCCGCAGGATCTGGCGCTGCTGCTACGTTATTCCCTGAATAACAGCATCGATGCCCGTTATCATCTCTCGGCTCTGCCGAAGATCGCGCCTTTTCTTGGCCGCTACTGGTATAATTCCGCAGCCACGCGCCATGCGGCGATTGCCCGTGCCTATGCGCCGCTGATCGAACATTCCGTCTCTGAACACAGTATTTTGATCGATGAGGCGAAGGCTGGCGATCTGATCGTGAAGAATGGCTGGATGGAGGCTTACAGGACAGCCGCAAGGCGCGATGCCGACTATGCCTTCGCCGAGCGTCTGGCGCGTGACCACGGCATTTCCCACACGAAACTCGATGCTGATGAGCTTGCCTCCGCCGAACCGCATCTCAGCCGGGATTTCGTCGGCGGCCTGAAATGGAACGACCCCTGGTCGGTGCTCGATCCGCACGCGCTGACACTCGCCTATCTTAAACTGTTTGAGAGCTACGGCGGAACCTTTGTCCGGGGCGATGCGTCGACGCTTAGCCAGACGGTAAGCGGTTGGACGGTGCGCACCGAAACCGGCGCAGTTGAGGCCGAGCATGCCGTCGTGGCGCTTGGCCCATGGGCCGATACCGTGACGGAAAGGCTTGGCTATCGCTTCCCGCTCGGGGTGAAGCGCGGCTACCACATGCATTATGCGCCGCAGGAAGGGACAAAGCTCAACAACTGGCTGATCGATGCCGAGCGCGGTTATTTCCTGGCGCCGATGCGCAAGGGCATCCGTCTGACGACGGGTGCTGAATTTGCCGAACGCGATGCGCCGAAATCCCCCGTTCAGATCGAGCGGGCGGAGCGGGTGGCCCGTACCGTCTTTCCCCTTGGCGGCCGGTTGGATGCGGAGCCATGGATGGGCGCACGCCCATGCACGCCTGACATGATGCCGGTCATCGGCAGGGCACCGCGCCACAGGACCTTGTGGTTTGCCTTCGGCCACGCTCATCACGGCCTCACACTTGGGCCGATCACCGGTCGAGTGCTGGCGGAAACCATGGCCGGCGAAACGCCTGTTATCGCCATCGACGCCTATCGCCCGGAAAGGTTCAATCCCTGATGGCCGAATCCGCTGGCCTTCCTGCGGCGGGCCACGTAACATGGGCTTATCAAAGGGGAAAAGGGGCAAACGTCATCATGGTGGCGAGGTTTCTCATCTATCAGCAGCAGGATGATTTTCGTTAGCGAAGCGCTTCCGCGCGCGAAACAGAAGAGAAACGGCCTGCTGGTGCATGATGGATGATATTGAAAAAGCAAAGAAATTTTTCGCCGATAATCCCGATATCGAAATTCTCGAAGCCTTCGTCATAGACGCGAACGGCGTTCCGCGCGGCAAATGGATTCCACGTGAGAGGGCGATCGACGTTCTCGAAAAGGGAATGGCCATTCCCCGCTCCGTTTATGCGCTGGATATCTGGGGTCGGGATGTGCACGCCGCAGGCCTTGCCGAAGGCACGGGTGATCCCGACGGTTTTTGTTTCCCCGTTCCGGGTACACTGTCGCGTGTGACATGGCTTGGCCGTCCAACAGCGCAGGTTCTGCTGGCGATGAGAAACCCGGATGGAACCGGCTTTTATGGCGATCCGCGCCATGTTCTCTCGCAGGTTCTCAGCGCCTATAAAAAGGCTGGCCTCACGCCGGTCGTGGCGACCGAACTTGAATTTTACCTGATCGATCCAGTCCGCTCCGCACTGGATCCCGTGCGCCCGCCGCACAGCCGCGAGGGGCGCTGGCACACGGGCCAGACCCAGGTTCTGTCGATTTCCGAATTGCAGGATTTCGAGGATGTCTTCCACGATATAGCCACAGCCTGCCGGGCACAGGGCGTGCTTGCCGATACGACGTTGCGCGAAAACGGGCCGGGGCAATATGAGATCAACCTCAACCATGTGCCGGACGCCTTGCAGGCCGCCGATTTCGCGGTCTTCCTGAAACGCATCGTCAAGGGTGTAGCGCGGCGGCATGAACTCGACGCCACCTTCATGGCCAAGCCTTACGGCTTGCAGGCGGGCAACGGCATGCATGTGCATTTTTCCGTTCTCGATAAGGACGGCAGGAACATCTATGCAGGCGAAAACGGCCCGTCGGATGCGCTGATGCATTCGGTTGGCGGCCTGTTGGAAAACATGGGGGAAAGCATGGCGATCTTCGCCCCGCATGCCAATTCCTACCGCCGTCTGACGCCGAGCGAACATGCACCGACCTACGCCTCCTGGGGCATCGACAACCGCTCGGCGGCGGTGCGCGTCATCGTTGCCAGCAAGGCCGCGACGCGCATCGAACACCGGGTCGCCGGTGCCGATACCAATCCCTATCTGGTTGTGGCGATGATCCTGAGTGCCGCACTTGCCGGCATGAAGGAAAAGCGCCAGCCCGGCGGTGCGATCGCCGGTGACAGCCATGCGATCAATCACGAACCGCTGCCCACCAACTGGGATTACGCCCTGCAGCGCTTCACGCGATCGAGCTTTGCCTATGCGACGCTCGGCCAGAAGTACCGCACCTTGTTTTCTGCCTGCAAGCAGCAGGAGCTTTCCGAATTTTCCCTGCGCGTAACCGACGTCGAATATGACGCCTATATCAGGACGGTGTGAAATGGCTGAGGTAACGACGATCCCCAATCCGGGCCACACATCCTCATGGTATGCGGCCTCCGCCAATGTCAAATCCGTGCGACCAACGCTCGAAGGCGCGCTGGAAGCCGATGTCTGCATCATCGGCGGCGGTTTCACCGGAATTTCCGCAGCACTTGAACTCAGTGAACGCGGTTATGCCGTCATCGTACTGGAAGGCGTGCGTGTCGGCTTCGGCGCCTCGGGCCGCAATGGCGGCCAGATCGTCAATGGCTATAGCCGTGATCTCGAAACCATCGCTGGCCGTTATGGGCATGACAAGGCGGTAAAGCTCGGGGCAATGTCGCTGGAAGGTGGCGCAATTATCCGTGAGCGCATCGCCAAATATGCCATCGATTGCGATCTCGTCGATGGTGGCTTCTTTGCCGCCTTCACGCCGAAACAGATCCGCGAGATGGAGGCCCACAAGGCCCATTGGGAAAAGCACGGCCATGGCGGGCTGGAAATGGTCTCCAGAGCGGATGTCGGTACTTATGTAAAGTCCGACCGTTATGCCGGCGGCATGATCGACCGCCTCGGCGGCCACATCCACCCGCTCAACCTGGTGCAGGGCGAGGCGGCGGCGGCCGAAAGTCTCGGTGCCCGCATATTCGAAAATTCGCGGGTGATCTCGGTAGAACAGGGTCCAAACCCCGTTGTGCGCGCGGCAACGGGCAGTGTGAAGGCGAAATATGTGCTCGTCTGCGGTAATGCCTATCTGGGCACATTGCTGCCGGAAATCGGCGAGCGGATGATGCCGGTCTCAAGTCAGGTCATGGCGACGGAACCGCTCGATGCCGATCTGATCGAGGCGCTTTTGCCCGCCGATTATTGCGTCGAGGATGCCAATTACATTCTCGATTATTACCGCCGCACCTCGGATAACCGCCTGCTTTACGGCGGCGGCATCGGTTATGGTGGCAGCGACCCCGCCGACCTCACCGGCGTTATCCGCCCGAACATGCTGAAGACTTTTCCGCAACTGGAAAAGACCAGGATCGACTTCGCCTGGAGCGGCAATTTTGCGCTGACGCTGACGCGCATCCCGCATATGGGCAGGCTTTCGGACAATATCTATTTTTCGCATGGCGACAGCGGCCATGGCGTCACGACCACACATCTGCTCGGCAAGATATTGGGCGAGGCCGTTGCCGGCCACGCCGAACGTTTCGATGTCTGGAGTTCGCTGCCGAACTATCCGTTCCCCGGCGGCAAGACCTTCCGCGTGCCGCTGACCGTGCTTGGCGCCTGGTGGTACGGCATGCGGGACAGGCTCGGCTTTTAGAGCATTTCCCGCAAAAGCCTGAAGCGGTTTCTCCTCCGGAAATGAAACAGGGAGTTAGAACGTCACTGTTTTAAGGCCGGAAAGCGCATTTTTCGCGATTTCTTCCGGTGTGGTGTCGATGCTGACGGTGACGACGCCCGGTTCGCCGGTCGGCACTTCCAGCGTCGCAAGCTGGGTTTGAAGTAGCGAGAGCGGCATGAAATGGCCCTTGCGTTCACCCATGCGCCGGCTGAGAAGCTCCAGGCTGCCATCCAGATAAACAAAAGCAAGCGGGCTGCCGGTGGCCGTGCGAAGCCGGTCACGATAGATTTTCTTGAGTGCCGAGCAGGATACGACGACACCGTTGCCTTCGCTGCCCTTGCGCAGTTCCGCGCCGATCAGGTCCAGCCAGGGCCAACGATCTTCGTCCGTCAGTGGAATGCCTTCGGACATTTTATCGACATTGGCTTTCGGGTGAAGCTTGTCGCCTTCAATAAAGGCAATGCCCAGTTTTTCCGCCAGTTCCTCTGCGACCGTGGACTTGCCAGAGCCGCTCACTCCCATCACGACGATTGCCTGTGTCACCCGAACCTCTGATGTTTCTGTTTCGACGGTCAGCCCCTAACATGTGCGGCAGGTATCGGGAATATAAAAATGCGGCGCCAGCCCGTGTCAGTGCCCGGTTTTGCGGGCGGCGGTTCTTTCCAGCGCGGAAAAGGCAGAGTGGATCAGAATTGCCAGTGCGGCGACGATCAAGCCGCCCTGCAGGATGAAGGCGAGATTGTTGGATTGCAGGCCGGCGATGATCACTTCACCAAGCGTGCGTGCCGCTACCGTGGAGCCGATGGTGGCTGTTGAAAGGCTGATGACTGCCGACAACCGTATACCTGCAAGAATGGCGGGCAGGGCAAGCGGCAGTTCCACTTTGACAAGCCGCTGCCAGCCGGTCATGCCGCTGCCTCTGGCGGCATCCATCACCGTGGCGGGCAGGGTGGTAAGCCCGGTCAGCGTATTTTCGAACACCGGCAGCAATGCGTATAAAAACAGTGCAATAAGCGTCGGTTTTTCCCCGAAACCGATCATCGGCACCGCAAGCGCCAGTACCGCCACGGGCGGGAAGGTCTGGCCGATATTGACGATGCTGCGCGACAGCGGCAGGAAATCCGCCCCGAAAGGCCTAGTGACTAGAACTGCGAGCGCGCCCGCTACCAGCGTGGCCAGCCCCGTGGCGATCGCCACGGTGGTCAGATGCGAGAGGGTGAGCGAGAGCAGATTGGCCTGCGTGTAGATCGCCGGTGCATTGGCCTGCACAAGAGGGCGGAATATCGGCGCGAAGATTTGCGGCGCTGCAAGAAAGACGATCAGCACCAGCACCAGAAAGCCGATTGCAAGAAAAGAGGCCGCGTTTTTCATAAGGCTCCGGCAGCACGCTGGAGGAGAACGTCCCGCCGCACCCGGCCGGCGAGCTGGCCGTCGTCCTTGACGACCGGCAGGACATCGCAGCCCGCCCATAACATCGCTGACAGGGCATCGCGCTGGCTTGTATGTTCGGTGAGCGGTTCACCCTCGGCGCTTCCCGGCTCCACGATGTCAGCAATCGAGAGAACCGACAGCAGTTTCAGCGCGCGCTCGTTTTCGCCGATCAGGGTGCGCACGAAATCGGTTGCCGGTTTCAGCACCAGTTCGGCCGGCGGGCAATCCTGCACGATGCGGCCCTTGTCCATCACCGCAATGCGATCCGCCAGATGAAAGGCCTCGTCCATATCGTGCGTCACGAGAACGATGGTAACGCCGAGCTTTTTTTGAATATCGAGAAGATCGTTCTGCGCCTTGGCGCGGATCACCGGGTCGAGCGCGCCGAAGGGTTCATCCATCAGCAAGATATTAGGCTCTGCGGCAAGCGCCCGCGCCACGCCGACACGCTGCTGCTGGCCGCCGGAAAGCTCATGCGGAAAACGGTCCGCATAAAGCGCGGGATCAAGCTGGAAGAGGTGCATCAACGCATCGATCTTCGCCTCGATGCGTTTGCGGTCCCAGCCGACCAACTGCGGAACGGTGGCGATATTCTCCGCCACCGTCCTGTGTGGAAACAGGCCATGGCCCTGAATGGCATAGCCGATCTGTCGGCGCAGTTTGTAACCCGGCATCGTGCTGACATCCTCGCCGTCGATCCGGATCGTGCCGGAGGTCGGTTCCACCAGCCGGTTTATCATCCGCAGCAACGTGGTTTTCCCCGATCCTGAGGTGCCGACGATGACGGTCACGGTGCGCGGTGCGACAGTCAGCGACACCTGATCCACCACGGCCGCATCGCCATATCGTTTTGTGATGGTGTCGATCTCGATCATGCCCGTTGCCTTCCGCCTGCGCTGAAGAGATTGCTGTCGATGAGGGCATCGAGTGTGATCGCGGCGGCAAAACCGAGGAGAGCGGTCGGCACGGTGCCGAGCAGTACGAGGTCCATCGCCGTCTGTCCGATGCCCTGAAACACGAAAACGCCAAAACCGCCGCCGCCGATCAGCGCGGCGATGGTCGCCAGCCCGATATTCTGCACCAGTACGATGCGGATGCCCGTGAGGATGACCGGCATGGCCAGTGGAAATTCCACCCGCAGCAGCCTTTGCACCGGCGTCATGCCAAGTCCACGCGCCGCTTCCCGGACCGCCTGCGAGACGCCGGAAAGACCGACGACCGTATTGGAAACGACCGGCAGCAGCGAATAGAGAAACAGCGCCACAAAAGCGGGCGCCATGCCGATGCCGGCAATGCCGATCTTTGCGGCGCCCGGCACAGTGGCGGCGATCCATCCGAGCGGCGCGATCAGAAGGCCGAAAAGGGCGATGGACGGGATAGTCTGGATGATGTTGAGGCTGTTGAGCAGGCCGGCGCGCAACCGCGCGACCTTGTAACAGAGTATCCCCAGCGGAATACCCACGACGGTCGCCGCGATCAGCGAACCTATGGCCAGCTCCACATGCCGCAGGGCCTCGGTCCAGAATATATCCGCCCGGCCGTCATATTCCTTGATGATGGAGAGGTCATTCCAGAGGCCGCTGGTCAAGACCGCTGCGAGGGCAGCGATGGCTAGCAGCAGCAGAAAAATACGCATGGCGGGCTTCGGCTGGAGACGGGCAATGCAGTCTGTCGCAAGCAATGACAGCCCGGCAAACATCAGCCAGAACCCGCTGGCAGGCGAAACGCGGGCAAAACTGTTGCCCTCCGGTATCAGGGCGGAGGCTGCCTGACCGACGAAGATTGCCAGTGCCGCCAGCCCCCCCAGCGCTGCCGCCAGTTTTAGCTGCGCCGGGAAGCGAAAGAAGGCGATGAAGGCGGCAATCAGGATAATGGCGACAAGCAAGGCTGCGGCCGTTGCGGGAAGGGCTTCGAAGATCGTTCGCGCTTCACCCTGAACAATCCGATTGGCGCGGAATATCATGAAGGGCGAGGCGGAGAGTGCGTAGAGCAGCAGGCACGAAATCAGCACACCCACCTTGTCAGGCCATTTCGTCAAATTCCGCTCCCCTGGACGCCAAGCTGGGGCGGGATGTTGAAAACCGCACCTGCTTTTCGCCATCCCGCATCATTGTCTCATAGGTGATTATTTGACGAAACCGTTCTTTGTCAGGAAGTCGAGTGCCACGGTCTTGGCCTGTTCGCCACCCACCTGTACGCGGGCATTCAGATCCTGCAGCGTCGCCAGATCAAGTTTTTCGAACACGGGTTTCAACAGTTCCTCGATATTGGGGTTCTTTTTCAGAACCTCTTCGCGAATGACCGGCGCAGGCTGATAGACCGGCTGCACATGTTTGTCGTCTTCCAGCACGACAAGCCCCGAAGGCGCGATGCCGCCATCTGTGCCGTAAACCATGGCGGCATTGGCATTGTTGGTCTGATTGGCGGCAGCTGCGATCGTGGCCGCCGTGTCACCGCCGGACAGCGTGATCAGCTGCTCCGGTTTCAGGGTAAAGCCATAGGTCGTCTGAAACGCCGGCAAGGCGGCGGCGGAATTGACGAATTCGGAGGATGCGGCAAGAACCACCTCGCCGCCATCGGCGACATATTTACCGAAGTCCGAAAGCGACTTCAGATTGTTCTTGTCGGCGACATCCTTGCGTAACGCGATAGCCCAGGTGTTGTTTGCCGGGGATGGCGTCAGCCAGACGATCTTGTTGGCGTCGTAATCTAGCGTTTTCGCCTCTTCATAGCCCTTGGCGGCATCTTTCCAGAGCGGATCATCGGCCTTGGAGAAAAAGAAGGCGGCGTTGCCTGTATATTCCGGGTAGATATCGATTTCGCCCGCCGTAATCGCTTTCCTCACCACCGGGGTGGCGCCAAGCTGGATGCGGTCCGTCGTCTCGATATTATTCTTGTTCAGCACGGCGAGGATGATGTTGCCGAGAACGCCGCCCTCCGTGTCGATCTTCGACGACACAACCACCTGCGCCTGAGCGATGGAAACAGAAAAGGCAAGCGCAAGTCCGGCGCCCGTCAACGTCATCAAGCGGTTCATGAATGGTCCTCCGGTGGGTCAGCCTGCTGAACAGGCGAGAGATCGCCGCCGCAGTTGCGGCTGAATATCAACGGGTGGGAGGAAAAATGGTTGCACGCCAGTCAGATTTTTAGCGCTGGCGGTTCCGGCTGGGGTTCGTCAGGTCTCGCCGTTCGGCTTGCGGGCGTCCTTGCCCATGACGAGTGGCATGAGGACGGAGAGGAAAAGAAGCCTTATGACATGATGGGAGCCGACATAGGCAGTATCGGCATGCATCATCACCGCCATGGCCGCCATGGTTTCGAGACCGCCCGGCGCATAGGCGATCATCACGGCATTGAGCGGAACACCGGTGACGCTGGAAATCATCCAGGCAATGCTGCCGGCAATCACCATCACGGCGATGGTGACGACGAAGCCGGCCAGAAAACCCTTGCGCACTTCCATCAGCGATACGTTGGAAAAACGCGTGCCAATGAGACAGCCGATCAGCACATAGACCGGCAGGCTGAGCCAGGTAGGAACGCCGCCCTCTGTGAGGCCGGTAATATGGGTGCCGATGGAAATTGCCACGCCGCCAAGCAGCAGGGCTGCCGGAAATCTCCAGCGCAGGAAAAGCCAGCCGGTCAGAAGCGATGCAGCGATGGTTAGCGCCAGGGTTAACAGGCCCATTGGCGGGTTGGTTATCAGCGGTTCGGTGCTGACCAGATCGAAATATTCAACGATCAGCGGTACGGACAGCGTCAGCGCCAGTACCCTGACGCTCTGCACGATGCTGACGGTCGCAAGGTCGCTTTTCGTCTCCGCCCCAAGGCTGATGATATAGCTGAGGTGGCCGGGGGAAGCGCCCAGCATTGCCGTCGTCCGGTCGTATCCGAAACCGTAATGCAGGATCCAATAGGCGACATAGAGCATGATGACGACGGCGACGAGCACAATGACGAAGCTCAGCGGCCATGTCTTTGCCGCATCGATGACCGAGGGCGTCACGCTCGTTCCCATCGATATGCCGACGACGACGAAACAGGCATTGCGGATGAAGGCCGGAATTCCAAGCTTGACGCCCGCCAGTCCGGTGATCGTTACGGCAACCGCCGGCCCGGAAAGGAAGGGGGCGGGGATATGCAGCAGGCTGGCGAGCAGTGCGCCCATGCTGCCGACAAGGGCGGTAAGCGCAAATGTATGGAATTCAGGCTTGATGATCATTGCGACGCTGATTGGTTGCTTGAAAAAGCTCGTGACCAAATGCGCCGCTTCGTCTGGCGGCGTCAACCTGCATCGCCAAAAATATTGTATTTCATGAGTATTTTATAAAAGAAAAACCCGCAACCTGTAGGCGCGGGCTTTGGCTTTTGCTGTTCTGGTATCCGCGTGATCAGGCGGCGGGAAGGGTCATGGCCTTCGGCATTTCCGTATCGATCCCGAGCAGGAAGTTGATCTGCGGGCGCGCCTTGACCAGATCGTCGATCGAATATTCCGCAAGAACATCAAAGAAGGCATTGAGCGCCTTGCGCAGCGCCGAGTTCAAGCCGCAGCTGTCCACAAGCGGACACTCCACGGCACCGTCCTCGAAGCATTCTGCCATGGCAAAGCTGTCTTCGGTCACGCGCACCACGTCGAACAGGCTGATCTTTTCGGCAGGCTTGCCAAGCCGCACGCCACCATTGCGGCCACGCACGGTTTCTACGAGGCCCGCCTTGTTGAGCGGCTGCAGGATTTTGAAAAGGAACAGCTCAGATACGCCGTAAGCCCTGGCGATCTCCGGAATGCGGCTAAGCTTGCCTTCATTCGCAGCGCAATACATCAACATGCGAACGGCATAGTTGGTCTGTTTGGTCAAACGCATGCTGGTCTCCTAACTCTCAATGTGGAGTTATATAGTCTCTTTTTCAGTTTAGAACAATTCCAGAAACCGAAAAAACTGGCGGCCATACGATATTTCTCGAACAGCCTTGTTGACCGCCTCAATGATTCATGAACAAACAAGTCAAGAATCTGAATGTAATGGAGGCATTCGTAATGGCAAGCTTGAAATCGTATTTTTCCGCTGCCGTTTTTTCAGGGCTGACGATCCTTTCCGGCGCGCCCGTGGCTTTTGCGGAAGGCGAGGTGAATGTCTATTCCTATCGCCAGCCCGAGCTGATCCAGCCGCTGCTCGATGCCTTCACGAAAGAAACGGGCATAGAAGCCAACGTTCTTTTCCTCGACAAGGGGCTGGTGGAGCGCATTCAGGCCGAGGGCGTCAACTCCCCCGCCGATCTGCTGCTGACGGTTGATATCGCCCGTCTCGTTGAGGCGAAGGAAGGCGGCGTCACGCAGCCGGTTCTAAACGATCCAGTGATCGAGAAGGACATCCCCGCCAATCTGCGCGATCCGCAGGGCGAGTGGTTCGGCCTGACGACGCGCGGCCGGGTGGTCTATGCCTCGAAGGAGCGGGTAACCCAGAAGGACATTACCTATGAGGAGCTTGCCGACCCGAAATGGAAGGGCAAGATCTGCATTCGTGACGGCCAGCATTCCTACAATATTGCCCTGATCGCCTCGATGATCGCCCATCATGGCGTCGATTACACCCGCACATGGCTGACCGGTCTGAAGAACAATCTCGCCCGCAAGCCGGATGGAACCGACCGCAGCCAGGCGAAATCGATCTTTTCCGGCGAATGTGACATCGCGCTCGGCAATACCTATTATGTCGGCCTGATGCTGACCAATGATCAGGAACCGGAAGAAAAAGTGTGGGCGGGATCGGTGCGGGTGATCTTCCCCAATGCCGGCGACCGCGGCACGCATGTGAATATTTCCGGCATGGCACTGACGAAATATGCGCCCAACAAGGACAATGCGCTGAAGCTGATGGAATTCCTGGCGTCCCGCGAGGCGCAGGAAATCTACGCCAAGCAGGTCTTTGAATATCCGGTACTGCCAGGTGCCGAGCCGTCCGATGTCGTCAAGGGTTTTGGGCCCATCAATCCGGATAAGCTGCCGTTGACGGATATTGCCGCTCATCGCAAGCAGGCGTCCGAACTGGTGGACGAAGTGGGTTTCAACGACGGTCCGACCAACTGATGCCGTTCTCAAGGCTTGCAACTCGAGTGCCTTGATTATCGGCGGGTCAGTTGCCCGCCGGTTTGTTATCGAGTGAAGCGTTGTAATCGAGGATCGCTTTACGCCTTTCCGGTGTTCCCGGATGGGTGGAGACGATGCTGGTGCCGCCCTTGTCGCCGAGCTTTTCCTCAAGCAACGCGAAGAAGCGCTCGATAGCGGTGGGGTCGAGTCCAGCCTTGCGCATCAGTACCACGGAGCGCTCGTCCGCCTGCCGCTCGGCATCGCGCGAATGTGATAGCGCCAGAAGACCGCCGCCCTGGGTGAGAATATCTTCCATGGCCGAACCGACATCACCGGCAATCAGCATGACGAGACCGGCGACACCGGCGGCGCGATAAAGCTGTCGCAGGCTGTGCTCATATTCCACATGGCCGATTTCATGCGCGAGAACGCCGGTGATCATCTGCCTGTCGTCACCTGCCAGCTCCACCAGCTCATCCGTCAGTACCAGCGTTCCATCCGGTAGCGCGAAGGCATTGGGGCCGATGTAACCGCCCTTGCGGAAATTCAGCTTGTAGTCCTCAGGCGAACCTTCCGCATGGGCGGCGATCCGGGCAAATTCCGCGCGGATGGCATCCTGCTCCTCCTGCGGTAGTTCGCTTGCGGAGAAGACTGTCTGGTCGAAGGCCTGCATGGTACTGGCCGACATGACCTGCGGAACGATCGGCGGGGTGACAGCGACCGCCAGTTCGACGAGCGCGGGAAGCGCCAGCTTGTAGGTGCCATAGGCCAGAAGAACGGCTGCTGCGGTGATGCCGATCAATCGCGGGCGGAACTGTTCCAGCCAGTGCACGACGCCGGTGCGTCTGGCGATGTGCGCGTGCAGCAATCTGTCCACGCCGTCATTGTCACGTGTTTCGAACAGCGAACCATCGGGAAAATGCAACTCCCGGGGAATGGCGCCGACCCGGTGGCTGATCTCGACCGTTTTTATCTCGGCCTGGGTTCTGACATGATTGTCCTTCGCGTCGAGCACGAGAAGGACCGTGCCGCCAAGCTTCAGCCTGGCGGCGCTGGAAAGGCTGGAGCGAGCGGCATGCCACTCGCCCGAAACGGTTCCTCCGATATCAGAAACCAAATTCGAAGCCTTCCATATCCATATATTCGGCGCTGACGGCAGCACCCGTTGCTTCCATCGAAGAAAGGACCTCGCCCACATCGCCGTTGAAGCGGATCGCCGTGCGTTCCACGGTATAACGCGCCTCGCGCACCGCTGCCCATGGCCGCATCAGGCCAAGTGTGAAAACGGTGACAACAAGGTTGGAGATGACGATCCAAAGGTAGCGCCCGCGATGCAGGTCGCTGTGCAGGTCGTGCTTTCCATCCAGCAGCATGGACGAAATAACGACGTTGCGAACGCCCGTGCGATAAACGACGCCCGCGAGGCCATAAACCAGAAATGCGCCGAAAAGGCCGACATAGAGGGAGGCAAGCGCGGTAACCATGGCGGCCGTCTCGTCTTCGAGGATAGCGCTATTGGCCGCAAAGGCGGCAATGCCGAAGAAACCGACCACGATGCTGCCGATCACCACCATGATCGCAGGAATGATCCAGACCTGGTAAAGCGCGCTGATCTTCGGGTCGGCACTGAAAGGCCGGTCACCGTAACGCAGGTTGCTGAAAATGTAGCGGTTTGCCCAGCGGCTGGACAGTGGTGCCAGAATGCCGAAGGAGAAAAGCGCGACGAGGCTGCCGAGCAGAATGGAGACGAAGGCGCCTCCCGCAGTGCCGACGAAATCGAAACGGACATTGCGATAGCTCGTCACCCGCGCATTGAAACGAATGCTGCGCGTGATGAGCCAGGGAAAGAAGATCATCAGCAGGATCGCCGGCACGAAGACCAGAAACGGATGGATGAGGCCAACAAGCTGCGAGACGACGATGAATGCAAATGCAATCAGCCGACCCTTGAAGATTTGCCCGCCGGTGGCGTGATAACCGAAAGCGCGGCCGGCCAGCACGGTGTTGCCATTGAAATAACGCTTGCGGCGCACCTTTGCCCAGGCGGAATAGATGCCGATCGTGACGATCGTCAGCAGAATATTGACGATCCAGATGCCAAAATATTCCTTGGCATTTCCACTGAACGAGCCACGTTCGAGCGCGCGCTGATCCGCGCTGACTGAGATTTCACTCATAATAGTCCCTCATGACATGCCCCTCTCCGGGCAGATTGAGTTTGCAGGCTTCCCCGTAATCGTCGATTGGCAGCGTCCCCACGCCGCAACGGCTCTCTTACGCGATAACAGCTTTAAGTGGAATTATTTTGACGAAAAAACTTGATTTTTTTAGTAGTCTTTTTAGTCAAAAAAAGCCCCGCTGTTTTCGCAGCGGGGCTTTTTGTTTTGGTTGCCGGTTTTTCGGCTTATTTCATCGTCGGCATGACGAATTCGGCACCAGACTTGATGCCGGACGGCCAGCGCGAGGTGATCGTCTTGGTCTTGGTCCAGAACTTGATCGAATCCGTGCCGTGCTGGTTAAGGTCACCGAAGCTCGAGGCCTTCCAGCCGCCGAAGGAGTGGTAGGCAAGCGGAACCGGGATCGGAACGTTGACGCCGATCATGCCGATGTTGATGCGGCTTGCGAAGTCGCGTGCTGCATCGCCGTCACGGGTGTAGATCGCAACGCCGTTGCCGTACTCATGCTTCATCGGCAGTTCCAGCGCATCTTCGTAGTTCTTGGCGCGAACGACCGACAGAACCGGTCCAAAGATTTCCGTCTTGTAGATGTCCATGTCAGGCGTGACGTGGTCGAACAGGCAGCCGCCGACGAAATAACCGTCCTCGTAACCCTGCAGCTTGAAATCGCGGCCATCGACCAGCAGTTTTGCGCCCTGTTCAACACCGCTGTCGATCAGACCCTTGACGCGTGTCTGGGCTTCCTTGGTGACGAGCGGGCCCATATCGGCCTTGTCATCGGTATAGGGGCCGATTCTCAGGCTCTCGATCTGCGGGATGAGCTTTTCCACGAGCCGATTGGCCGTTTCTTCGCCAACCGGAACCGCAACGGAAACAGCCATGCAGCGCTCGCCGGCCGAACCGTAACCCGCACCCATCAATGCATTCACCGCCTGATCAAGATCGGCATCCGGCATGATGATCATGTGGTTCTTCGCGCCGCCGAAGCACTGCGCGCGCTTGCCGTTCATGGCGGCAGTGCCATAGACGTAGCGGGCGATCGGCGTCGAGCCAACGAAGGAGACCGCGCCGATATCGGGATCGGTCAGGATGGCGTCGACGGCGCCCTTGTCACCATTGACGACATTGAGGATACCGGCCGGAAGACCGGCTTCGATCATCAATTCGGCAAGGCGGATCGGCAGCGACGGATCGCGCTCGGAAGGCTTGAGGATGAAGGCGTTGCCGCAGGCGATCGCCGGCGCAAACATCCACATCGGGATCATGCCGGGGAAGTTGAACGGCGTGATACCGGCACCGATGCCGACCGGCTGGCGGATCGAATACATGTCGATGGCCGGGCCAGCGCCCTCGGTGAACTCACCCTTCTGCAGATGCGGAATGCCGCAGACGAATTCGCAGACTTCGAGGCCGCGGATGATGTCGCCCTTGGAATCCTCAACAGTTTTGCCGTGCTCGCTGGAAAGCAGCACCGCCAACTCGTTGAGGTCGCGGTTCAGAAGTTCGACGAATTTGAAAAAGACACGGGCGCGGCGCTGCGGGTTGGTGGCAGCCCATTTCGGCTGTGCCGCCTTGGCGCTTTCAACGGCGGCGCGCAGTTCGGCGTCGCTCGCAAGCGCAACGGTTGCCTGCACTTCGCCGGTCGCCGGGTTATAGACATTCGATGTGCGGCCGCTGGTGCCCTGCACATGCTTGCCGTTAATGAAATGACCGATTTCCTTCATGGGTAATCCTCCGCGATTTTTTGATGGGTGCAGCATTGCACTTGAATTTGTACAAAGCAATGAACTCGGATAAGAAACCGTTGTGCGTAAATTAAAGCACGATGAGCATTCTTAGGCGTTTCCTGATCCGGCATGGCGAGTTCGCCATTCAAAAAGAAAGTCAAAAGATGGCAAGCGATGAACCTGTCGTGAGGATGGCTGAAATAGAAATCGATCCGACCCATCTGGAAGCCTATCGCAGATTGCTTGCAGAGGAGATCGAGGCGTCTGTCCGTCTTGAAAATGGCGTGCTTGCATTAAATGCGGTGGCGATCAAAGGCAGCCCGGAAAAGATTCGCATCCTCGAAGTTTATGCGAACCAGACTGCATATGAGGCGCATCTGCAGACGCCGCATTTCCTGAAATATAAACAGGGTGTGGCGGGAATGGTGACATCGCTGACTTTGATCGAAGTTGAACCCGTAATGATGCGTGGCAAGCCATGAATTGGGATGACGTGCGCATATTCCTTGCCGTTGCCCGCTCCGGGCAGATTCTCGCCGCATCGAAACGGCTTGGGCTCAATCATGCAACGCTTTCGCGGCGATTGACGCTGCTGGAGCAGGCATTGAAGACCCAGCTGTTTATCCGCCGGACGAATGGCTGCGAAATGACCGAGGAAGGTCAGCGGTTTTTGGGCGCCGCCGAGCGCATGGAAACCGAAATGCTGAATGCCCAGGCCAATCTCGGTCGCGTCGATACGGCGGTGGCGGGAACGGTGCGCATCGGCGCGCCGGACGGTCTTGGCGTTTCCTTTCTCGCGCCACGGCTCGGCCGGCTGACGGCCCGTTATCCTGACCTCAAAATCCAGCTCGTGCCCGTGCCGCGTTCCTTCTCTTTGTCGCAACGCGAGGCCGATATCGCCATCACCATCGAACGGCCGGAGCAGGGCAGGCTGATGTTCTCAAAGCTCACTGATTATTCGCTCGGGCTTTATGCCTCAGCGGACTATCTGGCCGAATATGGAACGCCGGCGGATGTCGAGGCGCTCAAGCGTCATCGTCGCATCGGTTACGTGGAGGACCTGATCTTCTCGCCCTCACTGAACTTTACCGGTGAGATCATGCGCGACTGGGACGCCGCCTTTGAAATCTCCAGTGCCACCGGCCAGACGGAGGCGGTGCGGTCGGGGGCGGGCATCGGCATTCTGCACAATTACATCGCCGGGCAATATCCTGAACTTCTGCGGATCATGCCGCATATCAGCATCATCAGGTCTTACTGGACGGCTTATCACGAGTCCGCCCGCCAATTGGTCCGTGTCCGCACCGTAGTTGATTTTCTTCAGGAACTTGTTGCCGAAGAGCGGCGAATCTTCGCCTGAGGTCGATAGGTCGTTCCATTAGTAATATTAATTACACAAGTTGGCCCGCTCCGGGCTTGACAAGGGGTGGCTGGCTGAACGACCAATGCAGCGATTGGGAGAGATCGGAACTGACATGTCGACTATGATACGAAAGCTTTCGCCGACTGGCCTCGGCGTGGCCGTCATGCTGCTTGGAATGCTGCTTTTCGCGTTGAACGATGCCATGGGAAAATGGCTGGTATCAACCTATAGCCAGGGGCAGGTTATCCTGATCCGAAGTGCTGCGGCTCTTGTCATCCTTGTCCCCATCGTCTGGCGAGCCGGCCTTTCCGGCCTAGTGAAGGTCGAGCGGCCCGGATTGCAGGCGGCGCGTGTCTTCTTCTCCACTGCCGAGCTTTTCTGTTTCTATTTCGCGGTTGCGAGCCTGCCACTGGCAGATGTCATGACCTACTGGCTGGCAGCGCCCATTTATGTGGCGGCTCTGGCGCCGTTTCTGCTCGGAGAAAAGGTCGGCTGGCGTCGGTGGACGGCCATCGCCATCGGTTTCGTCGGCGTTCTCATCGCCTTGAAACCCAGTTCGGCAAGCCTCACTTCCGCTGCGCTGTTTTCCATTCTCGGCAGTGCTGCCTTCGCCTTCATGATGTTGTCCGGACGCCAGCTGCGCAATACGCCGGATACGGTGCTTGCCTTCTGGCAGATCATCGGTGCCGGTGTTGCGGGCATCGTTGCGGTGTTTCTGACACCATCTGGCTGGCTGCCGGTCCAGTCCAGCTTCGATCTGGCGTTCCTCAGCCTGCTTGGCGTAGTCGCCATGGCGGCGCATGTGCTGGTCAATCGGGCTCTGAAGCTTGCCGATGCTGCGACCGTCGCGCCGCTGCAATATACGCTGCTGCTGTGGGCGGTGATCTTCGGCTGGGCATTCTTCGGGGATGTGCCGCATATCAGCATCGTCATCGGCGCAGGCCTGATTGTTCTATCCGGCCTCTATATTTTCTTCCGCGAAAATACGCTGAAGCGACGCCGCGAAACGGCGGAAGGACTGGTCGAAGAACAGGTTTGATCTATCCTGGCCACTGTCGATACAATCACGGGACTTGACGAAGGCGTGATCTTCAGGGAGTAAGAGAAGGCCCTGCGATCATATGTCTCGCATGGGCAGAGGAAACAAAGGTGCCGGGCCCCTCTGGCGAGAGTTTTACGGCGCTCTCGCGATGTCGGTACCGCCTGCAAAAATTGGCCGGCGGATTAAAAACTATGAAAAACCTGAATGTGCTTCGCGCGCGTGCTTTCTGCGTGCGGCCTGACGCTCCGCGTCGGTCCGTGAACGTCCTCGTTATCGGAGGCGACCGGACATGAGCCCCGCCCAGAAAACCACGCTTTCCTACTTCAAGTGGGCATTTATCGTCACCATCGTCGGTCTGATCCTCGGCGGTTATCTCGGCTGGGAAATGACCGGAACGGTGGGCGGCACGGCGACGATCTTCTTTATCTGCGTCGTTCTTGCGGTGCTGGAAATCTCGCTCTCCTTCGACAACGCCATCGTCAACGCCAACAAGCTCAAGGATATGACGCCGGTCTGGCAGCACCGCTTCCTGACCTGGGGTATCCTGATTGCCGTTTTCGGCATGCGTATCGTCTTTCCGCTGCTCATCGTCGTCGTTGCCGCCAATGTCGGCCCCTGGACGGCGATCGTCATGGCGGCAACGCAGCCGGAACGTTATTCGGAAATCATGCGTGACGCCCATCTGCCGATTGCGGCTTTTGGCGGCACCTTCCTGATGATGGTCGGTCTCAATTTCTTCTTCGACCATGAAAAGGACGTTCACTGGGTGCGCTGGATCGAGGAAAAGGCTGCGACCTACTCCTCCGTCAAGGGCATCGAGATCGCCTTCGTGCTGGTCGTCATGCTGGTGTTTTCCCGTATCATCGGTGCCAGTGACAACCCGGAACTCGGCCCGGTCGCTGCCAACACCTTCTTCCATTCGGCGATCTGGGGTCTTTTGACCTTCCTGCTGGTGGAAGTCGTCGGCGGTATTCTCGACCGCAGCCAGGAAATGCTGGAAGGCGCGGCCAAAGGCGGCTTCGGTGCGTTTCTTTACCTCGAAGTGCTGGATGCCAGCTTCTCCTTCGACGGCGTGATCGGTGCTTTCGCACTGACCCAGAACCTCTTCATCATCGCCATCGGCCTTGGCATCGGCGCCATGTATGTGCGCTCGATGACGATCATGCTGGTTGAGAAGGGAACGCTTGCCGAATACCGCTATCTGGAACACGGCGCTTTTTACGCGATCCTTATCCTGTCGGTCATCATGTATGTGCAGACCATGTTCCATATACCTGAGGTCATCACCGGTCTTGGCGGTGCGACCCTGATCGGTATTTCGCTCTGGTCGTCGATCCGGCATAACCGGCAGCAAGGCGCCAATGCCGCTGATACGGCCCGCGGTGCAGAAATCTGAGCAACGCGGAAATCTGATCCACAACGATCCTTGCCTTCCGCCTCTGCGGCGGAAGGCAGTTTTTAAGCACTGAATTTCTGTCTGCTTATTTTTATTGCTCATCTGCGTTTGCAGAAAATCTGGCCACGGCGCCAGGATCGCACGACAAATGGTTGTTTTTTCTCATATTTGTGCGCTGCAATAAAGTTGGCACGCTTCCTGCTTCTCTTGTTTTAAGTCCAGAGGGGACGTTGGAAGCCCGGAAAACGGGTCCAGAAACACCGCCGCGCTGTTCGATCTATCCGGTCTGCAACAGCGCGGCGGTTTTGTTTGTGCGCCATGGTTCTTGAGTTTTGCCTTTCGTTGCCTGAAAAAGGCACGATAACGACTGGAAGGTTTATCGGCGTGCCTGCAGAACTTTCGCCCACGGAAGCCTTGGGGCTCTGGCATCGCGTCGCGATCGAGCAGGTCGTTGCCGACGCGCCGGATTTGACCTTGCGCCAGACCGCCATCCTGCTGCAGATTTATCTCGTGCCGCCGCCGCACACCGTTCGTGGTCTCGCCGCAATGCTCGGCGTGACCAAGCCGGTCATCACCCGCGCACTCGACAGTCTCGGGGCGCTTGGGCTGGTCGACAGGGTGCGGGATGAACGGGACAGGCGCAATGTTGTGATAAAACGCACCGTCACAGGTGCGCTCTATCTGGAAAAATTCGGCGATCTGATTATTGATCAGGCGCGTAAGATCTAACTCTGGACGTGAAACCCATGATGCTCGACCGCCGCCTGAATGTCTTCCGCTCTGACCTCGCCGATGAAAAACTGCAAGGTGTGGTGCAGGCCGACCGTTTCGTCAGTGGTTCTCCCGCGCAAGTCGCCGTTCCCGTCATTGGCCTGCGACCGACGCCAGACTTAGCCTCCGGTATCGATACGGAGCTTTTGTTTGGCGAAACTGTTCGTGTTTTCGACAGAGCGAACGGCTGGGCATGGGTACAGGCGGATGCCGATGGTTACGCGGGTTACGTGCCGGAAACCGCTATCGGCGATGTCGTTGCCGCCACCCATCGTGTCGTGGCGCCGCGCACCTTCCTCTATCCTGCCGCTGAACTGCGCAAGCCGCCGGTCGCGGCGCTTTCCATGGGCAGCCTTGTTCGCATCGTCGGTGACGCGGAGACGCGCGGCACCCGCTATCTCATGACTGAAAAAGGCGAGGGCATCATCGCCGCCCATTGCCGGGCAGTCGGTGATGCTCTCGAAGAGGACTATGTGGCGATAGCACTGCGCTTTATCGAGACGCCCTATCTGTGGGGCGGACGCTCCGGCCATGGCATCGATTGTTCCGGCCTCGTGCAGCTTTCCATGGCAATGGCGGGCCGGCGGGTTCTGCGTGATACCGATATGCAGGTAAAGTCGCTCGGCGTGGAAATAGAGCGCGACGAATTGCGCCGCGGTGACCTTGTTTTCTGGAAGGGTCATGTCGGCCTCATGGAAAACGAGGAAACGCTGCTTCACGCCAATGGGCATACGATGAATGTCGCTCGCGAAAATCTCGATGCGGCCATCGAGCGTATCGGCTGGCTTTATGAAAAGCCGACGGCTTTTCGTCGTCTGGAGGGCTGAGAAAGCCGTTTTCACGAAATCGTGCCCGCCCCACCCTTTGTAGGACGGTCGTCAACGGCCTACATCTGAGGAAGGATGGTACGGGACCGGCATCGATGAAGACAAAAACCACGACAAAATTGGCAGCATTCCTGACGGCGGTTCTATTGAGCGCCTCGGCTCAGGCGCAGACCGTTTTCCAGAATGGCTTTGCCCCCGCACCCGATGCCTATGCGAACCTGCCCGGGGTCAAGGATCCGCGCACGCTGCAGCCCAAGGTGCGTTATACATGCCACAGCGAACTGGGAAGAACTGGATATTCCAGAGGCGCCTACCGCAATGTTTTTGGTAGCCGGGGACTTCCCGTTCAGGGTTATCGCTGCACGGATGAAAATGGTATTTCCAGCTTCGGCGGCAGAAATCCGGTCTCGAAGGACTGGTATCCCGGCATCAACCCCGTCGACCCGACCTTCTGAGGCAAAGGCATTGAGTGCCTCTGCCCGAAAGGTGCGGTATGCTTTTCGAAAAATCCGATGCGTGCGCAAAACTAAGGCCCTCTGCTGTCGGTGCTCTGGACTTGTTGTCGCTTTTTCAGATAAGTCTTTGCCATGACAGGTTGAGACCTGCCGAGGTGCGGGGTGACGTCGGGTCTCGGCCGATGTTGGGGAATGCGAGCATGACGAAGACCGATATAGCGACCCGTGTCCACAATCACACCTGGAAGCTCGATCCAATCGTTCGCAGCCTGATCGATACGGATTTTTACAAGCTCTTGATGTTGCAGATGATCTGGAAGCTCTATCCGGAAGTCGACGCGACATTTTCCCTGATCAACCGTACCAAGACGGTGCGGCTGGCCGAAGAGATTGACGAGATGGAACTGCGCGAGCAGCTCGATCACGCGCGCACCCTGCGTCTCTCCAAGAAGGAGAACATCTGGCTCGCGGGTAACTCCTTTTACGGTCGCTCGCAGATTTTCGAGCCCGAGTTCCTCTCCTGGCTTTCGAGTTATCAATTGCCGGAATATGAGCTTTTCAAGCGTGACGGGCAGTATGAACTGAACTTCCATGGCCGTTGGATGGATACGACGCTCTGGGAGATTCCGGCGCTGGCGATCATCAACGAGTTGCGCTCGCGCAGCGCCATGCGCTCGCTCGGTTATTTCACGCTGGATGTCCTTTATGCCCGGGCGAAGGCCAAGATGTGGGAAAAGGTCGAACGGCTGCGGGAACTGCCGGGCCTGCGCATTTCCGATTTCGGCACGCGCCGCCGCCACAGCTTCCTGTGGCAACGCTGGTGCGTCGAGGCGCTGAAGGAAGGCATTGGACCGGCTTTCACGGGCACGAGCAATGTTCTGCTCGCCATGGATTCCGATCTCGAAGCCGTGGGTACCAACGCGCATGAATTGCCGATGGTCGTTGCAGCACTCGCGCAGACGAACGAGGAACTGGCTGCTGCCCCCTATCAGGTTCTGAAAGACTGGAACCGGCTTTATGGCGGTAACCTGCTGATCGTGCTGCCTGATGCCTTCGGCACGGCAGCGTTTCTGCGCAACGCGCCGGAATGGGTGGCGGACTGGACTGGCTTTCGTCCAGACAGCGCGCCGCCGATCGAAGGCGGCGAAAAGATCATCGAGTGGTGGCAGAAGATGGGCCGCGACCCGCGTAAAAAAATGCTGATCTTTTCCGATGGCCTCGATGTCAACGCGATCATCGACACCTACCGGCATTTCGAAGGCCGGGTTCGCATGAGCTTCGGCTGGGGCACCAATCTGACCAACGACTTTGCCGGCTGCGCGCCGAAGACCATCGCCAGCCTCAAGCCGATCTCGATCGTCTGCAAGGTCAGCGATGCCAATGGCCGGCCGGCGGTCAAGCTTTCGGACAATCCGCAAAAGGCGACGGGCGAGCCGGCCGAAGTGGAGCGCTACCTGAAGTTCTTCGGCGAGGAAGACCACAAGGAACAGAAGGTTCTGGTTTGAGAAAGACCGGGCGCTCCTGTTAACGAAGCGCCCGTGGAAGTGATTACTTCGCGAATTGATGTGCGATGTAATGGAAGAGCGCCCGGATACCCTGCGCCTCGCCGCCAATCGACGAGTGATGCCTCTCGCTCAGCGACCAGCCGTAAATGTCGAAATGCGCCCAGCGCTTGGTGTTGGTCACGAAACGCTTGAGAAACAGGGCTGCGGTGATCGAGCCGGCCATGCCGCCTGACGGGGCGTTGGTGATATCGGCTGCGCGCGAGCGGATATCCTTGTCATATCCCATATAGAGCGGCATCCGCCACAGCGGGTCGTCTATATCGATGCTGGCTTCCGAGATGTCATGGGCCAGATCTTCGTCATCGGTATAAAAAGGCGGCAGATCCGGGCCGAGGGCAACGCGGGCGGCACCCGTCAGCGTCGCCATGTCGATCATCAGGTCGGGCGCATCCTCATCGGCATAGGCGAGCGCATCCGCCAGAACGAGACGTCCCTCCGCGTCAGTATTGTCGATCTGCACCGTCAGGCCCTTGCGGCTTTTGTAGATGTCGCCGGGGCGGAAGGCATTGGAAGAGATGGAATTTTCGACGGCTGGTACAAGCACGCGAAGGTCGACCGGCAGCTTCGCGTCCATGATCATCAGTGCAAGGCCAAGAACATTGGCCGCTCCGCCCATATCCTTCTTCATCAAAGCCATGGAGGCAGCGGGTTTGATATCGAGACCGCCGGTATCAAAGCAGACGCCCTTGCCGACGAGGGTGAGACGCGGATTGCCCTTCTTGCCCCAGTTCATCTCAAGGAGGCGCGGGGCACTTTCGCTGGCGCGGCCAACGGCGTGGATCAGCGGGAAGTTTTCCTTCAACAGATCGTCGCCGGTGGTGACGCTGACCTTTGCCTTATAGTGAGCGGCAAGAGCACGGAAGGCGATTTCAAGCTCGTCCGGTCCCATGTCATTGGCCGGTATATTGATGAGATCGCGGGCAAGGAAAACGCCGGCCAGAATGCGCTTGATGTCGCCGTCTTCCGCATCCTGCGGAATGAGAAGTTTTGCCCCGTTGGTCTTGGTGGTTCTGTATTTGTCGAAGCGATAGCTGCCGAGGCCGAAGCCGAGCGCCAGGCGGTTGGCGGTCAGGGGCGCCGTTTCGATGTGCCACTCGCCTTCCGGCAGTTCACGGGCGAGTTTCCCGGTTATGAAGGGAATTTCGGAGGGATTGCCGCCAAGCCCGAGAAGCGCGCCACCCAGCGAACCGTCGGCGGAAGGCACGAGCAGGATGGCGCCTGCTTCTGCCTTGAACCCGGCCTTTTTCGCCCAGTCCAGAGCGACAGGATCGATGGCGCCCTGTTCGATATGGGCTGGCGTGACGGCAAAAACCGGTAAGGTGCTGCCGGCCTTCGAGCTGAAAGGGGTGGGGCGTTCGATGAACTGATAGGGCGCCATTGTATGCTTCCGTTGGTGCATCGGCCCGAAAATCGGAATGATTTTCGACAGGAACGATGCGTAGTTTCAAAGTGCCGGAGCGGCCTTTTGCATCCTCTCGGACGCGGCGCTCCAGTGTCGTGAATCGGTGCGATTAACGCTCTGTTAGGGTTAACAGATTATTGCTTTAGTGAAAGTTGCGTCATGTGAGTCTGTCGTATGTCGGGCGCAAGATCGATCATTTTTGGGCGGGGGCGCTGCCATGACTGCTTTTTCTTTGGCCAAAACAGGCCGGACCGGATTGCTGCGCGGAACGTGCCTGTTAGCGCTGGTTCTAGCCGTTTCCGGATGCGCGAGCACCAACAAGCCGGATCGCATGTCCACCGGTTCCATTCCCGCCGCCACACGTTCCTATGACACGATGAACATGGATCAGCTGCGGCAGGCGGAAGCGACCGCCGGCAAAGCCTATGAGCGCAGCCCAAAGGACAAGTCGGTGGGCATGAGCTATGCCAGCGTTCTGATGATGACGGGCAAGAATACCCAGGCGCTCGCCGTCATGCAGCAGATTGCCATCGCCAATCCGGCGGATCGCGATGTGCTTGCGGCCTATGGCAAGGCGCAGGCGGCGGCCGGCCAGCTGGAGCAGGCGCTTTCGACCATACAGCGGGCGCAGACCCCCGACCGTCCCGACTGGCGGCTTTATTCCGCCGAAGGCGCTGTGCTCGACCAGCTGGGCCGCTCGAACGAGGCGCGCTCGCGGTACCGGCAGGCGCTCGACCTCAAGCCGAACGATCCAAGCGTGCTTTCGAACCTTGGCATGTCCTATGTCCTGTCGAGCGATCCCCGCACCGCCGAAACATATTTGCAGTCCGCCATTTCGCAGCCCGGCGCGGATAGCCGCGTTCGCCAGAACCTTGCGCTTGTTGTGGGTCTTCAGGGACGTTTCGCCGAAGCCGAGCGCATCGCGGTTCAGGAGCTTTCGGCGCAGCAGGCGCAGGCAAATCTCACCTATCTGCGCGCGATGCTCTCGCAGCAGAATTCCTGGCAGCAGCTGGCGAAAAAAGACGCAAAGCCTGCAGGCTGATAAGGCTTTTAGGTGCAGCCGCCGGCATAAGTGGCCGGCGATCTTGCCAGCCGGGATCGGAATATACCGCCGCGCAAAATGCCGGCGGTTTTTTATTTGAACGTGTCCATAACCCGGATGATGGCCGGCCCGAGGATGACGGCGATGAGCACCGGCAGGAAGAATATGATCATCGGCACGGTCAGTTTCGGTGGCAGCGCGGCGGCTTTCTTTTCGGCCTCGTTCATGCGCTCGTCACGGCCTTCCTGCGCCAGCACGCGTAGCGCCTGAGCCAGCGGCGTGCCATAGCGCTCCGCCTGGATAAGCGCCTGCACCACGCTTTTGACACCATCCAGTTGGGTTCGCATACCGAAATTCTCCAGGGCAATGCGCCTGTCCTGAAGGAAGGAGAGCTCGGCTGTCGTCAGCATCATTTCTTCCGCCAGTTCAGGGGATTGCTCGCCCATTTCTTCTGCCACACGGCGCATCGCGGCTTCCATCGAGACACCGGATTCTATACAGATCAGCATCAGATCCAGCGCATCCGGCCACGCACGCTTGATCGACCCCTGTCGCTTTGTCATGGCGTTGGAAACGTAGATATTCGGCGCGTAAAAGCCGATATAACCGAAAAGCAGGACAGCCATCAGCCTGACGACAAAGGCCTTGTCGGCGAGGTTTCCCAAGACGAAAACCCAGGTAAAAGCGATGGCAAGAAAGGCGAATGGTAGGACGAATCGCGCGGCGAGAAATGTGTTGAGCGCATTCTGTGAACGAAAACCCGCTGCACGCAGCTTGTTCATCGTATTTGCGTCGGCAAGTGCTTCCTGAAGATTGAACCTTTCGACGATGCGGCGCGCGGACTTGTTGTTGCTACCACGCAACGAGGTCTTTCCATCTCTGGAGGTCGTTGCGAGCCGCTCGCGTTCGCGGCTGCGGATAACATCGCGTTCCGTCGACACCGCTTTCATGCGCTTGGCGAAGTCCTTGCGCTCGAAGAACGGCATGATGAGGGTGTAAAGGGTGGCAAAAACCGCAAGCGTGACCAGAATGGCAATGATCGTCTGCGGATCCGTCAGGCGGGAAACGAGATTTCCTGTCATGGCCCCGCCCTCAGATATCGAAATTGATCATTTGGCGCATGATGAAAATGCCAATCAGCATCCAGATGCCGGATGCTCCGAGAATGATGTGCCCGCGCAAATCGGTGAAAAGCACAGACAGGTAATCGGGCGACGTGAAGTGCACCAGCGTCATGACGATGAAAGGCAGTGCCCCAATGATGACCGCCGAGGCTTTCGCCTCCATTGAGAGGGCATTCACCTTGGCGCGCATCTTCTTGCGGTCACGCAGGACTTTTGAAAGATTGGACAGCGCTTCTGAAAGATTGCCGCCCGCCTGTGCCTGAATGGTAATGACGGTGCCGAAGAAACTGACCTCGAACAGGGGCATGGTCAGCATCATACGCTCGATTGCCTGAGGAATGCTGATCCCGACCTGTTGTGCATCGACAACCCGCTGAAATTCCGTTTTCACCGGCTCCTGGCCATCCGATGCGATCAATCGCACGGCGTCGTTCAGCGGCAACCCGGACTTGATCGACCGGCACATGACGTCCAGCGAATTGGGAAACTCCTCCAGGAATTTTTTCTGCCGCCGCTTGAGAAGAAAGGCCAATACCCACCGTGGCAGTCCCAACCCAACGACCACTCCTATAAGCAGAGCGATGAGCGGCGACAGGCCATAAAGAATTGCTATGATACCGGCGGCAACAGCCCCGCCTGCGCTCAGCAGGTGGAACTGCCGGATCGAAAGTCGCAGGCCAGCCTGAACCAGTTTGTCGCGCAAACTGACATTCTTTGTCCTTTTTGCCTTTTCATTTTGTTTCTTTTCCATTTCCCGCAGGCTGTCCTGCATGGATTTGCGGCGTTTGCCGAGCTCCTGGACCCGGTCGCGCGCAGCTTTGATATTGGCGTGGTCCGTTTCCGCAGCCTTCACCCGCTTGAAACGGCTGGTGGTCTTTTTTTCGACCTCTATCTGCTGAAAAAGGAAGGCGTAAGCCAGCGCTCCTGCCGAAATGGCGACAAGTACGGCCAGTAACAGGATTGTCGGGTCCATGGCAGTCGCCTTCCCTTAGGATGTCTTTTCCATTTCGTCGAGCGCGGCCGCCAGACGTTTCTCTTCGCCATAATAACGTGCGCGATCCCAGAAATGCGGTTTGCTGATGCCGGTCGACACATGTCTGCCGATCAGCTTGCCATTCGCATCTTCGCCTTCAATCTCGTACCGCATCAAATCCTGGGTAACGATGACGTCGCCTTCCATGCCGATGACTTCGGTAATCTGCGTTATCCGGCGGGAGCCGTCGCGCAGGCGCGCCGCCTGAACGACGATATCGATTGATCCGGAGATAATTTCGCGCACGGTCTTGGCCGGCAGGGTAAAGCCACCCATGGCAATCATGGATTCGATACGGCTAAGGCATTCACGCGGCGTGTTGGCGTGCAGCGTCCCCATCGAGCCGTCGTGACCGGTGTTCATGGCCTGAAGCAGGTCGAAAACTTCCGGTCCACGCACTTCGCCGACGATGATACGTTCTGGACGCATACGAAGGCAGTTCTTGACCAGATCGCGCATGGTGATCTCGCCTTCACCTTCGATGTTTGGCGGGCGTGTTTCCAGCCTCACCACATGTGGCTGCTGCAGTTGCAGTTCGGCCGTGTCCTCACAGGTGATGACACGTTCGTCCCTGTCAATGAAACTGGTCAGGCAGTTGAGCAGCGTGGTCTTGCCGGAGCCAGTACCGCCCGAAATGACAATATTGCAGCGTACGCGCCCGATGATCTTGAGCAAGGTCGCGCCTTCGGGCGTGATTGCGCCGAAACGTACCAGCTGATCGAGTGTCAGCTTGTCCTTCTTGAATTTTCGGATTGTCAGCGCCGGTCCGTCAATGGCAAGCGGCGGCGCGATGACGTTGACGCGTGATCCGTCCGGCAGGCGGGCGTCGCATATCGGGCTCGATTCATCCACACGCCGGCCGACCTGGCTGACGATACGCTGGCAGATGGACAGCAACTGGCCGTTGTCACGAAAGCGGATGTCGGATTCAATGGTCTTGCCGCCAACTTCGATGAAGGTCTGGCCGGATCCGTTGACCATGATATCGGCAATATCGTCGCGGGCGAGAAGCGGCTCCAGCGGGCCGTAACCGAGAACGTCATTGCAGATGTCTTCGAGCAGTTCTTCCTGCTCGGCAATCGACATGGCGAAGTTCTTGATCGTGATGATATCGTTGACGATATCGCGAATTTCCTCGCGCGCGCTCTCCGCGTCGAGCTTGGCAAGCTGCGAAAGGTCGATCGTATCGATGAGCGCAGAGAAAACCTGGCTCTTGGTGTTGTAATAATCTTCCGTGCGCGCGCGTTTTTTCTGCGGCGACTGCGATGTTGCCTGCGCCTGGCGCGTCGCGGGCGACTGGCCGGGTTCAAGCGTGTCGATCGTAAGAGGCCGAGGCTCGGCTGCCACCGCCGCCTGCATGGGGACAGCTGCGGCCAAATCCGGCTTTGTGTTTCTGGATGGGCCGTCAGACCCGCGTTTTCCGAACATCGGCGTTTCCGTCTAAGGACGCACAGGCGAAGCCTATTTGCGCTTGAGAATATTCTTGAGTTTGTCCAGGCCGCCGCGTTTGCTTTTGCGCAGCACGGTACGGCCGGTAATCGTATGGGCGATCTGTGAGAAAGTTTCCGCGATCTGGGATTTTTCATCCATCTCGCTGATCATGCGACCACTGTTGGCGGCATTTCCAAACAGCAGGGTATCGAACGGAATGATCGCAATCGGCTCGATTTCCAATGGCTCGAGAAAGTCCGCCGGCGCGATTTCCGGACGTTTCGGCATGCCCACCTGATTGAGAATGAGGTGCGGTAACTTGTCATTCGGTCGCAGTTTTATCAGCGCATCGAACAGGTTCTTCGTATTACGCAAATTTGCGAGATCGGGAACCGCCGTAATCACCACTTCATCGGCTTCCGCAAGGACTGCCCGCGTCCAGTCGCACCATTGGTGGGGAAGATCGAGGACCGCAACAGGGGCGCTACGCTGCAGAACCTCGAGAATTGGGAGAAAAGCCTGACGATCGAGATCATAGGTCCTGTCGAGAAGTGACGGTGCCGCCAGAAGTGACAGATGGTCGGAGCATTTCGTCAAAAGACGGTCGAGAAACACCTCGTCCAGCCGTTCCGGTGAAAACACGGCTTCCGCCATGCCTTGGGCAGGGTCCTGATCAAAATCGATATTGGCCGTGCCATAGGCAAGGTCCATGTCGGCCAGGATGGTTTCGGTGGAAAACAGCGTGGATATGCCGAAGGCGCAGTTATGCGCGATCGTCGAGGAGCCCACTCCGCCTTTGGCGCCGATGAAGGCAATGTTGCGGCCGAGCGGTTCCGCCTCCGGATCGACGAAGATCGTCGCGATCGAGCCTAGCAGATCGGCCATGCTGACCGGGGCGACAAGATATTCGGAAATGCCGTTACGGATGAGATCGCGATAAAGCGTTATGTCATTGTGTCGGCCGATGATGATGACACGGGTGGTGGGGTCGCAAACCTCCGCCAGCGGAGCGAGATCATCCAGCAGGGAAGCGGGTGCGCTTGCCGTCTCCAGAATGATGAGATTGGGCGTGGGCGAAGCGGAGAACATCGTGGCTGCCGCGTTGATGTCCCCCTTGGTCACCCGAAGGGTCACCTTGCTCATGCGTCTGTCGCCGGACAATGCGTCCATGACGCCCTGCATATTGTCGCTGACAGAGAAGGCATGGACGGAAATGCGGGGCAGGGGCCGCAGACGATCCATGTCCCCGGCGCGGACGGGCGCGGCGTCTATGCCGCCGCTTGATTTGATATCGTATTCTACAGCGCTCATCGTCTATCCTGCCGTAACAAATGGTGGAACCACATCAGTCCGTCGCAGCCGTCGTGCTCTTGCCGCGATAGGAGTCTATGACCACGGCGCGACGCTCGGCATCGATCGGACTCATGCCCCGCGGGCCGACCAGATCCATTGGATTGGCAACCTGTGCGGCGAGATTGCTCTGCGAAGCGCATCCGAAATTGTACCAGTTCTTGTTGGCGAAGGTATTGTCCGAAAGGTCTTCGGGCCACTGGCCGCATTGCCCGGTCATGGCGGTAACAGCGACATAACTCAGGCGGATGGGGGCGGCATCGCCATTTGGGGATGCCGCATAACGTGTTTCCATGATTTTGCCCGAAGGGACGCCAGCGCCGGAAAGCGTTGAACGGATCTGCTTTGCCATTCTGGAGGCCGCTGCCGAATTGGCTGATCCCGACGGCGTCTGAATATTGATGATGCCGGTCGACATGGATGCGTAATTCTGGGCGAAACCACGAACGTTATCCGCCACTGCGGTGGTCAAGCGGCTGTCGCCCGCTGAAACCGGAATATCCAGCGAGTGCTCCGCTTCCGAAAGGGTGATCGGATGACGTGTGCGATAATCATCGGGAATGGCATTGGTTGTTAGCGGATCGCGTGCGCAGCCTTGCAGCAGGCCAGCGACGAGCGCAACCATGGAGACGAGACCGGCCCGTCTGAGGGAAGAAGAAGAGGTTATTTCCGGCATGACGTTCCCTGCCCTTATCGGGCTTGCTCTGAAGAGGAGATTTCGTGCGCGTGTCGTCATTTGTAGATGAACCCCACTGATCCCTGATAGGGCGCTGCCTGAACCTGGTCTTTCCGGCCATAGACCTTGTTGACGCGGTTCATGAAATACATGGCGGCATCGTTTTCCGGGTTGAAGTTGTCATCCGGGCGGGCGATCTGGTTGCGCGCAACAGGCCGCACCAGATAGGGCGTGGCGATGATGACCAGCTCCGTCTCGTTGCGGATAAAGTCCTTGCTGCGGAAAAGCGTGCCGAAAATCGGGATTTTCGACATGCCCGGAAGTCCGGACATGGCCTGACGGACATTGTCCTGAACAAGACCCGCGATCACGATCGATCCGCCGGACGGAAGCTCGACGGTTGTGGACGTTTCGCGCTTGCGGACTGACATATAGGTCGAGCCGGGAATGTTGCCGCCCGAATTTCCCGTTACCACGTTGCCTTCATATGTCGGCTCGGAAACATTGGTCTCGATCTTAAGGCTGATACGCCCTGGCGAAAGTACAACGGGCTTGAAGTTCAACGTGATGCCGTAGTCAACCGTATCTGTTTTACGTGTTATGGTCTGCTGGCCGGTTTCCTTGTCAACGGATACTTCTTGCTCTGCGGCCAGACGGAAATCTCCACCCACATAGAACTTGGCCTGTTCACCGGAGATGGCGGTGAGACTAGGCTCCGCAAGGGTGCGCACGACGCCAGCCTGCTCCATGGCATTGAGGTAGCTGGCAAAGTTCATCGAGCCGGAACCGATTGAACCGCTGGCTATTCGCGAGGCAGTGCTGATTGCATTTCCAAGATTGGACGGATTGGAGAACGAAAAGCCGTTATTGCTTGTCGAGCTGCCAATGGAGCCGTTGAAGCCGAGCTGTTTCAGCACCTGCCGGCTGACTTCGGCGACAGTCACCTTCAGTGTTACCTGATCCTCGCCCTCGATCGTCAACATGTTGACGATTTGCGATACTTGGCGTCTTTCCGCAAAAATCGCTGCATCGCCGCCATTGTCACCGCCGGTGAGTGATATATTGCGCGTGGTGGCTTCCCCGCCCTTTAGAAACGCGTCGGCGAGCTGCACGGCACGCGCAGAATCCTGCGGCGTGCGCACAGAGCCGGTGAGAACGATGTTGTCCGAAACGATTTCCACCTTGATATCCGACTCGGGAATAAAGCGTCGGATATTGGCCTCGAGGCCGGAGATGTCGCGCTCCACTTCAAGATCGAGACTGACGATTTCGCGACCGCCCTGACCGAAAATAAAAATATTGGTCTGTCCCACCGTCTTGCCGAAGAGATAAATACGCCGAGAAGTGCGTGTCACGGCATCGGCAAGGCTTGGATCCGCAACGAGAATGTCGTGCGCATCCTCAGGCAGATCAATCACCAATGCCTTGTTGAGACCTAGCTTCAGCCGTTTGCGGATGCCTGATCCGCTCTCGGTAATCCGAACGATACTTGCGCTTTGTGCCGCGGCTTCGCCAAGGCGCAGAAATTCAGGCGAATGCGAGCCTGGAATGCCTGAAAAAGCCACGCAGAATGCAAGTCCGCCCAGCATCGATGAACGCAGGTGTCTTTTAACGCGCTTTGCCATGAACTCCCCGGTCATTGTGATGCTCCTTGACTGCCTTTGACGATCGACCCGGACTTGATCACCTGTATTTCCGGTTGACCGGAGCCGCCGTTGAGAAGGTAGCCTGCTGAAAGCGTATCGTTTTCCTGCGCGTCGGCGATCGAGCGCAACGCAAGAGTGAGCCGATCCGCCATCTGCTGCGCCACCGTTATGATTTTTGCCTGTTCTGGCGTCAGCTCCAGAGTTGCAGTCGCACCGACGACGGCGGAGATGCCGTCCTCGCCTTCCTTGATCTGCTGGTCGATTGCGAGAACGCGGACATTGTTCAAAACGTTCTCGGTCAGGAAATTGCCGTTATCGCCCTTGCGAACCATGATGACATCCACCCGGTCATTCGGCAGCACGAAACCGCCGGCGCCGGTGGAGACGGAAATTTCCGTAGCGACGGCGCGTTTGCCCGCCGGCAGAAGTGAAGACATGATGCGGGTACTGGAATCGACGACCTTTTCCGGCCGCACCGGTTCGCCCTCGAACAGGGGCAACCGCACGACGGCACCGGTGAGTTCGGTGATCGCGTTCGGATTTTTGGTTTCGGTTATGAAGTTGTCGACGACATTGCCCTGTGGCCACGGTGTCCAGCGCATCGAACTATCGTTCAGGCGGCTACCGACAGGCAAGTTGACCGAGGAAACGAGAACATTGACCGTCGGCTCCTTCTGGATGATCGTTTCCGCTTTTTCGATGACCTGCTTTGCGCCGGAAATCTGCATGGCGACGAGACCGGCAAGACCGGCAGCGACCAGGGCAACGGATAGAATAACGATACGCGACGGTTTCATGCTCGATCCTTGAGGGAATCAGGTTGTTCTCCCCTCAGGATGGCGTGTGATTGGTATAATTATGGTTAATATTATGCTTGGATTTGTGGTTAACCGTACTTTAATCCGTCAGCGCTGTTGTTCAGGAAAGACTGGCGATGGCGGCTTTTACAAGAGGCGCGTCACCGTAAGTCAAAAGGCCGGCAATGGCGATTCCGATGCCATAAGGGATTTTTTTTGCCACTATCAGGGAGTCCGGAATGGGAATGCCAATCGCCATGATTTGCTGCGATCGCGACCGCAAAAGCAGGATGCCGATTGTCAACAAGCCGCCAATGACGGAGACTCCAAGCAAGAATTCGATGAGCGAAGAATTGAATCCATACCAGACCGTAGCCGCGGTCAACAGCTTGGCGTCCCCCCCACCCATCACATTGGCGGCAAAGAGCGCAAAACAAGCAAAAAAAACGGCGGCCGCTGCTGCAATGCTCATTGCGAAAGTCTGCCATTCCATGCCGGTAAATGGTGCAACAACGAGGAAGCAAACTAGCAAGATAAGCGGTATTCTATTGGGTATGGTCATGCTGAATAAATCGTTCAGCGCAGCAAAAGCCAGGCACAAAGGCAAAGTCAGAAAAATTGCTGCTACGACCATTGGATCAATTCCACAAAGGATTCCGTGTGTGAGTGGCGAGCAATGAAAGGCGGAATCAAAAATATTAAGATGGCCGCGCCTTTCCGGAGCGGCCACCCAAGGAAGTAAAGGGACTATTCGCCCGACTTCGTCGCGGCCTCTGTCATCTTCGATCCAATGTTGTCGAAAAGTGTGCCGATTTGGCTGCCGACGGTCGTGGCACCGCCGATGATTGCAACGGAAATAAGCGCGGCGATCAGGCCGTATTCAATTGCCGTGGCGCCGGATTCGTCCTTGAGGAAACGAGCGAAAATCTTGGTCATGAGTATCTCCTAACTCTTGTTTGGTTCAGCACGCCGACAACTGTTTTCCGTTGTTCGGTTGCGTTCAAACTACAGCCGAGCGATTTCCAACCACTTAAAAAAAATCCTTAATCCAAAGTAAATGGCATGATGAGTTTCTCTTGGTAAACAAAGATAAAAAGTATTGCGCGTATTTTTATATTTGCTGATAAACAAATATATTCCGGCGCAAGGGATTTCCCATTTTTGGAAAGCGACTCCCTCGATGGGACATATATGTTCAATTTTGATGCGAGCCGGTGGAGGCGGAAAAAGACTTCAGCTGCGCATGGTTACTGCCTGCATCATGCATTTTCGCCATTTAACGCTTCATTCACTAAAACCGCGCATTCTGCGACGCAGTAAAGTGCGGGTAATGAACAAGGGCCAAACGCGTGTCATCCGGAAAACTGGCGAAAATTGTGGTCGGCTTGTCCGTCATTATGGGAGGCTCGTCGCAATCTGTTTTCGCCCAAGAAGACATATTGCGCGTTTCGATGAACCACGCCCGTGTTCTCCGTCTCGATCGTCCTGTCAGCAAGGTTATTGTTGGTAATTCGAAAGTTGCCGATGCCACGGTCGCCGATGCCACGACCATTGTGCTGACCGGCCGCAGCTTCGGTACGACAAATCTCGTGCTTCTTGATGCCGATGGCAATCCGATCGTCGATGAGCGCATTCTCGTCTCCATCGATGAAGGCAATACAGTTCGCGTTTTCCGCCAGACGGAACGAACCGTGCTATCCTGCACGCCGAATTGCGAACAACATTCGCAAAACAGTGGCGACAAAGACTCTCAGCCGTAAGCTCGGCGAGGCCAGACGAGGCTTTCACATATAATGATTTCGCATGAAGAAGCGGCGGGCATTTTGTCGGCGTGACAAATGTTGCGTTCGCGCAGGTGGCAATCGTTTTTTGGGGGAAACGGGACCAGGAGTTTGATCAGATCGAAAAAACACAACATGCGCCCCTGCGTTTCGCGGGAGGCCTACATGTTGCTGTTTTTTCGTCTAAGTCATTGATCTGGCTAAGATCAAAAAAGGAATGGTGCCCAGAAGAGGACTCGAACCTCCACACCCTTTCGAGTACCAGCACCTGAAGCTGGCGCGTCTACCAATTCCGCCATCTGGGCGACGGAGAGCGATGTACGAGGGCAGCCGCCCGGTGTCAACAGACTTTTTGAACTTTTATGACGATCATTGATTTTAAAGGGAAAAAACTTGGTTGGTGGCTGTTGAAACATGTCGCCGGGTCAGGTGTCGAGCCCGTCATGCTTCGTTCTGTCCACATGGCCGAGGTCGCGGTCCGGATCAATGATATCGCGGATTCTCTGCTTGAGCTCTTTTGGGCCGGGAAAACCGCCATCGCGTTTGCGTTCCCATATGGTGGCGTCGTCCACGGTGATCTCGAACAGACCGCCGGTCGAGGGGATGAGGCTGACTTCGCCGATATCAGAAGCGAAGGTTTGCAAGATCTCCTGCGCCATCCAGCCTGCGCGCAGCAACCAGTTGCACTGCGTGCAATAGCGGATGGTTATGCGCGGCTTGGTGTCGGTCATGGTCACGTCTCCTTCAAAGTCCGGTCACGATAATGTCAACTATAACACTCATGTTTTTACCCGGCGCGTTCTTGTTCTTATCACGGAGCTTTGCGAACAGATAAGCCATCGAAGGCTGAAACGTGGAGATCCTATGGCCCAGTTCGACAATAACCGTCAGCGTCTTTTCGTTCCCGCTGTCGCACCGCTTTACAACTCGACGCATGATCTGGTGGAGACCATTCTGCGCGTTGCGGCGGGTGTTCTTCTCGTCACCCATGGTTTCGGCAAGATCGCCAACCCTTTCGGTGCGGTCGGCATGGTGGAAAGCCTTGGCTTTTATCCCGGCGTGTTCTGGTCGCCGCTTCTTGCTGCCACAGAGTTTTTCGGCGGCATTCTGGTGGCGATCGGCCTCTTCACGCGGCCTGCCTCTTTTGCGGCCATGATCGTCCTGTTGGTAACGGTCTATTTTCACGGCATCGTAAAGGCGGAAGGTCTGGCTGGTGCAGAAAAGTCGATCCTATGGGCGGCTATCTTCCTGTTCTTCGCCGTTCGTGGTGGTAACCGGCATTCCGTCGACGCAAAAATGTCCCGGGAATTCTAAGGTTCCGTCGGCGGGGTTTTCAATATTGCCCCGCCACCCTTCATGCCTCTTGAAAATCCGTTTTTCTCATGGTGAAGCTTGAATTTGACAGGCGAATGCGTCGTTTGAATTTTCAGCACCATCGAGAGGCCGTATGCGCGTTGCAATCATCGAAAACATGGCGGGCACGCCGCACGGACAGCTCGGGGTTGCGTTGGAAGAGGCGGGTTCGGACTTGCGTGTCATCCGCGCCTATGCGGGCGAGCCTCTTCCCACGGGTGCCGGTGAACATGATGCGCTCATCGTTCTCGGCGGTGAGCAGAACGCCCTCGATGACGCGCTTTATCCCTACCTTCCAGACCTTGCGCTTTTGATGAAAGCCTTTGGCGATGCCGATAAGGCCGTGATGGGTGTGTGCCTTGGCAGCCAGTTGCTGGCGCGCGCTTATGGGGGAGAAAATATTCTCTCCGGCCCGCCTGAATTCGGTTGGGAAGATGTATCGCTGACGGAAGACGGTGTATCCGATCCGCTATTGGCGGGGCTGGATGAAATATTCCCCATCTTTCAGTGGCACCGCGATACGTTCACGCTTCCGCCGGGTGCAATACGGCTGGCAACCAATGAAGCGACGCGAAATCAGGCCTTCCGTCTAGGCCGGGCGGTTTATGGCACCCAGTTCCATTTCGAAGCATCCACCGCTGTGGTGGACAGCTGGTGCGAGGCCTTCCCGGCATCGGTCGAAAAAATGGCGCCCGGCTGGCTGGAAAAATACAGCGACCATCGCGGCAGGCGCGCAGATATGGCCGATGCAGCCGGTCTGGAAATTGCGCGTGCCTGGGTGCGGCTCATTTAAGCGGATTATTTTCGTTGTTAACGAGGGCGATCAGGGTCGTGGTCGTTTCACCATCATCAGCAAGGAGATGTGAAGAGCATGTATAAATTTGAGATTTATCAGGACAAGGCTGGCGAATATCGTTTTCGCTTCAAGGCATCCAACGGCGAAACGATGTTTTCTTCGGAAGGGTACAAGGCCAAGGCCTCGGCCGTCCATGCGATCGAGTCGATCAAGAAAAATTCTCCCGGTGCCGATACTGTCGATCTGACCACCATGACGGCCTGATTTTTGCCGCCCTGTGAGAACTCGAAGCATGTTGCCTGCCAGAAATGACAGGCGCATTGGCAGGTGCCGGCGTAAAGATAAGATTCAGTCTTTTTTGATAATCTTCCGTTAGCAATTGTATTTCGAGGTCTCCGGGCGGCGTTTGAGTGCCCCCGATTTGTTTTGCGTACGGGTTCTCATGCGATCATCGGCTGTGCCAGCACTTTTCTTCGGTTGCCTTTTGTTAGGTGGCTGCACCAGTTCCGGGCCGGAAAGCCTGGTGGCTGGCCTGCCTTCGAAGGAGACGACGAGTTCGGTCACGCCTTCGGCACCCGTGCCGCAGGCAAGTGTTGGCACGCAGGCCATCACCGCCCAGCCACGGCAGGAAGTGCTGGCATGGGGCGGGCCGGTGCCTGAAGAGCCCAAGGCCTTTTCCGCCGTCACTCCAAAAGCCTCCATGCTTCAGAATGCGCCTGAAATCGGCTTGCCAACGCCATCGCAGGCGGGAATGGTGCGGCCGGCGGAGCGCCCGATGGTTCGCGAAATGGAGCGCCCGGTGCAATTGGCCATGGCCGCCGCCCCGGCAGCGGGCGTCGGCGCACAAATCCGCTCGCGTATTTTCCGCTCCAGTTTCAGCGATGCCAAGCCAATCAATTTCGGCCGCGTTCAGCCGCGCCATTTTCAGGTCCACGGTGTGGATGTCTCCCGCTGGCAGGCAAATATAAATTGGCCGCAGCTGCGCACCCGTGGCGCCAATTTCGCTTTCATCAAGGCGACGGATGGTGGCGATCATCTTGACCCGATGTTCCGCACCAACTGGCAGCGTGCGAAGGAAGCAGGTATCCGCCGCGGCGCCTATCACTTCTTTTATTGGTGCCGCTCGGCCAGCGAGCAGGCGGATTGGTTCATTCGCAACGTGCCGCGCGATCCCGATGCGCTGCCGCCTGTCATCGACGTGGAATATAACGGCGAGTCGAGCTGCAAGATGCGCCATTCCCGTGAGCGCGTGCTGGAAAAGATGCGCGTCTTCATGACCAAGCTTGAGCGTCACTACGGACAGCGGCCGATCATTTATACGGCACCTGATTTCTATAAGGACAACCTCACGGGCGAATTCCAGGACTATCCCTTCTGGCTGCGCGCCGTCGCCCAGCATCCATCCGTGGTCTATCCCGGCCGCAAGTGGCTGTTCTGGCAATATTCCGGCTCCGGCCTGTCGCACGGTGTCGATGGCCGTATCGATCTCAATGTCTTCAACGGCAGCGAAGACGCATGGCATCGCTGGATCGACCGCCGTTCAAGCTGATCCGGGCGGGTGTCAGCGCGCGAATTTTCTGGCACCCGCAACGCAAAGCACTACGATAAGCGTAACCCCGATCATGGCAGGGCTCACCTCTTCATGCAGCAGCGTTGCTGCAAGCACCAGCCCGAAGAACGGCTGCAGCAATTGCAGCTGGCCCACAGCGGCAATACCGCCGAGCGCCAGCCCGCGATACCAGAAGATGAAGCCGATCAACATGCTGAACAGCGACACATAGGCAAGGCCGCCCCAAGCCTGCGGATCGATGCCGGCAAGCGTTTCCGGTCCGGTGAAAAAGGCAAGCGGCAGCATCACCGGCAGTGAGAGAACGAGTGCCCAGGAGATGACCTGCCAGCCGCCCAGCTTGCGCGACAGAGCGGCGCCCTCGGCGTAACCCAGTCCGCAGACGATGATCGCGCCCAACATCAGGAGATCGCCGGCAAGCGAAGCCCCAACTCCGGCTGAAAGCGAGTTCGACAGTGAAAAACCTGCCACAAGGGCACTGCCCAGACAGGAAAACAGCCAGAAGGCCGGGCGGGGACGTTCGCCACCGCGCAACACCGCGAAGACGGCGGTTGCGAGCGGCAATAGCCCGACGAAGACGATGGAATGCGCTGATGTGACGTGACGCAGCGCCAGCGCCGTCAAAAGCGGAAAACCCACCACCACACCGAACGAGACGATGAAAAGCGATGTCATATCGTTCCGCGCCGGGCGTTTTTGCTGGAACAGCAACAGCAGGGCGAGTGCCAGAATGCCGGCAATGCTGGCGCGGGCAACAGTCAGGAACACCGGATCGAAATCGGTCACGGCAATACGTGTGGCCGGCAGCGAACCGCTGAATATCACCACGCCGATAAGGCCGTTCAGCCAGCCGCTTGTCGTCTTGTCCATTATCATCTCCTGCATTTTGCTTTCTTGATCCGGAACGACTGGCAGGAACAGCAACAGTCGTATACAATTTCAAGAAACTGTTATGGTTGATGTCCCAGTACGGATGGAGAGCGGTTTGAACGAGCAGGTTGTTCCCGTCACGCGCATCGAGCCCCCACCAGGCATGCAGCCCGGAACACGCATAGAAAAAGTAATGGCGAGCATCCGCCAGCGAATCGCCGCGCGCAGCCTTGTGCCGGGCGCACGTTTGCCTTCGGTGCGGGCGCTGGCAAAGGCGATGCAGGTTTCCACCTCCACCGTCGTCGAAGCCTATGACCGCCTGGTGGCTGATGGCACGATAGGTTCGCGTCCCGGCTCCGGTTTTTTTGTGGCGGGTCCGCTTGCGCCGTTATCTCTGGCCGATATCGAGCCGCGGCTGGACAGGGCGGTGGATCCCCTTTGGGTGTCCCGGCAGGCGCTGGATGAGGCCTCCGTCCTTGCCAAGCCCGGCTGCGGCTGGCTTCCCGCGTCATGGATGCCGGAGGAGGCGCTGCGGCGGGCGATGCGGGGGCTTGCCCGTGCGGATACTGCCCTGCTGACGGATTATGCGAGCCCAATGGGGCTGCTGCAACTTCGCCAGCTTCTGTCGCGCAGGCTAGCGGAACACGGGGTACAAGCGGGCACCGGCCAGATCATGCTTACCGATTCCGGTACGCAGGCGATCGATCTTCTCTGCCGTTTCCTGCTGCAGCCGGGGGATGCGGTGATTGTCGACGATCCCTGTTATTTCAATTTCCATGCGCTGCTGCGCGCGCACCGCGTCAGGGTCATCGGCGTGCCTTACACGCCAACCGGGCCGGACTTGCCGTTGTTCGAACAGGCGCTGAAGGAACACCAGCCGCGTCTTTATATTACCAATTCCGCGATCCATAATCCGACCAGCGCCAGACTTTCCGCCGTTACCGCCCATCGGCTGTTGATGCTCGCCGAACAGGCGGGGCTGACCATCATCGAGGATGATATTTTTGCCGATTTCGAAACACAGGCGGCACCGCGGCTGGCTGCTTTTGATGGTCTTAGCCGTGTTGTCCAGATCGGCAGCTTTTCAAAAACCCTGTCGGCTTCCGTGCGGTGCGGTTTCATCGCGGCACCTCTGGCATGGGTGGAAGCGCTGACCGATCTCAAGATCGCCACCGCTTTCGGTGGAGCGCATTTTTCTGCGGCGCTGGTACTGTCGCTTTTGACGGATGGCAGTTACCGCAAGCATGTCGAGGCGCTTCGACTGCGCCTTGCGGCGGTGATGCCGCAGGCGGCGGCACGTCTGAAGTCGATCGGATGTGTGCCCTGGATCGAGCCGCAGGCGGGCATGTTTTTATGGTGCCGTCTGCCGGACGGAGTGGATGCGGGCGATGTGGCGCGCCACGCGCTTGCGCAGCAGGTGGTTCTGGCACCCGGCAACGTCTTCAGTTCCTCGCAGAATGCATCCAGTTTCATGCGTTTCAATGTATCGCAAATGGGCAGTCCGCAGACCATGACGGTGCTGGAGGATGCGCTCCGGGAGGCGGCCGATCACCGCCTGCCCTGAAGGCATGGGGATGAATCGGAACAAAATCGCGTGAACACCGTTTTCTCCGCAGAGTGAAGAGGAGAAATACCATGACATTCGATCCCAACAACCCGCGCCCGGACCGCGATCTTCGTCCGGAACTGAATATCAGCAATGAGCCGACTGCCCGGACCTCGTCGTCCTGGGTACCGTGGCTGGCGATCATCGTCGTCGTGCTGGTGGGTGTTTTTGCCTGGTCGCAGATGAGCGGCCCGACCACCGATCCGGCCACGACATCGTCCACCACGCCGCCTGCGGCCACGGATCAGGCACCGGCACCCATGGCGCCGACTGCCCCGGCAACGCCGCCGGCAAATAACACGGCCCCGGCAAGCCCGAATACGGGTGGTACTCAGACCCAGCCGTAATGGGCTGACTGACATGATAAGACCGTCTGCCTTCGGGCAGGCGGTTTTTTCGTGGGTGCAATCAGCTTTCGCGTTTAGAGCTGCTCCATCGCCGATGGGCTATTGGACACCTTGGACCAGCGGGCGATCGATTCTTTCGCCAGCGCTGCAAGCGTTATGCTCCCAAAGCGGGACAGGAGGATGGTTTCCGCCTCTTTCATCGCGTCAAAAAGGGCCTCATTGACTGCCTGTTCGATAACGCAGTTCGGATTGTCGCCCGCCAGACCGATGGAAAACAGCTCCGGTGCGCCGAGTGCCCGGTAAATATCCAGCAGGGTGATTTCGCTTAGCGGTCGCGCCAGGACCCAGCCGCCGCCATGGCCTTTTTCCGATGAGACATAACCATGCTCCCGCAGGCCCGCCATGGTTCTGCGCACTACCACAGGATTGGTCTGCAGCATGGCGGCGATGCTTTCAGAGGTCGCCGCTCTCTCGTGTTTTTCCATATGGATCAGAATATGCAGCACCCTTGAAAGGCGCGTGTCGTGTCTCATTGCGCAAGCCCATTTGTTTTTCGCCACGCTATCAGTTCCGAAGTGACGTAACAATATAAGTTGCGTGACCCTTGACTCGAAAAATCACGTAACAATATAAGTATCGTGAAAATAAGCGGGCGCTTCCTGCCCGGTCTTGAACGATAGGTGCATCATGAAATTCGACGTCATCGTCATCGGCGGCAGCTATGCCGGTCTATCCGCCGCCCTGCAGCTGGGCCGCGCCAGAAAAAACGTTCTTGTTGTGGATGCGGGTAAAAGAAGGAACCGTTTTGCCAGCCATTCCCATGGGTTTCTTGGACAGGATGGCAAGGCACCGGGCGAGATCGTCGCCGAAGCGCGACGTCAGATCGAGCGTTACCAGACGATAGCGTGGGCGGAGGGTAGCGTGACCGGCGCCGAGGGGTCTTTTGGCGATTTCGCCGTTGAGATCGACGGTCACCGCCGCGAAAGTGCGGCCCGGCTGATCCTTGCCATGGGCGTTACCGATCAGCTGCCTGACATAGCCGGGCTGAAAGAGCGCTGGGGCTCTTCGGTCTTTCATTGCCCCTATTGCCATGGCTACGAACTCGATCAGGGAAAAATCGGTGTCATTGCCGCTTCACCCATGGCTATTCATCACGCCCTGATGCTGCTGGACTGGGGTGAGACGACTTTCTTTACCAATGGCATGTTCGTGCCGGATGAGGATCAGGCCGCACTTCTGTCTGCCCGTGGTGTCCGGGTGGAAAAAGACCGTATCGCGGAAATTGCCGGACATGCGGATGTCGTTCTGGCCGACGGCCGCAGCATTGCGCTGGCCGGTCTTTTCACCCAGCCGAAACTGCGGATCACCTCGGAATGGATCGGAAAACTCGGCTGCTCCGTGGAGGAGGGGCCCATGGGATCGAGCATCGTGACTGATGCCATGAAACAGACCACGGTCCGCGGCGTCTTTGCCTGCGGTGATGTCGCAAGGCCGGCAGGCTCTGTCGCCCTTGCGGTGGGCGATGGTGCCATGACAGGTGCCGCGGCGCACCGGTCAATCCTGTTTCCGGAATGATCAGCTGGAGGTGAGGCTAAGCCAGCGTCCGGGAGGCATGCCGAAGGCATTCTTGAAATGCCGGGTGAAATGCGCCTGATCGGCAAACCCGCAGGCAAATGCCGTTTCAGCAAGGCTGGCACCGGCCCGCATCATCTCCTTGCATTTTTGTAGTCGCCGCATGATGAGATAACGATGCGGGCTGGTTCCCAGCAGGCCACGGAAATGCCGGAAGAGCGTAAAGCGGTCGAGCCCGCTTATTCGCTCCAACTCCTCTGCACCGACAGTGTCGGCACTGTTCTCCAGCAGATAGTCCCGACACCGCAAAACGGCGGCGTGGTCAATCCGTTTGATGGTTGTAGCGCTGCCGTTTGAATGTTTGGAAAGCAGATCCGCCAGTCTCGATTGCCAGTCGGTCAGGAGCAGATTGTCCGGCTCGCTCTCGAGATTGCCGAGCGCCTCGATCAGACATTGCCGGAACGCGGCGTCCTCGATAACGGGATTTTTTGCAAAGGGCAGCGCCTGATATCCCGCCTGTGCGATTTTTTCAGGCGGAAGATAAAGCATGCGGTAGCGCAGGCCTTCATCCGTGTCTGCGCCGCCATCGTGCACTTCGTCGGGATGCAGCACGATGACATTTCCCGGCATGCTGAAATGCGAGGTGCCGCGATAGGAAAAAGTCTGGACGCCGGAAAGCGTGACGCCGAGCGCATAGGTATCATGGCGATGCGGCGCATAGGCGTTGCCATGAAAGCGTGCTTCGATGCGTTCTATGCCCTCGCTTGCGGGCGCCTGCACGATCCCCTCGAATTTGCACGAACGTTCAAGATCGACGGTGCGCGAAGGGTCTAGGGTTGCTTCTCTTTCGTAACCACAGCCAGATTGAGTTCGCATGTTTGATACCAAGATCGCCGTCATCCTTCGTGATGACCTTGCCGTGTGGCAAAAACTGAACGTTACTGCATTTCTCATGTCGGGGATTGTCGCCCAGACCGGAGAGATCATCGGGGAACCATACCGCGATAGTGCGGGCAACGTCTACAATCCCCTGTCCATCCAGCCGATCGTTGTCATGGCCACCGATCAGGAGGTGCTCCGAAAGATCCATCAGCGATCCCTCGAGCGCGATGTCACAACATCACTCTACATTGAGGAAATGTTCGCGACCGGGCACGATGTCGCCAACCGTCAGGTATTTTCGGAATTTTCTCCTGATAATGCCAGGGTGGTCGGCATGGCGCTGCGGGCGGACAAGAAGATCGTCGACAAAATCACCAAGGGCGCAAAGCTGCATACCTAACCATGTCGCTTCAAACGCAAAAGGGAGGCTATAAGCCTCCCTCCAATAGCGATGCAGTATCAGTGCTGCTTATTCGTCGTTCATCTTCAGGGCGGCGATAAACGCTTCCTGCGGAATTTCCACCTTGCCGAACTGGCGCATGCGCTTTTTGCCTTCCTTCTGTTTGTCCAGAAGTTTGCGCTTACGCGTCGCGTCGCCGCCATAACACTTCGCCGTCACGTCCTTGCGCAGCGCGCGCACGGTTTCGCGGGCGATGACCTTGCCGCCGATGGCCGCCTGGATCGGGATCTGGAACATGTGCGGCGGAATGAGTTCCTTCAGCTTTTCGCACATGCCGCGCCCACGCCGGTCGGCCGCCGAGCGGTGCACCAGCATGGAAAGCGCATCGACAGGATCGCCATTGACGAGGATCGACATCTTGACGAGATCGCCTTCGCGATAATCGATGATGTTGTAATCGAACGAGGCGTAACCCTTGGAGATGGATTTCAGCCGGTCGTAAAAATCGAATACCACTTCGTTGAGCGGCAGTTCATAGGTGATCATCGCGCGGTTGCCGACATAGGTCAGCTCCGTCTGCAGGCCGCGCCGGTCCTGACACAGCTTCAGGATGCCGCCGAGATATTCGTCCGGCGTCAGGATCGTCGCCTTGATCCACGGTTCGCGAATTTCCTTGATCTTCACCACGTCGGGCATATCGGCCGGATTGTGAAGTTCTTTCTCGGTACCGTCAGTCAGCGTCATTTCATAGACAACCGAAGGTGCGGTGGCGACGAGATCGAGATTGAACTCGCGCTCAAGGCGTTCCTGAATGATTTCAAGATGCAGCAGGCCAAGGAAGCCGCAACGGAAACCGAAGCCGAGAGCGGCAGACGATTCCATTTCGAAAGAGAAGGAGGCGTCGTTGAGGCGAAGCTTGCCCACCGCCGCACGCAAATCTTCGAAGTCCGCCGCGTCGACCGGGAAGAGACCGCAGAACACCACGGGCTGTGCCGGCTTGAAGCCGGGCAGGGCCTGCGCGGTCGGGCGCTTGTCGTCGGTGATCGTATCGCCAACACGAGTATCGGCAACTTCCTTGATCGAGGCGGTGATGAAGCCGATCTCGCCAGGGCCGAGGCTGTCGACATTGACCATCTTCGGGGTCAGCACACCAACGCGCTCGATGCCGTATTTCGCGCCTGAACCCATCATGCGGATCTGCTGGCCCTTGCTCAGCACGCCGTCGATGACGCGTACCAGAACCATGACGCCCAGATAGGTGTCGTACCAGCTGTCGACCAGCAGTGCCTTCAGCGGGCCGTTTTCGCCAACTTCGCTCGTCGGCGGCGGCAGGCGGTTGACGATGGCTTCCAGAACATCGGGAATGCCAAGGCCGGTCTTGGCCGAAATCATCACGGCGTCGGAAGCGTCGATGCCGATCACTTCCTCGATCTGCTCCTTGATGCGGTCGGGTTCGGCCGCCGGCAGGTCAATCTTGTTGAGCACCGTCACCAGCTCGTGATCGTTGTCGATCGCCTGATAGACGTTGGCAAGCGTCTGGGCTTCCACGCCCTGCGATGCGTCCACGACGAGCAGCGAACCCTCGCAGGCCGAAAGCGAGCGGGACACTTCGTAGGCGAAGTCGACGTGGCCGGGGGTGTCGATGAGGTTCAGCACATAGGTTTCGCCGTTATTCGCCTTATAGTGCAGGCGCACGGTCTGGGCCTTGATGGTGATACCGCGCTCGCGCTCGATATCCATCGAATCGAGAACCTGTTCCGACATGTCGCGTTCGGCAAGGCCGCCCGTCGACTGGATCAACCGGTCGGCCAGCGTCGATTTGCCGTGATCGATGTGGGCAACGATCGAGAAGTTGCGGATATGGTCCAGGGGCGTGCGGGTCGAATTTGTGCTCATGCTCCGCGCTATAGCAGGGGCTTCTCATGCCGCAAAGCGGGAATTTGGTTAAAAGCCCTTTAAAATGGGCTTTTTAGATCGCAAATTGCTCCGGCCAGTCGCGACGGGTGGCCACCTGTCCCTCGGTTCTGAGTCTTGCGACAGCGGCAAGATCGATATCGGCAATCAATAACGTGCTGTGCGTCACCGCATCGCTGTCGCTTTCCGCAACGATGCCGGATGCCGGCATGCCATAGTCGGACGGCACGTAAAGCGCCGCACGGCCGCGATTTTCATCGACGGCAGGTGACCATGGGGCCTCGCCTGCGGTGGGAGAGGAGAGCACGGCATATTGGTTTTCCAGCGCCCGCGCCTGTGCGCCGATGCGCACCCGGTAAGCGCCGGCCAGCGTGTCGGTGCAACTGGGGGCAAGAACGAGTTCCACGCCGAGTTCCGCCAGCCTGCGGCCGAGCATGGGAAACTCATTATCGTAACAGATGAGGATGCCGAGCTTGCCGACTGGCGTGTCGAAGGCTTTCAGACCCTCTGCACCGGCATGGATGTTCCATTGCTCCCGCTCGAAACGGGTCATGATCTGCTTGTCCTGATAACCGATCAACCCGTCCGGTCCAAACAGCCATGCCCGGTTGCGGAACTTGCCGTCCGGGTCCTTCACCGGCGCACTGCCCGGCTGGAACAGGATTTGATGTTGCCGCGCCAGCTCTTCGCAAAGTTCCACCCAGGAAGGAATAAGCGGCTGTATCTCTTCGATGGAACGATGCAGATCCGACCGCGCCTCGGGCGGTAATTGCCCGGTCAGCGCCATGGCCGAATATTCCGGCAGAAGCAGCAGTTCCGCACCCGTTTCTTTCGCCTCGCGCACGATGGCGGCAAGATGCGCCGCATAGGCTTCCCATGTCTCGATCAGTTCGATGGCATATTGGCTGGCGGCGAGGCGGGTCATCGGTTTCTATCTCCTGCGGCGATGTTCTTCATCCAGAAGGACAGCGGTTTCGGGCTCTCGACGCTCTCATCGATATCCTGCCAGGTAAAGCTGGTGCGCAGCTCGGGGTGGTGGCGGTAGCCGCGCTTTTCCCAGAAGGCATTTAGCGGCACGTAATCTGCCGGGCGGCGCGGGTGATCCGCAGGCCGCTCGACAGCGCAGAAGGTGCACCAGTCGAAGTCGAGACGGCTGGCATGGGCCTCCCGTTCCTCGAAAAACCGCACGCCGATGCCGTGACCACGATAATCCGGCAACAGCACGCTTTCGCCGAAATAAAACAGCTGCAACGGGTCGTAACCGGCCGCCAGGAAAGGCGATTTCACCTCGTCGGTTTCCGCCGCCATGGGCATGCCCGTGGACATGCCGACAACCTGCCCGCCGTCGAGCGCCAGCACGAAAACAGCGCCCTTCGTATCGGCATAGGTGGCCAGATATTTGCGCTCATATTCCACCGAACCATCATAGAGATAGGGGAAGGCGCGGAACACCGTAATCCGCAGCCGTGCGAGATCATCGAAATAGGGTGCGGCGTCAATGCCGGAAAGAGACTTGATTTCGACGGTCATGGGCATTTTCACTTTCGGTTCCGCTGGTTATACCGTCATGGAAAACCCGCGCAAGCATTGAACGGAGAAGACGATGACCGCAGCCGAGACGATCCGCGCCTATTACGATGCCTTCAACCGACAGGACATGGATGCCTTTCTGGCGCTTCTTCATGACGAGGTGGTGCATGACATCAATCAGGGCGAACGCCAGGCCGGCAAGGCGGCTTTTGCCTCCTTCATGGACCACATGAACCGCTGCTATAAGGAAAACCTCACCGACATGGTGATCATGGCGAGCGCAGACGGTAAACGTGCCTCCGCGGAATTCACCGTCAATGGCGAATATCTCAAGACTGATGAGGGATTGCCGGAAGCTGATGGCCAGAAATACGTCCTGCCCGCCGGTGCCTTCTTTGACCTGAAGGATGGAAAAGTTAGTCGAGTAACAAACTACTATAATCTGAACGACTGGATTGCCCAGGTCGGCGCCTGAAGCCTTCATTGTTCCCGCGATAATGGCCATCCGACGGTAATCGGGTTTCCACTATCGTGGATATTGACTCCATCATATGGGAATTATAGTCTCATATGATGGAAAACGAAGATCATATTCTCGAACGTTCAATCGGTGAGCGGATCAGGTCGTTGCGGGCCGAAAACGGCCTGACACTGGATCGGCTTGCCTCTGAATCCGGTGTCAGCCGCGCCATGATTTCGCGCATCGAACGGGGTGAGGCGAGCCCGACGGCGTCGCTGCTCGCCCGCATCTGCGCAGCATTGGGCCTGTCGCTCTCCGGCTTCTTCGCCGAAAACGAAGAGGCTGTTTCCCCGCTGGTAAAGAAGCGGGACCAGCAGCTCTGGAAAGATCCCGAAACCGGTTATGTCCGCCGCGCCATCTCCCCACCGCGCGTCGGTTCCGATGTCGATATTGTCGAGGTCGAGTTTCCGGCCGGTGCGCGTGTCGGCTTTCCGCCGCATGCGGCAAGCAGGGGCATGACGCAATATGTCTGGCTTTTCGAAGGCGTTCTGGAGATGACGAGCGGCGGTACGGTGCATCTGATGGAGCCCGGCGACTGCCTTTTCATGCCGGTCGGTGAAGGACATGTCTTTCACAATCCTTCCGAAAAGCCCGCCCGTTACGCTGTCGTGCTGGACCAAAGACAGCGCTGATTTTTTCCAGAGGAGTTTTCATGGCCACCATCCGCGTGCTGAACGGGCAAGAGACGCTCGACGTCCTGCCGGAACTTTGCGAAGTCCTTTCCGCCTGCGTCAATGGCGGCGCATCCGTTGGTTTCATGTTGCCCTTTTCTCCGCAGGATGCAGAGCCCTTCTGGCGAGCCGTGGCGGAAGCGGCGAATGAGGGCGGCACGATCCATGTCGTGGCGGAAGTGGATGGCAAGGTGGTGGGAACCGTGCAGGTGGGCCTCGCTTCCAAACCCAACCAGCCACATCGCGGTGATCTGATGAAGCTTCTCGTGCATCCCTCGGCGCGGGGTCTCGGGCTTGCCCGCAAGCTCATGCAGAAGGTTGAAGAGGAAACGGCAGCCCGTGGCCGTACCCTTTTGGTGCTGGATACGGCCACAGGCAGTGATGCAGAGGCGATCTATCCCCGCCTTGGCTGGGAACGGGTCGGGGTCATTCCCGATTACGCCCTGTTTCCCGATGGGCGTTATTGCGGCACGACGCTGTTTTACAAGCGGATCGGCTAGCACATTTCCGCCGCTTATTGTCCCGGCTTCAGCGTGCGGTTGAAGGCGTCAACAATCATCTTTTCCAGTTCGGCATGAATATCTGCGCGGTCGCGTGGCCCGGCCGGTTCGCAGATCGGATCACGCTCGCCAACGGATTTGAGAAACGCATCGGCATCCGGTTTGCATAGGGGCAGGAAGCTGAAATGGTTGGCCTCATCGACCTGTTGATAGGTCGCGCCGGGCACCTCGGCTGCCAGTTTGTCCGCCAGCACGGCCGGTGGAATTTTCCCCTTGCTGCCGAGATTGATGAAGGCCAGCGGAATATCGATTGTTTTCAGGCTGTCCGGCTGGAAGGCGAGTGCGAGGCCAGGATCGACCAGCACGGCGGAACGAATGCGTGGATCGCGGTTCTGCTGCTCGAAACGGGCCTTGTCGAGAGTTCCGAGGTCGAGCTTCGGTACACTGACCGGCTCGTTGTTGAGATAACCCCGGCCGCCGGCAAACCATTGGCAATCCATCATTGCAGCATGGTCTTCGCAATAGCGCTTATACGCGTTGAGATCGGCGCGTGCGCCCGAAATCTCCATTGCCGCGCTGCCGCCGAGCGAAAAACCGAGTACGCCGATCCTCTGCGCATCGATCGCGCCCGACCATTTGCCCTGCGTCGTCAGCGCGGTGATGATTGTGGAAAGATCGCCCGTCCGCTCCCAGATTTTCGGCGTATCGGCAGGTGTTGAATCGCCGCTGGTGGTGCCGGGATGGTTGGGGCCGGCGACGATGAAACCTTCGCTCGCAAGCTTTGCGGCGATCCAGGCCATGCCGCTCACTCTCGAGCCCGAACCGTGTGACAGAAGCACCAGCGGCAGGCGACCCGGTTGCACTGTGCTGTCCTTGAAGACAGCCGTGCCTTGAAAAATCCGGTCCTCGCCGGAACGCGTCTGCGTGCCGTTGCCCTCCGAAGGATACCAGACGGTGACGGCAAGGTCCTCGCCACGTTCGGGAGAGTGGATGGCGATTTCGCTGACGCCAACGGCTTCATTTGCAAAAGCCGGCTGGGTAATGAGAGCGGAAAACAGCATGGTGGTGATGGTGACGATGGGGCGCATGAAAAACCTCTTGCGGTCGGAAAGAACGAGACCCAATCTGCACAGTCACCTGTTTTTCGCGTCCTTGATCGTGTTTGAGGTCGTACCGAAACGCGATCTGGTCCATGAAAAGACAACAGGTCGTCGATCCGGGATATTTATTCGTGCTTTTCATTCCCCTGCCATTCGTCGTGGCGCTTCTGTTGGTCGTCATGTTCATCGTCTTTTTCCGAAGCGGAGACGATGTGCGGACGAACCGCGCCTTTCTGGCCCTGATCGCGCTTTGCGCCGTGCAATCGGTTCTTGTCGGCCTGCGCTGGGGGTATGGCGTCAATGCCGTACGTTATGTCCTGCCGGTTCTGGCCGCCTGCCTGCCACCGCTTGTCTATATCGCCTTTCGCGGCTTGATGAGGGTCGGGGCAGACAGCAGGAGAGCGATGCTGGCAAGTCTTGTGTTCTCGCCTTTGTTGATCGTTGTTCTGGAATTCGCCTTGCCGGTAGTGATCGACCTTGCCTTGATCCTCATCTTCGTCGGCCATGCCGCCGCACTGCTTCTTCTGGGAGGAAAAGGGCCGGATGGGCTGGACGAGGCGCAATTCGCCAGCGTCACTTCTGCGCACAGGGCATTGATTATCGCCGCCATGGCGCTTTGTGTTTCGGCGCTGTTCGATCTTCTCGTGTTCCTCGATTTTGAGTGGGCGCATGGGGAAAATGTCGCCGCGCTTGTCAGCAATGCCAATCTTTTCGGGCTGTTGCTGATCGGTCTGATGGCCGCCCTGGCTGGAAAAAGCAAAGCGCCGCAAACGGCTGCAGAGCCGGCCGAGGAATTGCCGCCTCCCTCAGAACCATCGGAACAGGACCGCGACATAGTCGCTAGCCTCGACCAGCTGATGACAACACAGGCGCTTTACCGCGACGAGAACCTCAACCTGACGCGGCTGGCCAGACGCCTCGGCCTGCCCAGTCGGCAGATATCCGGTGCGATCAATCGTTCCCTCGGCATCAATGTCTCACAATATGTCAACCAGCTCCGTATCCGCGAAGCCTGCCGGCTGCTGGAGGAGACGGAGCAATCGGTAACCGCGATCATGTTCTCCTCGGGTTTCCAGACCAAGTCCAACTTCAACCGGGAGTTTCGCCGCGTCACCGGCATGAGCCCGGTCGACTGGCGTGAACGGCAGGTGTGGAAGCTGGTCTCGCCAAACAAAACGGCCACCCGGCAGATGCCGGATGACCGTCTGAAGATGGTCGGGAAATGAGGAGGCTCAGAGCGTACCGTTGCGCTGCTGGATCATCATGTAGGTATCATAGGTATATTCGGCGATCTGCGCCCAGAGATAGGCATCCTTCTTGAAGGCCTGCTGGCTCTCGTAGATCTTCTTGAAGCTCTCGTTCTTGGCCGAAATTTCCGCATAGGTGTCCTGTGCCGCCTTGTGGCAGACATCAAGGATTTCCTGGCTGAACGGCCGCAGGATGGCGCCCTGCGCCACCAGTTCCTTCAGGGCCTTCGGGTTGCGCGCGTCGTAGCGCTCCAGCATGCTGGCGCTGCCGGCGGCGCAGGCGTCTTTCAGGATGCGCTTGTAGTTTTCCGGCAGTTCGTTGAACTTCTGCAGGTTCACGAAGGCATGCACGGCCGGGCCGCCTTCCCACCATGCCGGATAGTAATAGTATTTTGCGACCTTGTAGAAGCCGAGCTTCTGGTCGTCATAGGGGCCGACAAATTCGGTCGCGTCGATCGTGCCCTTTTCCAGCGCGGCATAGACATCGCCGCCGGCGATCTGCTGCGGGGTAACGCCAACCTTCTGCATCACCTGGCCGGTGAGGCCGGCAATGCGCATCTTCAGGCCTTTGAGGTCGTCGATGGTGTTGATTTCCTTGCGGAACCAGCCGCCCATCTGAGCGCCTGTATTGCCGAGCAGGATCGAGTAGATATTGTGCTGGGCAAGGAACTCGTTGAGCAGCTCATTGCCGCCGGCCTGGTTGAACCAGGCATTCGTCTGGCGTGCGTTGAGGCCAAAGGGAACCGAGGTTCCAAGCGCGAAGGTCGGGTCCTTGCCGACGTAATAATAGGCGCAGGTATGCGCCATTTCGACGGTTCCGGCCGTCACCGCATCGGCCGCCTGCAGCGCCGGCACGATTTCGCCGCCCGCGAAATGCTGGATGACGAAGTTGCCGCCGGAAGCTTCCTTGACGTGATCGGCGACCATCTGGCCAGCACCGAAAAGAATGTCGAGGCCCTTGGTGAAGGACGACGTCATGCGCCAGGTGATCTTGGGGTTTTCCTGCGCAATGGCCGGAGCGGCCAGCGCGGTTGCGGTAACACCGGCGCCAAGAGCGCCCGCCTTGCGGATAAATGATCTGCGATCCATGTCGATAAGCCCTGATACGTCTGCATATTACAGGCGAACCGCACGGTACGCCTCCCAAAGGCTACTAACCATTTATCCTTGCAGCCATCAAGAGGGAATGTTCCAAACTTGCGCGCTCTTCTGCAATGCCTGTCGATTGCTGTTTTGGCACGTGATCGCGTTCTTCTTGTGGCTTCTGCCCTGCCGTGGTCAGGTTTGCGTGCGTTTTAATGCCGGATCGTCCATTGCAGGATTATAAAACAGCGAAAGTGTCAGGCTTCTGGCGATGCGTTCCGCCGTTTCCATGAACCAGTCATGGGCCTGCCTGCTCGGCGCGATGTCATCGAGCGTTGCCGAAAACAGCGTGAGCCATTGCGGGAAAAGTTCGGCCGTCATTCCACTCACGCCCAGATGCGCCTGTACCGGCTTGCCACCGTAACCGCCATTCTTGAAGGCGATTGCCGACCAGAACTGTTTCATCTTGTCCATGTGTTCCGGCCAGCGCCCGGAAAGTCGCGCATCGAAAACCGGCCCGAGCGTCGGATGTTTTAGAACGCGGCCATAAAATGTCTCGACAAGCAGATCGATGAAACCGGCATCGACGCCGATCGCTGCCATGGCTTTTTCGGCCTTGTGCTGAATGTCGGCATTATGGGCGGCCTTTGCCGTGATTGGATCCTGCATCGTGCTTCCTTTTCCATAAATTTACGCCCTCTGGTGGTCCTCCGCAATGCGACGCTTTGACGTATTAGAATAATTCTAAAAAGCTTGATTGTGGCGGTCTATCACTATATTTAGAATTATTCTAAAAAGGTTTCAGCCATGTTCCGCAGTCTTTTTTCCCTGTCCAAACGCCCCTTCTCCTCGCTCGGCGAGCAGGAAATCCTGGCGCTCGCCATCTCGTCGGAAGAGGATGATTCCCGTATTTACCGCTCCTACGCCGATCATCTGCGCGGGCAATATCCGCAATCCGCAAAGGTTTTCGAAGACATGGCGGAGGTCGAGCAGCGGCATCGAAATGTGCTGATCGACATGCATCGCCGCCGTTTCGGAGAAACCATCCCGCTGATCCGCCGCGAACATGTGCGCGGATTTTACGAGCGCACGCCGGACTGGCTGGTGAAGAACCTGTCGCTGGAGAAAATTCGCGCCCAGGCGGAATTGATGGAAGCGCAGGCGATCCGCTTTTACGATGAAGCGCTCAAGCGAACCACCGATGCCTCGACACGCAAGCTGTTGGGTGACCTGGCCGAGGCGGAGCGGGGGCACGAAGAGATTGCCCAACGGCTGGAAGAAAAACATCTCGATGAGGACGGCAAGTCCGAAGAGGCGGCAACGGCCAAGCGGCAGTTTCTTCTGACCTATGTGCAGCCGGGCCTTGCGGGGTTGATGGACGGTTCCGTCTCGACGCTTGCGCCGATCTTCGCCGCAGCTTTCGCCACGCAAGATACCTGGCAGACCTTCTTGATCGGCCTTTCAGCCTCCGTGGGCGCGGGCATTTCGATGGGCTTTACCGAGGCCGCCCATGATGATGGCAAGCTTTCGGGCCGTGGCTCGCCGGTAAAACGGGGCTTCGCCTCTGGCATCATGACGGCCGTCGGTGGCCTCGGCCACGCGCTGCCTTATCTCATTCCGCATTTCTGGACGGCCACGGCAATCGCCGCCATCGTCGTTTTCGTGGAACTCTGGGCCATCGCCTTCATTCAGAACCGCTTCATGGAAACGCCGTTCCTGCGGGCGGTGTTTCAGGTTGTGCTTGGCGGTTCGCTGGTGCTGGCAGCCGGCATTATCATCGGCAATGGCTGAAAAAAGAAAGAGCCCGCGGCTGCGGGCTCTCGTCTGTCCAGAATGATAGTTCGAGTGTCAGCGCAACGCGCCAACCAGAACGTCACGACCATCTTCGATGGAGACCCAGCGGCCGGTATTGAAGGACGCCTGCCGTTTCAGATAGGTGTAATTCGTGTCGGTCCAGAGCTTCACGTCGTCGGTCAGGTTGTCGAGAATATAATCGCCATCGGTGGTACGAAGCGTCAGCACGGCATGGCCTTCACCATCCGGCTTGCGCACAACGGTGATCAGAAGGTCGGCAACGGAAAAACCGCGCTCGATCAGCTTCTTGCGCTTCAGCAGCACAAAATCTTCGCAGTCGCCGGCCGTCGTCGGATATTCCCAGACTTCGTCCTTGCCGTAGATTTCCTGATCGGTCATCGCCACGATGGTGGTGTTGACGGAGGTGTTGATCTCACGAATGACGCCCCAGCCATATTCGGTAACGCGGGGCGGCGGCGTCAGCTTGTTGCGAATGTTGCATTCATCCGCATATTTCTGACAGAACTCGTAATGGCCGATCGGCTGGGAGGTAATCCCGCCCGTCACCATGGAAGGGCTTCCCTTGATTTCCGCCATGGCGGAAGCAGCAGTCATTAGCCCGGCGGCAACTGCAAACAGCAGCGCACGCGCCAGCGGTGCGTTCATCATGAAACCCGTCCCTTAATTCTTAATGAAAAGTTAAGAGGGATGGGGGGTAGGAGTCAATCATTAGCAATCGGTGGCGCGCAAGACTCGTTGAATATGGTTAAGAGCGTTGCGCAAATGCCTATATCGCAAGGGCTTTGACGGCTGCGAGCATCCTGTCGATATCCTGCGGCCGGGAAAGCCGGTGGTCGCCGTCGCGGATCAGCGTCAACACGACATCGTCGGCGGGAAGGTGCTCGAGGAGCTTGAGTGCGTGTTGATAGGGGACATCGGGATCACGCATGCCCTGCAGGATGTGAACGGGGCAGCCGGTGGTGATGATGCCCGTAAGCACGCGGTTCTGCTTGCCGTCCTCCATCAGCGCCCGGGTAAAGATGTTGGGTTCAGGGCTATATTCCGAATGTTCCTCGAAATAGCCTCTTTCCACCAGCGACGTCTTTTCCGCTTCCGTCAGGCTGGGCTCTATCAACTCCGCAGTGAAATCGGGAGCGGGGGCAATAAGAACCAGACCCGCGACGGAGGGCGCACCGCCTGCCTTGCGCAGCTCCTCGACCATGCGCAACGCAATCCACCCACCCATGGACGAGCCAACGAGGATGACACGCGCCGGTGCCTTGGCGCGTAGCACGGCGAGTGCTTCTTCCAGCCACCGCGAAATCGTGCCTCTTTTGAAATCGCCACCGGAAGCTCCGTGGCCGGAATAATCGAGCCGCAGGCAGGCAAGACCATTTTCCGCTGCGAAGCGATCGAGCTCCACCGCCTTGGTTCCCGTCATGTCGGAACGATAGCCACCGAGCCAGACGAGCAGGGGTGCGTCCGGCTGTGATGCTGCGCGGCGATGGAGAAAAGCGATGTTGCGGGCGTCGTCACCCGCTCCCATATGCAGGAATTCAGCGGCTTGTTCGGTCATGTATATGCAATTCTCCTGATTTTCGTGCAATATCGGCGGCGTATTTGCAAAAACCGTGGCAAGAGGTGATCTTTTCGGGCAGATATGCTATTGACTTCGCCACGGCAATAACGACATTTCCGCCGCTTGTACCAAACAAGCTGTTTTTTGCTGACGTGATCCAGAAACAGATCAGGAGAATACGACCATTCGCAGACCTTTCAAAGCCGATGCCCCCGTCAAGGAGGGCCCGCGCTCCAACCGGGAAATTCGGGTTCCCAGAGTTCAGCTTATTGATGAAGAGGGCCAGAACCTCGGTAGCATGCCGACGGATCAGGCTTTGAAAATGGCGGAAGAGGCCGGTCTCGATCTCGTCGAGATTTCGCCGAACGCAGAGCCGCCGGTATGCAAGATCCTCGATCTCGGCAAGCTTAAATACTCGACCCAGAAGAAAGCCGCTGAGGCGCGCAAGAAACAGAAGATCGTCGAGGTCAAAGAAATCAAGATGCGCCCCAACATCGACACGCATGACTATGACGTGAAGATGAAGGCGATGAACCGCTTCTTTGACGAGGGTGACAAGGTGAAGGTGACGCTGAAGTTCCGTGGCCGTGAAATGGCCCACCAGGAACTTGGCATGAAACTTCTCCTCCAAGTGAAGGAAGATACCCAGGCGATTGCCAAGGTTGAAGCCGAGCCGAAGCTGGAAGGCCGTCAGATGATGATGGTTCTCGCCCCGAAATAATTTTGCGCCAGTCCTGAAAGCTGCGTAAATCACCGCCGCAAGGGGAAATTTTCATTCCCCGTTGCGCTTTTAGCCGACTGCGGTTATAAGCGCGCGTCCGAACGGTCCGGCAGGGCATGCCGAGGCCGTTCCTGAATAGCTTGAAATAGGCCTCGTCTGCCTGTTTCGATACAAAAACACGGAGTAGCAAAATGCCCAAGATGAAGACGAAGTCCGCTGCAAAAAAGCGGTTCAAGATCACCGCTACCGGTAAGGTTGTTGCAGCCGCCGCCGGTAAGCGCCACGGCATGATCAAGCGTACCAACAAGTTCATTCGCGACGCGCGTGGAACCATGGTTCTCGCCGAAGCTGACGGCAAGAAAGTCGTCAAGAACTACCTGCCGAACGGTCTCTGAGACTTTTCCGCACTTTTGGACACTTTAAGGAGATCATGACATGGCACGCGTAAAACGTGGCGTAACTTCCCGCGCCAAGCACACCAAGACACTCAAGGCAGCCAAGGGCTTCTACGGCCGCCGCAAGAACACCATCCGCGCAGCAAAGGCTGCCGTGGATCGTTCCAAGCAGTACGCTTACCGCGACCGCAAGGTCAACAAGCGCAACTTCCGCGCTCTGTGGATCCAGCGTATCAACGCTGCTGTTCGCGAATTCGGCCTGACCTACGGCCGCTTCATCGACGGCCTGAACAAGGCTGGCATCGAAGTCGACCGCAAGGTTCTGTCCGACATGGCTATCCATGAGCCGGCAGCATTCGGCGCGCTCGTTGAAGCAGCGAAGAAGGCTCTTGAGTACCTCAAGGATGCTGGTACGACCAACGAGTTTGAAACCGCTGTAAAGTAATTACGGCGCGGACAATCTGTTGTTCATTTGAAACCCGCGCCGGTCCTCCGGCGCGGGTTTTCGATTTTTTGGAATTCACGGCAGTTTCGGCAAAGGCGTAGAGCGTTTTGCACCGGGGTTGCCAGAAGGGTGGGGCATCCGGCTTTCGGTCGGCATGTTCCATTGGGGGGCAAGAATGCTGGTTGCCGCAAGTGAGGCGGAAAAGGCGAAGGGTTTCCACGTCCATCTCGAAGATGGCGATATCGCAGCCTTGATGCGGGTTCTGCTTAAAAGCGAGCGCCGCGTGCAGAAACTCGAGCTTTCCACAACGACCGTCTGGATAAAACGCCAGGGCACGGAAACGCCGTCCTGGTGGATAAAGCTGCAGACTTTTCTCGCAAAGCTGCTTCCCTATACCTTTATGCGTCCTTCGCCGCCGCTTGACGGCGCCGGTCTCATGCGCCGCGAACTCGAAACGCTGGAGGCCTTCAAGGCCAGTGGTTTCCCCGTGCCCCCCGTCATCTATTCCTCGCTGACGGCCGTTGTGCTTGGCGATGTCGGCCCCACCATCATGGAGCGCATGGATGCGATAAAGGCCACGACACCGGTGGAGCACGATGCGCTGCTTGTAAAATCCGCAGAGGCGCTTGGCGAGTTGCATGCGGCGGGTCTCTGCCATGGTCGTCCGCATGTGCGCGACTTCTTTCTTCAGGACGGCCGTGTCGGTTTCATGGATTTCGAGGAGCGTCCTCAGGAGGTCATGCCGCTGGAAACGGCGCAGGCCCGCGATATATGGCTGCTGTTTTTACAGGTCGCCACCCGCGCCTGCGATGCGCCGGGGACCTGCGATGCGGCCTTCGCCCGCTGGCGCGAAAACGCCCCGCCCCGGGCGCTGGAAGAATTGTGCCGCCTGACCGGCATTCTCGGGCGATTTTTACCGCTTGCCCGGTTGATCGGGCGCGTGCGGATGGGTAGTGATCTGCGACGCTTTATCATGGCGACCGACTATCTGATGAATGCTGTGAACCCCGAAGCCGCTGTTAAAAAGACCGGCAAGGCAGGAAAAGATGACTGAACTTGATACCTTGAAATCGCAATTGATGTCGGAGATCGCGGCTGCTGCCGATGAGCCGGCCATCGAAGCCGTGCGCGTTTCCGCGCTGGGCAAGAAGGGCTCGGTTTCGGAGCTTTTGAAGACGCTGGGCAGCATGACGCCGGAAGAGCGCCAGACCCGCGGTGCTGCCATCAACCAGCTTAAGACTGAGATCACCGATCTTATCGGCGAACGCAAGAATGCGCTGAAGGATGCTGCCATCGCCGCCCGGTTGAAGGCGGAAACGGTGGATGTCAGCCTGCCGGTCCGCCAGTCCCCGGCCGAGCGTGGCCGCATTCATCCCATCAGCCAGATCGTCGATGAAATCACCGCCATCTTCGCGGATATGGGTTTCTCGATCGCCGAAGGTCCCGATATCGAGACCGATTATTACAACTTCACGGCGCTGAATTTCCCCGAAGGCCACCCGGCCCGCGAAATGCACGACACCTTCTTCTTCCAGCCGGATGAAAACGGTGAGCGTAAGGTGCTGCGCACGCACACCTCGCCGGTGCAGATCCGCACCATGGAAAGCCAGAAGCCGCCGATCCGCATCGTCATTCCCGGCAAGACCTACCGTCAGGATTCCGACGCCACCCATTCGCCGATGTTCCATCAGGTCGAAGGCCTTGTCATCGACAAGAAAGCGCATGTCGGCAATCTGCGCTGGGTGCTGGAAGAGTTCTGCAAGACCTTCTTCGAGGTCGACAGCGTCGTCATGCGTTTCCGCCCGTCCTTCTTCCCCTTCACGGAGCCGAGCTTCGAGGTGGATATTCAGTGCGACCGTTCCGGCCCGATCGTCAAGTTCGGCGAAGGCAATGACTGGATGGAAATTCTCGGCTGCGGCATGGTGCACCCGAACGTGCTGCGTGCTGGTGGGCTGGACCCGGACGAATATCAGGGCTTTGCCTGGGGCATGGGCCTCGACCGCATCGCCATGCTGAAATACGGCATGCCTGATCTGCGCGATTTCTTCAACGCCGATGTCCGCTGGATGAACCATTACGGCTTCCGCCCGCTCGACATGCCGACGCTGTTCGGCGGTTTGAGCGTTTAATCCGGTTAGCCAAGGAGCAAAGACATGAAATTCACTCTTTCCTGGCTGAAAGAGCATCTGGATACCGATGCGACGCTGGACGAGATTTGCGAGCGGCTGACGGCAATCGGCCTCGAGGTCGAAGAAGTTGACGACAAGGCGGCTTACAAGCCTTTCGTCATTGCCAAGGTGGTTTCCGCTGAAAAACATCCTGAGGCCGACCGCCTCAAGGTGCTGATGGTCGATGCCGGTGATGGCAAGCCGGTACAGATCGTTTGCGGTGCGCCCAATGCACGCGCCGGCCTTGTCGGTGCTCTGGCGCGTCCGGGCGTGTATGTCCCGGGTATCGATGTCACCCTTGCTGTCGGCAAAATTCGCGGCGTCGAAAGCCACGGCATGATGTGCTCCGAAAAGGAGCTCAACATTTCCGACGATCATGACGGCATCATCGATCTGCCGCAGGATGCCCCTGTCGGCACGTCCTTCGCCACCTATGCCGGCCTCGACGATCCGATGATCGAAATCAACCTGACGCCGAACCGTCCGGATTGCACCTCGATCTACGGCATTGCCCGTGATCTTGCGGCTTCCGGTCTCGGCAAGCTGAAGACGAGGCCTGCGCCGTCCTTCAAGGTGGAAGGCGCAACGCCCGTCGATGTGAAGCTGGAACTGGACGATGCGGCGCTCTGCCCCGGCTTTTCGCTGCGCATCGTGCGCGGCGTGAAGAACGGCCCGAGCCCGAAATGGATGCAGCAGCGCCTGATGGCAATCGGCCTGCGCCCCATCAACGCGCTTGTCGACATCACCAACTACATGACCTTCGATCAGGGCCGGCCGATGCACGTCTTCGACGCTGCCAAGGTCAAGGGCGATCTTACGGTTCGTCGTGCGAAAGAGGGTGAGACGATCCTCGCACTCGACCAGCGGGAATATAAACTCGGCCCGAACAATGTCGTCATTGCTGATGAAAAGGGCCTAGAGTCCATCGGCGGCGTGATGGGCGGCGAACATTCCGGCTGCGATGACAATACCGTCGATGTGCTGATCGAATCCGCTCTCTGGGATCCGATCAACATCGCCAAGACCGGCCGTTCGCTCGGCATCATCACCGATGCGCGTTATCGTTTCGAGCGCGGCGTTGATCCGGAATACATGGTTCCGGGTCTGGAGCGCACCACCGAACTGGTTCTGGAACTCTGCGGCGGCGTCGCTGGCGAAGCCCGGGTCGTGGGTTATAAGGGCCATCAGCCCAAGGTCGTGGATTTCCCGCTCGCGGAAGTGAAACGCCTGACGGGTCTGGAAGTTTCGGCAGAAGAGAGCCTCACGATTCTCAAGGGCCTCGGTTTCGGTGTCGAGGGAACGGGCGAGCGCGTTTCCGTCACCGTCCCGTCCTGGCGTCCTGATGTCGACGGCAAGGCTGATCTGGTGGAAGAAGTCATGCGCATCCACGGCGTCGACAATATCAAGCCGGAACCGCTGGAAAACTTCGGTGCCGTCAATGGTCGTATCCTGACCACATTGCAGATCCGCACGCGTACCGCGCGCCGTGCCCTGGCAAGCCGTGGCATGCTGGAAGCCGTCACGTGGTCCTTCATTCCGGAAGCGCAGGCGAAGCTCTTCGGTGGCGGTTCGCCGGCCCTGAAGCTCGCCAACCCGATTGCGGCCGATATGTCGGACATGCGGCCCTCGTTGCTGCCTGGCCTGTTGACCGCTGCCCAGCGTAATGCCGACAAGGGTTATGGTGACGTCGCGATCTTCGAGGTTTCCGGCACCTATGAGGGCGATACGCCTGAGAAGCAGCGCCGCGTTGCCGGCGGTGTCCGCCGTGGCACGGCCTCGCTCGCAGGCAGCGGCCGCATGTGGTCCAATGCTTTGAAGGGCGGCGGCAAGCCGGTGGATGTCTATGACGCCAAGGCTGATGCGCTCTGCGTGCTCGAAGCCTGCGGCCTGCCCATGGCCAATGTGCAGATCGAAGCCGGTGCGCCTTCCTGGTATCACCCCGGCCGTTCCGGCACCATCAAGATGGGCCCGAAGGTCGTGCTCGGTTATTTCGGCGAGTTCCATCCGAAAACCCTGTCCGAACTGGATGTTTCCGGCGCCTATTGCGGTTTCGAGATTTATCTCGATGCCATGCAGGAGCCGAAAAAGAAGGCGACCCGCACCAAGCCCGCACTCGAGCTTTCGCCTTTCCAGGCCGTCAAGCGCGACTTCGCCTTTGTGGTTGACAAGTCGGTCGAGGCGGGTGCCATCATCAAGGCCGCGACGAGTGCTGACCGCAAGCTGATCACCGGCGTCAATGTCTTCGATATCTTTGAGGGTGCGTCGCTCGGCGAAAACCGCAAGTCGGTTGCCATCGAAGTGCAGATCCAGCCGGTCGACAAGACCCTGACGGATGAGGATTTCGAGGCGCTGACGGCCAAGATCGTCGGCAATGTCGAGAAGTCGACAGGTGGCGTTCTGCGTGCTTGAAAGCCGATGGCTGAATGAAAAAAGCCGCGGCGGTTGCCGCGGCTTTTTTGTTTTTAGCGGTTGGCCATCTGGGACATGCGCGCGGGATAGCGTTCCCCCGCAACCTTTGCCGGCGAGAGGAGGGCACCGAGGCTCGCAACTTCCTCCGCCGTCAGCGAAACATCCGCTGCAGCGACGTTTTTCTCCAAATTAGCAATTTTTGTGGTGCCGGGGATAGGAACAATGAAGTCGCCCTGTGCCAGCACCCAGGCGAGCGCCAATTGCCCGGCGGTAACGCCCTTTTCAGTCGCCATGTCTTCCAGAAGCTGGATGAGCGCCAGATTGGCGTCGAAGTTTTCGCTTTGGAAGCGCGGCAGGCCGCGTCGGAAATCATCGGCGGCGAGGCCGTCGAGTGACTTCAGCGCGCCCGTCAGAGCCCCGCGCCCAAGCGGGCTGAAGGGGACAAAACCAATGCCGAGTTCGCGGCAGGTTTCCAGCACGCCGTTTTCCTCCACATCGCGGGTCCACAGCGAATATTCGCTCTGAATGGCCGCAATCGGATGGGTGGTGTGCGCTTTGCGAAGCGTTTCGGCGCTGGCTTCGGAAAGGCCGAGATGTTTCACCTTGCCTTGCTTCACCAACTCCGCCATGGCCCCCACCGTATCTTCGATCGGCACATCGGGATCGACGCGATGCTGGTAGAACAGGTCGATGGCATCGACGCCAAGGCGTTTGAGCGAGGCTTCGGCGACGGCGCGCACATTTTCCGGGCGGCTGTCGGTGCCCACCATCATCTGGCCTGCGGGTTTGCTGGTGTCGATCCTGAAACCGAACTTGGTGGCGATGACCACCTTGTCGCGATAGGGCTTCAAACCCTTGCCGACGAGAATCTCGTTATTGTAAGGCCCATAAACCTCTGCCGTATCGAAAAAGGTGACGCCGAGTTCGACGGCGCGGTGCAGCGTCGCTATTGCGCTGCTTTCATCGCCGGTCGGGCTATAGGCATGGGTCATTCCCATGCAGCCGAGGCCAAGCGCCGAAACGGATAGGTTGTTTCCAAGGGTTCTTTGTTTCATCTGTTCGTCCTTCCATAAGGAACCGCCCGTCATCAGGGCGTGATCAGAAAATAGCGTCTCATGGCGATAAAAATAATCGCTGCAAATCCGCGTGGGTTGTTCTATCATTTAGAACAATGAACCGTGTGCAACTCTCCCAGCTGGCCGTTCTCGCCGCCGTTGCCGAAGGCCGTAGCTTCCGCAAGGCTGCGGCTGAACTCGCCATTGCGCCCTCCGCCGTCAGCCATGCCGTCTCGTCACTGGAGACAAGCCTTGGCCTGCGTCTGCTTCATCGTACCACCCGCAGCGTTTCGCCGACAGAGGAGGGAAGGCGGCTTCTGGAAACACTGGGTCCGGCGCTTGCCGATATCGATGCCGTCATCGAGACGCTTGCCGAGCATGGCGGGAGACCGGCCGGCCCCCTGCGCATCACCTTGCCGAGACTGGCCGCCGAGGATCTCATCGTGCCGCGGTTGGGTGAGTTCCTGCGGCTCTATCCCGATATTTCACTCGAAATCTCAACCGACGACCGTTTTGAAGATATTGTCGCAAAGGGTTTCGATGCCGGGCTGCGGCTCGGGGAGCACCTCGACGCGGATATGATTGCGGTGAAAGCCAGCGGCGCATGGCGCGGCGCAATTGTTGGTTCTCCGTCCTATTTTGCGGAAAATCCACCGCCACGCGATCCCAGGGATCTTATCCGGCATCGCTGTATTCGCCGCCGTTTCGCCAGTGGTCTTATCTATCGCTGGGAACTGGAGAAGAACGGCAAGCCGCTGGTGGTCGATGTGCAGGGACCTTTGATCCTGTCGGACCAAAGCCTCATTCGTCGGGCGGCGATAGACGGGGCAGGGCTCGCCTTCGTCTTCGAGCAGCGCGTCGAGGACGATATCAGGGAGGGCAGGCTCATCCGCGTGCTGGAGGACTGGTGCGCACCCTTTGACGGCTTTTATATCTATTATCCCTCCCGCCGGCAGATGCGTCCGGCGCTGAGGGCTTTTGTGGATTTTTTCCGCTTCCGGGGCTGATCAGAACTTGATGCGATAGCGAATATGGCCGTCGCTTTTCACGTAGCTGTCGTAAAGTTTCTGGGCGCGGTGGTTGTCTTCGCCCGTGTGCCAGTATAGCCGCGACCAGCCCTTTTCCTTGCAGATGGTGATAAGATCGTCCATCAGCGCGCGGCCCGTTCCCTTGCCGCGGATTTCGCCATCGACGAACAAATCCTCCAGATAGCAATCGGGCGTCTTCACCCAGGTGGAATCATGGAAGTGGTGGATGGCGAAACCCGCCATCCTGTCACCCAGCACGGCCACACGCATCGAAACACGGGATGCGGGATCAAGGATGCGCGCCCAGGTATGGTCGGTGACGTCATCGGCAAGCTCGACCTCATAAAAGGCAAGGTAGTCGTTCCAGAGGCGCAGCCATTCTGCCCGGTCAGCCGGCTGTGCATCACGAATTGCAAGCTCCATCTTATGCGCCTGCCTTGTCGAGAAGGGTCATCATTTCATCGGTCAGTTTTAACTCGACGGCGCGTTTGAAGCTTTCAAGCTGCGACAGGCTGGTGGCGCTGGCAATCGGCGCGGTTATCGCTTTTTTCCGCAACAGCCAGGCGAGCGCGATATCGGCGAGCTTGGCCCCGGTCTGTACCGCCACGGCATCCATCGCGCCCAGAACGGCAAGGCCACGCGTGTTGACATATTCGCCGACGCGATAGCTGCGGGCAACGCCTTCCGTATCGGCCTTGGCACGGTATTTCCCGGTCAGGAAACCGGCGGCGAGGCTGTAGTAGTTGATGACGCCAATCTCTTCCTTCACACAGAGATCAGCAAGCGGACCTTCGAAATCCGCACGGTTGTAGAGATTATATTCCGGCTGCAGCACGTCGTAACGCGGAAGACTGTTTTTCGCAGCCGTATCCAGCGCCTCCTGAAGCTGGCTGGCGGAATAGTTGGAGCAGCCAATGGCGCGGATTTTTCCCTGTTCCTTCAGCTTTGCAAAGGCGGCAAGCGTCTCTTCCAGCGGCACCTCGGCATCCGGCTTGTGGGCGAGATAGAGGTCGATATAGTCGGTCTGCAGCCGCTTCAGCGAGGCTTCGACAGCCTCTGCGATCCACTTGGCGCTGAGGCCGGTCTTCTGGCCGCGATTGTCAAAACCGACCTTGGTGACGATCACCGCATCCTCGCGCTTGATGCTCGATTGCTTCAGCCATTTGCCGATGATGACTTCGGATTCGCCGCCCTCATGCCCGTTCACCCAGGCGGAATAGACATCCGCCGTGTCGATGGCGTTGAACCCGGCGTCAAAAAAAGCGTCGAGCAGGGCAAAGGAAGTCTTCTCATCCGCTGTCCAGCCGAACACGTTGCCGCCGAAGACGATCGGGGCGATGGAGAGGCCGGTGCGGCCGAGGTTTCGTTTTTCCACGGGGGATGCTCCTGTTGCTGACTTTGTGGCAAGGTTAGCAACTGCTCATCCGCATAACCATTCAATTCCTTTGATGGCACTCATCAGGCAACAGACGGAAGCCGGAGAGATCAGCTCCGATAGCCGCGATAGTGGCTGGGCGGAAGGTGATTATGCTGTTGCCACACGCGCCGCAAATGCCGGGCAGAGGCAAACCCCGCCCGTTCGGCAATGGACTCCATATCGAGGCGGCTATTAGCGAGAATGTCACGGGCCAAATTGACCCGCATCAGATTGACATAATCGATGACGCTGATGCCGGTATGTTCGCGAAACAGGCGTGACAGATGCCTTTCGCTGAGGGCTGCAATATCGGCCAGGCCTTCCAGTGACCAGTCCTGCGCTGGCTCTGCCATCACCCGGTCCTGCACGCGGTGAATGGCGGGGTGCATGTGGTTACGGCCTGTCAGCCAGGGCGAAATTTGCGGATCGCTGCCGTTGCGCCTCAGATAGACAACCATGGTTTTTGCAATACGCGCCGCAACGGCCGGGGATGTCAGCCGGGAAACCACATGCAGCATGAGATCGATGCCGGTGGAGATGCCCGCGCTTGAAAAGCGGTTTCCGTCCTCGACGAACAGTCGGTTTTCGGCCACCTGGGACAATGGCGCGATGCGTCGCAGCGCCTCGATGCAATCGGCATGGGTGGTGCAGCTTCGTCCGTCGAAAAGTCCGGCCTCTCCCGCCAGCAATGCACCGGAGCAGATGGAAATGACTGTGGTGTCGACACGCGCGACGCGGCCCAGCCATGCCGTCAATGCCTGCCGCTCCCGCCGCGTTTCCGGCTCGCTCTCGGAACGTGAAGTGCTGCCGGAGATCAAGAGAAACGCATTTTCCGGAAGCGCCGCGGGCAGGGCCTCCAGCCCGCAAAGGTCAAGGCCGATCGAGGATTGTTGCCTGTCCCTTGCCGCAATGTAGCGGCAGTCGAAAAAAATGTCGCTTTGCTCGTCATTGGCATAACGGATGACCTGCAGGGGGCCGGCAATATCGAGCAACAGCGCGTGCGGCGGCACAAGCGTATAAAACGGAATGATGCGTGTGCCGCCTTTATCCATCAGGCTGCTTCTTTCAAGGTTGCAATCGCGTCGTTCACCGTGGCGATGCGTGCGAAGCGCCCCGCCAGCACCAGCTCGGTGCGTTTACGGATATCGTCGGCGCTGAACACCGTGCCGGAGGCGTGCATCATCGGAAAGGTCAACGTCGCCTCGGTTACGTAATCGACGCTGTAGCCGAGATCGGAAGCGTGCCGGGTGGTCGTTTCGCAGCATTGTTCGGTGCGGATGCCGGAGACGATCAGCCGGTTGATACCTTTCTGCGTCAGCCAGATTTCAAGGCCGGTGCCGGCAAAGGCCGAATGGCGGTTCTTGTGGAAGGTCACATCGGGTGCGATCTCCACACCCTCCAGCGCACGGACATAGCCGCTGTCTTTCGAGAAGGCCTTGTCGCCATCGACATGGAAGATTTGAACAACGGGAATTCCCGCGGCCTTGGCGCCGTCGATCAATGCCTGCTGTTTCTCCAGATAGGCGGCGAGCCCGCTTTCCTCGAAATAAGGGGTATGCCGAAACGATTCCTGAACGTCGATGACGAGCAGTGCGGTGTGAGAAGAGGACATTTCATGTTTCTCCGTTGGGGTACTGATAACATAATTCTCCCTTACACAGCTCGATAAAAGCAACCAGGCCGACAAAGGCAGGACACATCCGGCCATACTTTATACTGATCGGACTTTGCCGGCTTGCCACACGGTGCCGGGATGGTAAGTTTCCGAAGAAATGGCAGAGTGGGAGAATGGGAATGCTGCGCTTCGGAATAATCTCAACGGCGAAGATCGCTCAGGATCACGTCATTCCGGCAATACAGGATGCGCAAAACTGTGTGGTCAGCGCCATCGCCAGCCGCGATCACGCCAAGGCGCGTGCAGTGGCCGAGCGTTTTTCCGTGCCCAACGCCTTCGGTTCCTATGAGGAGATGCTGGCATCGGATGTGATCGATGCGGTCTATATCCCGCTTCCCACCTCCCAGCATGTGGAATGGACCATCAAGGCGGCCGATGCCGGCAAGCATGTGCTGTGTGAAAAGCCGATTGCGCTGAAAGCGGAAGAGATCGATACGCTTATCGCCGCACGCGACCGCAATGGCGTTATTGTGTCCGAGGCTTTCATGGTCACCTATGCGCCGGTCTGGGCCAAGGTGAAGGAGTTGCTGGGATCGGGCGCCATCGGCACGCTGAAACATGTGCAGGGCGCTTTCAGCTATTTCAATCGCGATCCCGGCAACATGCGCAATATTCCCGAACTGGGCGGCGGCGCCCTGCCGGATATCGGCGTCTACCCAACCATCGTGACCCGTTTTGCCACCGGCGCGGAGCCGAAGCGGGTGCAGGCCACGGTTGAGCGCGACAGGGAATTCGGTACGGATATCTATTCCAGCGTCAGGGCTGATTTCGGCGATTTCGAACTGAGCTTTTATCTGTCGACCCAGCTTGCCGCCCGTCAGCTCATGGTCTTCCACGGCACGGATGGTTACATCGAGGTCAAATCCCCTTTCAACGCCAATCGCTGGGGTGCGGAAGAGATCGAGCTGACCAATCAGGCCCATAACCAGTCGCAAATCTTCCGGTTTCAGGATAGCCGTCAATACAAGCTGGAGGCGGAGGCTTTTGCCCGGGCGGCAAAGGGCGACGGCGAAGTCGTCACGCTGGAAAGCTCGCGGAAGAACCAGCTTTTTATCGACGCTATCTATCGGGCAGCTAAAAAGGACGGTTGGGAAACGGTTTAATCCCGGTCCAATTGTCGTTTTTGCAGCCGTCGGTAGCCGTAAAGCGCCAGCAGCAATGCCGCGAATGCTGAAAAGGCGAGCGGGATAAGCGGCTGGACCAGCGGGTTGCGCCACTGCAGCAACACAAACAGCCCGACACCGACGATGCGGGAGGTGAGCGTCACGGCATTCACGAGAAAAACGCTCAATGTGGCGGTTGCACGGCTGTTGGAGCGGTTCAGCCGCCAGCTCGTCACAACGCCTGCCGCCGCACCGGGCAATCGGGCGGCCAGCGGATCGACACCGAGATAGAAAATGAGCAGGCAGGTGACGGTAAGGTCAGCGGCCAATCCGCAAATCTCGGTCAACGCGAAGTGCGGAAGTCTCAAGGCCGTGAGCTTTTAAAGTGTCGGCTGCGTCGAGCGCGGGCGTTGCAGCACGAGAAGGCCGATGACAACACCGACGACGCCAAAATTATAACCGGCTAGCGCCAAAAGCAGCGACATCAACGGCACGGCCGTGGAAGAAAGCGCCATTGCTACACCATATGCGCCGATAATCATCATGCAGATGAAGATGATGCTGAAGACAGAACGCAACGCAACTGCGGTTACGCCAAGCACTGTGGCGGTAAGAAAAATCATGGATGCCGCCTCCTCTTTGGTTGCCGGGCCTAGGACAAGACCTAGCGTCTTCTTCCCTAACGAACCCTTGTTTTCTCCTCCGTTCCCTGTTTTCCTAACTCGTTAGTTGAGGATATGGTTTCATCGCCGTTAAAATCGGGCTGGCGAGCACCGGCATTTCCGAATCGACGGGTTTTGGTTACAAACGGTCATGAGCGATATCTTCTCCCACGCCGCATTGAGCAATCTTGCCGAGTTCTCGGTGTCCGAACTGTCGGGTTCCATCAAGCGCACGGTGGAGACGGCTTTCGAGCAGGTGCGGGTGCGCGGCGAGATTTCCGGCTATCGTGGCCCGCATTCTTCCGGCCACGCTTATTTCTCGCTGAAGGATGATCGCGCCCGCATCGATGCGGTGATCTGGAAGGGCACGTTTTCGCGGCTGAAGTTCCGCCCGGAAGAGGGCATGGAAGTCATCGCGACGGGCAAGGTCACCACCTTTCCCGGCTCCTCGAAATACCAGATCGTCATCGAAAGCCTCGAGCCGGCCGGTGCCGGCGCACTGATGGCGCTTCTGGAAGACCGCCGCCGTCGTCTGGCGGCGGAAGGGCTGTTCGATGCGGCCCGCAAGCGCCGCCTGCCGTTCATGCCGCATGTCATCGGCGTCGTCACTTCACCGACGGGCGCTGTCATCCGTGATATTCTTCACCGCATTTCGGATCGTTTTCCCGTCCATGTCGTCGTCTGGCCGGTCAAGGTGCAGGGCGAAGGCTCGGGCGAGGAAGTGGCGAACGCCATTCGCGGTTTCAACGCGCTTCGGCCCGGTGGTGAGATCGCCCGCCCGGATGTGCTGATTGTTGCCCGTGGTGGCGGCAGTCTGGAGGACCTCTGGAGCTTCAACGACGAAATCGTCGTGCGCGCCGCGGCTGAAAGTGAAATTCCGCTGATTTCCGCCGTCGGACACGAGACGGATACGACATTGATCGACTATGCCGCCGATGTGCGCGCACCGACGCCCACGGGAGCAGCAGAGATTGCCGTGCCGGTGCGCGCGGAACTGGAAGCGCAGCTTTCCGGCCTTGCTGCCCGCCTTTCCGGCTCGGTGTCGCGGCAGATGGACAATCGCCGCCAGGGCTTGCGGGCGCTGGTGCGGGCGCTGCCGTCGCTCGACCAGCTTCTGGCCCTGCCGCGCCGCCGTTTTGACGAGGCCGCAAGCGGTCTCGGTCGTGGGCTTGAAATGACCACGCTGAACAAGCGCCGCGCCTTTGAGCGCTCCGCTTCGGGGCTTCGGCCGGAAACTCTTCTGAACGGTCTCAAACACCACAGGCAGAGGATCACCGAGCGTATGCACCGGGCCGAGACCTTGGTGGAACGCCGGCTCTTGCAGGGCAAAGGCCGCGTCGATGCCTTCGATTCCGCGCTGCGTTCGCTACCCGCCCGCCTGCTTGGCCAGCTTGAGCGGCAGAAGGAACGCGTCGTCACCGCCGCGCGCCGGGCCGATACCGCCGTCCTGCATCGCATGACGCAGAACCGCGCCGGCCTTGCAGCCCACAATCGCATCCTGCAATCGCTCTCTTATAAGAACGTGCTGAACCGCGGTTATGCCGTGATCCGTGATGAAGAGAACCGGCCGCTGACCCGTGCCGCGGCCATTGCCTCCGGCGCTGTCGTGTCTATGGAATTTGCCGACGGTCGCGTCTCCGCCATTACCACGGGAGAGGGAACGCCGTCCCCGGATGCCGCCGCCGCACAAAAAAAGAAGCCGGCGAAACCGGCTTCTTCAGACCCCGGCAATCAAGGCAGTCTTTTTTGATCAGATCGACGCCGCATCCGAAAAACGGCGGCTGACAGTGAAGGTCTTTTCGATATCCGGATGCAGCTCCATGCCAAGGCCGGCACCCGGCGGCACGGTGATCATGCCATTTTTCACTTCAGGCAATGCGGTCACGAGATCACGATACCAGGTCTTGTAGAAGGCGCGCACGCTTTCCTGCACCAGCGCGTTCGGCGCATTGAGCGACAGATGTGTGGAGGCGCAAAGCACCACTGGCCCGGTGCAATCATGCGGCGCGACCGGCAGATGCCAGGCTTCCGCCATGGAGGCGATCTTGCGTGCTTCCGAAAGCCCGCCGCACCAGCTGATGTCAAGCATCACCACGCCGGCAGCACCGGTTTCCAGCAGGTCGCGGAAGGCCCAGCGGGAACCCAGCGTTTCGGATGCGGAAATCGGCGCGGGCGACACGGCGGCATACCGCGTCAGGCTGGAAAGACTGTCCATCTTGATCGGGTCTTCATGCCAGAAGGTCTGGTATGGCGTGAGCGCCTTGGCGATCTGCATGGCGGGCAGAAGCTGCCACATGGAGTGAAACTCCACCATGATATCCATCTTGTCGCCGACCGCCTTGCGGATTTTTTCAAACGGCTCGAGCGCGCTTTTCAGGTCCGGCATCGAGATATATTGCCCGCGCGTCTTCTCCGCCGCCGCATCGAAAGGCCAGATCTTCATGGCCGTAATGCCGTCTTCCAGCAGCGAATGGGCAAGCTCGTCCGCCCGGTGCAGGAAGCCGTTGAGATCGTCATAATCCCTGCCGTCGGCCATGCCGTAATTCGCCGTCTGCTGGCCGGTCGCCTTCTTGATATATTCCGTACCTGCGCAGGTATTGTAGGTCCGGATTTCCTTGCGGCTGAAACCGCCGAGAAGCTGGGCGATGGGCTGGTTGGTGGCCTTGCCGAAAATATCCCAGAGCGCGATATCGAAGGCGGAATTGCCCCGCACTTCCGCACCGGATGAGCGGAAGCCGAGATAACCGACGAGATCCTGAGCCAGAAGATCGATCTGCAGCGGATCGCGGCCGATCACGCGCGGGGCGATATATTCGTGCACGTAGGTTTCCACCGTCTCGGCGCCGAAGAAGGTTTCGCCGAGCCCGGTAATGCCCTCATCCGTGTGGACCAGAACCCAGAGCAGGTTTGCCCGTTCCGCCACGCGGACGGTCTCGATTTTCGTAATTTTCATGAGTCTCTCTCCTCCAGAGGAAGGCAGTTTGCCATCTGGGACTGTGTTGAAAAATCAGGCGATACCTGCAGCGAGAAGCGCGTGCACGCTTTCATCGAAATGCCGCGCCATCAGCGTTGACGCCATTTGTGGATCGCCTGCGGCAATGGCCTGTCCGATCTCAATGTGAAGCGAGACCGTGGTGTGGCGCTGCGCGTCGGATGTGCGGCTTTTCCAGCCGATCGGCCATGTCTGGCGTGTCACATTTTGAAAAGCGCCAAGGATGAGTTCGAAAACCGGGTTCTTCGAGGATTTGGCAATGGCGAGATGGAAAGCGAGATCGTGCTCCATGACTTTGTCATTGTCGCCGAAGTCCCGTTCCATATCGTTGGCATGGTTGAGAATGGTGAGCGCTTCCGCATCCGTGCGCCTCAGCGCCGCCAACGTCACGGTTCTGACTTCGATGGTGCGGCGCACGTCGTAAATCTGCTGGATGTTGATCTGCTCGGTGTGAATGCCATGCTCGAACATCAGCGACATCGCACCATGATCGAGCGTCGCCACGGTGGCTCGCTTGCCAGCGCTGACGTCGATCAGCCGCATGGCCGAAAGGGACCGGAAAGCTTCGCGAACGACGGTGCGAGAAACGCCGAGTTGCTGGGAAAGCGAAAGCTCGCTTGGCAGCTTTGCCCCGGGGGCAAGCTCGTTTTCGCGGATATGGCGCGTGATCGCGCCGATCGTGCTGCTGACGAGACCGGTTTCATGAGAAATGGCGCTATACATTTTTCCTCCAACCTGTAGTACAGGTTTATGGAGAATTGCTTACAGGACTTTTTTCGCCAAAACAAGCGCCGATCGCTGGTTTGATTGGATGTTTGTCTGATCCGTGAATCTACTGCTCGAAACCCTGCAAAAAGCGCTTCAGCAACTCGTTCAGCGCCGCACGCTCCTCTTCGCTGAGATGAGCAACCAGACGATGCTGGTTTTCGACATGCGCGCCGACGGCATCCTCGACAATGGCAAGTCCACGCTCCGTCAGCGATATCAATACGCTGCGCCGGTCCTGCGGGTTGTGAACGCGCTCCACCAGCCCGGCCTTTTCCAGCTGGTCGATTCGGTTGGTCATGGTACCGGAACTCACCATGGTCATGGCCAACAGATCGCCGGGGGAAAGGCGATAGGGCGGACCGGCCCGCCGCAATGTCGCCAGCACATCGAAAGCGGAGGAGGAGAGCCCGTGTTTCAGGAGTACCGCCTCAACCTCGCGGCCAAGATGTGTACTGAGCCGGTGCAGGCGCCCAAGCAGGCCCATGGGGCCGACATCGAGATCGGGCCGCTCCTTGCGCCATTGCGCCAGAATATGATCGACGTGGTCCAGCGGTTCTTTGCTCATCACCAAGGCATAACAATTGATATCTTGACGTCAAGATAAAATCGACTAGAGTGGATTTATCTTGATATAGAGATTCTTGAAATGAAGAAAAATCCGACTTACGCCGCCGATGTGCTGTTGACCGCGCTTGCCCCTGCCATCTGGGGAACCACCTATTTCGTCACCACGGAATTTTTGCCACAGGGCTACCCTCTGCATGTCGCCATGTTGCGTGCTTTGCCGGCGGGCATCCTGCTGCTGTTGCTCGTCCGGAAGCTGCCGCAAGGCATCTGGTGGCCGCGCAGTTTCATTCTTGGCGCGCTGAATTTTTCGTTCTTCTGGGCGATGCTTTTCGTGTCGGCTTATCGGCTGCCGGGCGGTGTGGCGGCCACGGTGGGTGCGGTGCAACCCCTCATCGTCATTGGCCTGTCCCGGCTGTTTCTGGCCGCGCCCGTCAGGCCGCTTGCCATCGCCGCCGGTCTGCTGGGCATTGCGGGCGTCGCACTTCTGGTGCTGACGCCCGGAGCGGCGCTGGATGGTATCGGCGTTGCCGCAGGCCTTGCCGGTGCCGTCTCCATGGCTTTCGGAACGGTGCTGACCCGCAAATGGCGACCGCCGGTCTCCAATCTCACCTTCACCGCCTGGCAATTGACCGCGGGCGGCATTCTGCTCCTGCCGGTTGCCTTTGTTCTGGAACCGGCCCTGCCAACACCAACCGCCGCCAATATCCTCGGCATGGCATATCTCGGCCTCATCGGTGCGGCGCTGACCTATCTTCTGTGGTTTCGCGGGCTTGCCCGCATAGAGCCCTCGGCTGCGGCATCGCTCGGTTTTCTAAGCCCTGTCGTTGCAACTCTTCTGGGCTGGCTGGCGCTCGGCCAAAGCCTCACGCCAGCGCAGATCGCCGGGTTTGTTGCGGTGCTTTTCAGTATCTGGCTCAGTCAGCGCAGCCAGTTACCGAGGTAAGCGTCCTCAGGCCCATTCGCCCTTGCGCATGACCGGAACCGTGGAGCCATCCGGCTTCACGCCATCAATATCCACCTTGTCGGAACCGATCATCCAGTCGATATGGATGAGACTGGAATTGCCGCCCTGCGCCTTGATCTGATCCTGCGACAGCGAAGCACCGTCGACGAAGCACTTCGAATAGCATTGGCCAAGCGCGATGTGGCACGAGGCGTTTTCGTCAAACAGCGTGTTGTAGAACAGGATACCGCTTGCCGAGATCGGCGAGGAATGCGGCACCAGCGCCACTTCGCCGAGACGCCGAGCGCCTTCATCGGTGTCGAGCACCTTGTTCAGCACCGCTTCGCCCTTCGAAGCCTTGGCTTCGACGATCCGGCCACCCTCGAATTTCACCCGGATATCGTCGATCAGCGTTCCCTGATGCGAAAGGGGCTTGGTGCTGGAAACGTAACCATCCACGCGCAGCGCATGCGGTGTGGTGAATACTTCTTCGGTCGGAATATTCGGGTTGCAGGTTACGCCGTTCTTGGCGGTGGAAGCGCCGCCATGCCATTCATGGCCGTCTGCCAGCCCGATCCTTACATCCGTGCCGGGGCCGGTGAAGTGTAGTGATGAGAAGCGCTCGCCATTCAGCCATGCCGAGCGCTTGGCGAGATTGGCGTTATGCTCTGCCCAGGCTGCCACCGGGTCGGCCAGGTCCACCCGCGAGGCGGCGAAGATGGCGTCCGCGAGCTTGCGGACCGCTTCGTCCTCGGAGACACCGGGGAAAACCTGCTTAGCCCAGGAGGGGTTCGGATAGGAAATGATGTTCCAGTTGATGTCGAAATTGGAAATCTTCTCCAGCGCCGGCTTGTAGGCGGTGGAATTGGCCTTGTTGGCTCGCGCCACCTTGGCCGGGTCCTGCTCTGCCAGCAACATGGGGTTATCGCCGGCAATCGCCAATCGCGCCGCACCGTTGGCATAGGCCTTCGCCATGCCTTCGTAGAGCCAGTCGGAAGCCCGGTCGAAATTCGCGTCACTGGCGTGGCGGTAGCGCGATAGCGTGGTTTCTTCATCGGAATAGAAGGTGGTGACCAGCCCGCTGCCGGCCAGATAGGCGTGTTTGGTCAAGAGCCGCACCAGCGGCAGCGCCGCCAGCGGCGCAGTGATCACCAGATCCTGATCCTTCTGCAATTGCAGGCCGACTTTTACGGCGACTTCGGCCAGTTTTTCGAGGTTGACGGGATCGATGGGAGAAACGGTCATGGTCTGCCTTCGTATATTTCAATCGGAGGCGCCGACCATAGCCCATTCCTTTCGAAAGCCAAATGCTTTCAAAAGAGGTGGGAAAAGCGTCAGTCCGCCACCAGCGGAGCGATGATGGCCTTCAGCGCTGCCTGCGCATCGCGGGGCGAAAGTCTCACCTGTAACCCTCTTTGCCCGCCATTCATGTAAACATGCGCATGTGCCATGGCATCAGCCTCAATGGCCGTTGGCACCTGTTTCTTCTGACCGAAAGGACTGATGCCGCCAACATGGTAACCGGTGGCGCGCTCCGCATCGGCAGGCTTCATCATGCTGGCGGATTTGCCTCCGAAGGCGGCGGCAAGCTTCTTCATGCTCACCTCACGGTCGGAAGGCACAACGACGCAGACCGGTTTGCCATCCAGTTCCGCCATCAGTGTCTTCAACACCAGATGCGGCGGTTCCCCAATCGCCTCGGCCGCCTGCAGGCCGATGCGGTCGGCATTCGGGTCGTAATCATAGGTGACGGTGGTGAAGGTAATACCAGCCTTGGTCAGCATCTGGGTGGCGCGGGTCGTTTTGGACATGGCGGCTGCGCTCAGGCAAAAAGCGTCTGGTAGGTTTCCGGTTTAAAACCGACGGTTATCTTGCCCTTGGCCTCGAGTACCGGACGCTTGATCATGGAGGGTTGCTCCAGCATCAAGCCGATGGCCTTCTCGCGGCTAAGATCGGCCTTTTGGCCATCATCCAGCTTTTTGAAGGTCGTGCCGGCGCGGTTCATAACAGTTTCCCAGCCCGCGGCATCGCACCATGTCTCCAGATGGGCGCGATCGATGCCGACCGTCTTGTAGTCATGAAAAGAATAGTCGATGCCGTTGGTTTCCAGCCAGCTTCTGGCCTTCTTCATCGTGTCGCAGTTCTTGATGCCGTAAATGGTGATCGTCATGCTGCCAGCCTCTTTGTATTCAGCTTTCCGGCATAACAAAATATCCGGCTTATTCAACCCATGTCCGAGGTCCCTTGCAGGCCTGTCGGGGTGTGACGTCTGAGCCATGCGAAATCGCCATAGCTGATATCCAAACGAGCGCGAGCAAAGCTGCATGGCTTCCCTGCTACATCATGAGTTGTAGAAGAGGCCGAAAATACCCATTATCTGGGCATCAAAGATGGAGAGAAAAATGCGTCAGGTTGCAAAGACATCGCGTAACTTCTTCGGTGAAACTTTCGCCGTTCTCGGTGCAGCGCTCTCGGTTTCGGCCGCTGTTCGCGCACATCGCAAGCCCGCCCGTGCCGATCTCGAAGCCCTCGGCATCGACGGTAAGGCTTTCGACAAGGTACAGCTCTAAGCTGGCTATTATTTGTAGCGAGGCGGCACCGCCTCGCTTGCGCTCGGGGTCGAAATCCACGCCGGTTTTCGACGGGCGAGGTGGATGCGTCGCGGATGGCTCAAGAAGCGTTCCGTATTCACACAGGAAGGTTCCCGCATAGTCCTCGAAGGACAGGTGCGGGATAAATTGTCAGCGCGGGATTGTTCCGCCGCTTCGAGTGCACGTCATCGAGATGCTGCACTCTGTTTCGGCCGCTTTGACGGGCCGATCACTTTTTCCGATAAATATAACTGGCTCTCAGGCCGCTCATAACGATCCGCCTTCGCTGAAAGCGCAAAACGTGCCAGCGGCTCGTGCCTTGTTTCGCCATTATGGCTGAAGACAAGTTCGAAATTGCCCGCCAGCCAGCTATAGGGTTTACCGGCCGGCATAAGCTCAATCTTCCCACAGCCATAGATCATGGTGAGATGCGGCGTAAAAGATGATGCCGTAACAAAGGGAAGATTTGCCCGCCAAAGGGCGCGTTGCAATATCTTCACCAGAGCCTTGATTTCCGGCATATCGCGGCTGCTTCGCAGCACCAGACTATTGCGATTACCAAAAAGCGACGTTTCTTCGAAAGTGATAGGAACGGGCCGCGCATTGATTTCCCCCAGCGCCGCCTTCAGCTTGTTTATCAGCCCGTGAGGCACAGTCTCGAAACATCCGATACAGAGCAGCGTGATATGCAGAAGCTCCGCCGGATAGGCTGCACGCCTTGTCCGTCCTTCTGCATACTGTGAAGCATCGGCAAAGATTCTATCGGCCACGGCTGCCGGCGGCTTCAACAATAAGAGAAGCTTGCTGCGAAATCGCGGATTAAGGCGCTGTATTTTTGGCGTCTCCAGCCCTTCAAAGAAAAGCTGCCTCACACCTCCTTTATCCGTCAACTCGAAACCCATGACGATACTCCACGGCCTTTGCCAAGGCCGCGATATTATCATTGCCAGAAGAAATTAAAAGAACGAAAAGAGAACAACTACATTTCCCGACAGGCAGGGGAACTCCAGAAAATAACACCATGGTGCACTGAGTTGACAATCTACCTACTAGTTGGTAGGCAATGAATATGAAAAACCCACAAACCAAGGCCGATGAAATTCTTCGTTGCGCGCGTACCCTGATTGTAAGCGGCGGCTACAACGGTTTCAGCTACGCCGATATTTCCAGCGTGGTCGGCATTCGCAATGCCAGCATTCACCACCATTTCCCGAACAAGTCAGACCTGGTCCGCAAACTGGTCGAGCAGTACAGGCAGGAAGCTGCAGCCGGGCTCGCCGAGCTGGAGCGAAACATCTCCGACCCGCTCGAACAGCTTCGCGCCTATATCGGCTATTGGGAAGGCTGTATCGCTGATGCGACCCATCCCTTCTGCGTCTGCGCTCTGCTCGCCACTGAAATACCCGTCCTTCCCGAATCTGTGGTTCTTGAAGTGCGTGCGCATTTTCAAAGCCTCTCGGACTGGCTTACCGCCGTGCTGGAGCGCGGGGCTGCGCAAAGGCGCCTTGTGCTGACAGGAACAGCGTACACCAATGCCGAAATGTTCATGGCCACCGTGCATGGCGCAATGCTCTCGGCCCGCGCCTACGGTGATGCCGCAGCCTTTGGCGCGATAACCCGCCCCATGCTGGAGCGCATCACAGCTTGAAAATGAAACGTCGCGAGGGAGGTGAATGCATGACCTGAGCGACATCCCGACCCGGTAAATAGACAGCATTACGCTTCCAGATCAGTCGTCAACAGTCTGCTTCCCCGGGCCGCCACCGCCCTTATGGAAGAGAAAGGCAATCTCATGTTCGGAATTTCTCCGCTTGGCTGGGTCCACACACTCGGCAGCCTGCCCGCCATTCCCGTGGCCATTTACATGTTTGCCCGTCACGGTCGGATCGTTCCGCGATCCAGGCCGGGTGCAATCTATTTTGTGTCCATGCTGATTGGCGCTGCGACGGCCTTCCTCGTGGCGCATCAGCCGGTCAGCTACGCCATTGGCGCGCTGACCATCCTGTTCCTGCTCGCAGGTTACGGAATTGAGCGCATTCTCGGCTCAACGCGCATCGCCAGATATATAGAAACCATCTGTCTGAGTGTGAGCGCATTTCTCCTGATGGTGCCGACGGCGACCGAGACCCTGCGCCGTGTTCCGGATGGTCATCCCTTTGTTACCGATTTGAAGTCGCCGCTGCTCCTCGGCGTTCAGGGCGGGTTGCTGGCGATCCTCGTGGTTGGCCTGACCGCCCAGATCATCTACCTCACAAGACAAAACAGAAACGCCGCGAGCTAGTCGCGGCGTCATCGTCTAAGCTATGCCTATTGTAGGCGTTATTCCCACTCGATCGTGCCGGGCGGCTTGCTCGTCACGTCGTAGACAACACGGTTGATGCCGCGCACTTCGTTGATGATGCGGGTGGCGGCGCGGCCGAGGAAATTCATGTCGTAGGGATAGAAATCCGCCGTCATGCCATCCACCGAGGTCACGGCGCGCAGCGCGCAGACGAAGTCATAGGTGCGGTAGTCGCCCATGACGCCGACGGTCTGAACCGGCAGCAGCACGGCAAAGGCCTGCCAGATGGTGTCATAGAGACCGGCCTTGCGGATTTCGTCGAGATAGATCGCATCCGCCTTGCGCAGAATATCGAGCTTCTCGCGGGTGATCGCGCCGGGGCAGCGGATCGCCAGACCCGGGCCGGGGAAGGGATGGCGACCGATGAAGCTTTCCGGCAGGCCGAGTTCGCGGCCAAGCGCGCGGACTTCGTCCTTGAAAAGCTCACGCAGCGGCTCGACGAGCTGCATGTTCATGCGCTCGGGAAGACCGCCGACATTGTGGTGGCTCTTGATGGTGACGGACGGGCCGCCGGAGAAGGAAACACTTTCGATGACGTCAGGATAAAGCGTGCCCTGCGCCAGGAACTTCGGTGCGCCCTTGCCATCGGCGGCAATCTTGGCCGCTTCGGCCTCGAAGACTTCGATGAACAGACGACCGATGGTCTTGCGCTTTGCTTCCGGATCGGAAACGCCCGAGAGTTCGCCGAGGAACAGATCGGCTGCGTCAACATGAACAAGCGGAATATTGTAATGGTCGCGGAACATGCCGACGACCTGCTCGCTTTCGCCAAGCCGCATCAGGCCGTGATCGACGTAAACGCAGGTCAGCTGGTCGCCGATCGCCTCATGAATGAGGATAGCCGCAACCGAGGAATCGACGCCGCCGGAGAGCGCGCAGAGCACGCGGCCGGTGCCGACCTGATCGCGGATCTTGCGGATCATCTCGGCGCGATAGGCCGCCATCGTCCAGTCGGATTTCAAGCCAACGATCTTGTGCACGAAGTTGGACAGCAGCTTGCCGCCGTCAGGCGTGTGCACCACTTCCGGGTGGAACATGGTGGTATAATAGTGGCGCGCCTCGTCGGCTGCGATGGCGAAAGGTGCGTTCTCGGAGGTCGCGATGACCTCGAAACCTTCCGGCAGCTTCGTCACGCGGTCGCCGTGGCTCATCCAGACCGGATAGCTCTTGCCCTGTTCCCAGAAGCCGTCGAACAGCGGGCTTGCCTTCTTGATGTCGATATCGGCACGGCCGAATTCCGCCGCATGGCCGCCCTCGACCACGCCGCCGAGCTGCGTGCAGAGCGTCTGCTGGCCGTAGCAGATGCCGAGGATCGGAACCTTGCTGTCGAACACCGCCTGCGGCGCGCGCGGGCTGCCTTCCGCTGTCACGGATGCGGGGCCGCCGGAGAAGATCACGCCCTTGGGCTGCAGCTTCTCAAACGCCTCTGCGGCATTCTGGAACGGATGGATTTCGCAATAGACCCCGGCTTCGCGGATGCGGCGCGCAATGAGCTGCGTCACCTGGCTGCCGAAATCGATGATGAGAATGCTGTCGGGATGGGCTATCTGGGTCATGGCGAGCCTTTAAAGAAAATGGCGGCTTTAGGCAACCCGCAAGCGGGCATCGAACAGCGGAAATTTGCGAAAATCGCAAGGTTTCAAAGGGCGATCACGCCCTCCTCAATGGCGCGGCAAAGCCGGTCGATGGCATCTGCCAGCTTTTCGTCGATGATATGCAGATACTCCGTCCAGTCGTCCACGTGGTTCACATCCGCCTTGCCATCGGAAATACCGCGCAGGCCGATGAGCGGCACACCGAAACGCTGGCAGGCCCTCAAAACGGCAAAGGTCTCCATTTCCACCATATCGGCATCGATCGAGCCATAGGCAGCGCCGGAAACCACGTTGCCGCCGGTGGAAAGCCGCGCCTCGGCAATATCGGGAATGCGGAAGGGCAAGGCCACCTCGGCCGGCAGGTCTAGAAACGGCGTACGTCCCTTTTCAAAACCGAAGGGCGAGGCGTCCATGTCGCGATAGGACACCGAAATCGCCTGATAGATGCCGGTCTGTTCCAGCGTCCGCGAGCCGGCTGAGCCGAGCGAAACGACGAGATCAGGCAGATGATCCGCCGCATCGAGACCGGCAAGAACTGCCGTGACCGAAATCGCCGCCTCGACCGGGCCGACGCCGGTCATGAGGGGGGAAATTCTTGCCTGCAGATGAGGACCATATTCGGCCGAGGCCGCCATGACGAAAAGAACGGATTTATCCGCGACATGCAAAAGCCGGTAGCTCATCCGGTAATATCCTCGCGACCCTTCACCACCATCATCGTGCCAGTCATGGAGGCGATCAGCTTCGCGGGACCGTCGGCAAGGGCATAAGCGCGGCCATCGGCGACGATCAGGTTGTTGCCGGGCTTGATGATCTCGCCGCGAAACAGGAACCGCTCACCGCGGCCCGGCGACATGAGGTTGACCTTGAACTCGATGGTCAAAAGCGAAGCTTCCGGTTCGATGATCGTATAGGCGGCATAGGTGCAGGCCGTATCCAGACCGGCGGCGATGACGCCGGCATGCAATATACCATGCTGCTGCGTCAGCTTTTCATGGAAGGGTAGTTCGATTTCCACCAGCCGGTGTTCGATACGGCTGATCTCAGCATCGATTGCCTGCACCACGCCCTGTCGCGCAAAGCTTCTTTCTATCCGCTGACGAAAATCGCCGGGATCCGTGATCTCCATGGCCTACCTGCCTGCTTTAAGTCCCATCGCAAACTGACATGGCGCGGGACGGCAGGCAAGGCAAGGGCCGGGCAGGGAGAAATTAGTTCAGGATGCCGATACTCGCATTCAGCACTGTGGCAAAGGCAACCCACAACGCATAGGGCACAAAAAGCCACATGGATATTCGGTCACGGCGATAGGTAAGGGCCATGAACGCCAAAATGCACACCAGCATCGGAATGATGATGACCAGTGCGCCCGCCGGGCTTTGCATGCCGAAAAAGATCGGCGACCACAGGAAATTCAGCACCATCTGGGTGAACCAGAGGCGCATGCGCGTTCCCATCCGCTTCCTGATCCATGTGCGTGCACCGGCGATACCGATCAGCACGTAAAGCGTGGTCCAGACCGGGCCGAAGATCCAGTTGGGCGGATTGAAGAATGGTTTCTGCAGCGACTGATACCATTCACCCGGCACATTGTTGACGCCGATCAGCGCCCCGATGGCAACAACGACAACCACAAAAACAACGTACACGTTCAGGTTTTTCATGACGCATCAAATGCGCCTGCTGGGCTTTTGTTCCCGTGCCTTTTCAGTATTTTAGCTGGAGATACGCACGATATGCTGGTCCCATGCCACGTCGCTGCGCAGCGCCTCGAAAAATCCGTCATAGGAAGAAACCGCAATGCCCGTGGCGGCGGGGGCAACGCCCGCTGCTTCGCGCACGCTTACCTCTGAAACCACCCGCCCGGTTTTCGCATCCAGTGTCACGGCGGCATTGCCATTGGGCGAGGTCAGGCCCACCAGTCCCTCGCGCCGATTGACGGCGATGGCTCCAACATAATTGGCAAGGCGCACCGTTGTTTCCTCCGGCAGATCGACGAAGGCCAGGTCCTCGCCTTTGGCGAAATGGCCGACAAGCGGCGGCAGATCGTTGCGCGGCCCCTCATATTGGCAGGCGAACCAGATGCGGCCGTCATCGCCAAGACCGACATGGCGGGTGGAAAGCTGTCGCAGCCCGTCCGGCATCGTATGTTTCTGGATCAGCTGCCCGGTTGCGGCGTCCAGAAGCACGAGAGACGGCTGCATGCTGTCGATATTGAGCTTGGTGCGGCCGAAATCCGGATGGGTTTCGATGCCGCCATTGGCGATCACGATCAATCGCCCGTCATCGCTCACTGTCATGTCATGCGTACCGACGCCGTGCGCATCATATTCACCGATGCGGGTAAATCTGTTTTTGGCGTCGTATAACCCGATAACACCGCGATTGCCGTCGAAGTCGTTTTCGCTGGCATAGAGGATCGCCCCATCGGGCGAAAATTGCCCGTGACCATAAAAATGGCGGTTCTCCGGCGTGTGCATCACGATCGTCTCGCGGTGCCGCGCGGGATCGAAGGCCATGAAGAAGGTGCCGGGCCGGCGCGCGAAGGCCACCGCCATGCCGGTCGCGTGGCTTGTCGCCATTCCATGGGCGCGGGCGGGAAGGGCAACGCGGTCGATGATCTCGCCGCGTTCGCTCACCGTTGCAATGCCGTAGGAGCCGTCACGGGCGCGGAAGGCGGAGGCAAAGACCGCGTCTGCCCGTTCCAGCGCATGAAGTGAACGGGGAGCCAACGCAGCAAGAAAGGGAATACCCGCTGCCCGGATGAAGCTGCGCCGATCTATCAACATCCGCTTGGCGCCTGATATCATCGGTTCAGTCCCCGTCGGCGAAGGAAAAGCCGGAGCTGAGGCCGATGGCGCCGCCATATTGGTCATTGAGGCGATAGATCAGGTCTTTGCCGTTGAGGAGCAGATAATCCACCTTGGCGCGCTGATCATCCTTATCCAGTGCCTTTTCGACATTCGTATCGATTGTTCCGGAAATGCGGATCATCGATTTGGCGATGAAGTCGATGGAATTGACGATGGAGCGCTGGTCGGTTGGCACGAGTTCGACCATATCGGCGGTGTGCAGCAGGGTCTGAACGGCCTTGATGTTTGCCGAGATGCTTTTCCACGTCAGGCCGGAGCGCCAGTAAATGGCGGTGCGGGGAAAACGCGCCTTGTCCGGCCCCTTGTAGAAGGTTTCGATCCGCTGATCACGGATCGCCTCTGAGCCATGCACGAGAATGCCGAGCAGGGCAACCAGGGCCTCGCGCTCGTCTCGAAAGACGGGATTGTCCGGCCCCGGCTTGGTCCAGTTTTTCTGCGCGCCGTCAGGGGCGTTCCAGCTGTCGGAAAGCTCGGCCGCCACATTGGCGATATTGCCGGCGATGGCTGCGCCGAAGCGGCAGCGGAAATCGCCCTTTTTGTCGAGCAATTCCTCCGCGCCGGTGCCGTAGAGCAAGAATTCCAGCGCGCCAAGCCCCTGTGCCGCGACGCTCTTGCCCTTCAGGCCGTCGGCGCTGGTGACGCTTTCATCCTTTTCGGAGAGGTAACGCTGCACCTGTTTCAGACCGAGGCCTTTTTTGTCGGGGTAATAAAGCACCCTTTCGAAACGGTTCTGCTCGATGACAGGACCGACCCGCACGATCTCGATGGTCGACCAGTTCGCCACGGTATCGGCAAAGGCCGCTTTGGCCGCCTCATCCGTTGTTTTGGAGGGCGCGGCGCAGAAGGCCTTCATGCTGCCTTCCAGCCTGCCTGCCGACTGCCGGAAGTGGTCATAACCGGGGCGAATGAAGCCATTCACCGCCTTTTCCATAACGCTCCGCACCTGTGCGGGGTCGAGCGGCGGCGGCGGCATCAGTTCCACATCCTGTGCCATCGCCGGCTGATTGGTCAAAAGCAGCAGCACGGAAACGAGGCCGGATATTTTTCGCATGGCATTTTTCATCAAAGGGACTCCAGAAAAGCCAGCAAAGCCTGCCGGTCGGATTTTTGCAAGACGGCAAAGGCATCGCGCGCTTTTTGCCCTTCACCACCGTGCCACAATATCGCTTCCGTCAGGCTGCGCGCGCGCCCGTCATGCAGGTAAAAACCATTGCCATTGATGCTCTGCGTCAGGCCGATGCCCCAGAGCGGCTGGGTGCGCCACTGCCGCCCATTCGCCTCACCCACCTGCTGGCCATCGGCAAGCGCCTCTCCCATGTCATGCAAGAGGAAATCCGAATAGGGCCAGATCAGCTGGAAAGAATGTATCGGGTCGCTGGCATCGCGGCGGGTCACGAATTTCGGCGTGTGGCAGGCCGTGCAGCCGGAGGTGTAAAACAGCTGCTTGCCCTGCAGAACGGTCGCATCACCGGCATTGCGCCGCTGCGGCACGGCGAGGTTTTCGGTGTAGAACGTCACGAGATCGAGAACCGGGTCAGGGGCTTCCACTGGCCCCAGCCGCGGCTGCACGCCGGTCGGCATGGCCAGACAGTCCTTCTGGGCATCGGTGCAATCGCCATAAGCGTTCGGCGCATCGGGTGTGGAGATGCCGATATCGTGGGAGAAGGCGCTGGCGCTCTGATCGCGCACGCTTGCATTCTGGGCTTTCCAGCCGAACCGTCCGAGTTTCACCTCGCCGGTGCGATGATCCCTGACCCATGCCGGACGCCCGGCGATACCATCGCCATTTTTGTCATCAGGGTCGGCTTTGGCCAGAATATCGGCCTCGCTGATCGCCTCGATCAGGCCAAGCCCGAGTGTGGGCATGGCGATACGCGCCGAAAGTGTCGTGTCGGTGCCGAGCGGGCCGTAGTTGAGGTCCGCTACGGCATAGGTGGGCTTGCGCAGCATCACCATTTCGCCATCCGCAAGCCGAACCGGCGTTTCAATGTAGTTGATGACCGGCCTGCCCTCGGCGGCAAGGCCGGGAATGGCGAGGTTTTGAAGCTGGTGACCATAGGTCTCGTCGGGAAAACTCAGCACCTCGTGGCGCGCAATCGCGGCCCGTTCCGCTTCGTTTCGGGCCGGGCGGGCCAGCCGCAGAAACAGCGAGACGGCGTCTTCCCCGGCAAGAGGCGGGCGGCCCCTGCCGTCGTTCACATGGCAGGTCTGGCAGGACCGGGCATTATAAAGCGGTCCCAGCCCGTCCGATGCCTGGGTGGAGGAGGGAGAGGAGACCCAGAGCTTCTGGAACAGCGCATTGCCGAGCTTGAAATCCTGCTTCCGCTCGAAAGGCATGGTGGCGGAAGGATGCGAAAATGCGCCGCTGTCGGGTTTGTTGGTGCTGGTTGTCGCGCCACCGGACATCGCCTCGAAAGGCTCCGGTTTCGTAAAATCCGTCGTCGGCGCGGTCACGGCCTCAACACGGCTGCGGTCTTTCTCCGTCAGATCATCACGCAACGGCGCGGCAAGCGTTGCCGATGCCAGAAGACAGGCTGCCCCGGCGAAGAAAAACGGCTTGCGGATCGGCAGCAGTGACAATTCCATGGAAATCAGGAGCGCATGGGAGAAACGGGCCGCAGTGCATTGCGGCCCGTCTTGCCGCTTATTTGAAGACGGCGTTCGGGTTATCGAGGCTGTCAGAGCCCTCGAGATCGATCTTGCCGAGATCGAGTGCGGTGATGACGCGTTCAACGGTCTTCGTCTGGTCGATGAGACCGTCAATGGCCGCCTGAACCACGGCATTGCCTTCCTTGTTGCCTTCGCCGATCATCTGGTCATAGGCTTCAACGGTCTGGGCGCGCTTTTCCATCGCATGCATGGCGTCGAGCGTCTTGTTCAGCTTCGCCGTCATTTCGTCATTCAGCGCCTTGTCCTTGGCACCGACCAGTTCCGCCAGCGAGGCGCCGGTCATCTTCGTGCCGTCCACGCGGGTATATTCACCGGTATAGGCCGAAGCGATGCCGATGGCGTCGTTCAGATGCGAATTATAGGTGTTGTCGGAGAAGCAATCATGCTCCTCTTCCGGATCGTGCAGCAGAAGGCCGAGTTTCATGCGCTCGCCGGCCAGCTCGCCATAAGAAAGCGAACCCATGCCGGTGAGAATGGCGGTGAGGCCGGCTTTCGGATCGGCTTCCACCGTCTTCGTGGCTTCGCCTTCCGGCGCCCAGGCGTCCACCATCTCCTGGAGATCCTTGATCAGCAGGGTGGAGGCGGATTTCAGGTAATCGGCGCGACGGTCGCAATTGCCATTGGTGCACTTTGCCTTGTCGTAGTCGGTGTAGGGACGGTTGCCCGCGCCCGGTCCGGTGCCGTTCAGATCCTGGCCCCAGAGCAGGAATTCGATGGCGTGGTAACCGGTGGTCACATTGGCTTCGACATCACCCGCCTCGTGCAGGCTCTCGATCAGTTCAGGGGTGATCTTGGAGGCGTCGACCTCTTCACCGCTGATCTTGATCTTCGGATTGGCGATGAGGTTGGCGACGTAAAGTTCGTTCTCGTCGCTTTCCGTGCCGTAGGAACCGTCAACATAATCGATCAGGCCTTCATCCAGCGGCCAGGCATTCACCTTGCCTTCCCAATCGTCAACGATCGGGTTGCCGAAACGGTAGACTTCCGACTGCTGGTAGGGAACACGCGCCTTGATCCAGGCTTCGCGGGCGGCCTTCAGCGTCTCTTCGCTCGGCGTTGCGATCAACGCATCGATCGCCTTGTCCAGCGCCTTCGCCGTGGTCAGCGAATCCTCGTATTTCGCATGCGCGACATCGGCGTAATGCTTGACGACGGCAGCCGCGTCAGTGGCGGCCTGTGCAGGAAGCGCGGTGAAAGCCGCCGATGCGGCAAGAAGCGCGAAAGAGGCGCTGAGAATGGTTTTGCGGATCATGATCCCTCTCCTTGGGCAGGCGTGAAAAGACTTCACGCTGCGGCCAGCGAGTTCTGACCCAATCACAAACTTGTGTCAAACATTCTAGTTTAGAATGCTTTAAAACAAGATCGCGTGGCATTTCCCAAGTAAAATCAGCGCGTGCAAATCGGCTTTTATGCTTTGCGTTTCATCAAGCAGAAGAAGAAACCGTCCGTATCTGTGGTTGCAGGCGTCAACGTCACTGTCTTTCCGTCGGAGGAATGCGGTTTGTTCGCATTTGCACCGAAAGTCGTCTGCCAGCGCTCCAGAGCAGAACCGATGACAAATTCGGGATTGTCCTCGCAGAAACGCCGGACCTGCTGTTCGTTTTCTTCAGGCAGAACGGAGCAGGTGACATAAAGCAACTCGCCACCCGGGCGCACGAAACCCTTGGCCTGCGACAGCGCCTCACCCTGCTGCTGCACACGTTCTTCCAGATTGCGTGCCGTCAGCCGCCATTTGGTATCGGGGCGGCGGCGCCATGTGCCGGTGCCGGTGCAGGGCGCATCCACCAGAACGCGATCGAATTTTCCCTGGAAGGGCACAAGCCCGGCGGTACGGTCATGGACCTGCACGTTGCGGGTGCCGGCCCGCTTCAGCCGCTCGATGATCGGCGCAAGCCGTTTGCGGTCGGCGTCGAAGGCGTGAACCTGGCCTTTGTTGTTCATGCTGGCGGCCATGGCCAGCGTCTTGCCGCCGCCACCGGCGCAATAATCGAGGATTTGTTCGCCCTCATGCGCGCCGGCGAGATCGGCAACGATTTGCGAACCTTCGTCCTGCACCTCGAACCAGCCCTTCTGAAAGGAGAGTTCGGCGGTCACATTCGGCAGACGGGAGGGGCCTTCACCGGCAGGGATGCGAACACCCTGACGGGCGATACGCGTGGCTTCCGCGCCGCTTTCCTCAAGTGCCTTCAAAACTTTTTCGCGGGTTGCCTTCAGCGTGTTGGCGCGCAGGTCAAGGGTCGGCCGCTCATTCAGCGCCTGCGCTTCAGTGAGCCAGCTTTCGCCAAATGCCGTTTCGAAGGAAGATTGCACCCATTCGGGAACATCGCCCTGAATATGGGTCGGCGCGTCACCGAGAGAGCGGGAAAGAAAGGCCTGCTGCCTTTGTTCGTCTGGCGCGGCGGGGGCGAACCTGTCGCCATCGAATTCCGCCGCCAGTTCCGAAAAGCTTTTGCCCCATTGGCGCAGCAGCACGGCATAACCAAGCGAGGCTGCGCTGTCATCATCCATCAGCCAGGCGTGCGACAGTTTCATGCGCAACGCGTCATAGACGATGTTGCCGATCGCGGCCCGGTCGCCGGAGCCTGCAAAACGATGGGCAAGCCCCCAGTCCTTCAATGCATCGGCGACAGGACGTTTGCGCCCTTCAATATCCGCCAATACTTCGATTGCTCCGGCCAAACGCCCGCCCAAACGCATTGTCTACCTCTTTTGCTGATAAGCCCGGTTGGTAGACGCGAATGGCGGCGAGGGCAAGGCTCAATCGGCCTTGACGATCTCGTAGCAGACCTTGGCAGTGCCGGAACTGATCATGCCGATGTTTTTGGCGGCAGCCTTGGAAAGATCGAGAACGCGACCCTTGATGAACGGACCGCGGTCATTGATGCGCACCACCACGGCTTTGCCGTTGCGCGCGTTGGTAACCTTGACCTTGGTACCAAACCGCAGCGAGCGGTGAGCGGCGGTCAGGTTGGCGGCGTTCATACGCTCGCCCGAAGCAGTCTTGGAGGTCAACGCATACCACGATGCGCCTCCACAACCATTTGCCGCATTCGCCTGAAGAGGCGCGATGATGGAACAGGCGGCTATAGTTGCAGCGGTGAAAGTTATACGACGGATATTCAACAAACTGTGCTTCCCTGAAAATCGGCCCCGCGCCGATTGATTGTGCCCTTGCTAAACGACCATGAACTGGCCTGAACGCCTTTTGATGCGAGATTGTAGGGCGAGGGAAAAATGGCGAAAAAAAGCTAAGCTCAAATCACGAAGTGTTACAGACTGTAACATTCGTGATCGTTAGCCGGAAAGGTGCCCGTGTGGTAGACGGATATAAAGATGGAAAAAATAACGCAGAATCAATGCGCAATCGAAATGCTGTTGCAAGTCACGGCTTCGTGAATCCACCTCACGAAATGTGAGTGAAATATTTTTCTAATTGCTATGATTTTAGTGAATTTTGTTTGGTTAATAAAGTCCTAATTGACCAAAATGCGACGAAAACCATCCTCAAAAGTGGGTTTGGAAGGATTTTTCATCGCTTTTAACGGCCCCGTCTTCAGCCTCGCCAGAGACCACTTTCCCACAACTGCGTCAGCGAGATTTTGTACTCCGGAAAGTCGAAATTAAAGCCGAGGCTGCGTATTTTGGCGTTGGAAACACGCTTGTTCTCGCCGTAGAACGAGCGCGCCATAGGGGTCAGATCGGCGGTTTCAAACGCCTGTTCGGGCGGCGGCTCCACACCCATCAACGTCGCGGCGAAGCTCACGACATCCTGCGGCGGGCAGGGTTTGTCATCGGTGACATTGAAGATACCGCGTTCGTTCCTGCTCGCCAGAAAGGCAAGTGCCGCCCCGATATCCTCGACCCGGATGCGATTGAACACCTGATCTTTCTTGACCAGCCTTCGCGCTGTTCCCTTTTCGAAATTCATGAAGGCATTGCGTCCGGGGCCATAAATTCCGGACAGACGAAGGGTGACAAGCGGCACATTTGCTTTTTCGGCAGCTGCCGTCCAGGCGGCTTCGGCGGCGACGCGCTCCACGGAACGGGCGGAAACCGGGCGGCAGGGGCTTTCCTCATCCACCCAGGCGCCATCATGATCGCCATAAACGCCGACGGTGGAAAGATAAGCCACCCACTCCAGCTTCGGCAGGAACCGTTTCAGATCGCTGCCCAGCAACGCCAGCAGCGGATCGCTTTGCCCGCCGGGCGCGATGGACTGGACGAGATGTGTGATATTGCCCATCGCGGCGATGAGATCGTCATTGAAACGAACACCGTCAAAAAGGAACGGTGTCATGCCTGCGGCTTCGAGGTTCGGGAATTTATTCTCACTGCGGGTCGTACCGAAGATGGTACCAGCCGCGGGTTTCAGCGCGTTTGCGATGGCTTTTCCCGAATATCCCGCGCCGAAAATCATCATATGCATGCGTCACGCCTCTGCCAATTGCCATTCCATTTCCGCCTCCGGATCAGTCTCCGGGGCGCGGCTGGCAGAGTATGTACGGAATTCTTCCCTGTCCATAAGCCGTGACAAAGCCCATGCGGCCATACCGCGCACCTCCGGCGAGGGATCGCTTTCGGCAAGTGCCTTGCATCGTTCCACGAATTGCTGGTCGGCGGAGTTTCCCGCTGCGATCAGCACGTTGCGGATAAACCGGTTGCGGCCGATGCGTTTGACCGGGGAGCCGCTGAAAAAGCTGCGGAAGGCGGCATCGTCGAGCGTCAGCAGGAAAGAAATGGACGGTTCCTTCAGATCCTCGCGCGCCTGCAATTTCATCTCGGAGGCGCTCGCTGCGAACTTGTTCCACGGACAGGCGGCAAGGCAATCGTCGCAGCCATAGATGCGGTTGCCAATCATCGGCCGGAATTCGTGCGGGATCGGCCCCTTGTGCTCAATGGTGAGATAGGAGATGCAGCGGCGTGCATCGAGCTGATAGGGGGCCGGAAAAGCGGCCGTCGGACAGGCATCGAGACAGGCGCGGCAGGAACCGCAATGGTCCTTCTCCGCCTCATCAAGACAGAGCTCGGCGGTGGTGAACATGCTGCCGAGAAACAGCCAGGAACCGTGGGTGCGGCTGACGAGGTTGGTGTGTTTGCCCTGCCAGCCAAGCCCGGCGGCGGCGGCAAGCGGCTTTTCCATGACCGGCGCGGTATCGACAAAGACCTTCACATCCTCGCCTGCACGTGCGGCAAAGCGGGTGGCAATCTCTTTCAACCGCCCTTTGATAATGTCGTGATAATCGCGATTGCGGGCATAGACCGAAATGGCTGCCTTGTCCGGTTTCGAAAGAATACCGCGCGGGTCCTCCTCCGGGCCATAATTGAGGCCGAACATGACGATGGAGCGCACGTCGCCCCACAGCGTTTTCGGTTGGGCTCGGCGAGCCTCCGTTTCCTCCATCCACGCCATGGTGCCGTGGTAACCCTTGTCGAGAAACAGCCTCAGCCGTTCCGGCGCCAGTGGAATGCTGTCCGGCGCGGTAATGCGACACAGATCGAAGCCGAGCGAAAGCGCCTCCTGACGAACGAAGTCCGTCAGCTTTCGGGCGCGTATCTGCTGTTTGTCGCTGGCGACGTCGATGGTCATGTCTCCCGAGGGTTATTCTGCGGCATATATAGTGCATGTCGCCCGAAAGTGTGCAGCGGTTTCGGGACAATGACATGCGTTAAATACAGCCGCACGCCGCAGCAAATAACCAGAAGACCGTATTTTAGAAATCCAGATCGGCGTAGTGGGAGGAGGGCGCAAGGCGCGGAATGCGTTCGCTCAGGAACGGTCGGAAGGAAGGCCTTGATTTCAGCCGCTGATACCATTCCTTGGCAATCGGCGCCTCGAGCCAGTTGATTTCACCAAGATAGTCCAGCACCGAAACACCGGCTGCGGCGGCAAGGTCTGCATAGCTCAACCTGTCGCCGGCAAGCCATGTGCGCGAACCGGCCAGCCACTCCAGATATTTGATGTGCTGGCGGATATTGTTGCGGGCAGTGCGCAACAGCTTGGAATCCGGCGGCCCGCCACCCTGCGCGGTCGTCATCTGCAATTTATAAACCCGCTCCCGCACCAGCGGCCGGGTTACGTCATTTTCCATCTTCTGCAGAAACCACTCGGTCAGGCGGCGGATTTCCGCCCGCTGAAACGGGTCTTCCGCCAGAAGTCGCCTGTCGCGCTTCAAAACCCCATGCGTTTCGTCAAGAAACTCGGCAAGCACATAAGGCCCGCTTAGCGAGCGCATATTGTCATCCAGATAGACCGGCAGGGTGCCGGCCGGATTGAGCGCCAGAAACTCCCGTCGTCTTTCCCACGGCTGCTCTTCCACGAGATCGGTCTGGAACCCGTATTCTGCGAGGATCAGACGAACGAACCGGGATGCGGTCGACATCGGAGAATGATAGAGAGTTGGCATCGGTACTCAATTTTTACGATTGGTTGTCATGATCGGCATTTGCCGGAAAACTTTTTCAGTTTCGCTTCATCAAGACGCTATAAGAGCTTGGCTACTTTAAAACAAGTTTAACGCAATTGCTTTCCATTGCCGCTTTCCCCTGAAAAAAAGGATACCTCATGGGTGACCAATCGATCATCAGCGCGCTTCTGCTGGGCATTATCGAGGGTCTGACGGAGTTTATTCCCGTTTCCTCAACGGCGCATGTGCTGCTGGCCGGGCATTTCCTCGGCTTCAAATCACCCGGCAACACCTTTGCCGTCCTTATCCAGCTCGGCGCTATCCTCGCTATCCTTCTTGTTTATTTTCAAAAGCTTGTGTCGATCGCACTCGCTTTGCCGACCAGCGCCAAGGCGCGCCGCTTCGTGCTGGCCGTCGCGCTTGCCTTCCTGCCGGCGGCGGTGATCGGTGCGCTGGCGCATGACTTCATCAAGACGGTGCTGTTCGAAACACCGATGCTGATTTGTGTCGTCCTTATTATCGGCGGCGTCATATTGCTTGCCGTCGACCGCATGCCGTTAAAACCGAAATATACCGACATCATGGATTATCCGCCGTCGCTCGCCTTCAAGATCGGCCTGTTCCAGTGCCTTGCGATGATCCCCGGCACCTCGCGCTCGGGTGCTACCATTGTCGGCTCGCTGCTGATGGGTACGGACAAGCGCTCTGCCGCCGAATTTTCGTTCTTCCTGGCGATGCCGACCATGCTCGGCGCTTTCGCCCTCGATCTCTACAAGAACCGCGATGTGCTGAGCTTTGATGACGGCGCGCTGATTGCCGTGGGTTTCATCGTGGCGTTCGTTTCCGGCCTGTTTGTCGTGCGCTCGCTGCTGGACTTCGTCTCGCGGCGTGGTTTTGCGCCTTTCGCCTGGTGGCGCATCGTCATCGGTTCGCTGGGGCTGATCGCACTTCTGGTTTTTGGTTAAGCCAGTGAATGCCGGCCGTCTGGAATGGCCGGCCTGAAAACGAAAAAGCGCCCCGGAAAACCGGAGGCGCTTTTTCTTTGAAGCTTTTAGAGGCTGATCAGTTGGCGCTGATCGAAGCCGTTGCGCAGGGATCGACGCCGTAAGCGGGAGCGCAACCACTCTTGCCCGCCGCAACCGTTCCCGGCGCCATGAAAGAACCCGCCAGAACCACCAAAGCCGCACACGCAAAAAAGAGTGCGATAGATCTGCCCATTTTATGATTGCCTTTCAGACGTTCGTTCGTGCGGATCATGCCGCCGTGTGTGAATTGAGGGTCCGGGATATGTTTGGAATGTGGCCAATATCAATAAAGGAGCTTGCTGAATACCGGGTTAATGCGAAGTCTTTTCCACAGTTGCGCTTGTGCCACGCTTACGTGTTGCGGCCAGATGGCCGTTAACTTTTACCCGGCTTTGCAACGCCGTCCCTGTTGATGCTGCACCTCCCCTTCAGTTGAGGGAGAAATGCGCAAGTAGCGGTTTGGTTGCAATTCAATCGCGCAAAAACAAAAAGCGGGAATGGCTCCCGCTTCCGTTCAGAATGGCGATGCCTGAAGTGCAGCTTCAGGCGGCTTTTCCGGCGTTGGAGAACTGACCATGTGTGCGGTACTGCACCATGTAGGAGGGCAGAACCGAAGCGACACGAACTGGATTGATGCCGATGCCTTCGAGTGTCAGGCCGTTCTTTTCCGCCTCGCTGGAAACGACATTGTCCTTTTTCAGCATTGTCACCTGATCGGCGGTCAACGGCGGCGTGATGAGCGGGACCAGTGAAGCGATCTTGCCGATCATCGAGGCGACGCCAAAAGGCAGATTGATGAAAGGACGCTGACGATAAGTTGCTGCAAGAACTGCCTCAAGACAGTCACGGAACGTCATCACGTCCTGACCGCCGAGTTCATAGATAGTGCCGGGCTTCAGCTTGCCATCGACGCTGCGGGCGACGGCTTCGGCGACGTCCTCAACATAAACAGGCTGGAATTTGGTTTTTCCACCGCCGATCAGCGGCAGGAACGGCATGCTGCGGGCCATCTTGGCGAATTTGTTGAAGAAATCGTCTTCCGGTCCGAAAATGATCGACGGACGCAGGATCACCGCGCCGGGCAGAACGGAATGAATGGCGGCTTCAGCACGGCCCTTGGTGCGGCCATAGCCGGTCTGCGAATTTGCTTCCGCTCCGATGGCGGAGATATGCGTCAGCGTCGCGCCTGCGTCACGGGCGGCTTCGGCAATCGCTTTGGCGCCGAATTCCTGCACGGCGTCAAAGGTGTTACGGCCGCTTTCGGTCAGGATGCCGACGCAATTGACCACATGATCTGCGTCTTCAACGGCTTTGATGATGGAGTCGCGATAACGCAGGTTCGCCTGGGCAAAGGAAATCTGGCCGACATTGCCGAGTGGCTGCAGAAAACCGGCAAGATCCGGGCGACGCACGGCAACACGGATGCGATAACCGCGCCGGGCGAGCATTCTCACGACATGCCGCCCGACAAAACCCGAACCGCCGAAAACGGTGACGAGGGGTGGAAGGTTGGCCAAGGTCATGGGAGGCTCCTCAGAAGCTGTCGATAAAGCGTTTTTCAGTCTCTTAGCCCAAAGCCGCGCGCAGGTGAAGAGATGTTATCGCGCGGCAGGGGCAGGCTTTGGAAATGCGGTTGACGAGCGTCAAATTCCTTCGACAATCAGCATTTCCGCATCAGCGACTTCCTGACGGATTTTGGCCGCAGCCTGATACTCCGGCGAATTATAACAGTCGATGGCATGTTGTACGGAGGGGAACTCGATGACGACGTTACGTCCGCGTGCTTTGCCTTCCAGTTCGGTCAATGCGCCGCCACGGGCCAGAAAATTGGCGCCAAACCGCTCGAAGGCGGGCTTTGCCGTCGTGACATAGTCCTTGTAACGCTCATTGTCGCGCACATCGACGCGGGCGATCCAATATCCCTTTGCCATTTCATCTCCTCCTGTCGTTAGTGATTGGCCGGAAAGCTGGCGCGCAGCATGTCATCAAGAATGGCGCGGGCTGCCGCCTTCGGGTCTTCCGCCCTGACGATCGGACGGGCGACGACCAGATGGCTGGAGCCGGCCTTGATGGCGTCGTAAGGCGTCATCACCCGCTTTTGATCGCCGAGATCCGCACCGGCCGGGCGAATGCCGGGGGTGACGACGGCAAGGTCCGGACCGAGAATTTCGCGCACCGCCGTCGATTCCTCGGCCGAACAGACGATGCCGCCCATACCAGCCTCGCGTGCCTGTTGCGCCCGGCGCAGCACCAGCGAACGGGCATCCGAGGCGTAACCGGCTTCCGCCAGATCGCTGTCGTCCATCGAGGTCAGCACGGTGACGCCGAGCAGGCAGAGGCCGGAGCCTTCGGCCGCCTTGACCGCGGCGCGCATGGCCTTCGGATAGGCGTGCAGGGTCAGCATCGACATGCCCATGCGGGCGATGTTTTCGACACCGGAGGCGACGGTATTGTCGATATCAAGCAGCTTCATGTCGAGAAAGACCTTCTTGCCGCTCTGAACGAGGTCACGCGCAAATTCGAGACCGCCTGCGAATACCAGCTGATAACCGATCTTGTAGAACAGAACCTCGTCGCCGATCTTCGACACGATGTCTTCGGCCTGCTGCACAGTCGGAACATCCAGCCCGACGATGAGTTTTTCGCGCGCGGTCATTGTCTTATCCCTGCCATGTTTCCATTGCCGTCCAGTCGCATGTGGGGGACGCGGCTGCAAGTGAAAACTCGGCGATGGAAAAGCGGAAAAGACTGCCGCCGCCCGGTGGCTGGTCCTTGGCGCGGCTGATGCCGCGGCCTTCAATATGGCATTTCAACAGCGTACCCACGCCGCCATGGCCGACAAAGGCGATGGGCTGCTGTGGTTCGTGCCTGTCGAGAACAGCTTTGACGGCGCTGACGATCCGTGCCTGCGCGTCGATCGCCCTTTCCCAACCGTGAAAGCTCTCGTCAGGATGGGCGAAGAACCAGTCCGCCGCCTTTTCGAATTCCGGCGGCGGCAGGAAGCCGGTGGCGGACCGGTCGTTTTCATGCATTGCTTCGATAATCTCTATCGTCGCACCGGAGGTTTCGGCGAGGATACGCGCGGTTTCGATCGCCTTGGTTTCGGCGCTGGAAACGATGCGACGCAATGCCCGCGCCCAGGGGAGGTGGCTTGCCTCCCGCGCCCGCTCGGCACCTCTGTCCGAAAGCCCCCAATCGGGAACGGGAACCATCGGATCGATCTTGACCTGGGGATGGGTGATGTAAAGCGCGTGCATGAAACCGATCCTCAAAGGCAATGGAAAGGGCAAACCAACACCCTAACCATCCGTCACGACCGGGAAATGACGGTCTTAGCCATTCTGCCGAATGGTCAGGCCCGCGTATAGGTCCACAATTGTGCCGGCGGAATATTGCGCACGATGAAATCGAAATGGCGGATGTGGTAAAGATGCGGCTGCGCGACGATCGGGGAAATCGGACCGTAGGATATCTGCACCACGGGGCGGCCATGCGGCACGCGCTTCAGCAATTCGTCAAGAAGCTTGATACGGGCGGCCATTGGGAAATTCAGCATCGGCACGGCGGAAATGACGCTGTCGAACATCTGGTCCTTGTGTTCACCGAGCGTCGCATCGAGATCGAAAGCGTCGCCATTGACGAAATTGACGCCGGGGTAGCTCCGGAGCAGCTGATTGTAGAAATCGGTCGAATATTCGATGGCCGTCAGGCTTTCCGGCTTGATGCCGCGCGCCAGAATGGCCTTGGTGATGACACCTGTGCCCGGGCCGAGTTCGAGAACCGGCAGGCCGGAATGGGGATTGATGACACTCGCCATTTTTTTCGCCGTGATCGACGATGTCGGGACAATGGCGCCGACTTTTTTCGGCTGGCTGACCATGCCCTTGAAAAAGCGGATTTCTTCCTCAAATTTCTGCTCAAGGCGTTGCTTCAGGTTAAGTGCCATAATTCCCCTCGGATACATTTTTGGTCATTGTCAAAAAACGGTTACGCACTGTTGATCTCATTTGGCGCAAAAACAAGGCAAAATGTCGTAACTGGAAAAATTCGCTTATCGCTTGAAACGCGCAGCAGCCGAATCAAAAAACGCCGGTGAAGCGATCCACCGGCGTTTTTGATTGAATTGGCAAAAAACAGCCGTTTAAACGCGCATCGGCATCAGAACATAGAGTGCATCATCGCCGGCGGTGTCGCGAACGAGCGTCGGTGATCCGGCATCCGCCAGCAGAAAAATCGCATCCTCGCCCGAAAGCTGCGACGTGATGTCGAGGAGATATTTGGCATTGAAGCCGATTTCCATCGAATCATTGTCGTAACCAACGGCGACTTCTTCGGTAGCACTTCCCGAGTCGGGATTGTTGACGGTCAGCGTCAACTGGCCGTCAGTTAGCGCCAGCTTCACGGCGCGGCCGCGCTCGGACGAAATCGTCGAGACACGGTCCACAGCCCGCGCGAAGGTCTGGCAATCGACGCGCATTTCCTTGTCGTTGCCGGTCGGGATGACGCGCTGATAATCCGGGAAGGTGCCGTCGATGAGCTTCGAGGTCAAAACCACCGAACCGATGGTCAGACGGATTTTGGCGTCCGAGACTTCGGCGGTGACTTCCAGTTCCGGATTGTCCATCAGCTTCTGCAATTCGCCGACGGTCTTGCGCGGAATGATGATGCCCGGCATGCCTTCGGAACCGGAAGGAGCATCCACATCAGCGCGCGCCAGACGGTGACCGTCCGTCGCGACAGCGCGCAGCTTCAGGTCGCCGCCGCTTTCAATGGTGTGGAAGAAGATGCCGTTCAGGTAATAACGTGTCTCTTCGGTCGAAATCGCAAATTGCGTGCGGTCGATCAGCATCTTCAGATCGGTCGCCTTGAGCTTGAAAGTATGGCTGAAGGTGCCGGCTGTCAGGTCAGGAAAATCGGTTTCCGGCAGGCATTGCAGCGAAAATTTCGAACGGCCGGAGGCAACCGTCATGGTGGAGCCATCAGGGTTGGTGGCCAGAAGCACCTCGGAACCGTCAGGCAGCTTGCGCACGATTTCATAAAGCAGGTGCGCCGGCACGGTGGTGGCGCCCGCCTGTTCCACCATGGCCGGTGTTGCTTCGGTGATTTCGAGGTCGAGGTCGGTCGCCTTCATGTCCAGATTGGCGCCGGATGCGCGAAGCAGGACGTTGGACAGGATCGGGATCGTGTTACGACGCTCAACAACCCTGTGCACGTGGTTCAGCGATTTAAGAAGGTTCGACCGCTCAAGAGTAATACGCATGGACGCTACCGCTTTCAACCGTTGCGAACCGGCCACCGCCGGATCGGCAAGAAGAGTCTTGACCGGCAAAAAAGCCGGATAATGTGGACGGGCAAAATGGCAGAGTTATTGCAGAAAATGCAAGAGCCGAGTGCGTCTGCCTCGGCTCATTTTGCTGCTATACAGCATGATCCACAGGATGGAGCTGTCCATGGACCTTGTTCACCGGTTTTCTATTGCCCATAAAGGAGGGAAAACCGGAGCGACCGGCCGGTAAAAATCGGCCAGAATGATTGGAAGCCGTGTGACGGAAGAACTATCGAACAGCGATGCCAGGCAGGCAACAAGGGAATTCAGGATCGGGACGGCCACCATTCCGGCACGACCGCTGGAGCCGGCGCTTTATCTCGTGGCCACCCCCATCGGCAATCTCGGCGATATTACCATCCGCGCGCTGGAGACACTGGCTTCGGCGGATGTTCTCGCCTGCGAGGATACCCGCGTCACCCGTATCCTGCTGGAACGCTACGGCATTCGCACGCGCCCGCTCGCCTATCACGAGCACAATGCGAACGAAGCGGGGCCGAAGCTCATCGCCGCCCTGGAAGCCGGAAAATCCGTGGCACTGGTATCGGATGCCGGAACGCCGCTCGTTTCCGATCCCGGTTATCGTCTTGGTCAGTTGGCACTGGAAGCGGGCCATCGCGTCGTGCCGGTGCCGGGCGCATCTGCGCCGCTCGCCGCCCTTGTCGGATCGGGCATGCCGAGTGATGCCTTTCTGTTTGCGGGTTTCCTGCCGGTGAAGGATCGCGGCAAGCGCGATCGGTTTGCCGAACTTGCGAAAATCCCCGCTACCTTGATCTTTTTTGAATCGCCGCGCCGCATCGGCACCACCGTCAAGGTGGCGTCGGAAGTGCTTGGCCGCGACCGGCGCGCCGTGGTGTGTCGCGAACTGACCAAGACTTTCGAGGAGTTCCGGCGCGGCACGCTCAGCGAGCTTGCCGATTATTATGACGAGGATCGTGTAGTGAAGGGAGAGATCGTACTTCTGATCGAGCCGCCCTCCTATGACGAAATTCCCGATATCGAGGATGTCGAAAAGCTCCTTAAGGATCTGGTCGCGACCATGCCTGCCGCCAAGGCCGCGGGCGAGGCATCGAAACTGACCGGCCTGCCACGCAAGGAGCTTTATCAACGGCTGCTGGATATGAAGGACAGGGATGGCGGCTGACGCGCAAAGGAACAGAAGACGTAAGGCCGAGCGGCGCGGCCACACGGCGGAATATTGGGCCGCACTCTATCTGCTGGTGAAGGGATATCGCATCCTCGCCATTCGTTATCGTACCCGGCTGGGGGAAATCGACCTCATCGCCCGCAAGCGGGATGTCGTTGCCATCATCGAGGTCAAGGCGCGATCTTCCGGGCTGGGGGCTGTCGATGCGGTCGGCTTCCATTCGCAGCAGCGCATCCGGGCCGCCGCCGATCTCTGGCTCTCCCGTCGCGGGGATGCTGGGCGGTTTTCGCTGCGCTTCGATATCGTCGCCATCCTGCCGCGACGCCTGCCGCAGCATTTCATCGACGCGTTCTGAGGGGAGGGAAGGCAATGTCCACCGAGCGGGAAAAAATGGCCGCGGGCGAATGGTACAGCTGCATGGATGCCGAGCTGGATGGGCTGCGCTGGCGCGCCCGCCGGGCCGTTCACCAGCACAACACCGTGCTGCCGGATGAGCGGGGAGCCATGGCGCCTCTGCTGCACGCCCTCTTCGCCTCTGTCGCGGAAGGCGCATTTATCGAAGCCCCGTTTCATTGCGCTTATGGCTTCAACATCACGCTGGGCAGGAATGTCTATCTTAACACCAGCTGCGTCATTCTCGATTCCGCCAGGGTGGTGATCGGCGATGGGGCAATGCTCGGCCCCGCCGTGCAGATCTATTGTGCTGAACACCATCTGGACCCGGTTCCGCGCGCGCAAGGCGTTGAAATCGCAAAGCCGGTGACAATCGGCCGTGATGTCTGGATCGGCGGCGGCGCAATCCTGTTGGCCGGCGTAACCATTGGTGATGGGGCGATTGTCGGTGCTGGTTCGGTGGTGACGCGGGATGTGCCGCCAGGCGCGACGGTGGTGGGAAATCCGGCCCGTCCGATAAAGCGCAAGGACGCCTGAGACATCCATTTTTGAAAGAACGGAGTTCATTAACAGGCGCCGTAACAAATCTGACATGAAACTGTTAAAGAGGCGTCATGGAACCCCTCTATTCGCATCCTCATCCCAATAAATGGTGGAGAGGATTTAGTAATGTTGAAGAAGATTTCCATGGCCGCAGTGGCGGTCAGCATTTCGGCAACGTCTTCCATGGCTGCGACCAACATCACCTGGTGGCACGGTATGGGCGGCCGTAACGGCGAAGTCATCAACGAAGTTTCCCAGAAGTTCAACGAAGCCCAGAAGGAATGCGCTCTGACGCCGGTTTCCAAGGGTTCTTACGAAGAAGCCCTGGCCAGCGGCATCGCTGCCTTCCGTTCCGGCGAACAGCCGAACATCCTCCAGGTTTTCGATGCCGGCGCTGCCACCATCATCAACGCCAAGGGCGCGGTCATTCCTGCGGAAGACCTCATCAACAAGGCCGGTTACAAGTTCGACCGCGAAGCCTTTATCAACGGCGTGCGTTATTTCTACGCTGCAGCTGACGGCAAGTTCGTCGGCATGCCGTTCAACTCCTCCGCTCCTATCATGTATGTCAACGACGAAGCCCTGAAAAAGGCCGGCGTCGAAGCACCGAAGACCTGGGAAGAGTTCGAGCAGGTTGCGCCGAAGCTGAAAGAAGCCGGTTACATCCCGCTCGTCCAGTCGCAGCTGACCTGGCAGTTCACGGAGAACTTCTTCTCCCGCAACAACATCCAGTTCGCCACCAACAATAACGGCTACGACAGCGTCACCGACACCAAGCTGAAACTTACCGATCCGAACCTCGTCATGATGTTCGACAAGCTGAAGGACTGGAAGGACAAGGGCCTGTTCGCCTATTACGGCGCCGGCTGGAACGACAACCAGAAGCCGTTTGAAGAAGGCAAGGTTGCTTTCTGGATCGGTTCTTCCGGTTCGTTCGGTGGCCTGCAGAAGACGGCAACCATGCCGTTCTCGGCAACTTTCCTTCCCTACTGGGGCTCCATCAAGGGCGCTGGCACCAACTCCTTCATCGGCGGCGCTGCCCTCTTCGCAATGTCCGGCAAGTCCGAAGCCGAAAACAAGTGCGTGGCTGACTTCTTCCAGTTCCTGACCTCGCCGGAAATCCAGGTCTTCTACCACAAGGCAACCGGTTACGTCGCCATCACCAAGGCTGCTTACGAAAAGGCCAAGGCTGAAGGCTTCTACAAGGAAAAGCCGGTCGCCGAAGTCGGCATCCAGCAGCTGTCGCTGCCGGGCGGCGAATGGTCCAAGGGTTATCGCCTCGGCTTCTACCCGCAGATCCGCGCCGTCATGGAACGTGAATATAACCGCATCTTCTCCGGCGAAGTCACGCCGAAGGACGCCTTTGACATCATCGAGAAGGAAGGCAACGACCTTCTGGCCCGTTTTGCCAAGACGGCCGGCTGATCGATCTTTTCGAAACCAATGATCGTTGTCGAGCCTCCTTTCCGACGGAAGGGAGGCTCGCTTCTGGATAAGGAGGCGCAAGCGTGGCCTATACATCGTCTCAACCGCGCCGGTTTTTATCCGGCTGGTCCGCAAAGGCTGGAAAACCCGCCAAGCCCGCTGAAGCCGGCATGAAGCGCGTACAGTTCTCCTCGTCCTTCGTACCCTATCTGTTTCTGGCGCCGCAGCTCGCGGTGATTTTCATCTTTTTCTACTGGCCGTCCGCTCAGGCCATTCAGTCCTCGTTTTATCTCGAAGACCCTTTCGGGTTCGGGGCTTCATTCGTGGGCTTCGCCAATTATTCGGACGCGATATTCAATCCGGAATATCTCAATATCGCCAAATTCACGGTCGTTTTCACTGTTCTGGTGACCTTCTTTTCACTGGCGCTCGGCCTTTTGCTGGCCGTCAAGGCGGATGCGGTCATTCGCGGCAGTTCGACCTACAAGACATTGCTGATCTCCGTTTACGCCATCGCGCCGCCGGTCGCGGGCCTCATCGGCATGATGTTTTTCGACCAGCATATCGGCCCCTTCGTCAAGATGGCGGCGTTTTTCGGCTGGGACATGAAGGTCGGCCTCAATTATTTCGACACGGCCTTTGCCATGATCGTCGTCGCCGTGTGGAAGCAGATCCCCTATAATTTCATCTTCTTCCTGTCTGGCCTGCAAGGCGTGTCCGTCGCTGTGCGTGAGGCAGCCGCCATTGATTGCCGCTCTGGCTTTCGCCGGTTCTGGACGGTCATCATGCCGCTTCTGGCGCCCACCGCCTTCTTCCTGCTGATCATCAACATCACCTATTCGCTGTTCGATACGTTCGGCGTCATCGACGTGATGGTGAAGGACAAGGCGGCCAACAACCCGATCACGCTGGTCTACAAGGTGTTTCTCGACGGTTTCCGCGGCAATGACATCGGCGGTTCCTCGGCCCAGTCCGTCATTCTGATGCTGGTCGTCTTCGTCCTCACCATCATCCAGTTCCGCTTCATCGAGAAGCGCATCCATTACAATTGAGGGAAAAGACGATGTACAAGACAAAACCCCTCGACCATCTGGTGCTGATAGCAGGTGCGCTGTTCCTGATATTGCCTGTTGTCGTGGCTTTCATGACCTCGACGCATACGGCGGCGGAAATCCATCGCAGCGGCCTGGCGATCATCCCGGGCGACAATTTCGTCGAAACCTATGAAAAGGTCCTGACCCAGAAGGGCGGCTTCACCGGGCAGATCACCGGCCTCAACATGGTGCTCAATTCGCTGATCCTCGGTATTGGTTTTGCCGTTGGCAAGATCGTGCTGTCGATGACGGCGGCCTATGCGATCGTCTATTTCCGCTTCCGCTTTGCCACACTCGCCTTCTGGATCATTTTTACGACGCTGCTCCTGCCGCTCGAAGTGCGCATCATGCCGTCCTACGAGGTGATGAGCAAACTTGGCCTCTTGAACTCCTATACCGGCTTGATCGTGCCGCTTCTGGCGTCTGCAACGGGCACCTTCTATTTCCGGCAGTTCTTCAAATCCATTCCGGAAGAATTGCTGGAGGCCGCCCGTATCGACGGGGCAGGGCCGTTCAAATTCTTCATCGATGTCATCATCCCGCTGTCGCGCACCATGATGGCGGCGATCTTCATCATCATGTTCGTTTATGGCTGGAACCAGTATCTTTGGCCGATGCTCATGACGACGGATGAGAGTTTCTTCACCTTGATGCGCGGCATCAAGTCGATCCTGCAGGTCTGGGTTGGTTCGCAAATTCCCGATTACAACGAAGCTTTCGCGCTCGCCGTTCTGGCCATGCTGCCGCCGGTGCTGATCGTCATCGTATTCCAGCGCTGGTTCATCAAGGGCCTCACAGAGAGCGATAAATAAGGAGACCGAAATGGCCGCTATAGAAATCAGTCAGGTCTGCAAGGATTATCATGGCGGCGTGCGCGCCGTGCATCACGTCGATATCGACATCAGGGATGGCGAGTTCATCGTTCTCGTCGGTCCGTCCGGCTGCGGCAAGTCCACGCTCCTGCGCATGGTGGCCGGGCTTGAGGACATCTCCGAAGGCACGGTGAAGATCGGCGACCGGGTGGTCAACCAGGCTGATCCCGCCGACCGCGATATTGCCATGGTGTTCCAGAATTACGCGCTTTATCCGCATATGTCGGTGCGCCAGAACCTGGAATATGGGCTTAAGAACCGCAAGACGCCGAAGACGGAAATCGATGCACGTGTGGCTGAAGCCGCCCGTATGCTGCAGCTCGAACCCTACCTGGATCGCAAACCGCGCGCCCTTTCCGGCGGCCAGCGGCAGCGTGTCGCCATGGGCCGTGCCATCGTTCGCAAACCGGCTGCCTTCCTGTTCGATGAGCCTCTGTCGAACCTCGATGCCAAGCTGCGCGTCTCGATGCGCGGTGAAATCAAGCGCCTGCAAAAACGCCTCGGCACCACCTCCATCTATGTCACCCATGATCAGCTAGAGGCCATGACGCTGGCTGATCGTCTGGTAGTGTTGAATGGCGGCCGCATCGAACAGATCGGCGCGCCGCTTGATGTCTATCACACCCCCGCATCCACCTTCGTCGCCAGCTTCATCGGCTCTCCCGCCATGAACCTGCTGAATGCGGAACTGCATGGCGATAGCCTCGCCATCGGTCCGTCACTGTTTGCACTGAACGGTTTTGCCCCCGCTTCAGGGTCGGTGACGGTGGGCATGCGGGCGGAGGATTTCCGCATTGCCGCGGCGGGCGAGCAGGGCCTTGCGCTGCGTGTCGATTATATCGAGGAGCTGGGTTCGCAGCGCCTCGTGCATGGCATGATCGGCGATCAGAACCTGACAGTGGCTTTCCCGCCGGATGTCGAGGTTCCGGCCGCATTGTCGGTGACGATAGCGCCGGAAAAACTGCACTTCTTCTCCAACGAAACCGGCAAGCGCATCGCCGGCAAGGCGGAGCAGGTCCAGGTACAGCCCGCTCAGCTGGCAACGGCCTGATCACGTCGGAAGAAATCGGCGCGATGACTAAAATTGCGCCGATTGTCAAAACCGCTTTGTTACGATCCCGATGATAGAAGACCTCCAATATTTCACGGGGGTTTTCTCATATGTCGTTCAAAATGATGTTCGCGGCGGCTGCAACCATGGCGATCCGCACGATGCCAATATTGCCGGCCTATCTGCGCGGAGCAAAAGACGAGGCCGTTGTCAGCGCATCCTGCACCGATCTGCGACTTCAGCCAGCCCCCATCAATCCTGACTGGATCATCTCCGGCGATCCCCAGGCGCGCGCGGCCGATCATTCCCGAAGCGGTGACCGCGCTTCCAGCACCGCCATGTGGGATTGCACAGCCGGTGAATTCCGCTGGTTCTTCGGCTGGGATGAAACCGTCTATATTCTGGAAGGCGAGGTGCATGTGACGGCCGAAGACGGTTCGGTCAGCATCCTGCGGGTTGGCGACGTCGCCTATTTCCGGGCGGGAACATGGGCCACCTGGCGGGTGGATGACTATGTCCGCAAGGTTGCCTTCATGCGTCGTCCATTCCCCCGGGCGCTGGCGCTGGTCTATCGCGTCAAGAACAAGCTGTTTTCCGGCAGTTCCTACAAGCTGGCGGCCTGAAACGGTAAAACAATTCAAACGACGGGGCCTTCCGGCGCCGTCGGGGGAATTGTGAAGGTTCAATAAAACTCACACAAAGCACCGCTTGCAGCAGTTGCGTTTGAATGGTCGCTGCCCTACATCTTCAGGGTTTTCTGAAGCATTTCCGGGTCTCTCCCGGGCTTGCCGGGAAGCTTGAAAAGACGGGACAATGGGCATTGTGGGCCGCAGGGCATCCCTATGCTGCAAGAGGAACATGCGCATGGCGAAAATCAAGAACGTCGCGATCCAGATGGATCATGTCTCCGGCATCAACATTGCCGGTGATTCCACTTTCGCCATGAGTCTTGAGGCGCAGGCGCGCGGATACCGGCTGTTCCACTATACGCCAGACCGTCTTTCCATGCGTGACGGCAAGATTTACGCCACCGTCGAGCAGATGGAGTTGCGCGACATAAAGGGCGACCATTTCTCGCTGTCGGAACCGGAGCGCGTTGATCTTTCGACCATGGATGTCATCCATCTGCGTCAGGATCCGCCATTCGACATGGCCTATATCACCTCCACGCATCTGCTGGAGCGTATTCATCCCAAGACGCTTGTTGTCAATGACCCCGCCTGGGTGCGCAACTCGCCGGAAAAGATTTTCGTCACTGAATTCGCCGATCTGATGCCGAAGACCTTGATCACCAAGGACGTGGCCGAGATCGCCCGGTTCCGCAATGAAATGGGCGATATCATCCTCAAGCCGCTTTATGGCAATGGCGGTGCCGGTGTCTTCCATTCGGCGCGTGACGACCGCAATTTCTCCTCGCTGCTGGAAATGTTCGGCCAGATGTTCCGTGAGCCTTACATCGCCCAGGAATACCTGCCTGACGTCCGTAAGGGCGACAAGCGCATCCTTTTGGTGGATGGCGAGCCGGTGGGCGCAATCAACCGCGTACCGGCAGAAAACGATGCCCGCTCCAACATGCATGCCGGTGGCCGGCCAGAGCCGACGGAACTGACGGCGCGCGAGAAGGAAATCTGCCGCCGCATTGGTCCCGCCCTGCGCGAGCGTGGTTTCCTCTTTGTTGGTATCGATGTGATCGGCGATTATCTCACGGAGATCAACGTCACCTCACCGACCGGCATTCGTGAAGTGCAGAAATTCGGCGGTGCCGATGTGGCAAGCCTGTTGTGGGACGCCATCGAGAAAAAGCGCGAAACTCAGGATTTCTGAGGCGATTTCCGACCGAACTCCATTTGTTCCATGGACACAACTAGACACAACTAAAATACATCGCCCGCGTGAAATTGTTCACCGGATGTTCTTGTTTTATTCTTTGCCTTATGGCACGTTGCTTGCGGGTGGCCGCCACAGGGCATGAAGCTCTGATGTCGCGGCCGGTTTGCGGGGGCAGGCCATGGTGGCGAAAGTCAATACGGTTGCATTTCAGGGCATAGAGGGTGTGCCCGTCGAGGTGCAGGTCATGGTCGCACCCGGAAAGGTCGGCATCCAGATCGTCGGCCTGCCGGACAAGGCGGTGGCCGAAAGCCGGGAGCGGGTGCAGGCGGCACTACATGCTTCGGGTCTGGCGCTTCCGGCAAAAAAGGTGACCGTCAATCTCGCGCCTGCCGATCTGCCAAAGGAAGGCTCGCATTTCGATCTTCCAATTGCTCTGGGGCTCATGGCCGCTTTGGGCGCCATACCGGCAGAGGCGCTCGGCCAATATGTGGTTCTCGGCGAACTTAATCTCGATGGCACCATCGGCATGGTCTCTGGCGCGCTGCCGGCGGCCATCGGCGCCAACGCTCTAGGCAAGGGCCTGATCTGTCCGGCTGAAAGCGGTCCGGAAGCGGCCTGGGCCGGTGCCGGCATCGATATCCTTGCCCCGCGCAGCCTCATAGCGCTTGCCAATCATTTTCGCGGCACGCAGCTGCTTTCGCGCCCCGTGCCCGCCATCCGGACCAGTCCGGTCAATCTGCCCGATCTGGCGGATATCAAGGGGCAGGAAAGCGCCAGACGTGCGCTGGAAGTGGCAGCGGCTGGTGGCCATAATCTGCTGATGGTCGGTCCACCCGGCTCCGGCAAATCCATGCTTGCCGCGCGCCTGCCGTCCATCCTGCCGCCGCTTGAGGCGGCAGAGTTGCTGGAAGTGTCCATGGTTCATTCCATCGCCGGCCAATTGTCGGGCGGCAAGCTTTCAGACCGCAGGCCGTTCCGCACGCCGCATCATTCCGCCACCATGGCGGCTTTGATTGGCGGCGGATTGCGCGCCAGACCGGGCGAGGCTTCACTTGCCCATCACGGCGTTCTTTTTCTGGATGAATTCCCGGAATTTTCGCCGCAGGTGCTGGATGCTTTGCGCCAACCGCTGGAGACGGGTGAATGTATCATTGCCCGGGCCAATCACCGCGTCAGCTATCCGGCGCAAATCCAGCTCGTGGCGGCGATGAACCCGTGTCGGTGCGGCATGGCAGGAGAGCCGGGCTTTACCTGCGCCAGAGGTCCGCGTTGCGTGACCGATTATCAGGGCCGCATTTCCGGTCCGCTGATGGACCGTATCGATATCCGTATTGATGTTCCTGCCGTTTCCGCCACTGATCTCATCCGCCCCGTCGCGTCCGAGCCGAGTGCGGTGGTTGCCGCCCGTGTCGCCAATGCCCGCCTCGCCCAGCAGGAGCGTTATGCGACGGCGGGGTTTCCTGCCATTCGTACCAATGCCCGCTGCACGACGACCTTGATCGAAAAATATGCCGAACCGGATGCCTCCGGGCTGCAATTGCTGCGCGATGCCGCCGAACGGCTGAAGTTTTCCGCTCGCGGTTATCATCGTATTCTGAAGGTCGCGCGAACATTGGCCGACCTGGACGGCAAACAAATAGTCGGCCGCATCCATGTGGCGGAAGCCGTGTCCTATCGTATCGCGGGTGAGAGGTTGCCGACGGCGGCTTAGAGCCGTGATGCTTGCGCGCTTTGTTGGAAGAGTTTGGAGGCAGTCCCTGAAAAAGCTCCGCCCCTTCTCGGTAGGCAGATGCGAAAGCACGATCTGAGGCGCATCGCGTGAAACCAGCCGAATGTGGGGCGTTCTGAAACGCTTATGCCGCCAGCGGTGCCGGCGGCATGATAAATCTCGATTCCTTGGTCCGCGATAGCGCGTACCGGATGGGGTCGTTAGAGCCCAAGACCTTCGAACAGCGCCGTCGAAAGGTAACGCTCCGCAAAGGAAGGAACGATGACAACGATGTTCTTGCCGGCATTTTCCTCACGCGCGCCGACCTTGATTGCCGCCGCCAATGCTGCACCCGAGGAGATGCCGACAGGTACGCCTTCCAGCCTTGCCGCGAGACGCGCGATTTCGAAAGCCTCGTCATTGGTGACGGTGACGATCTCGTCATAGATGCCGGTATCGAGGATGGCGGGTGCAAAACCAGCGCCGATGCCCTGGATCTTGTGAGGGCCGGGGTTACCACCGGAGAGCACCGGGCTGTCGGCGGGTTCCACCGCAATGACCTTCACTTCCGGCTTGCGGGATTTCAGAACCTGACCCGTGCCGGTGATCGTGCCACCCGTGCCGATGCCGGAAACGAGAATGTCGACCGTGCCGTCAGTATCGTTCCAGATTTCTTCTGCCGTCGTCTTGCGGTGAATATCCGGATTGGCGGGGTTTTCGAATTGCTGCGGTATGATGGCGTCGGGAAGCGTCTCGGCCAGTTCCTGCGCCTTGGCGATTGCGCCTTTCATGCCCTTCGGACCTTCGGTCAGCACCAGTTCGGCACCGAGCAGGGCCAGCATTTTCCGACGCTCGACCGACATGGTTTCCGGCATGGTCAGGATCAGCTTGTAGCCCTTGGCCGCGGCAGCAAAGGCAAGCGCGATGCCGGTATTGCCCGAAGTCGGCTCCACCAGCGTCGTTTTGCCGGGGGTGATCTTGCCCTGCGCTTCCAGCGCTTCGATCATGGCAACACCGATGCGGTCCTTCACGGAGGCGATGGGGTTGAAAAACTCCAGCTTGGCAAGCAGGTTGGCCTTCACGCCCTTTTCTTTCGCCAGCTTGTCCAGCCGCACGATCGGCGTATCGCCGATTGTTTCCGTAATCGAGGAATAGACGCGTCCGCGTCCGGGCTTTCTGGCTTCAGGCATGATGCTCTCCTGTATGAAGGCCACAGAATAGTGGCCGCAAGATTTGAGCGGCAGAATAGGAGTAATCGCCCTGTCAGGCTAGCGAACGTTCATCCTTATATGGCCGGTTTACCGGAAAAATTTCACGATAAACTGGGTAAATGCACGAAATTATTTTAGGCGCTGCGGATGGCGATCATGGTCGCCGTTCCGGCCAGAATGCCCGCCGCCGTGCGGTTGAGGATTGTCAGCGCGCTCGGCCGTTTCAGGAGGTTGCGCGCCTTGGCCGCAAGCAGGATGTAGGGCAACAGAACGGCCATCAGCACGACGAAGGTGAGGGCGAGGAGTGTCGCATATTCCGACGGGCCGATCATGCGGATGTCGATCAGCGTCGGCACCAGCGCCACATAAAACAGCATGGTTTTCGGGTTGCCGAGGGTGATCAGCAGGCCGGACAGGAAGGACATCGGCATGCTGGTGCTTTTTTTCGCCTTCAGGTCCTGCGGCAAAAGGCCGGCGGTCCAAAGCTTCCAGGCGATATAGAGGAGATAGGCCGCACCGGCGAATTTCAGCACCATGAAGGCTTCCTGAAATGTCTGCGCCACGAAGGCCAACCCCAGTATCACGCCGGTCAGGTAGATCATGTCGCCCAGCACCAGCCCGAGGCCCATGAAGAAGGTTTCCCGAAAGCCCGAACCCAGCGCCCGCGCCACGATCGCCGTCATGCCGGGGCCGGGAATGGCAGCGGCAATGAAGAGGGCAGTGGCATAGGCCAGAAGGGTCGTCAGTGTCATGATCATGTTTCCCGGAAAATCCGCTAGATCAATAGCGAAATTGCCGGGTAAAAACAATCGATCATGCGGCTTGCCGGTCAGACCCCGGTCGAGCCGAAACCGCCGGCGCCACGCGCCGTCTCGGAGGTTTCCGTCACTTCGCTCACGGTAACCTGCGTCACCGGCGCAATTACCATCTGCGCAATGCGCATGCCGCGCTCGATGATGAAATCATCCTGCCCCAGATTGGCGAGAATGACCTTCACTTCGCCGCGATAATCGCTGTCCACCGTGCCGGGAGAATTGAGGCAGGTGATGCCGTTCTTGATGGCAAGGCCGGAGCGGGGACGGATTTGCGCCTCATAACCGGATGGAATTTCGAAGATGAAGCCGGTCGGCACCAGTGCCCGTTCACCGGGTTTCAGGGGCAGCGGTTGATCTGCAGGCACCGCGGCGCGCAGGTCCATGCCGGCAGCACCACCGGTTTCATAGGACGGCAATTCGAGGCCTGCGCCATTGGCGAGGCGGACGAGGCGAAGAGGGGGGCGATTGTCATTTTGAATGGTCATGCGGCATTAGTTTGCGCAGATCGCGGCAAGGTCAATTGCAAATGCGGGCCTGAAACGCTAGATAGCCCGCAATTCACAGGATTTGTCAGATGGCCGAAACACTTGCCGAGGCGGTCTCCCGCCGCCGCACCTTTGCTATTATCGCGCACCCGGACGCGGGTAAGACGACGCTTACCGAAAAGCTGTTGCTGTTCGGCGGAGCGATCCAGCTTGCCGGTGAAGTGAAGGCGAAGAAGGATCGCATCCAGACCCGTTCGGACTGGATGAAGATCGAGCGCGAGCGCGGCATTTCGGTCGTCACCTCGGTCATGACCTTCGAATATAACGACCGCGTCTTCAACATTCTCGATACGCCCGGCCACGAAGACTTCGCCGATGATACCTACCGCACGCTGACGGCGGTGGATGCGGCGATCATGGTTATCGACGCCGCCAAGGGTATTGAGCCACGCACGCTGAAGCTGTTTGAAGTCTGCCGCATGCGCGATATTCCGATCATCACCTTCATCAACAAGATGGACCGCGAAAGCCGCGATCCCTTCGAGATATTGGATGAGGTTGAGGAAAAACTGGCGCTGGATACCGCGCCGATCACCTGGCCGGTGGGACGGGCGAAAAGCTTCTGCGGCGCTTATAATCTCGCCGAAAACACCTTTCGCGGCAATGATACGCAGGTGGAAGGCCTCTCCGTCAACGGTCCGCAGGCGGTTGCCGATCGGCTGCCGGAAAACGAACGCAAGGTCTTTATCGAAGAAACGGAACTGGCGCTGGAAGCCTGCCGCCCCTTTGACCGTCAGGCGTTTCTCGAAGGCCACATGACGCCGGTGTTCTTCGGCTCTGCGTTGCGCAATTTCGGTGTGCGCGACCTCATCAATGCGCTCGGCGATTTCGCACCGCCGCCGCGCGATCAGGTGGCGGATACCCGCACCGTGCATGCGGCGGAAGACAGGATGACGGCCTTCGTCTTCAAGATTCAGGCCAATATGGACCCCAACCACCGCGACCGCATCGCCTTTGCCCGCATCTGCTCCGGCAAGCTGGAGCGCGGGATGAAGGCGCGTTTGTCGCGCACCGGCAAGCAGATGGGGTTGACCGCGCCACAATTCTTCTTCGCCTCGCAGCGCCAGCTCGCCGATACGGCCTTTGCGGGTGATGTGGTCGGCATCCCCAACCACGGCACGCTGCGCATCGGTGATACGCTGACCGAGGGTGAAAACCTTGTTTTCCAGGGCGTTCCGAACTTCTCGCCGGAAATCCTGCGCCGCGTGCGGCTGGAAGATGCGATGAAGGCGAAGAAGCTGAAGGAAGCCCTGCAGCAGATGGCGGAAGAGGGCGTCGTGCAGCTCTTCTCGCCGGAAGACGGTTCGCCGGCCATCGTCGGCGTCGTCGGCGCGCTGCAGCTGGACGTATTGAAGGAACGGCTGATGGGCGAATACGGCCTGCCGGTCTCCTTCGAAATGTCGCGCTTTTCCGTCTGCCGCTGGATTTCATCCGATCAGCCGGCGGAGATGGATAAGTTCCTCAACGTCAAGCGCGGTGATATCGCCCGCGATCTGGATGGCGATCCGGTGTTTCTGGCGCAGGACGCCTTCTCATTGCGCTATGAGTCCGAGCGTTTTCCAGCGATCAAGATGGTTGCGATCAAGGAATATCACGTCGCCAAGGCGGCGTGATATCAGCCGGATTGCACTTTGAATGCCAAGGGCTTAGTTTCCCGGTGAAACGGGAAACTGGTCCGGCATCATGACGCTTTCAGGCAAACATATTCTCCTCATCATCTCCGGCGGCATCGCGGCCTATAAGAGCCTCGATCTCATCCGCCGCCTGAAAGAGCGCGGCGCGAAGGTGACGCCGGTCATGACGAAGGGCGCCCAGGAATTCGTCACCCCGCTGGCGGTCGGCGTGCTGTCTGCCACCCACGTTTTCACCGAGCTTTTTTCCAGACAGGACGAGCAGGATGTCGGCCATATCAGGCTGGCGCGCGACTGCGACCTCGTGCTGGTCGCGCCCGCCACTGCCGATCTCATGGCCAAGATGGCGCATGGTCTGGCCGACGATCTTGCTTCTACCATCCTTCTCGCGACTGACCGCAGGGTGCTGATCGCGCCCGCCATGAATCCGAAAATGTGGACGGCGAAACCGACGGCCCGCAATGTCGAAACGCTAAAAAAAGACGGCGTGTTTTTTATCGGACCCATGGCGGGCGAGATGGCGGAGAAGGGTGAGGCAGGTCTTGGCCGGATGGCGGAGCCGTTGCAGATCGTTGAAGCCGTTGAGACGCTTTTGGACAATGGCCCCAAACCACTCAAGGGCAAGAAGGCCATCGTCACTTCCGGTCCCACGCATGAGCCGATCGATCCGGTACGCTATATAGCCAACCGCTCGTCGGGCAAGCAGGGCCACGCCATTGCGGCGGCTCTCGCGGAACTGGGGGCGGAGGTGACGCTGGTCTCAGGCCCGGTCAACCTCGCCGATCCGGCTGGAGTCACAACGATCCATGTCGAGCGTGCCGAAGAGATGCGTGATGCGGTGATCTCAAAGCTCCCGGCGGATATCGCAGTCATGGTCGCCGCCGTCGCTGACTGGCGCGTGACAGGTTCATCGGAACAGAAGATCAAGAAGCAGCCGGGCGATGCACCGCCCGCGCTGCAATTGACGGAAAACCCCGATATCCTGAAAACCGTCGGCCACCACGAAAAGCGCCCGAAGCTGGTGGTGGGTTTCGCCGCCGAAACACAGGACGTTGAGAAGAACGGTCGCGCCAAGCTGGAGCGTAAGGGCGCGGATTATATTGTCGCCAATGATGTCTCGGCTGAGACCGGCATCATGGGTGGAGATCGAAACAGCGTGAAGATCATATCGGCGGACGGTATTGAGGCCTGGCCGGATCTCGACAAGGCCGACGTCGCAAAACGTCTGGCAGCCCTTATCGCGGAGAAACTCGCATGAGCCTGTTTGATCGCAAGACATTCGACAGAGTGCTGGGCGAATGGCCGGGCGTGCGTTTCGTCGATCAGTGGGATTCCCATGTCGCCAAGGTCGGCGACAAGGTCTTTGCCGTGCTGGGTGAGCGGGTGGATTGGCGTCTGGTGGTAAAATGTTCGGAGGAAAGTTTCGAAATCCTCACCTCGCTGGAAGGCATCGGTCAGGCGCCCTATTTTGCCAAACGCAAATGGATATCGATCGGTGACCATTCACCGCTCGAGCGAGAGGAGCTGGAGCATTATGTGCGCCGCTCCTATGAACTGGTTGCGGCCGGCCTGACGAAGAAACTGCGCTCTGAGCTGGGCATATTCTTCGACTAGAGCGTTTTCGCATTTCGGAGAAAAGCGGGAATGCTCCAACCTCACATGCCGGGCGTTTCGCCTGAATTGTCTTTTGTGTTTCGACCAATGATCTGGCGAACGCCCTCCTTGGTGAAGGGCTGAAAAAGCTGGGGCAGAAAGCCCTTCGCAATTTGCCCCTTGATACCGATATTGGTGGAGGACGGGCGATCGGGATTGAAATAGCTGCCGAACAGCTGGTCGAATATGACGAGATTCTCGCCGTAATTGGTGTTTCCCTCGGGAAGCTCCTTGGAATGATGCCAGCGGTGCAGCCGCGGCGTGCTGAACACATAGTCCAGCGGGCCGGTTTTCATATCGACATTGCAATGGGTCAGAATGCCGATGAAGGCGGTAACGGCGCCAAGCCACCAGAAAACGTGCAAGGGTGCGCCCATCAAATAGAGCGGAAGCTGACTGAGTGCGATCTTGAAGAGCGAATCCGCCACATGAAAGCGACCGGTATTGACCACCCAGAGTCGGACGACGCTGTGGTGCAGGGCATGGAAACGCCAGAAGAACACGGTCTCATGCGCGATACGGTGCGCCCAGTAGAGGCCGAATTCAGCGATGGTGACCGCAAGTGCGACCTGAATGATCATCGGCAGGTCGGAAGGCCACAGATTGAACCGCATGGCCGCAAGCGGCTGCAGCACATTGGCGGTCAGCATCGGAAAGATTGCTCCCGCAACGGCGGCAAGCTGGACCAGACCCTTGGTCAACAGCGTGTGGCCGATGCTCGTCGCGGTTTCGCCATCGCCCTGAAGCCACTGAACCTCATAGGGGATATAACGTTCCAGGAGAAACAGGCTCAACACCGCGCCCGCATAGACGCAGAGAAACGCCATGATGGGATGGCTGCTGTTGAAGGCGAAATAGGAGCCGACAAGGCCGAAGAAAAACACCATCGGCCACGAACAATAGACAAGGGCCTGTTTCACTGCCTGAGTTTTTGCCATGAATTTCAATTCCCGTCCGGCAATCATCTACCATTCAACCAGCGACGCAACTCTCCGCAGGATCGCGGTTGCCCGTCGCTGACGCGCCCGTCCCTGCATGGATCGGTGCGCGGGGGCCGCATCGGCCGATAATAATCCCATCCCCTGCGACCATACCTGTCACTGCGTCGCAATTCCCGCTTCAGCTCGCCGCAACTGCGCGGCTTGCCATCGCTTATGCTGCCATCCGTACAGGGATCGTAGACCCTGTGTTGCGCCACTGCTTCCGGCACTGCGACCGGTTGAAGACTGAAGAATAGCGAACCAACCAGAAGGGTTAACAGTCGCATAGGCCACCTGTTTCGTTGAGAAGGTCAGGTCACTATTCTTCGTTAGATTGCATGAGCATGGCATGCGGTCGTCACGTCGGTTTGAAAGGTGGTTTTTGGTAACTGAGGTGCCCAACCGTGACATCGCGCACCTCCAAGGTTCAGATATGTCTTAGCTGATTCGGATGGCAATATAGAGAAGCGTCAGCGCGATCACCCAGAGCGCAATCCGCCCCCATTTGGTGTGGCGCGCTTCCGCCTTGCCGATGGCTTCGGCTGTCTGGGCATCGAAACGCAGGCCGTTCTCGCTCATATACATCAGCTCGGAATGCAGCTTTTCCGTCTTGGCGGCGATCTCGGGTGCCGCTTCGGCAAGCTTTAGAGCGGCCTTCATGCCGTCTTTCAGATCGGTGACGATGCGCTTGGGACCGAGATTGTCCCTGATCCAGCCGCCGACGACCGGATCGGCCGCCTTCCACATGTTGAAGCGCGGGTTGAGCATGCGTGATACGCCTTCCACCACCACCATGGTCTTTTGCAGCATCACCAGTTCCGGCCGCGTCTCCATGTCGAAAAGTTCGGTCACCTCGAACAGCAGGGTCAACAGCTTGCCCATGGAGATCGTCTCGGCCGGTTGCCCGTGGATCGGCTCGCCAATGGCGCGGATCGCCTGTGCGAAGCTGGCTTTATCGTGATGGCCCGGCACATAACCGGCCTCGAAATGCACCTCTGCCACCCGCATGTAATCGCGCGTGATAAAGCCATAGAGGATTTCGGCGAGGAAGCGGCGTTCCTTTTTGCCGAGCCGTCCGGCAATGCCCATATCCACCGCGACGATCATGCCCTTGTCGTCGACGAAGAGATTGCCGGGATGCATGTCGGCATGGAAAAAGCCGTCGCGCAGCGTGTGCCGCAGGAAAGACTGGATCAGCGTATCGGCCAGTTGGTTCAGGTCGTGACCGGCGGCCTTCAGCCCCTCGATATCCGACATCTTGACGCCGTCGATCCACTCCATGGTGACGACATCGCGGCCGGTGCGTTCCCAGTCGACTTCCGGAACACGGAAACCGGGATCATCCTTTGTGTTTTCGGCAAGCTCGGAAAGGGCGGCGGCCTCGAGCCGCAGATCCATCTCGATCTTGGTTGTCTGTTCCAGCGTGCGTGTCACCTCGACCGGCCGCAGACGGCGGGCTGAACGGACAAAGCGCTGCTGCAGGTCGGCGATCAGATACATCGCCTCCAGATCGTTCTGGAAACGCTGGCGCACGCCGGGACGAATGACCTTGACGGCCACCTTGCGTGGTCCCTTCGGCGTATCCACCATTGCCGGATGAACCTGGGCGATGGAGGCGGCCGCGATCGGGTCACCGAATTCCCTGTAGAGGTCGGAAACCGTGCGTCCGAGCGAGCCCTCGATATTGGCCTTCGCCGCGGCAGCCGGGAAAAATGCCATGCGATCCTGAAGGCTTGCGAGATCGTCGGCGAAATCGGCTCCCACCACATCCGGCCGGGTGGCCAGAAACTGGCCCATCTTCACATAAGACGGTCCAAGCCGCTCGACGGCCGTTGCCAGCCGGTCGCTACGCTGCGCTCGTTTGGCCTTGCTGCGGGCGAAGGGCTTCAGCAACGCTTTCAGCATTTGCGCGGGAGCAGGAAGGTCGTCGGAGGGCAGGGCCAACACGACGCCTTCGCGCACGAGAACCCAGCCAACCCTTGCGAGGCGGAAATATGCGCCCAAAGTGCTCATGCTTATGCCTGTCTCCTGCTTCTGCTGGCCATGCTCTTAAAGCTTCCAGCCGGAATGCAGGGCGGCGATGCCGCCGGTGTAGTTGGTGTAGGACACGCGGGAGAAGCCGGCGGTGCGGATCATCGCCGCGAAATCCTCCTGATTGGGGAATTTGCGGATCGACTCGACCAGATATTGATAGGGTTCGGCGTCGCCGGTGATCATCTTGCCAAATTGCGGAATGGCGTTGAACGACCAGGCGTCGTAGACGCGGTCGAGCAGCGGCATTTCGACCTCTGAAAATTCCAGTACCAGCAGCCGCCCGCCACGTTTCAGCACGCGATGGGCCTCCTTCAGCGCGACATCGATGCGCGGCACGTTGCGAATGCCGAAAGCGACCGTATAGGCGTCGAATGAATTCGCCTCGAAGGGCAGTTCTTCGGCATTGGCCTCAACGAAGGTCAGATTGTCGGAAAGCTTCTTTTTTGCCGCACGTTCCTCGCCGACCGCCAGCATCGAGCCATTGATATCGAGAACGGTGGCGTGCGCCAGACGGTTGGAGGCCTCGACGATGCGAAACGCGATATCGCCGGTGCCACCCGCCACGTCCAGAACCTTGTAGGAAGCATCCTTGCGCGGCGAAAGCGAAGAGACCATGGCGTCCTTCCACAGCCGGTGCAGGCCCGCCGACATCACGTCGTTCATGATGTCGTAGCGCTTGGCCACCTTGTGGAAGACCTCGTTGACCAGCCCCTGCTTTTTGCCTTCGTCCACCTTGTGGAAGCCATAGGACGTTTCCATGCCGCCTTCTGCGGTCGTACGGGCGTCGGTCATCGTCTGTCTCCATTTTATTGCGTGGCGGACCATAGCGGAAACGCCATGGCGACGCTATCTGTTGCCGCATCGCCTGGGCGCGACATTTCGCGTGCATTGTATAGACCACATGGTCCTAACGATAAACTGCCGGATAAGCCAGATGCCAGAATTGCCAGAAGTCGAAACTGTCAGACGCGGTCTTGCCCCCGCTATGGAAGGGGCAAGGGTTCGCAAACTCCACCTTGGCCGCCCCGATCTGCGTTTTCCGTTCCCGGAGGATTTCGCGACGCTGATCGAAGGCAAAACGATCATATCGCTTGGACGCCGGGCGAAATATCTTTTGATCGAACTGGAGGATGGGCTGACGATCATTGCCCATCTCGGCATGTCCGGCTCGTTTCGTATCGAGGCGGACGCGGATGAAGCCGGCAATACGCCCGGCACGTTTCATTATGCCCGCTCAAAGGATGGCAAACACGACCATGTCGTCTTTCATCTGGATAAGGGCGAAGAGCGCGTCTGCGTCATCTATAATGATCCGCGCCGCTTCGGCTTCATGCATCTGGTGGAGCGCAACAAGCTCGATCTCTATCCGGCTTTTGCCGAGCTTGGGCCGGAACCAACAGGCAATGCATTGAGCGCCAATTATCTGGCGAGCCGGTTTGAGGGCAAGAGCCAGCCCTTGAAAGGCACGCTGCTGGATCAGAAGGTCATTGCCGGCCTTGGCAATATCTATGTCTGCGAGGCGCTGTGGCGCGCGCATCTTTCTCCCTTACGGGCAGCGGGAACGCTGGTCACGACATCAGGCAAGCCCAAAGCGCAGCTCATCGATCTGACGGAAAAAATCCGTGACGTGATCGCGGACGCTATCGCCGCCGGCGGCTCCTCACTCCGCGACCATATACAGACAGACGGGACACTCGGTTATTTCCAGCATTCCTTTTCGGTCTACGATCAGGAAGGCCAGCCTTGCCGGACACCCGGCTGCGGGGGTACGGTTGAGAGAGTGGTACAGGCCGGTCGTTCGACCTTTTATTGCGCCGCCTGCCAGAAGTGACTGAGCCAAGAGTAATGGGCCGCAACAACGGAGAAGGGGAGATTGCCGTGGACTATGAAACGATACTGGTCGAAAAGCGTGATGAGGTGGGCGTCATAACGCTCAATCGCCCCAAGGCGCTCAACGCTCTCAACTCGGTGCTTCTGAAAGAGCTGCGGCACATTCTCTCTTCATTCTCCACCGATGATTCCATTGGTGCAATCATCATCACCGGCTCGGAAAAGGCATTTGCCGCAGGCGCCGACATCAAGGAGATGCAGGGGCTGGATTTCGTCGACGCCTATGTCGGTGATTTTCTCGGCGGCTGGGATGAGGTTGCGTCAACGAGGAAGCCGGTCATCGCTGCCGTTTCGGGTTTTGCGCTCGGTGGCGGCTGCGAGCTCGCGATGATGTGCGATTTCATCATTGCTTCGGAAACGGCGAAGTTCGGCCAGCCGGAGATCACCCTCGGCGTCATTCCCGGCATGGGCGGCTCACAGCGGCTGACACGGGCAGTGGGCAAGGCAAAGGCCATGGATTTGGTTCTGACCGGCCGCATGATGGATGCGGCGGAGGCCGAGCGTTCAGGCCTCGTCTCGCGCATCGTTCCGTCCGCAAATCTGATGGAGGAGGCTGTGGAAGCTGCTACCCGTATCGCTTCGCTGTCGCGTGCCTCTGTTCTTATGGCCAAGGAAAGCGTCAATCGCTCCTTTGAGATGTCGCTGGCCGAAGGCCTGCGATATGAAAGGCGGTCCTTTCAGTCGCTCTTTGCAACGGCGGACCAGAAGGAGGGCATGGCGGCCTTCATCGAAAAACGCAAACCCGTTTTCCGGAATCGCTAAGGAGTCGGAATATCGGCGTTTTCCGCCATTTGCGCGTTGACGGGCGTGCGCTTTAGCGGTATATGCCCGCCCACGGTTAAGGAAAGCCATCCGGCTTGTCCGAAATTACTCCCGCATTCTTGGGTTAAGTGAGGTCGTCGAACGACCCGATCCTCTGGTTGCGGAATTTGGTTTGAATTCGAAGAGAGGCATACATGGCCAATACAACTTCGGCGAAAAAGGCGACCCGCAAGATCGCTCGCCGTACCGCAGTCAACAAGGCTCGCCGTTCGCGCGTTCGCGGCTTCATTCGCAAGGTCGAGGAAGCAATCGCTTCCGGCGATCTGGCTGTTGCCACCGAAGCTCTGAAGGCTGCTCAGCCCGAGATCCAGCGCGCAGCTACCCGCGGCGTCCTGCATGGCAACACCGCATCCCGCAAGGTGTCGCGTCTCGCACAGCGCGTTAAGGCTCTTTCGGCCTAATCCGGCTAATCACAAATAACTATTCAAAAAGCCTGGTCTTTTGACCGGGCTTTTTGTGATTCTAACTGCCTGTTAATCATTCCTGCCGTAACGTGACAAACGCGTGTCAGATGGACGACAGGAAATATTAAATAAAAACAATGGCTTGCCGGAGGTCTCTCGGAAAATGGGAAGCTTTCTCTACGGAAGTCGTGACGAGTTTTGAGTCAAGAAGATTTTTATTTTTTTGCCAAAACAGGCTCTCTAAAATTGCCAAAATTGAATCTCATTGATTCATAAGCGATTCTGCTTCGGGCCTTGCCCGTGATGCAAAACGGCCTTTGTGAGTCAATGGCCGATCTGAGTTTTTGCAGAAAAAACGCCATTGATCTCTCCCCACGATCCTGCCTAAATGCATTCCAACAAGGGGTGCGGATCTCAGTCCACAGATTATCTCGATGATCGTATCGACGATATTCACCTTCTTGCTGGCGGGTCTTTCGGGGCCCGTTTTCTCAGGTCATGGAGCTTTTTGCGCCGTTTCGGTCTCGGAACGGGCAGGGGTTTTTTGTCCTCAAGCATACGCCTTAGGGTTGTGGCGAAAGGAGCGTCTTTAGCGTGTCGCAGGCCTCTCCATGAGGGGGAGGGAAATGGGATAACCGGCTCGCAAACAAGTAGTAGCCTTTGATGCTCTTTCGAGGGGAGCACTGAAGGCCGGAATAATACGAGGGGGATCTCTGGCGATCGATTTTTGATCGTCAGGCTATGATTGGCAATTTGAAAGGCGGCAATATGCAATTGAATTTGGCGATGGGTGCGGTGGCTGATGGGGACCGCGCACCGAAGGCATGTGATGCAGCTTGCTCTGATGCGGCAGGGGACAAATCGGCA